>CBDFMP010000043.1:0-93775 GCA_965249715.1 Spirochaetota bacterium | reverse complement strand
TAGCGTGGAATGCGTTTGGTATATTCTGTGAGCAAATCTTTTTCCAAAAGGACAAAACCTCTGCCGTCAAAATTGCCAAGGCGCGCTGAGAGCAGCTTCCAACTGAGCTCAAGATGTACCACCAACCCTGGATTTAGGGTTAATAATTTGGGCGAATAACAAAATGAGCCGCCAGTAGCAATAACCGTTTGACGATAACGCGGCGCTTTTGTGAAGACGCGGCGTTCTTCATGGATGAAATTTTCAATGTTAACCGCTTTAAATTTGTCTAAGATTTTCTGAAGCGGTTGGGCATGGGCAGCCTCAATGAGGCGATCGGTATCAACAAAACGCATAACCAATTTTTCGCGCTAACTGTTTGCCCAGTGTGCTTTTGCCGACACCGGCCATACCGATGAGAATGTAATTAATGGGGTGCGATTGCAACTGAGGAGAAGCTGGAGCAGGCATGGAGCAAGGTTTTTAAGGCAACTGCAGGGCTTTTAAAACAGCTGTTTGCGTGAGCAGCTCGCTTAACACGGTGACGCTGCCGTTTGCATGATAAACAGCATCGAACGGGAGCCCGGCGCGTCCGTTCGAGTGCAGATAGGCAACAATGAACGGATTGGGGAGCTGTCCAGTCGCCTACTAAGTAACTTACCTGGTGGTCGTAAAAAGCCTGCTTAACGGCAGCGCTGGCAAGCACCAGTCGTTCGTTGACTTTGCAGCTGAGGCACCAGCTGGCGGTGATGTGGACATAAACAGGTTGTCCTGTCTGGCGCGCAGCGCGCAGGGTGAGCTCAGTCAAGGGAATGCTGGGATAAAAGGAGCTCTCAGCGGGCAACAGTGGCTGCGCTGCTGCCACTGTTGTTTATGGCAGGACGCAGCAAGGCATAAGCACTGCCCGCTAAACAACTGAATAACAATAGGAGTCCCACCCACCTGAGGGTACGGGATTGTTTGAGTGTTTCACGGTGGGTGAGTGTAAGAATGAAAGCACCGCCCCAGCTGGCACTCAGCGCTATAAGGACCGATGTGAAGCCGCTGAGGTCGTATAAAATGCTCAGCATCCAGAGGCTGATGAGCATGAATGAAAATGCAAACAGCTGTTTAAGGGTATGCATCCATGCACCGGGGCGCGGCAGCAGGCGGGCTGAGGATAGCCGGCGCGCGTGCAGACATGCCCAGCACCCAGTACGGCAATGCCAATCCCAGCCCCGACAAGGTTAATGCCAAGGCTCAGCTCCCACCAGGTTCGTGAAAAGAAGTAGCCGATGGCGGGGGCTAAAAGCGGTGCTGTACACGGAGTGGCAAGAAGTGCTGTTACGCTGCCAAGTATGAAATGTTCGCGCTGAACGGAAGGTGCCGATGTGGGGGGAGCGGTGGTGGAACTCAGACTCAGCGTGGGCAGATGATAAGCGCCTGCCAGATAAAGTCCCATGTACCAGGTAAGCGAAAGCAGGGCAAAAACGTACAAGGGGTTTTGAAACTGAAACCCCCAGCCAATAATATTGCCCGCCAACTGCAGTAAGCTGGCTGCCAGTGCCAGGAGGGCAAATACAGCGTGTATGCCCAACGCAAAACTTTGCAAGGTTCCTCCTGAACTGGCGCTTAGTGCCGGCAGTGCTGCCTGTTTTGCAGCAGTGCAAAGAGCTTCAAGTACACAACTGGCAGTACACAGGGCATGAAATTAAGTATAATGCCGCCAAGCAGCGCTAAGCTTATATTGATCAGCAGTGAGGTTAAGCGCTGCGTGTTGCGACTTGGCTGAACAAGCAGCCTTTTGCTTTTCGGGCCAGGCGGACTGAATAGCTTCCTGGCTGGTGGTTTGTTTACTGAGGCTATTGTAAAGCGCCAAGAGGCGCGGCGGTGGACTGTTGTTTGGCGTGCTGGCAGCTTCAGTTGGAACGCTTGCGCTGTAGCTGAGTACTCGTGGCGGATAACAGTACGTATCTTGAACAAACTTGATAGCTGAACTGATAAGGAAGTGTTAATGTTGCAGTTTTAATGGTGCCGCGGTAACGTGTGAATAACACAATTTCATGTCCGCCGTTTTCATAAATGCGTACACGCGTGGCTGTGCGGGCTGCTGGCTGTTGTTGCATTGCTCCTTAACGCGCGTTCGTTTGGCGGCGAATAATATGTGTTGAGCACTGCCCAATTAGAATTTTTGGAATTTTCGGAATTTTCGGAACTTTTAAGAGCTACAGTGGTGGGGATGAGGTTGCTGGTGAGAGGATCGTGGGCATTGATATGATAACCTGGGCTGAGCTCAAATTTAAAATGGCTGAGCCAAAGCGGTGCTGTGGGTGTTGGTATGCACGTAGTGTTTGACACTCAGTGTAAGCGAGGGGGGTTGTGAAGCGTTGCTCCAGTGGGTGCTGAGTGTCCATGGGCTTAGTGGTGCCCAGAGCAGCCTCAGGCCGCTGGGGAAAGGGAAGCTGTTTTTCTGCAGCGAACATTGGCTGTGGCAGCTTGAACAATAGGATAATGATGAGCAAGCTCCCTTAAAATACCTGTTGCGGTTCTGCGCTGCCTGTTTAGCAGAGCAAGCTGAGTGAAGAGTCTGATGATGTTGAGGGTCATGGCGATGATTTGTTTATTTGGTTTGCCTGTGCTTGTTCCTTGCTCAGCAGCAGCGTAATGGTTTGTTTGAGAAGGCGGCGGTGCAATTGCAATAACGCGCGTGCCTGTGTTTGTGTTTTGCGGTACAGGGAGGCGTGTCGGCTATAATAGGACGGATGGGCTGATAACAGTTTTTGCGGATGAAACCAATCGTGCTCAGGCAGCTGAGTGGTGGCGACTGCCAATTCTGCCAAGCTGCGTACAAGTGGTTCCGTTTGCGAACTTCTGTACCATAAAAACCCGATTGGATGAGCAAGCTCCTTAAAATACCTGTTGCGGTTCTGAGCTGCCCGTTTAGCAGAGCAAGCTGAGTGAAGAGTCTGATGATGTTGAGGGTCATGGCGATGATTTATTTGGTTGGTTTGCCTGCGGTTGTTCCTTGTTCAGCAGTAGCGTAATGGTTTGTTTGAGGAGGCGGCGGTGCAATTGCAATAACGCGCGTGCCTGTGTTTGTGTTTTGCGGTACAGGGAGGCGTGCCGGCTATAATAGGACGGATGGGCTGATGACAGTTTTTGCGGATGAAACCAATCGTGCTCAGGCAGCTGAGTGGTGGCGACTGCCAATTCTGCCAAGCTGCGTACAAGTGGTTCCGTTTGCGAACTTCTGTACCATAAAAACCCGATTGTTTTTGCTGCGGTATTTTTTAAGTAAATGGAACATCCGCCGTCTGAGCTTTTTACATTGGCGGCAATGGTTGTTGTATAACGTGTGCTGGCGCCGCTGTGGATGCCAAAACTAATATCAGCAATGCCGTACTGAGTTTGAAAATATTTTCGCTGCTGCTTGAAATACTTTGTGAAGACCGCGGCATAATGGTGTTTAAAATCGCTGCGATTGAAGCTTTGTTTTTCGCGCGCAGAGAGTTTCAGCAGTGCCTGGGGCGCTACAACGCTGGTCGTGGCATAAACGCTCAGTGCGGTGATGAGGGAAGTCAGCACTACGGGTGCCGCCAGGCGGTGCAGGGCTGTTTCTGCTGGCAGCGGGGTTTGCAGCAATGCTGCTTGGATGGCTGCGTGCGAGCGCAGGCGATTTTTTGTGCGCTGGGCATGGAGCAGCTGAAGGATTCTGAAAGCCATGATCAGCGGTGTTCGCGGCTCTGCGGCGGTGCCGGGCAGAAAGAGCAATGTGAGCAAATTCAGGCAGATGGCAAGCGGATCGCGCACGGGTGCCGGCGGGAGGATGCTGCCGCCATTGGAGCCTTCGCCTGCCAAAGCTACGTAATATCCGCGTTGCTCAAGCTTAGCGGCACAGGCTAAGACGTTTGCTTCACCTGTTTCACTGCGCAGATAACAGCTGCCGCTTGCCATGGCAAGCTCAGTGGCAAGCAGTGACGTTGCGCCATTTGCGCTGAATGCTGCTTGTATGTTTGGAAAATAACTTTTAAGCAATGCTAGCCGCGCAAGACAGCTGAGTGCAAAACTGAGCTGCGCGCTAAGTGCAATGGCTTGCGGTGTGCGGTGTGCCGTGTTCAGCCTGGGAACGAAGACAATATTGCCGCGGTCGCCATCGGCATCTACTTGCATGCCAAAGAGCGGCTGAGTGCGCTGTGTTTGTGTTAGCTGGTTAAGCTTTTGGCTGAGGGTACGCAATGCGGGTCCTTCAGGAACAATAATGTCTTTAAATACGCCGGGCTGGCTGCCTAAGGCCTGTACGGTCACGCCTAGGCGCGCGAGAATTTTCCGTTCGGCTGAAACGGCACGCGCGGAGCCATTATAATTGATCACCAGCTGCAGTTTTGTTTGCCGAATGCGTTTGGGCAGCTTGCCGATGGCTTGTGTGAGTGCCTGCGTACCTGCTGCCAGCTCGCGGCTACGGGTGTTTGTTGGCTGCTTGGCGACAGCGGGATGCTGGCGCTGAGTGTCATTGGGTGCGGGCTTTAGCAGCTGAGCGGCAAGCTCATGATATTTTTGTACGGCGATACGCTGCCAGGCCTTTGCTGTGCGCTGCACGGACTGGCTGCTAACGGTAGCGTCGGCAGCAAGGGCAGCCACTTCGCCAGCAACGCGTTTAAAGTTGTCGGCACATGCCATTTCCACGCGCCGTTGAAACTGAGTGCGCAGGATTTTAATAGCGGCAGCTGGCAGGACGCTGCCATTGCTGCCGCCCAGTTTGAAACCATTATCCTGTGGGGGATTATGCGAGGCAGTGATATAAATCCATCCTTTTACAGTGGGGCTGAGTTTGACGCATGCCAGCAGCTCTGGCAATGCCGTTAAACCAATGTTCTGCAGCGGCAATCCCGCTTGCAAACAAACGGCTGTCAGCAGCTTGCTGATGGCGGGACTGCTGGCGCGGCTGTCGTAGGCAATGAGCAGCCAGTTGTCGCTGTCGCTGTTGTTTGTTTGCAGGTGCGGCTTGAAATGAGCGGCAAACGTGGCGGCTGCAAGGTAAATGAGCTGTGTTTCTATTTGTGCAAGCTGAAATCCTGTGCGGCGGCGATACCCGCTCAGCCGTGTGCGCCAACCCGAACTGCCAAGTGCCCAGGCGGCAAGTACGCGTGAGGCGGCATTTTGAGACGAAACAAGCGAACGCGCGTGAGCAGGAGGCATCTACTTACTGTGCAAGGATTTTTTCTTCAAGCTCAAAAAGTTTTGCTAACAGTGCGCAACGCGTCCACATGCCGTTGCGCACTTGGCGCCAGTACATGGCGCGTGGATCATTATCAATGTCCACAGCAATTTCATCGCGGCGCGGCAATGGGTGCATGATCACACTGGCAGGCTTCAGTCGCGGGAGCAGTGCGGGCGTGAGGCGGTAAGACAGGGTGGTGGGAGCCGTTTTGTGATCATCGTATTCATCTTGTAAACGCGTCATGTAAATGGCATCGGCTGCACTGAGCTGCCCGGAAAAGTCATCGGTTTCTGTAAAGGTGAGTTTTGCCGCAGTGAGAAATGTTTTAAGTTCAGTGCTGATGTTATGGGCAGCGGGCGCACAGAAAATAAGCTTGACGTCCTTAAATTGTGTGAGCAGCACGACCAAAGAACGGACAGTTCGCCCACGTCTGAGGTCACCGACAAATAAGATGGTTTTGCCTTCCAAGCCGTCTAACTTTTCAAAGGACTTACGCAATGTAAAAATATCCAGTAAAGCTTGTGTGGGGTGTTCCAATTTGCTGGCGCCGGCACTGATGACAGGGATGGGACGCCGACTTCTACTCAGCACCACAGCTGCACGTTCGGCGTAGTCCGCTTTATTGTGCCGTAAAATCAATAAATCAAAGTAGCTGGAAAATGTGCGGACAGTATCTTCAAACGTTTCGCCTTTCATTTCGGATGAGGTTTCCAATGAGCGTACATCGTAAAACCGCATGCCCATGATATCACAGGCGGTGGCGAAGGAAAGAAACGTACGCGTGGAGGGTTGCGCAAAGTAGAGCATGACACGATGATTGGAAAGCAGTCCGCTCAGCCATTTTTTGCCGTACTGTGTCTTGGCAATGAGACGAATTTTATTTGTCAGAATGTAAATTTCGTCAAGAAAAACACGTGTGAATTGCCGTGCGTATAAAACGTGAAAAGGTTGTTTATCCTTTCGGCTGAAATATGGCAATCGCTCCTCAAGGGAATAACGACTGAACTTCTCCCATGGCGGGCAGGGACGAGTGGCTTGCCTCATGCAATGTCCTTTATGCTGTGTTTCTTGCGTTCTTTTGTGCTTATCATTATATCATATAATAAGCGCAGGCTTGAGCAAACTAAGAACGGAGCGGCAGCTTTCGGGCGGCCCTGTGGATGTTTGCGAGACCGGCTACAGTACTGATAGGCTAGATATACTGAGTGACTGAGCTAAAATAACGGCAGGGGCTTTATTGGTGAGTGACTTTTCCATAGTGAGTTTACGCAGGTGGTCAACACTGAGTGGCTGTATGTTTGCGTTCTTTGTTAGCTTGTGTCTAGGAGCGGCGAAGCTGAGCGCGGAAGGGATGCCGCAGGCCGCCACTTATGCCGACCATCCGCAACTCAAAATTTTTATGGATTATATGGTGCGCGAACATCAATTATCCAAACAAACACTTGTAACATTGTTTGCAACCATGATAGTGGAACCGCAGCGCGCCAAACAGTTCAGTGATTATACCAATCGCGCACCGGAGCAACGGCGTGAGTGGCAGCGGTATCGGCAGCAATTTCTTACCCGCGAACGCATTACCGCAGGTGTTGCGTTCTGGCAGAAACATCGGCGAATACTCAGTAAAACACGGAAACATTATGGTGTGCCAATAGAAGTTATGGTAGCAACCCTGGGAATGGAGAGTTTTTATGGGCAGCGTAATGGCAACTTTTCCATTTTGGAAGCATTGACCGTTTTTGTTGCGGAGGATGGGCGGCGCCAATCGTTTTATTTTCGTGAGCTGGAGCATTTTTTACTCTTCTGTTTGGAAAATGATTACAATCCCGCATTGCTTAAAGGCTCTTATAGCGGGGCGATGGGACCGGCTCAGTTTATTCCCACTACGGCTGTTCATTATGCTCGTGATGGCGATGACGATGGGCAGATCAACTTATTCACGAATTTTGCTGATATTGTGGGAAGTGTGGGTTATTATTATGCTGCTTGTAAGTGGCAGCGGGGAAAGCCGATTGTCAAGCGTCTTAAGGTGTCGCCACAGAGCCCTAATAAACGCAGCAAACGCAATTATTTACGCGTGCAACTGGCAGCTAAGGTGGAACATTGGCGGCTTTATCCTAATTATCAGGCATTGAAATGCTACAATAATAGTCATTTATATGCGCTCACGCTTTGGAAGTTGGCGCAACTTTTAAAACAGCGTTATGAAGCGGAGATTCGTTAATATGAGCGGTGCCTCAGCGGCTTGTCAACTGGAAGTTTTAGCAAAAAAAATTTCGCCAAGCGTATGTTTGAATGTGATTTTGGCGGGAAGGGGCGGACAAGGGGTTATTTTAGCCGGGCAGCTATTATTGCGCAGTTGCCTTTTGCAAGGGCTTGTTGTTAAACGTTCTGAGGTCCACGGCATGGCACAGCGCGGCGGCAGCGTGCTTGTGCATGTTCGCATGGGTGAAAAGGTGGCATCACCTGTTATCCCGGAAGGACAGACACATTTCATTTTAGGAATTGACACAGCTGAGGGGCAACGGTGGCTGGAACAACTGAGTCCCTTGGGGCAGCTGATTATGTTGACAGCGGCAGAGCGAAAGCAACTTCCCTCGCCGCGTTTTGTGAATATGGCAATATTGGGCAAGTTTTTAGCAGCATTGCAGCAGGAAAACCGATTGTTGCAAGGCTTAGAGTCGGTATTGCAGGCATTGGTACATGCAGAGTTGGAAGCGGGGTTGCGTGAAAAAATGCCGCCTCTGTTTGTCCGTGCTAATATACAGGTCTTTAATACCTATTTAATGCTTAAAAGAAAAGTTTGAGCAGAGTAGGCGATATTCATCGCATTATTCATGTTCTGTAGCCGTAGCTCAGGTTCTTGTTGTTAAACGTTCTGAGGTCCACGGCATGGCACAGCGCGGCGGCAGCGTGCTTGTGCATGTTCGCATGGGTGAAAAGGTGGGCATCACCTGTTATCCCGGAAGGACAGACACATTTCATTTTAGGAATTGACACAGCTGAGGGGCAACGGTGGCTGGAACAACTGAGTCCCTTGGGGCAGCTGATTATGTTGACAGCGGCAGAGCGAAAGCAACTTCCCTCGCCGCGTTTTGCGAATATAGCAATATTAGGCAATTTTTTAGCAGTTTTGTAGCAAGAAAACCGATTGTTGCAAGGTTTAGCGCCGGTATTGCAGGCATTGGCATAGGCAGAGTTGGAAGCGGGGTTGCGTGAAAAAATTCCGCCTCTGTTTGTCCGTGCTAATATACAGGTCTTTAATACCTATTTAATGCTTAAAAGAAAAGTTTGAGCAGAGTAGGCGATATTCATCGCATTATTCATGTTCTGTAGCCGTGGCTCAGGTTCTTTTGTAAAAGCAGCGTCTAAGATCCTGCACGGGCAGGATTTAGAGGCTGGGGTAAAGGCGATAGTAATAAACAACGGTATGTGTGGTCAAGCGCAGATCTAATGCTTGATTGTGAGCTTTGAGCTCAACGCTGAGTGGAATGCTGTCTGGAAATATTTGTTCCCAGTGAAGAATATGACTGTTGGCGTTAAAGAGTTTAAGTACAGTCATATTGTTCTGGTAGCTCACAACGGTATAAAAACCGGGAAGACTGGCAAAACGTGTGTACACAATAGGCGTTTGGGCAGCTGCACTCAGCTGCTCTGTATGCATAACGGCTCCCGTTTTTAGGTTTAAAATGTATAACGTTTGACCGCGCAGCTCTAAAAGTTGATGATTGGCTTCATCAATGAACATACTGTTTTTTTTGCGCAAGGCTTGCTGGGTTTCAATGCTCCATAACAAGGTCAGCTGCGTGTTGAGCGGAGTTGGCGTGCTTGTTTGTAAGGGGATGGTCTGTTCCTGCGTTTGATAGAGTGTGAGGCGTTCGGGCTGCAACCCGCTGAGAATGGCAATGTACTGAGCGTTTTGTGATATTTCAATGCTTTTAATATAGGTGTATAAACTGCTTGGCACTTCCCAAGTTTCCAGCTCTGCACTGAGATATTTATAATGGTATGCTGTGCCTTCAATGGTGCCAAGAACCAGGGAATCGTTATAGGGAGCGAATTGAAAATCGGTGATGTAGGCCCCTAGGTAGGTTTTCGGAAGTAAGCGCTCACGCGCCTGATTGTAAAGCGTGATGGAGCTATTGTCTGTACTCACCACTAAGACAATACTTCCTTGCGGCGAGAGGTGGGCATAACCGGGTGTCAGTAAACTCCATTTTTTACGTCCTGTATAGTCATAGAATGTGATATTACTGCCTATTGCGTTATAGCTGAGATAGGCCTTTTTACTGGGTGAAAATATAAGTTTATGATCGCCGCGGATGAAATGAGAAATTGTACCGGCGGCTGTTATGTATGCAAGCGTGTTTTTATGGTTATAATAGGGGTAGTCAAATTCTGTGAATGTTGTAGCGGAGCGCGCGCGGCTGATTTGAGAACTGGTGAAGAAGTCTTGATACCAGATATTCTGAGTATGGAGCAAGCGACTTCCAGAAACTGCACCCAACCTGAAACAGATTAGGATGATATAGATAATGGTCAGATAAGGAATAAGGTTGATGAGCTTCATATGCCTTATTCTTGATGAATTATACGAGCTGCGGAAATGCTGGATGGCATAAAGCTGTTTAGCTCAGGAATGGCTGACTGGATTTTTTTTATTGTGCCTTGTATAATGATTGTATAATTCTACATGTGTTGTTATGTTCGTGTTAAAAAGGAATCATAACACATTAATAGCATTAATGTGGGTGTATTATATAATTTATAATTATTAGTGTGATTGTTGACCATCGTCAGTTGATGTTTGTTATCTGCAGCGACGGGAAGCGGTTCCTCAGTCACGACTAGCTGTAATGACTGTTATCATGTAGGTTATTTACTATCTATTATAATAATAATCAGCATTTTGCAATGAAATGCTGGGCTTTTACATATTGTGTTATGATGAAAGAAGTGATCGCAAATACTGAGCGAGTCGCTGAGCTTACCCGTTATGCCAAAGCTGCGCGCGCAAGCTGGTCCTTTAAAAATTTAATCTTAGTCTATTTTTTATTTGTTTTAACGATCTGTGCACTGAGTTATTATACTGAGCTGCTAGTGAAGGTGAAGATCGCTTTGATCGGCACTAGCGTTGTTTGGTTTTTCAGCTTGGTTGCGATGTACAGGTTTAAACTTGTACATCGTGATAAAAGTTTTACCATATTAATCCATTTTCTGACGGTGATGTTAATCATGGCGTTGACATATAGCTGGCATCAGATTTTTGCATACGGGGGGATCCAGTTATTCATTGAGCACCTTGCGTTTATTCCTGTTTTTTTGTTTTTTTATTTGCCAAGTATTAGTTTTGTATTTTACAACTTGTTGTTGATCGCTACTTTGACAGTATTGGTAACTATTCATCAGGACAGGTTATGGAATGTTATTGACAGCAGCTTGATGGCACAGGATTTTTTTCAGCTTAGCTTATTTTATGTCGGGTTCATTATTACCACACTCTTTAGCAAGTATGTGTTTGCCCGGGAAGTCAATAACACAGCGCAGCAAATTGTTCAGCTGAGTACTGAAAATAAAACTCTCAAGGAGAAGCAAAATGAAATTTACTTCCAAGCCTATTATGATTTTTTAACGGGGCTTTATAATCGTGCCATGATGGAAAATAAGATTATGGACGCTATCAAATTGGCACAGGATGAGGCTTCCAACATTACGGTCTTTTTCATTGATTTGGATAACTTCAAGTCTGTAAACGATAATTTTGGCCATCGCGTTGGCGATTTTACATTATTTACGGCGGCAACGCGCTTGCGCGATACGCTTGAAGACGACTGGTTCATTGAACACACGCGCGCCAGTGAAGATCGGGGTTTTCTAGCGCGTCTTTCAGGCGATGAATTTGTGATTGTTGTGGTAGCCGCTGAGCGTAAGCAGATGCAGCAGTTGGCACGCAAGCTTGTCCGTGCCTGCCATAAAGCTTATGTCTTACCGGAACGCAAACATAAACTGCCGCGGCTTTCTGTGAGCGTTGGTGTAGCCTATATGCGTTTTAATGGCGATAAAGTTTACAATCGGCGTTATGAACGTGTGGAAATTCGCAGAAACTTATTGAGCTACTCAGATAAAAATATGTACGTGGCTAAACGCAAAAAAGACACGTTTCACTTTACAGAAATTTAGCGGGCACTTCATGTTAGTGGCTCAGCTGTTGCACTAGCGCAGTTTGGCTAGTTCGGTTTTGTCGCGCTTAATGATAGCTTCTTCTTTCTTTTCATTAACCAAATCCTGCATCAGTTCTGGGAGTTTGTTGCGAATAATGACTGAGCGCAAGAATTTTTCCTGTTGTGTGGGCAGGAGTTGTTGGATATTCGGGCGTGTGCGTGAAATTTCCACAAAGGCAGCATCCAATTCAGAGCTTGAGATTTTAATATTCTGTGTAAGTTCTGTTTGCGCATATTCTTCAATGGCTAGTTGATAACGATAAAATTTAAGTGCATGTTGTACCACAGGTTTTTGGGCAAAGTTAATGGCTTTAATTTCCAATTTTACCATTTCCTGAAAGATCAGTTCATTAATGGCGTCTTTGCGAATTTCCTGTAATTTGCTGGGATCACGTTTTTTGAGCACCGTTAAGGATAATCCCAATTTGGCGACTTCCTTGCTGAGCAATTCATCGGCAGCTTTACGCGTGAGTTTAACATTATTGACGCTTGCTGCTATGGTTTTATTTTTAGGGCTGCGTTTGACCTTGTATTTTTTTTCAAGCTGGAAGCGATAAGCTTCTTTTTGGTTTTGCAGTTTACGAAGGATGCTGAGTTGATAAAGCTCTTTTTTTTCTTTGGAACTGAGTTCTGCAAAGCTTTTGGGGGAAGCGCCTTTTAAGTTAGCAAACTCTTTTTTCAACTCCGCTTCATTTAAGGTTGTTTGCGGCAGATCAATTTGACTATTGACATAGAGAGTGGAGAGTTGTTGCTCCAGCGTTTCTTTATACAGTGCGGTCAAGGTTTTATGCTTTTTAGCGATTGTGTAGCTTTTGCTGTCAGCTGCCAAGTAAAGCAGCTTCAGCTCTATATAATCACTCAGCAATCTGCTGCGTGTTGTCTTTTTAAGTTCAAGAAATTTTTCAAGTTCAGGTTCTTTAACGAGGAATTTCTGAACATTGATATATTGCTGTAGTTCGGACAAGGGGATGACATGGTCATTAATTTTGGCAACATAAGCGCTGAGTGGGCTGAAAATCAATACAGTACAAAGGCAGAGCTTGAGACCCCATTGGCCAACAGTATTTTGCGCTAAGCGGTACAGACTGGGTGCCGCCTGAGGTGAGCGGATGGTGAAATGGACATTCATGATCATTGATTAACCTGACTTTTATGACGTTTTGTTCATACCTTGCCAATAATCCCGCTGGGTGTGGGAATAAAACCGCGAACGAAATGCATAAACAAAGTGTATTATTGTAACATGACTATTATGGGCTTTTGCTTCTGTTATTGAGATGATTTTTTAATATTAAAGCTTTTAGGGCAGGTGTTTAATGTTATTGTATGGGCATGGTTTGTTCATTTGCAGGACGGTATGTGTAAAAACTGATTTTTTTATTGATCATGAGGAACTTGAATATGCAAATGCGTCAGGATTTGATCATCAGCTTAGATTGCGGACTTTCACAGCTTAACGCTGTAGTCCTTACCGTGCAAGGGCGGATGGTGGCAAAAGCCAGCGTGAGCAATGTTTATCAGACTACTCAGCGCGGAAGTGTGGAGCAGCGCATGCCGCTCACTTGGAAAAAAGTTATTTTCATTGTTGGCGAACTACTCACTCAGCTTCCGCTGCTGGCTAAACGGGCACTCATGCTTACGGTTACAGGACAAAGTGACGGTACTTGGCTCATTGATAAAAAGGGTCAGCCGGTGGGTAATGCCTGGTTACAGCAAGATACACGTGCTGACAGCATTGTGAAGAGCTTGATGGCGCGCGGCGTGCATCAAAAGCTGTTTTCTTATACCGGCACAGAGCTAAATGCCGGTCATCAAAGCGCACAACTTTTATGGTTGAAGAAATATGCGCCTGCTGTCCTCAAGCGTGCGCAGACGGCATTTCATTGTAAAGAGTGGATTTATTTCAAGCTTACGGGCGAGCGTGTGGCGGACGTGAGTGAAGCGTGTTTGACATTTGGCAATTTCAAAACAAGACAATACGATGAAGAGCTCTTCAAGCTGTTAGGGCTAAATAGCGAGCGTAGGTTGTTTCCGCGTATTATAGCGGGTGAACAAGAATATCATCGGCTGGCGCCTGCGGCTGCCCGCGCGCTGGGGTTGTTAGCGGGCACTCCTGTGGTATTGGCTTATGCGGATGTGGTCTGTCTGGCACTGGCAGCGGGAGTATATCATCCGCGTGAGCGGCGTTCCTGCAGCATTGTTGGCAATGCGGGAATGCACATACGGGCTTATCCGCAGCTTAACAAGCTGGTACGTGAGCATGATGATCAAGCAGCGCCGACTGGTTCTACAATGCTTTTGCCTGCAGCGGGGCATTTGATGCGCGTGCAGGTGAATATGGCGGCGACACTTAATTTTGATTGGATTGCCCGTACGCTCTTGGAAGGTGTAGGCGCGGTTTATCGCAAACAGGATATGTACGTTCCCATGACAGCGGATAAGCTTCTGACAAGCATTGATAAGGAAGTTCTGCAAGCACTGCCGGCACAGTTGCTTTATCATCCGTACATTGACGCAGCAGGCGAGCGAGGTCCCTTTGTAAATGTTCATGCACGTGCGCAGTTCCTCGGGCTTTCATACAATGTGAGTTATTTGCAGCTGGTGCGCGCCGTTTATGAGGGCGTTTCTTATGCCGCACGCCATTGTTATGAAACCATGGGAGCATTGCCGCACAGTGTTTATCTTGCGGGTGAAGGTTTTGCTGCACGTAGTTTTCAGAAGATTTTTGCATCGGTACTGCAAGCGCAGCTTAAACGGGTGGCGCATGAAGAGCCGCGCGCTGTTGGTGCGGCACTCATCGGTTGTTTGGCATTGGGCGTATACGATGATTTGCAAACTGCCTGTTTGCGCATGGTGGAGCCTTATGTCATTACAAACGCTGGTTATGGGATGCCCGATAGTAAATTAAGCCGTATTTATACAAAACATTTCGCGCTTTACAAGCGCACCATTGAAGTTATGCAGCCCTTATGGGAAGCATTGGGAAACGCGGGCAAGGTTTGAGTGAGTAAGCCAGGCGTTTAAGTAAAAAAAATTATCATCATTATTAGTAAGGGGCTTATTTGTTATGCGTACTCCTGATATTGCCATTATGGGCGATCATTTTATGACAACCGAAGCTTTTGTGACGGCATTAAAGGCGGTTGGCTTTGCGGGCAATCGCTTGCGTACCTATACATTGCCGTGGCCGGATCAGCCGATGGAACACGGTTATCAGCAAAATTTTACAGCAGCCAGCCCATACCCCAACATGGCGGATTTGCGCGAGTATTTGGGGGATCCCGCTGAGGTACTCAAATTTATTGATAATGCGGAAGTATTTATCACGCAGTTGGCGCCGATGCCTGCAAAATTAATTCATGAACTTCAGGCACGCGGGAAACTTAAGCTTATTGGTGTTGCGCGCGGCGGTCCGGTGAATATTGCCATGGACGCAATCAGAGCTACAGCTATTGCCCTTGTCAATACGCCGGGACGCAATGCCAGCGCGGTTGCTGAGTTTACAATTGGCGCTATTTTAGCAGAAACACGGCTTATCCGACAGGGGCATGAGGATATGCGTAAGGGGGGCTGGCGTGGCGAGCTTTATCGCGCTGAATGTACGGGAGAAGAACTGAGCGAACTGCAGGTTGGTGTGATTGGTTATGGGCATATAGGCAGGCTTGTGGTACAGTTGTTAACGGCTTTTGGTGCGCGTGTTCTTGTTGCGGATCCTTATAGGAAGCTGGGCGAGGATGAGCTTAGAAACGGAGTGACACAGCTTTCCCTGCAGGAGCTGTTGCGTGCAAGTGATGTGGTCACACTGAGCGTACGTGTGACCAAGGATACCTACAAATTAATAGCTGCGCCTGAGTTTGCATTGATGAAACGCTCCGCCTATTTTATCAATGTGGCGCGCGGGCCCTTGGTGGATTACGATGCTTTAACGGCAGCGCTTGCGGAAGGACGTTTGCGTGGGGCAATGCTGGATACCTTTGCTGGTGAGCCATTGCCGTCACACGCAAAACTCAGGCAATTGCCCAATGTGACACTCACGCCGCATATTGCCGGTGCTTCACGCAAGACCATTAAACGGGCGGCTGAACAACTGAGCCAAGAAGTGGTCAATTATGTTTTAGGAAAACCTTATCATCACCGCGTAGTCTGAGAGCATGCAGGGATAAGCAGCAACTCAGTTCCCTTAGCAGTTTTATAAAAGCAATATTTGGGTTTATTGCAGCAGCTGAGTTTGCATTGATGAAACGCTCCGCCTATTTTATAAATGTGGTGCGCGGGTCCTTTGGTGGATTATGAAGCATTGGCGGCAGCCATTGCCGCTACAGGCAAAACTCAGGCAGTTGCCCAATGTGACGCTTACGCCGCATATTGCCGGTGTTTCACGCAAGACCATTAAACGGGCGGCTGAACAACTGAGCCAAGAAGTGGTCAACAATGTCTTGGGCAAACCTTATCATCACCGTGTGGTTTGAGAGCATGCAGGGATAAGCAGCAACTCAGTTCCCTTAGCAGTTTTATAAAAGCAATATTTGGGTTTATTGCAGCAGCTGAGTTTGCATTGATGAAGCGCACAGCCTACTTTATTAATGTGGTGCGCGGGCCTTTGGTGGATTACGATGTTTTAACGGCAGCGCTTCACGCAAGACCATTAAGCGGGCGGCTGAACAACTGAGCCAAGAAGTGGTCAATTATGTTTAGGAAAACCTTATCATCACCGCGTAGTCTGATAGCATGCAGGGATAAGCAGCAACTCAGTTCCCTTAGCAATTTTATAAAAGCAACATTTGGGTTCATTGCAGTAGCTGAGTTTGCATTGATGCGCTCCGCCTATTTTATCAATGTGGCGCGCGGGCCCTTGGTGGATTACATTGGCGGGGCAGTTGCCGCTTAGGCAGTTGCCCAATTAACGCTTACGTCGCAATTGCCGGTGTTTCGCGCAAGACCATTAAGCGGGCGGCTTGAGCCAAGAAGTGGTCAATTATGTTTTAGGAAAACCTTATCATCATCGCAGTCTGAGAGCATGCAGGGATAAGCAGCAACTCAGTTCCCTTAGCAGTTTTATAAAAGCAATATTTGGGTTCATTGCAGCAGCTGAGTTTGCATTGATGAAACGCTCCGCCTACCGCAAAACTCAGGCAATTGCCCAATGTGACCTTACGCCGCATATTGGGTGGCATTAAGCGGGCGGCTGAACAACTGAGCCAAGAAGTGGTCAACAATGTCTTGGGCAAACCTTATCATCACCGTGTGGTTTGAGAGCATGCAGGGATAAGCAGCAACTCAGTTCCCTTAGCAGTTTTATAAAAGCAATATTTGGGTTTATTGCACAGCTGAGTTTGCATTGACTGAAGCGCACAGCCTACTTTAAATGTGGTGCGCGGGCCTTACGCCGATTACGATATTTTAACGGCAGCGCTTCACGCAAGACCATTAAGCGGGCGGCTGAACAACTGAGCCAAGAAGTGGTCAACAATGTCTTGGGCAAACCTTATCATCACCGTGTGGTTTGAGAGCATGCAGGGATAAGCAGCAACTCAGTTCCCTTAGCAGTTTTATAAAAGCAATATTTGGGTTTATTGCAGCAGCTGAGTTTGCATTGATGAAGCGCACAGCCTACTTTATTAATGTGGTGCGCGGGCCTTTGGTGGATTACGATGTTTTAACGGCAGCGCTTCACGCAAGACCATTAAACGGGCGACTGAACAACTGAGCCAAGAAGTGGTCAACTGAGCCATGTCTTGGGCAAACCTTATCATCATCGTGTGTTTTGAGACCTTGACGGGATGGGTGAGGGAAGGTTTTATTTTTACAGAGAGAACAGTTTAGGTGCCGTTGGAGGCACGCGAAGCTGTCAGTTTTGTTTATCGCTTAAATAATATATATTTTTAAAAAAAATAATGTGTTTATTGAAAAATATGTTAAACTTTTCTTAAAGACATTAAACTGTCTTAGTTTAATATAAACACAAACTAATGTGCTAAGAGCTTTAGTTTGATGCAATTTTATTTATTATTTTTAAGGAAAGCACCTATGAAAGTAGCTAAACAATTTAACAAGCTGGTTAAGCTGGCTTTATTCGGTGGATGGCTGGCATTTGTGGGTTTATGGAGTGTCGGTTTCACACAGACGAATATGCTTCGGTATGCGACAGTTGGTGAGCCTCCAAGTCTGGATCAGCAAGTGATCACCTCAGACTTGGCAACGACCATTGCCCAGCACCTTTTTGAGGGACTTTATACATTTGATTCTGCGTATGCACCACAGCCAATGCTTGCTGAAGGTGAACGTATCAGCCGTAATGGTAAAGTGATTACCATTCGTTTGCGCAAGGGCGTCAAATTTCACAATGGCAAGGAAATGACTTCTGCAGATGTTGTCGCTTCATTGGATCGTTGGGGAGAGTTTGGTTCAAGGGGAAAGCTGCTTTATGACAACATTGCATCCGTCAAAACACGGGGAGACTATGTCGTTATTTTGACGTTTAATACTGTCTTTGGTCCTTGGAAAAATTTGCTGGCTTTTATTAATGGCGGTCCGGTGATTTATCCCGAGGAGATTGCAAAGAATGCAGGCAAACAACCGCTTGAAGTGGATGCTTATATTGGTACGGGCCCTTATCAAATGGGCACGTGGCGCGCAGGGAATTATCTTGAGATCACTAAGTTTGCCGCTTACAAAGCTCGCAGCGATAAAAGCGATGGTTATGCAGGCGCACGCACGGCTAACTTTGAAACGATTCGTTTCATTCCCGTTCCAGACCCCAATACGCGTATCAGTGGTGTGAAAGCGGGTGATTATGATTATGCTGAACAAATTCCTGGCGACCTCTTTGTCTCGCTTAAAAACGATGCCAGCGTCAAAGTATTGGTCAATGAAGGTGCCATTTTTGGTTTGATCTTTGTCAACTCGCGCCACGGCATGTTTAAAGATAATTACAAACTCAGACAGGCATTGATTACAGCGATTGACATGCAGCCGGCATTAAAAGCGGCTATAGGAGATGAAAAGCTTTGGGCTAGCAATAGTTCATTTATGCCTAAGACCAGTACTTGGTATAGTGAAGCGGGCAAAGCTGTTTATAGCCAGGGTGACGCAGAACTTGCAAAAACCTTGGCAAAAGCGGCTGGTTACGATAAAACGCCTGTCAAATTTATGGTTTCAACGGCTTATACCATGCACTATGACAAAGCAATTGTGATTGTCAAACAGTTGGCGGAAGCGGGTTTTGAAGTGGATTTAAAAGTTTATGATTGGGCGACGCTGATCAGTAAACGCGGGAAACCCGAAGAGTGGGATTTGTTTTTCACACATCATGGTTTTGTCCCCGATCCAATTTTAATCAGCGTGATGAATGACAATTACCCCGGCTGGTGGGCGACGGAGAAAAAAACTGCGTTGAAAAACGCGTTTGTCAGCACTACAGATCCTAAGAAACGCAAGCAAATTTGGGACCAACTTCAGGCGCTCATTTACGAAGAAATTCCGACGATGAAAACAGGCGATGTGTTCACTTATAATATTGCCTCGCCTAAGCTGATTGGGCTGCGTGAAACTTCACTCATCTGGCCCAAATTCTGGGGTGTGACAAAACACTAAACAAACTCATTGAAGTGAGTTTGTCAACTGTTTCAATGTTAAGCAGACTCGCAGCTATTTTGTAAATATTTGCGAGTCTGCTAAGATGTTGGCGGGCAGCTGTGGTTCGCTAACCTCCAAGCTAAGATGTTCGCTTATTTCATTAAACGATTGCTCAGCATGGCATTGTCCATGCTGGTTGCATCGTTTCTGATCTTTTCATTTATTCATTTTATTCCAGGTGACCCGGCTGCAATTATGCTGGGAGATCTGGCAACAGCGGAGGAAATTGATCAGCTGCGTGAAAGCATGGGACTGAATCGTCCGATTGCAGAACAGTACGTCATCTGGTTAGGCAATGCCCTCACCGGCAATTTAGGCAATTCTGTCTTCTTTCAAACCCCTGTGATGAAAATTATCGGTGAACATCTGGAGGTGAGTTTATTGCTTGCGTTCTTTTCTTTTATCTTAGTACTGCTTATTGGAATACCGGTTGGGATTATCAGTGCGGCGTTTTATGACACGAAAATTGATCGGCTGTGTTCCGGGGTCACTTTATTTTTTGCCTCTGCGCCAACGTTTTTGGTGGGGCTTTATTTGATCTTAATTGTATCGGTTAAGTGGGGCTGGCTTCCCAGCTCTGGATTTCCATCCATTTTAGAAACGGGGGAGCTTTCGGGACTTAAATATCTTATCCTGCCTGCTTTGACACTGGCTTTTCCTAACTCTGCGCTTATTGTGCGGATGGTCCGTTCCAGTATGCTCGATACACTGAAGGAAGATTATGTGCGCACTGCACGCGCTAAGGGCATTTCTGAATTTAATGTTTATGTTAAACATATCTTTCGTTACGCCATGCTCAGTGTGGTCACCGCCCTTGGGTTTACGTTTGTTGCGTTGGTTTCGGGCACGGTTGTAACCGAAACGGTTTTTGCGCTTCCCGGTGTGGGGCGGCTGGTTGTCGATTCTGTCTTGCGCCGTGATTACCCGGTGATCCAAGGTGTTGTGTTAGTGATTGTCTTATGTTATTTGCTTATTAATTTTGTGGTTGATCTTTTTTATGCAATACTGGACCCGCGTATCAACCTCCAGTGAGCATGCCCGTTCCCATAACGGATGTTTCTGTACCTTCGCTGGTCACGCAGCATCATGACCATGCTCAAGCGGCTCTGCCAAAATAAACTATTCTGGTTTTCTGTGGGGGTCCTGGGATGTGTACTGGTGATGGCGCTCACTGCGCCCTGGATTGCGCCGTTCCCTCCCTTGGATATCAACCCGGAAGTTAGACTTACGGCGCCTAACGGGATGCATCTTTTTGGCACTGATAATTTTGGACGCGATATCCTAAGCCGTACCATTGCAGGAGCCAGTTACACACTGATTACAGGACTAGGTGTGGTGGTGTTCGCTATTGTTGGCGGGAGCTGGTTTGGTATGCTTTCTGCTTATTTCCCCAAGCTAGGGCTTGTTTTGATGAGAATTATCGATCTTTTGATGAGTTTTCCTTCATTATTGCTTGCGCTGGTATTAATTTCTATCCTCGACCGCAGCGTGCTCAATGCCATTATTGCTGTTAGTGTGATTTACATGGCGACAACAGCACGTATTGTTTATGGCTTAACGCTTAAAATACTGACCGAGACATTTATTGAGGCAGCTCGCTCACTGGGTGCCTCGCATCTGCGTGTCATGGTTGTGCATATTTTACCCAATCTTATTTCACCACTCATTGTTCAGACAACGTTCATCTTTGCATTTTCACAATTGCAAATGGCAGCCCTTGATTTTCTTGGACTTGGTCTGCCTCCGCAGACCCCTAGTTGGGGCAATATGATCAATGAAGCAAAACTTTATATCAGTCGGGCACCTTGGCTGATTTTTTTTCCGGGGACGATGATCGTGTTAACGGTCTTTTCCCTTAATATGGTAGGTGACTTCTTGCGCGATCGCCTCGATCCAAAATTTCAAAGTGAACTTTAATAACAATTTTGTTCCAGGTGCTCAGCATGCGTCCCCCACCACTCCTCAGCGTTGAAAATCTTGATATTACACTCAATCATAAAGGGGAGCGTATTCCCTTGGTTGAAAATTTTTCCTTTACCGTTCAAAAAGGAGAGATATTGGCATTGGTTGGCGAATCTGGCTGCGGGAAAAGCATTTCTGTACTGGCATTAATGGGATTGCTTGCTGACAACTTCACTTTTCCACAAGGCAGCATTTATTTTAATGGTCAGAATCTCCTCACCATTCCTAAAAAGGCGCTCAGACGTATGCGCGGGAGTGAACTTGCCATGATCTTTCAAGAACCGATGACAAGTTTGCATCCTGTGCATAATATAGGAGAACAGCTTTCTGAAATGCTGCGCACCCATCGCCGCATCACTAAAAAAGCGGCACTTAATGAAGCGGTCAGACTGCTGCAGCGTGTTGGCATTCCCGATGCTGCCAAGCGTGTTCACGAATATCCCCATCAATTGAGCGGCGGAATGCGTCAGCGGGTCCTCATTGCAATGGCCATTAGCTGTCAGCCTAAGCTGCTCATTGCCGATGAACCAACAACTGCCTTGGATGTCACCATTCAACGCCAGGTTCTTGATTTATTGCTTGAGTTGAGAACAGAGTATGGTATGGCGATGATTCTTATCACGCACGATCTGGGCGTGGCTGCTAGAATGGCTGAGCGTGTGGGGGTGATGTACGCTGGCAAATTAGTAGAACTGGCGTCTGCAAAAGCGCTTTTTGAAGCTCCCAAACATCCGTACACACAAGGGCTTATTGCCTGTATTCCGCGTTTGGATGTTCCTGCGCGCACTGCTAAGCAGCCGCTTGTAACCATTGCGGGCGCTGTTCCCGCTCCGCAAGCGCGTGGGAAGGGGTGTTATTTTGAAAATCGTTGTCCAATCAGACAAACAAGCTGTACTGAGACATTTCCCCCTAAAACGCAGCTGCACGCCCAGCATAGCGTGCACTGTTGGGAATATCAACGTTAAGCCATTTTCTGAGGCTTGCAGATGAAGCCGCCAATACTCAAACTTGAAAATTTAAGCAAGGGTTTTCCCATTCTTACGGTTGCAGCAGGCAGTTCGCTTGGCATTGTGGGCGAATCGGGATGTGGAAAATCAACGCTTGCCAGACTTTTGATGCGTATTATTCCGGCTGATAGCGGCACACTGACCTTCCTTGGAAAAACTCTTTTTAGTGCCGCTGCCAGTGAGCCGCAAAAGCAGCGTACCCAGCTGCAAATGATTTTTCAAGACGCTGCGTCTTCGTTAAATCCACGCATGACGGTACGCCGATTGGTTGAAGAACCGCTGAACCATTTTCTGAGGCTTGCAGATGAAGCCGCCAATACTCAAACTTGAAAATTTAAGCAAGGGTTTTCCCATTCGTTCGCCGCTGCTGAGGCGGACGCTTGCTGTGGTACAATTGTGAATAATGTTAGTTTTACAGTTGCAGCAGGCAGCTCGCTTGGCATTGTGGGCGAATCGGGATGTGGGAAATCAACGCTTGCCAGACTTTTGATGCGCATTATTCCAGCTGATAGCGGCACACTGACCTTTCTTGGAAAAACTCTTTTTAGTGCCGCTGCCAGTGAGCCGCAAAAGCAGCGTACCCAGCTGCAAATGATTTTTCAAGACGCTGCGTCTTCGTTAAATCCACGCATGACAGTACGCCGATTGGTTGAAGAACCGCTAAACCATTTTCTGAGGCTTGCAGATGAAGCCGCCAATACTTAAACTTGAAAATTTAAGCAAGGGTTTCCCCATCCGTTCGCCGCTGCTGAGGCGGACGCTTGCTGTGGTACAATTGTGAATAATGTCAGTTTTACGGTTGCAGCAGGAAGCTCGCTTGGCATTGTGGGCGAATCGGGATGTGGGAAATCAACGCTTGCCAGACTTTTGATGCGCATTATTCCAGCTGATAGCGGCACACTGACCTTTCTTGGAAAAACTCTTTTTAGTGCCGCTGCCAGTGAGCCGCAAAAGCAGCGTACCCAGCTGCAAATGATTTTTCAAGACGCTGCGTCTTCGTTAAATCCACGCATGACAGTACGCCGATTGGTTGAAGAACCGCTAAACCATTTTCTGAGGCTTGCAGATGAAGCCGCCAATACTTAAACTTGAAAATTTAAGCAAGGGTTTCCCCATCCGTTCGCCGCTGCTGAGGCGGACGCTTGCTGTGGTACATGCCGTGAATAATGTCAGTTTTACGGTTGCAGCAGGAAGCTCGCTTGGCATTGTGGGCGAATCGGGATGTGGGAAATCAACGCTTGCCAGACTTTTGATGCGCATTATTCCAGCTGATAGCGGCACACTGACCTTTCTTGGAAAAACTCTTTTTAGTGCCGCTGCCAGTGAGCCGCAAAAGCAGCGTACCCAGCTGCAAATGATTTTTCAAGACGCTGCGTCTTCGTTAAATCCACGCATGACAGTACGCCGATTGGTTGAAGAACCGCTGAACATTCACAAAGTTTGTCGGACACGCAGCGAACGGCTTAGTCGTGTCAAGGCGGCCTTAGCGGAAGTTGAATTGCAGGATACGTTCCTCGCGCGTTATCCGCATGAACTCAGCGGCGGACAAAAACAACGTGTTTCCATTGCGCGTGCAATCATTTTACGCCCTAAACTTATTATTGCAGATGAAGCCGTTTCGGCATTGGATGTTTCCATTCAAGCGCAGATTCTTAACCTCATGCAGACATTGAAAACACGCTTTGGCATTGCCTTTATTTTTATTTCACATGATTTAGGAGTGGTGAAATACTTCAGTGAGCAGGTTTTAATCATGTATTTAGGCTGTGTTGTCGAACAAGCGGATACGAAAACTATTTTTAAACATCCGCTGCATCCTTATACACAGGAGCTGATGGCTTCTGTGTTACTGCCTGTTGTTCCCACGGCTGCGCAGAAACGCAATCGTCCTACACTCCAAGGTGAGCCGCCAAGTTCTATCAATCCGCCTGCCGGGTGCCATTTTCACCCGCGGTGCCTACATGTACTGGAAAAATGTCGGACAGTAACTCCAGTCCTGAAGCAACATGGCAAGCGGCAATGGGCGGCTTGTCATCTTTATGATGCCTGAGCGATTGAGCACAGGAAATTAGCTGTGGTTTCAACAGAGCTATTCAGTGTTTCAGCTGCTTTGCAGCCCTAGCGCATTGCCCACATATCCAGCTCA
The DNA here is from genome assembly GCA_965249715.1 of Spirochaetota bacterium. Lineage (GTDB taxonomy): Bacteria > Spirochaetota > UBA12135 > COTS27 > COTS27 > COTS27. The sequence continues at coordinate 69,631 of CBDFMP010000043.1, read as the reverse complement.
ACAACAAAACCATTTAGCAGCTTGGCTTCTATAGCAGTACGGGCAGGAAGGGGTTCTGGCATTGTTGTTTTATAGATCTCATTGAACTGCTGCCAATCGGCAAGGTCTTTCAGATAGACATTGACCTTAAAAACATTTTTAAAGTCAATGCCGGCAGCTTGCAGGTGGATGCGTGCATTGGCAAGTGTCTGATGCGTTTGCGCGACAATGCTCTTGCCTACCAAATTTCCCTGCAAATCAAGTGCAACCTGTCCTGAAATGACAACAAGCTCTTGTCCGCGGACAACAAGTACGGGAGCATAGGGACCAGCTGTTTTGTGTTGTTGGGCGCCAGCAGGCACTGTTTTTCGGAAATTTGTGCATGCAGCAGTTGCAGCCATTGCGGAATTTAGCGGCAGCTCAGTGATGAAACTCATGATCTTCCATGCACCATCCACTTTACGGCACTGGTACAGTGTTTGTGCCTGCATGGGGATTGTCGAATTGCCAACAAGCTTAATGAACCCATTATATTTTTTACGCACCAATGCAATGTCGTTTTCAATTTCAATTTCTCTGAGAAATGTACAACGAAAGAGCGCTGTGCGCACATTTTCTGCAAATTCATTTTTCATCAATTCTGAGGTCTGCTGTTCCCAAAATTTTTGATAATCTTCCAATCGCGTGAATTGAAGGCGCCAAGGCTCCACATCAGCTGATTTTCCTGCATGGATGCCCCAAAAACCGCTGCGGATATAATGATTGTTTAACAATGAAAAGTCCTGCTTTAACACAGCTTCCGTTTCCGCTTGCACAAGCATTTGCCAAAGAGCGTTGCGAGCTGAGCCACTAGGGAAAGGATTGGTATCAACATTCATAAACATGATTCCTGTCAAAAATTAAGGTTAGGGATGAAATAAAGAGGGCATAATAAGCGATGTTTATTTAATTGTTATAATACAATAAAATGTTGATGGTGCATTAATTTATTAAAAATATTTGTGATTTTTAAATTCCTTGAAAACAATTGAGGCCTTTCATTTTACAGAAGTGATTGTTCCAGCCAAAGCCGGGATGATCAATAGCCGCGGAGTTCATAAACCGCTGCATATGTTACCGGTTGCCCACAAAGGAAGCGATGCCTGGTCTGTTCAGTTTGACGAACTTCCTAAACTAATTGTGCGGCTGCGGCTCTCCGATGGTACTGTGGGTTTAGGCGAGTTTTACCGTGATCATAATCCAACTGTGGTCAAAGCCATCGCGAAAAAATTGCTTGGTACAGAGCTGCTCTCCCTGCCATTAAATGCGCTTCCCATTGGGCACTATCGTGAGTACGATGGTTTTGAATGCGCCATTTGGGATGCGGTTGCAAAAGTGCTTAACCTGCGTGTCGTTGAGCTTTTAGGCGGTGTCATGCAGAACAAAGTTAAAGTTGGCGCCTGGTCCAGCTATCGGCAGCTCAATGAAGTTGGTGTGCTGGCACGTTCATTTAAGGAGCAAGGCTACGATTGCATCAAATTTAAAGCTGAGTTGACAGACGATGTTATTGGCTGGGCAGAAGAGCTGCGCCGTCATGCTCCCGGAATGCAAGTTATTTATGATCCCAATCAGCGCTGGGAGAATTTTGGGGAAGTGAAACGCTTGCTCCCCGAGCTTGAAAAAATTGGCAACGTTTTTTGTTTAGAAGACCCAATGCCATTGTGGATGTTAAGTGATTATCGAAAACTTCGTAGTCTGACGTCCGTCCGCATTGTCCGCCATGTCTCCTTGCCGTATATTTATCAGGGGCAGCGGCTTCACGATGCAATTGCCGTCATCCGCCATGACGCCGCAGATGGGTTTAATTTCAATGCCGGACTTGCAAAATTCAGGCAGCTTGACGCCATCAGCACCGCGGCTAATATGTATTTTTGGCATGGTTCAGAAATTGATCTCGGTATTTTAGAAGCCATGTACGTTCATCAAAGTGCAGCCAGCAGCCATTGCCTGTGGCCGAGTGATATTTTTGGACGGTTAATCAGAAGTCATGATCTTTTAAAAGAACCCTTGAAGTTTGAGCCGCCGTATGTTTTACTTCCCGAAGGACGCGGACTGGGCGTGGAACTTGATGAAGCTGCGTGTCAAGCTTTTGCTGTACAGGAGTTTACGATTGCACGGTAACGGTGATGTCTGCCGGTTTCCTGTCAGTCCTTAGCGGAGAGCTGAACGATGATTTGGGAAAATATTATTTCTAAAAATTTTGCGGACATCGACAGCTTCACGCCTGTTGTGTTGAATATTGCAGCCATTGAACAGCATGGCCCGGCACTTCCTGTCGCAACCGATAGTGTTATTGGAAAACATTTCCTTAACAGACTTGAGGCTGCCATTTCACAAGAAATTCTTATTCTTCCGCAAATTGCTGTTTGTTGTTCTGACCACCATTTAGCTTTTGCAGGCACACTCAGTGTTTCACATCGCACATTGATGCGTTATTGCAATGAAATACTTTGCTCGGTCTATGCACACGGATTTAAAAATTTTATTCTTTTTAACAGTCATGGCGGTAATTTAGGCATTGGTCAGGTTGTTTTAGAAGAATTTGGCGCAGCGCATCCCGATGCCAACATTGTATTGGCAACATGGTGGAAACTGATTCCGCAGGAACTCAGCAACCTTCAGACGTCTCCCAAGGGGGGTGTGGGGCATGCTTGCGAATTTGAGCATTCACTTATGCAGCTCATTGCTCCTGAGCTCATTGATGACAGCGTTGATTTAAACGATGAAACGTTGTACGCTGCGTTTCCCTGGGCAGCGGCTGATCTATTACATGCCCCCGAAGCGCAACTTTATCGTTCGTTTGAGCGCCTCACAGCCAATGGCATTTACGGGAAACCAGCTTTTGCTTCAAAGGCAAAAGGCCTTGTTATTACAGAAGCGGTTACGCAGAAATTAATGACGTTGGTGCGCGATCTTCGCAGCTTGAAACCCGCTGCATAAGCCCAATTTCAGTGCAGGCAAGCCTAAACAACCGCTGAACGTCGTGTGCGGCAGCAGCGCGCGCCCCCTTCCCCATTGTCCCACGGGGTTATGCGACGGTTGGCGAGGCTCGTTCCCATATCAGTTGAGTAAGACTGGAACTTCTTGAGCACTGTGGTTGCTGTATTTTAGCAGCCTAGCCAGCCTAGCCGTCGCTGTGTGTTTTAGCCGCCGTTGCTTGTTTGTGTTTTGTACTCAGAATGTGTTCCATCCATGTAACGCTGAAGGCGCGTCAAACCGTTAGCTGCTGCAACACTTGCGGTTTCGTGCCGTTTACGGACGTAGTCATAAACAGGGTCGTTAGTGTATGGAGTTTTGGCTAGTTGTTTGTACAATCTGCGTGCTTTTGGATAGTGTCCCATGCGGGCATAAAGCTCAGCTTCATACATGAGTGCATCGTTGTAGTAATTAGCCTTGGTCCGCTTATCGTTTTTAACTTCACGCAGGATGACAAGTGCTTCGTTTTTGTTCTTCCAAGCTGTATAGTTGAGGTCTAAGGCTACGGCTAACCAGAGACGTGCGCGCGTGTGCAGGTCCGCTGTTGTACTTGGGTTATCAATCACGCTTGAAAGCAGTTCAATGGTCTCGTCGCGATAGCTGTGCAGCTGTTTGCTGGCGAAGTGATGTTTGTAGCCCATCATTGCAAAACGTGTCATGGCACGGTAGTATTGCACGGCAGGGTCGGTGGAATTTACTGTGAGTGAGAGAACTTCATTGAAAGCTCCGTTTTGGTAAGCTGCGCGCACCTGTCCAATTTTTGAACTGTCTGAATTCCCAGTCACAAGTTTTCTGCTCTTGGGTTTTGTTGCGGAATTAATTTGTTTGTTGATAGCAGGTGCGGTGGCTTTCGCTTCTTTTGTTTGCAGTGCTGGCGGTTGCTCAGCAGGTTGGGGCTGCGATCGCACAGTGGTTTGGGGCTGAGTTATCGTTTCTAAGGTTTTTTTGGAAGTAGAGGTCTTCTTTAAAGACTTGTCGCTGGCACAGGCTACGATGAACGAAAAATAACATGCAGCAAGTGTCCATAAACAAACGCGTAGGAAAGTTGCCAGAGGTAATAATAAAATATTCATAAAAATGTTCCTTTAGAAAAGTTATCATCAATCCATGCATGACATCAATAACCCTAGCTGAGTGAGTCAGGATACGAATGTCATTGCATACGGGTTAATATACCTATACACGATCATACCGTGGAATGGTTAAAGTTAATGCAATTTAGTCATTAAAATTTTATTATTACAAACAAGTTTTTTATAAATGTCGAAGTTTTGACCATCGTTGACCATTGTATTGGGTATTTATATTTTAAGTATCGGAAGACTTGTTTAACAATTTTACACGAAATTGTGATTTATACGAAATTATGATTTTTCAACAAGCTAAGCTGTCAGCTAAGTTTTATTATGGGTGAGGGTTGCAACAGTTTATTGGAAATTGTCGCTGAAAAATTTGTTACTTTTGCCGCGTTGCATAGGCAATATGGATTTCATTTATCAATTTTTAGCAAATAACTTAGCAAAGTTAATTTTTTTCATATTTATAAGGATGTATTTCTTTAAGATATTGACAAAAAGTATGAAAGAGCTTATAATATACGTTACACATTGCCTGCTGTGTCGGCGAGGAGCTTTTAGGAGTTCTTTTGCTGGTCTGGTTGCAATGTGTGGATCTTTGCAAGTAAGGGAAGACGAGACATAACCGTTTGAAATTTCTTTGCGCTGGCAGTAGTAATGTTCAGCTTGTATGTACCTTATTTTATAAGGTGTGTGCAGGATGTTCCTGTTACTGCCGACACAGAAAAAACTAAAAATCAATGATGAAGAGTTTGATTCTGGCTCAGAACGAACGTTAGTGAGATGTTTTAAGCATGCAAGTCGAGCGGCAGCACTTCGGGTGGCGAGCGGCAAACGGGTGAGTAATAGTTAGTTTATCTGCCTCTTAGACTGGGATAGCCGCTGTAATGGCGATTAATACCAGATACGAGGAGACTTAAAAGGTGCGTTCGCATCGCTAGGAGATGAGACTAACCCCTATTAGCTTGTTGGTGAGGTAATGGCTTACCAAGGCGATGATAGGTAGCCGGCCTGAGAGGGTGATCGGCCACATTGGGACTGAGATACGGCCCAGACTCCTACGGGAGGCAGCAGCTGAGAATATTCCGCAATGGAGGCAACTCTGACGGAGCAATCTCACATGGACGACGAAGGCTTTCGAGTTGTAAAGTCCTTTCAGCAAGGAAGAATAACGTCATCAGGAAATAGGTGACGGATGACATGAATTGCAGAAGCAGCCCCGGCTAACTACGTGCCAGCAGCCGCGGTAATACGTAGGGGGCGAACGTTGTTCGGAATTACTGGGCGTAAAGCGTACGTAGGCTGTACTGTAAGTTAGTGGTGCAAGCCCGGAGCTCAACTCCGGAACCGCCGCTAATACTGCAGTGCTAGAGTTGTTTATAGAGGTAGTAGGAATTCCTGGTGTAGGAGTGAAATCTGTAGATATCAGGAGGAACACCAAAGGCGAAGGCAAGCTACTGGGTAACAACTGACGCTAAGGTACGAAAGCTAGGGTAGCGAATGGGATTAGAGACCCCAGTAGTCCTAGCCGTAAACGATGTACACTAGTTATGTGAGGTAGGAGTACGCTCCTCTTTACGTGACGTAGCTAACGCATTAAGTGTACCGCCTGGGTAGTATGCACGCAAGTGTGAAACTCAAAGAAATTGACGGGGGCTCGCACAAGTGGTGGAGCATGTGGTTTAATTCGATGATACGCGAAGAACCTTACCTGGGTTTAAACGTTTGACGCTACGCTATGAAAGTAGCGGTTCCTTCGGGACGTCAAGCGAGGTGCTGCATGGCTGTCGTCAGCTCGTGTTGTGAGATGTTGGGTTAAGTCCCGCAACGAGCGCAACCCATTTCCTATGTTGCTAAAGGCTTGCTTGCAAGCCTAGGACTCTTAGGATACTGCCCGGGTAACCGGGAGGAAGGCGTGGATGACGTCAAGTCCTCATGGCCCTTATGTCCAGGGCTACACACGTGCTACAATGGGTCCTACAAAGAGAAGCAAAGTCGCGAGGCCTAGCTGAACTCAAAAAAGGACTCTCAGTTCGGATTGAAGTCTGCAACTCGACTTCATGAAGCTGGAATCACTAGTAATCGCGGATCAGCATGCCGCGGTGAATACGTTCTCGAGCCTTGTACACACCGCCCGTCAAACCATCCGAGTTGAGTTTACCCGAAGTTGCCGCGCTAACCATTTATGGAAGCAGGTGCCTAAGGTAGAATTAGCAAGGAGGGTTAAGTCGTAACAAGGCGACCGTAGCGGAAGCTGTGGTTGGATTACCTCCTTTAACGGAGATAAGGTTATTTCTCTTTGGATTGAAAGATTGTGCCTCGGCACAGGAGTAGATCCGCTTCCCTTACTAGCTTAGATGCTTCTCTGCCAGCTCCCAAGTTTTCACTTGGCTGGCAAGCTTAAATTTTTTTCTTCAACTATAAATAATGGTGCAACGCGTTTATGCGTGTTTGTTTACACCGCGTGGAGCATTGCTCATTTTGCTCTTAGGCGTAGCTGCGCTTAGAAGCTATTGGCTGGCAATGGGGCTGGGTGCAGGACATTTTTCTTTTCATGATGAACTGCAAGCTTATCAATTTGCTGAACAGTTGCGCTATTATTCACATGCACGCATTGGCAAGAGTTTTTTACCAGGCCCCTGGCAGAATGTGCTGGTCGCTTTAGCCATAAAAAGTTTTAATTTTGTAAGGCCTGAGCTCTTAGGGTTGTACATCTTTCCGTTATTGGGAGGATTGGCAAGCAGTTTGGCGCTTTATCTGGCACTCAGACGTTGGTCGGGAGATGCGCGTGTAGGACTTTGCGGCGCTTTTTTAATGGGTGTTTCGCCTTGGGGACTGCAATTTTCCTATACCTTTTGGAATCCCTATCCTGTAATTTTGCTGATGACACTTGCCTTGTATTGTCTGCATGATGTCATCCATACCCCGCGCAGCAAGGAATTGTTTCCGTTAATCTTCCTCAGCGCAATAATGCCATTCTTTCATATGATGGCAATTTTCGCAAGCTTGGGCATGTTTGTTTTACTAGTGTACCAGCGTAAGACACTGCGTCTGCATATCCCACTGCTTAGTGCAGGGGGAATTTGCGCATTGTTTTTTTACGTACCGTTTGTGATTTTTGATGCCCAAAATAATTTTCAAATTATTCGTGCTTATTTCCAAAGTGACGTGACAGCTTGGAAAGCAGAAGCTCTTAAGGTAATATCCAATCATCTCATTGCGCTTTCACATGAGGTGAGTCGTCTGGTGGGCTATAACTGGCGCAGCTATGCAGCTTTTTTGGAGCGTTATTATGGCAGTTATTGGCTGGCATTGCTGTTTATGGTGCCATCATTTCTGCTGGCACTTAGCGCTTGGTACCGATTTCTGCGCTGTGTCTGGCAGCAAGCTGGTGGAACGGAACGCAAATTATTTATCTATACCGCTGTTACACTGGGGAGTTTTTTACTGACCTTGCAGGCACATGAACTGCGTTATCTCAATGTTACCTGGTGCATTTTAGTATATGTATTAGCCACCGGCATTATCAGCTGGTGGGATGTCCAACAGAAACTTGCCCCAGTTAAACGTCTTGTTCTGCGTTTGTTAGCTGTTATTTACGTGGGCAATACTATTTATTTGGCATTGATATTGCCGCATTATTTCAGATACCCGCATGTCGGCACTGATTATCGGTTAATTCCATCGCTGTTGTTTTTTGAGCAGGTTGAAACTGCCATTGTTTACAATGCTGAAACACTTAATGCCCGCGGCACACTTCCTGCACCGCTTAGTGGGCGCGAAACATTGACTACAGCGGATGTCTGGCAAGAATCACTATGGTCGCTTGTGACAACGGACGCAGCAAGGGAACGTTTGGTACAGCGCCGCGTCAATATTCCATTGCCGCGTTTAAAAATCTATTTTCCTCCAGAATTTTTAGAAACATCGCTTTACGCTTTCAAAGAACGCCAAATCCTTGAAAATTTAAGTATTTTTATCAATTTTAGAAACCGCCTGGCAGTTGTTCCCACTGCAGAAGCCGCCGATGCTCAGGTCGTTTTTGTTACACGGGAACGTTGGCAGCAACAGCTTCTCAATCCAGACCTTGCTCTTAGTGGTTATCAGTTCTTAGCTGAAGTTTATAATGGCTTTATGGTGGCTAAGCTAGTGCCTTAAATTGTGTGACAATTTAAATTTTTTTTTATTTTTTTATCACTTTTTACCTATTTCACCTGTTAAAGACCTTTGAGAAGCGGCATCGATGACTGCTTCTGATGAAAAAAATAACTTTAAAAAAATACAATTATTTTTTTTTAGAAACCTTTTTTTTTCTATGAAGCGATGCTACAATCAAATGAACAGATAAGGTTGCAGAAAGTACGTTTAAGTTATTTACAGCGAGTAGCTAATGTCATTTGGCATTTTGCATGTCAGGTTTATTGGCCTTGTATGTTAAGTAACTTAAGCTGAAAAAACTTAGGTTTGCAACCTTTGATGCCAGTTTGCCGCTTAGCGCGGTTGACAAGTACTCTAATCTTCTAATACCATATATGAGGTAAAAAACATGGCAACACAAACGACAACACTGAATCAAGCAACGGTGACGTCCGCTAATCTTGAACGTCCTCCCTTTGCTGAGAAATATGAAAATTTCATCGGCGGTGAAATGACTCCCCCAGTGGATGGCGAATATTTTGAAAATGTCGCCTCCTTAGACGGGAAAACTATCAATAAATCGGCTCGTTCCAATGCAAAAGACATTGATAAAGCCATTGATGCGGCTGAACAGGCATTTGTGACCTGGAGTAAGACTTCCGCAGCTGAACGCAGCGCCGTCTTGCATAAAATAGCCGATGTCATGGAAAAAAACCTTGACTATCTGGCGCGCATTGAAGCGGTGGAAAATGGTAAAGCTTACCGTGAAACGCTCAATGCCGATCTCCCGCTGTGCATCGATCACTACCGCTATTTTGGTTCGGTTATTCGTGCAGAAGAAGGTTCGGCGACAGAACTGGACGCTAATCGTGTCTCGCTCAATATTAAAGAACCCCTTGGCATTGCTGGGCAGATCATTCCCTGGAATTTCCCATTGCTGATGGCTACTTGGAAAATGGCGCCGGCATTAGCTGCAGGCTGTACGGTTGTCGTTAAACCCGCGGAGCAAACACCAGCCAGTATCCTGGTACTCATGGATATGCTCAAAGATGTCATCCCGCCGGGGGTCATCAATATTGTCACAGGATTTGGTCCTGAGGCAGGCAAGCCATTGGCGCAGTCGCCGCGTGTGAGCAAGGTCGCTTTTACCGGTGAAACCACTACTGGGCGCTTGGTCATGCAGTACGCTTCTGAAAACCTCAACCCCGTCACAATGGAGCTGGGCGGCAAATCGCCTAATATTTTCTTTAAATCCGTTTTGGATGAAGATGATGCCTTTTTCGATAAGTGCATTGAAGGTGCAGTGATGTTTGCATTGAATCAGGGCGAGGTTTGTACCTGTCCATCGCGTATTCTTGTCCATGAGGATATTGCTCAGCAATTCATTGATCGCGTCATTGCACGGACACAGGCCATTAAGGTGGGGCACCCGCTTAATAATGAAACCATGATGGGCGCGCAGGTCTCTCAGGATCAGTACGAAAAAATCCTTTCCTACATTGACATCGGCAAAAAAGAGGGCGCGGAAGTGCTTACGGGCGGTTCTGCCATGAGCTTTGAAGGCGAGCTGGGCGGTGGTTTTTACATTTGTCCCACCATTTTTAGAGGCGACAATAAGATGCGTATCTTTCAGGAAGAAATTTTTGGACCGGTCACATCGCTTACCACCTTTAAAACAGTGGATGAAGCCATTAGCATCGCCAACGATACGCTTTACGGCTTAGGCGCTGGTGTTTGGACACGTGATGCTCACGAGCTTTATCAAGTGCCGCGCGCCATTAAAGCGGGTCGTGTATGGGTGAATTGTTATCACGATTATCCTGCACATGCTCCGTTTGGCGGCTACAAAAAATCAGGCTTTGGTAGAGAAAATCATCTCATGATGCTCAATCACTATCGCCAGAATAAAAACATGCTCATTTCCTACGATAAAAACAAATTGGGTTTCTTTTAAGCTCCAGTTGTTGCAGGAAATGCAGACACCTTGGGGGGAATCCCCCCCAAGGTTAATGTTTTTTAAGCTTACAAATAATGGTTTGTCCACGCGTAGAGGTCACCCCTGAGGCGATGAAGGTGATTGATGAAATTCGTAAACGCCATGGCGAGCTGATGTTCCACCAAAGCGGCGGCTGTTGCGATGGCTCGCAGCCGATGTGTTTTGCAAAAGGCGATTTTAAGCTAGGTGCAAGCGATGTGCAGCTGGGAACAATCCACGGCTGCAATTTTTACATGGAGCGTCAGCAATTTGAATATTGGAAGCATACACATTTGACGATTGATATTACAAAAGGGCGCGGCTCCAGTTTTTCATTGGAAATTCCGATGGGTTTGCGCTTTTTGGTACGTTCACGGCTTTTTACGGAAGCAGAGCAACAAGAGCTCGAACCTGTACGGGCAGCGGTCAGTGACGACGAACCCGCAGCGGTGCTTAAAGCGTAAGCGATAGCCTGTGCGGCTTGGCGATGTTTTTAGGTTTATGCTTCTGTTAGGAAAAACTATTGTACAATCTAGCAGTGTGCCAAATTGATTTTTTACACTTTTAGTAGGAATTATGGAAAACCTAATTAAAAACCGTACAATATTTTGTGGAGATAACTTAGAGGTTTTGCGTGGGATTAATACGGCTTCTGTAGATCTTATTTACTTAGATCCGCCGTTTAATAAGAATAAAAATTTTATTGCTCCTTTAGGAGGGATCATTCCAGAAAAAACCATGTTTGCAGACATCTTTAAAAAAGAACATGTCAAAGATGAATGGGTTGATATTATTTCAGAAACGAATAAACCATTAGCTGATTATCTTAATGGTGTAACAAAAATAGGTTATAGTTATAACAAGTACTATCTTAGTTATATGGCAATTCGCTTGCTTGAAATGCATCGCATCGTAAAAGCAACGGGCAGTATTTATTTGCATTGCGATCCAACCATAGTCGCATTATTTGAATGTACTCTTAGATGGTAGGTTTGGCGAAAGTAACTTTAGAAATGAAATCATTTGGGGGTACAGGACCGGGGGGATTAGTAAGCCGATACTTTCCTAGAAAACATGATGTTATTTTAGCTTATGGGAAAAGTCATCAAACTAAACATATTCCCTTAGAAGAAACTATAAATTACGATAAACCATTTTTTTTAAGCGGTGATGTGGTGACCAATAAAGATGGTACATATCCTGTGCAAGTTTATATCAGAGACGTTTGGGATAATGAAATTAAGGCTGTTATTAATGGTTCTAAGAATAGAGTTGGTTACCCAACGCAAAAACCTGTTGAGTTATTAGAAAGTGATTATTCAAGCAAGTACAACTGAAGGGGATTTAGTTTTGGATCCATTTTGTGGACTGTGCGACGACTTGTATTGCTGCTGAAAAATTAGGTAGGCACTGGATTGGTATTGACATATCTCCCAAAGCATACGAATTACTTGGAACTAAGGTCAGAGCGTGAAGTACGCAGAATCTGAGTCTTTATTATCTCAAACCGGGGGAAATGATACTATTTATTGGGATATAAAGAAAGGTGGCATTCCTGAGCGTACAGATACTATAAAAAACAAATTTACTAAGGTTGAAATTAAAACAAGATTGTTTGGTGAGCAAAAAGGCAAATGTCGTAGATGTAGTGCCTTGTTTGAGTTTCGTCATTTTCATGTTGATCATATTATTCCTAAGTCAAGAGGCGGAAGAGATAATCTAGAAAATTTGCAATTGCTTTGTGGGAGTTGTAATAACATAAAGGGGTCTAAAGATATGGAATATTTAAAGATAAGGCTTAAACAAGTTTGCTAAGGGGTTTGCAGGTTGTAGAAAATGGGAACGATAGGTCACTGGGAAATTGTGTTGGGATGAAAGCTTAAGAAAAATGTCCGGGATGGGAGCAGAGACAATAGATCTTATTTATATGGATCCGCTTTTTAATTTAAAGAAAAAGTATCTCCATCCTTTGGAGGAGAAATAAAAGCTGGTGCTAGCTATGAAGATTTTTTCAAAAGCACTCGGATGGTACAGATCATTGGTTAGAGGAAAAAAGGGATAATGCTCTTCAACTTGTTTCTTATCTTTCTTCTTTAATCAATATAAAAACCCTTACTTATATAGGAATTGCATATTCAGGTAAAAGATTGGTATTTTATGTTTTCATTGTGATGGAACTTTGTCTCACTACATAAAGATTATTAGATTTTATTTTTGCAGAAGAGTGTTTTAGCAGATCGGGGCAGATAAAACAGGCGGTGGAAACTATTTACTTCCCTAAAAAGCACGATAGTTTATGGCAAAAGTGATCGAAAAGTAAAGCATAATAGATTAAGATTACGAACCTTATTTTTTTAATAAAAAGAGGAGGTGATAAGACATCGAGGGTTTAAGCGAATTAAATATTTAGTGCGTAGATTGAAGCTATGGGACATATTAAAGCAGAGCTGCCAAAGAGCTGATCGAATAAAACGTAAAAACCAGTTATTTATTAGAACGAGTAATTAAAGCTAATACTAATGAAAATGACTTAGTGATGGATCCTTTTTGTGGTATCACAACCCTTGTTGTTGCTGAAAAATTAAGTAGAGACAATGGATTGGTATTGATGTTTCAAAGGGAGCAATTGAAACGTCAAAAAGAAGAGTAACTGCTACCTTGGAATGAAATGCAGCAGAGAAACGCATTCAGCGTAGTTTGCTGATAGTAAGCTCTAAGACGCTGATGTCAGTGTTCCTGCGTGCGTACGTGCGGATCTCAACTTCATTCAGATGATAAAACGGTTCAATCGTAAAATTGGCTGAGAGCGTTTGCACCTGCCCGCGCGAACCTTTCAATTTGCCCTTGGTGAGTTTTTGGTAATTGTCTGTGATGGGGATGATCACATCCCATCTGCCGACGGTACGCTCAGGCGCAGCGCTGCTGGTGTAACGCAGCGTAAAATTATATTCACCGGCAGGCAGTCTTTCATACGGGCCGTATGTCAGATAACCGCTGAGCTCGGGACTTCGTTTGGTCAGCGTACAGTCTCCTGTCGTCTCGCCAATACGCGTGTGCAGCTGGCAGCCCTGCCAGCTGAGGCTGTCGCCGGCTGCATGAAAGCGCCCTGGCGCTTTGACGTGCAATTCATTTTTGCCATAAATATAAACAGTATGCTCTGGGCATTGTTGTGTGTGTTGCGGTGTGCCGTTTAATGCACTGAGTGCATGGGTGAAGCGGTCGTGGCGCTCAGTGGGTTGGCGTCTGATAATGGCAAAATCATAAGCGGGTTTAAAATATTGTTTGGAAGTGATGGTGTGCCATTCACGGATGAGTGTGGGCGAAACAGCTCTGTGTTGGGCGAGGGTGAGCGGCAGCTGGCTCAGCATTTGAATAGCCTTAGCGTCCCAGTACTCTGTGATGCCATTTGTGAGTCCTGTGGGGCTCAGTGTTTTATCGATGCAGGCGATGCTGGGCGGATAAAAATGCGCGCGTTTTTTGTTTTTTTGCATAAGTTTGTATGCGCCAAGGCTCAGCGTCAGGACGCTCAGGCTGCTCAGTATGATGGCAATCGGTAGAAACGCGCGGCGTGTAGTTTGAGCCAGAAACCCGCTTAAAATAATAACAGGCCAGGAAAAAACTGGAATTAAATAGCGCGCTCTGGCACCGCCGCTACTGAGGAGGCTTACAACCACAAACGTCACGCATAAGGAAAAACCAGCATAAATAATCAAGCTTGTAAGGGCAGGGGTAGCTGTTTCGGCAGTTTGGCTGCGTTGTGTTTTTAGTAAACGATAAACTGTATAAGCGCTGATGGTGCTGTATAGGGAGAAACAGATGGCGTATAGTGGAAGGTGGCGAAAGGCTGCATTAAAAATAGCCACTTCAGCTATGATGTTTTGCACCACCAATCCCGTACCTAATGAGGCGGAGCTGTGGACATTGGGAATGAGGTTGATGGCAAGTGCACCGAGTAGGCTTGCAGCAAATGGTGTTGCCAGCCACAGGAGCTGGCGCCAATTTTGCCGTTGCAGGCGATTGTGTTTGGCTTCGATCACTAATGAAACAAGTAAAAATGGCACTGTGACCTGGACAATAAAAAGTTTATCCGAAATGCCCATAACAAATGCAAGCAAACATAATCCGCGCCAGTAGCGTCGCCTTGTACTTTCGCTCTTTGTCTGTTCTGGATGTGCCAGCAAATAAAACACTGCAAAAACAAGTCCGCTCAGAAATGCTCCATAATGATGGACGCTGCTGAGACTGTAATGAAATGCTGTGATGAAGTTGTCGCGCAATTCCGTTGTATCCAGCAATTCCGTGTTCATAAGCGTCAGTGCCATGAGTGCACAGAAACTGAGTACACTTGCTGCAAAGGCGCGTTTGGGACTGATGATGCGCATAAGTAGATAAATAGCAATGAATGTCAGCAGCTGTTGCAGAAGCGCAAATATGATAATTGTATCGCCTGCTGTTGCGGAAGTAATGGTTGCTGAAACTGCAGCAGCAAGCCCGAATAACGGAACGTCTGGGAAGAAATAGGGCGCGCGTGTAATGTACCAATCGGCAATGCTCCCGTCACGGGCAAAGATGTCGGTGAACAGGGTGGGCAGATAGACGGCATCTGCATTGAACAGAAGTTTATAAATAGGATGTCCCCAGTAGTAGGCAGCAAGCATGTTGCTGAGTGTCAGCAGGAATAATAATGTGAAGACGATGGTGACTAAACGTTGCATGGTGAGAACTCTTAAGCTTCTATTGTGAATGAATATTATACCATAACGGCACAAGGTGTTGCAATCGTAGTACTTAGAGCACTTTTTCATATTGGTTTTATGCAGCTGATGTTACAATATTGACTAAATGCAAACATGTATTTGTTATGGTGTTGTTTAATTACGCGGTGAATATTTTAGCTTAAAGATTCTGTATGATCCCCGAATTAGCCCAGCTCACGCTCACTGAAGCCGTTGCTAAGCTTAAGTTAGGCGAGCTTAGTACAAAAGACCTTATTCAGGCTAACATCGCCGCCGCTAAGGTCAATGCGGCAGCGGACGAAACAAAGCCGATTAATGCCATACTTTATACCAATGAAGCAGCGGCACTGCAGCAGGCGCAGCAGCTGGATGTTGCTGCGCGGCAAGCCTCGCTGCTTGCGGGCGCGCCCATTGCCATTAAGCGCAATATCAATCTGCAAGGTTTTCCCGTAGATTGCTGTTCTAAGGTGCTGGCAGGTTATGAGGCACCGTACACCGCAACAGCCTTAGAAAATTTTCAGCGCCATGGCGGCGTGATCTTCGCCAATCTCAATATGGATGAGTTTGCGATGGGCTCTGCCAATGAAAATTCCATTTACGGAAAAGTACATAATCCGATCAATCGTGCCTACATTCCCGGTGGTTCATCGGGTGGTCCGGCTGCGGCTGTTGCCTGCGGTGAAGCATTTGCTGCTTTGGGCACTGATACAGGCGGCAGTGTGCGCCAGCCCGCTGCTTGTTGCGGTGTTGTGGGAATGAAACCCACTTATGGGCGCGTCTCACGTTATGGTGTGGTAGCCCATGCTTCGTCATTTGATCAGCTGGGTCCGCTCACGCGCACAGTAGCTGATAATGCGCTGCTCTTGCAAAGCATTGCCGGGCATGACCCGCGTGACAGTACCAGTGTCAATATTCCCGTCGCCGATTATTCTGCCACACTGAATGCCTCGCTCAAAGGCAAGGTGATCGGTATTCCCAAGGAGTATTACACAGCCGATGTACATCCGCAAATTCAGGCTGCATTGGCGGAGGTGAAACAATTTTATGTGGACGCAGGAGCTAGTCTTCAAGAGCTTTCACTGCCCACAACAGGCTGCGGTTTGTCAATTTATTATATCCTTGCGACAGCTGAAGCCAGTACAAACTTAGCAAGATTTGACGGCATTCGTTATGGGCGCCGCAGTCCCAATGCTAAAGATATGCACGAATTATTTCTTAAAACACGTAGTGAAGGTTTTGGTCCCGAGGTGCGCCGCCGGATGTTCATGGGCGCTTATGTGCTCTCGGCGGGTTATTTCGATGCGTATTACATGAAAGCATTGCGCGTCAGACGGCGCCTTTACAATGAATATCATGCAGCATTGCAGACTTGCGACTTTTTACTCACGCCAACCATGCCTTATCGTGTGTTTAAGCTGGGCGAACGCCATGAAAATCCAGTACAGATGTATCTCTCTGATGTTTATACCATTGCTGCGAATTTAACGGGACTTCCGGCAATTTCCGTTCCCTGTGCAAAAGATGAAGCGGGTTTGCCCATTTCTTTTCAGCTCATGGGGCGGCGCTTTCAAGAGGCATTGTTGTACAATGCCTCGCATTTATATGAGCAGGCCCGGCGCGTTAAATTTTTAATTTGAACAGGGGGCTGTCAGCAAGCTTTTGTCAACAAGCTTGTTAAGTCAGCTCACGCATATCAGAACTTAGACAATGGAACAAAACAACTGGGAAGCGGTCATTGGGTTGGAGGTTCATGCGCAGTTAAAAACGCGCACGAAGCTCTTTTGCCGTTGTGCCACGCAGTTTGGCGGTGATGCCAATAGCAATGTCTGCCCTGTTTGTCTGGGTTACCCCGGTGCGCTGCCGGTGCTGAATGCCGAAGCGGTGCGCATGGCTGTTTGTGTGGGGTTGGCGCTGAATAGTACAGTGAATACCATGTCTTATTTTGAGCGCAAAAACTATTTTTATCCCGATCTGCCAAAGGCTTATCAAATTTCCCAGCTGGCGCATCCCATCTGTTCGGGCGGCAAGCTTTGCATTGAGCTGAGGGATCAACACGGTGCGGTTACGGCTGAGCGCGCTGTGGGCATTGAGCGCATTCAGCTGGAGGAAGATGCAGGCAAACTCATGCACTCTGAGGATGCAAGCGTACGTGAAAGTTATGTGGATTTAAATCGTACCAGCACGCCGCTGATTGAAATTGTCTCAGCTCCGGAGCTTCGCAGTGCTGCTGAGGCCGTTGAATATATGCGTTCGCTCAGAACACTGCTGCTTTACTTAGCCGTTTGTGATGGCAATATGCAGGAAGGTTCGTTACGGTGCGATGCCAATGTTTCTATTCGTCAGCGCGGCGCTTCTGCATTGGGCACGCGCACAGAAATTAAAAACATGAATACCTTTAAGGGCGTAGCAGCTGCTATTAACTATGAAATTAAGCGCCAAATAGGAGTTTTAGAACGCGGTGCTGCTGTCACGCAGGATACCATGCTCTTTGATAATGTATTGAAACAAACACGTGTCATGCGTTCCAAAGGTGAAGCGCGCGATTATCGTTATTTTCCCGATCCAGATCTTCTGCCAGTGATGGTATCGGCAGAAAACATTGCAGCGTTAAAGACGGCCTTACCGGAACTTCCCGCTGCTAAACGTAAACGGTTTATGCGTGATTACGGTCTCTCAGCTTATGACAGCGCGCTGTTAACGGAGACAAAAGCCTTAGCCGCCTATTATGAACGTGCGTTGGGTGCAGCGCCGTCAGGCGCTGCTAAACGTGTTGCCAACTGGCTGACAACAGAAGTGCTTTCGGTCTTAAATGAAAAAAGCATCACTATTGAGGCTTTTAAAATTCCAGCTGAGGCTATTGGTCGACTGGTGGCTTTAGTGGAGGGGGGAACACTTTCGGGGAAATTGGCTAAGACGACGTTTAAGGAAATGCTCAGCACTGGTGAAGCGCCTGATGCCATTGTCAAAAAACAGGGTTATCAGGTGGTCGCCGATCAAACAAAGTTGAGTCAGCTGATCAGCAAGGTGCTCAGTGAACACCCGGCAGCTGCAGCCGCTTATCGCGCAGGCAAACAACAGTCGTTTGGATTTCTGGTAGGACAGGTCATGCGCGCCACGCGCGGACAGGCACAACCGCAGTTGGTCAATACCTTGTTAAAACAGGCCTTAACGGCTCAGCCGACTGACAAGGAGTAACCTGCCTCCCGTAAATAATGCCTTCTGCAAATAATGCCTCCGCTGCAGCAGCTTGCATACCGCCGCTTCCCACGCGTGCAGAAGTGTGCCAGCTTACCGCAACCTGGCGACAAAACGGCGAACGTGTTGCGTTCACTTCTGGCGTTTTTGATTTACTGCATAGCGGGCATCTGCATTTTTTAAGCAGCATTAAGGCACAAACAGGCGCTGCGCGGCTTGTTGTGGGTGTCAATGATGACGCCTCCGTCCGCGCGCTCAAAGGCGATTTTAGACCGCTTGTTCCAGCAACAGAACGCGCAGAGCTTGTGGCTGCGCTTGTTTGTGTGGATGCAGCATTTATTTTTTCGGAAACAACAAATGCTGCCAATGTGCAAGCTTTGCAGCCAGCTTTTTATGTTAAAGCAGCCGATTATACAGCGGCACAGCTTCAGTCGGCAAAATATCTTGCTGCCTGGGGCGGTCAAACACTTACACTTCCCATACACTCAGGCTATTCCACAACTGCGCGTATTGATGGGATTATTCTCAAAGCCCTGCAGAGTGGAATCATGCCCGTCCAGCTTCCCGCCGTGGCTTCCAGCCAAACTGGCGCAGGTGAACAACAACTGAAACAGGCGGTCTTCTTAGATCGCGATGGTGTCATTGTCATGGATACAGAATACCTGCATCGTCCCGAGGATGTTCGTTTAGTGCCGCGTGCCATTACTGGCTTAAAACTGCTGATGACAGCCGGTTATGCCTTGGTGGTTGTCACGAATCAACCGGGAATCGGGATGGGCTACTTCTCCACAGAAGCATTCTTTCGTGTCAATAAGGCAATGTTAAAACTCCTCAGTAAAGAGGGCATTCTGCTCACCGGCATTTATTTTTGTCCGCACACGCAGGCGCAAGGCTGCAGCTGCCGCAAGCCCGCAGGTGCCTTGGTGCAGCGCGCACAACGCGATCATCGTTTGGCACTTAACCGTAGTTTTTTTATTGGCGATCAAACATCGGATATTGAAGCAGCGCGGCGTCTGGATATTTCTGCTATCCTTGTACAAACAGGCAAGGGCGGCAAGGATGGCAAGTACGCTGTTACACCAGCTTTTGTCGCTGCTGATTGTTTGGCGGCGGCTGAATGGATCATTAAAACTGCTGCACAACCAGCTGCCAAACATTGAAGTCTCTCCCAGCTGCCAAGTATTGAAGTCTCTCCCAGCTGCCAAATATTGAAGTCTCTTTGCAAAATGCGTGCGAGAAAAAAATTTATTGCTAAATTTGCCACCGATACACAGGAATTGCATACAGGCGGCCGCAAACACGATTCTGCCTACTTTCGCTTACGCATTGCGCACAAAAAAATTGCTTATGTTAATTTCCTTGTTAAAAATGTAGATCAACTTATTATTGTTGCAGCATTGGCACTTCCTGAGCTGAAAACCGGGCTGATCGATCGCTTTCTGACGCTTGCGCATTGGTCGGGCAAACAGGCTGTTATCATTTTTACGAAGCGTGATATTGTTTCTGCAGAAGCAATTGCAGCGGCACAAGCTGTTTATGCAGGATTGCCATACCAAACTTATGTTGTCGCCAATCCTCCAGCCAAAATTTTTGCCGCTGAAGCTACTGCGCTAGGGCGTGGCGATAAGGTTTTTATTAAATTACGCCGTGAAGTCTTTGAGCGCAAGCGCAGTGTTATTGTTGGGCATTCTGGTGTGGGTAAGACGGCATTGCTCAGACGCGTTGATCCAAAATACAGTGGACTTGTGAGAACGGTTTCTATGTTCACGCGGCGCGGACGCCACACCACTACACGGGTGCATCGGCATGAACTCGGTGACGGCGGCGAGGTTTTTGATCTGCCCGGGCTTAAAGAACTTGCCTTTACGGACGTTATGCGTCAGGATCTAAAAACCTGTTATCCGGAATTTACAGCTTTGGCAGCTGCTTGTACTTACAGGAATTGTCTGCACGACCATGAACCCAATTGTGCAGTGCGCGCGGCGGTTGAACTTGGTAAGCTGCACAACCAGCGGTATAGGAACTATCTGCAAATTCTTGCAACATTGGAAAAGGCTTAGGGCTGTCAGCTGCTAAAGTTTTTGAGTGCAAGCGCAGTGTTATTGTTGGGCATTCTGGTGTGCATCGGCATGAACTCGGGCAAGACGCCTTTACGCAATTTACAGCTTGCTCAGACGCGTTGATCCAAAATATACCGTGGACTTGTGAAAACGGTTTCTACGTTCACGCGGCGCGGACACCACACCACTACACGGGTGCATCGGCATGAACTCGGTGACGGCGGCGAGGTTTTTGATCTGCCCGCGGGCTTAAAGAACTTGCCTTTACGGACGTTATGCGTCAGGAGCTAAAAACCTGTTATCCGGAATTTACAGCTTTGGCAGCTGCTTGTACTTACAGGAATTGTCTGCACGACCATGAACCCAATTGTGCAGTGCGCGCGGCGGTTGAACTTGGTAAGCTGCACAACCAGCGGTATAGGAACTATCTGCAAATTCTTGCAACATTGGAAAAGGCTTAGGGCTGCCAGCTGTTAAAATTTAAAATTCTTAAGCGCAAGTGTTTTTTCATGCTCTTTGAGCGACGTGATGATCTCGTCCAAGTCGCCGTTTAAAAACGCTTGTAAATTATAAGTAGTGACTTGGGTGCGATGGTCGCTTACACGTCCTTGTGGGAAATTATAAGTACGAATTTTTTCTGAACGGTCACCGGAGCCTACTTGTTGTTTGCGTTCGTTTGCGCGTTCGCTGCGAAGCTTTTCTTGCTGAGCGTTGTAGAGACGCGCGCGGAGGATTTTTAGCGCCCGTTCCTTGTTTTTATACTGAGAGCGTTCATCTTGACACGTGACCACAATGCCGGAAGGCAAGTGTGTGATGCGAATGGCAGAGTCGGTGGTGTTCACGTGCTGCCCGCCGGCACCGCTGGCGCGATAAGTGTCTATTTTAAGGTCTTCCATGCGCACTTCCAATTCTTCTGCGGGCACTTCACCCAGGACCGCTACGGTTACCGCTGAAGTATGGATACGGCCACTGGATTCTGTTTCAGGCACGCGTTGCACGCGATGCGTGCCGGTTTCATGTTTCAGCGTTGCATAAGCTTCTTTGCCTTTGATCATGAAACTCACTTCTTTATAACCCTTTACTCCACTTAGCGATTGATTTAAGATCTCCATCTGCCATTTGCGCCGTTCGGCAAGTTTGGCGTACATGCGGACAAGGTCTGCTGCAAAAAGCGATGCTTCTTCACCCCCTGTTCCAGCACGGATCTCCATGATGAGGCTTTCAAAATTCTCTGTTTCGCTGGAGACAAGCGCCAGCTTAACTGCTTCCGCCAGCTTTTCTGCTTGTGCATTTTCATTTTCCAATTCCATGACAATCAGCTTACGTACGTCCGTATCCTGTTCTGTTTGCAGCATGGCTTCATAGTCCTTAATCTTAGTAAGCACCTGCTCGTGTGCTTCATAAGCCGTGACAATAGGCGTTAATCTTTGAAAATCTTTAAGCACCTTTTTATAGCTTTGTTGATCTTTCATGAAAGCAGGCTCTGCCAGCTTGGATTTAAATGCCTTGTGTTTGGTTAAAATGGTTTTTAATACGTTCATGGATCAATGAAGGATGAATATGGAATTACCGGCTGCCAATAATTCCCGGACTAAGCTTTTGTTAACACTTCGCTGGCGTGACGATCAGCGTTGCTGTGAATAAAACTGAAAAAACGCGAAGTTTGGGCGATTATTTTTTGCGCTCAATGAATGAGCGGATGATGTCAATATTTTTAAGCGTGATCAAGTTGTTTTTCGCATCATGTTCAATGTAATTATTAGCCATGAGCGCATCGATTGTTTTAGCACTTTCAGCCTCAGAAATGCCCGCCCAGCTGCCTATTTCTTTGGCAGTGATTTTAAGCATTGGAGCATTGTCAGCATCATAACGCAGGTTGCCTTTTTCGTACACCATGAGCAGCGTGTCTAAGACTTTTGTGCGATTGTCTTCACGATGGATGATTGTCAATTTACGTTTTTGATCGATAATTCGTGCGGCGAAGATCTTGAGTAGTTTAATGCCGATAGCAGGTTGACTTTTAATTAAAGTTAGAAAACTCTCTTTATCCAACTCTAAGAGCTTGACGTCGGTCTCGGCAATTGCCGTAGCAGAGCGCGGGCGTTTTTCCAGAATAGACATTTCTCCAAAAATATCGCCAGGACGGATAATCGCGAGCGTTTTTTCTTTGTCATTGATAATTTTCACAAGGCGCACATTGCCTTCCTGCAAAAAAAACAACGTACTACCAGGCTCAAATTCACAGAATAAAATTTGTTCTGCTTTTTGGGTAATAGCGTATTTTTCAAGTGTTTGTGATTCGGCCATATGAAAGGGTGCGCTGTGTCTTTTATTAATCTGAATGGACTGGCAAATGAAGCCAAATAAATAAATAGCTTAGCACTTAAACGATGCCTAAGATTTTTTTCAATTCGCTGAGTTTTTCTTTTACAATTTCGGTTAGCTCGCTTTTAGGGTATAACTCCTGATGTTTCTTCAAAGCGTAAAGCGCGTAGTTGTATTTTTTATGTTTGCTGTAATACTTTGCAATGTCTAAGAATTTATGTTCAGTGCTTTTATCATTGGTTCCCAGTTTTTGTTCAACTGAGAGATGGATTTTTCGTAACTCGTTAGAAAATGCTGTAAGCATTTTAAAAAGAATTTTAAGATGTTTACAGGTAATGGCAATGAATTCACTGGGTGTGAAAGCATAAACAATGGCATCATCAAGCGCTTGAATGGTTTCGTCGCGTGGGAAATTGCCTAACCCTGCTTTGATGCCAAAAAACTCGCCTACATTCACGCGTGTACGCTCAGGTAATGCTGTCAATGCAGATATTTTTGTACGCACCAGAGAGCCTGATTTAAGCAAATAAACAGTATGATCGCGCTTTTCTCCGTCAAAAAAGATGATGGAATCCTTTTTATAGTTAAGTGCTTTGGGCATAAGACGGCACCAATTAAACTTAGCAACGCTAATAAAATAACCTACAACTCCAACAATATCGGCATGTCTCAGTTTGGACACAATTTGAAGAAGGTAGCGATTGCTGTAAGGCTCACATTAGTATTATAAAGTTATTTCAAGGTGTTTGTGTCGTAAATTAATTCAGCGGCATTAATTTTTAATTTTATACAAATAGCTTTGGTTATGCCGATTTGTGAAACGCGCCCAGCTCTGGCTGTTGGAAAATTGAAAAGCTAAGGCTTTTCAATGGGAAAAAAGACCAAAACTTTTTTAAATCTTGCGGATTTTTGGATCTGTTGCTTCAATTTAAGCGGTTTGCCTATGAGATAGGCAATAGGCGATTGGCGTTTGCCGCAAACACGGACTCGTTCATAATGTTTTTCAAGAATTTTTTCATTATAAAAGAGCGGTTTGTGTTTTTCGTGAAAATAGAGCGGGATTCCATCGCGCACCACTATTTCAATGTCCTCTATTTCTGCGGCAAGCAATTGTTCATACGGACTTTGTTGGGAAGTAGCTTTTAAAACAATGAAATCCGCCTGTTTACCAGGGGTTATCGTGCCTAAATGACGCGCTAGCTTAAATGCTGTGGCGGGATTCATTGTGACCATTGTGAATAATTGTTGCGCGGAAATTTTTTCTCCGTAAATTTTCTGATAAATATTTTGTGCTTTTTTCAATTCATCCAGAATGTGAATGCCGCCGGACATTGGTGAATCGGTACCAAGGCAGACATTGACATTATTTTTAAGAAAACTGCGAATGTTGGCAGTGCGTTCAAACATGAAAAAATTAGAGTTGGGACACCAAACCATGGAAGCTTTCTGTTGGGCGATGAGCGAAATATCTTCTTCATCGCAGCCAATGCAATGCACTAAGACAGAATTATTAAAGATCCCTTTTTTTTCGTGCAGTTGTTCCACGCCACGCAGCGATTCTTCATCAAAACCTTCTTCTAAATGTGTCACAAATGGAATATTGTAGCGTTTAGCTTTCTGAATTTCTACTTCGTGCGCTTCCCCCCAGGTCAGTTCGTAAGAAGAAATTTCATGAGCAATGCAATATTGTTCAATAATACGAATGTAAGCTGTTGTGATTTGTTTATCATTGATAAGATGCGGGATGTGGTCGCATACGGTTGTCACACCGGAGAGGATCTGTCTGTAGTAGCTCAGTAGGTAAATTTGATCGAGACTCAGGCGATTGCGCTCATCGTAAAGCTTGGCGTTTTTAAGGTCAATATCCCAAGGTTTCCAGCACAAATAAGGGCCATTGCCAACGCGTGGATAATAATTGCCTAAAAGGTGATCATGGGCATTGAGGAGGCCGGGGTAAACAATGTATCCTGTTAGGTTATGTCTGTTTGCTGTGCTGGCGCTGGAGCTGAATTCACCAGCGGTCACGCGCAAGGTATGCTTGAGCATAAAACGATCATAATTACAGGTGGCTACGTCCTCCAGCACTAAATCAACGGGTGTTAATGACATAAATAGTAGTTAGGCAGGCGCCAGCATCGTTAAACACTTACGCAATGAGCTCACAATACGGTGAGTTGCAGGACTTACTGGTTTAGCTTAAGCTGCGTGATAACATTGGTAGTGCTTTTTTGCTAGAGTTTATTTTTTGTGAAATTCCTTTGTGAATATTCTGCCTATATGCTAAACTATCGTAGGTGGCAGACTTTAACTTGACTCAAGCGTTTAATGTATGATTCAAATGAGTTGCTGAGCGGAGCGGGTCTGAACGGAGCTGGTCTGATTGGAGTGGGTCTGAGCTTGGCTAGTGGGAATAAAGGATGATGGTGACCTGGACAAACAGTTGAGCTGGGGTGATAATGGCAGTGCAGTCCGCAGCTTCTAAAATCCCTGCCATGCACAGCAGCTGGTGGGAGCGGCTTGCCGATGAATTTGCTCAGCCATACATGGCTGAGTTGCGGCAATTTCTGGCTCAGGAATTAAAAACAAACACCCTGTACCCGCCAATGGCGGAAGTCTTCACTGCTTTTCAACTGACGCCTTTTCAGGATATTAAAGCGGTGATCTTAGGACAGGATCCTTACCATGGCAAAGGACAGGCACACGGTTTGTGTTTTTCGGTTAAAGCTGGCGTGACGCCGCCGCCATCGCTGAAGAATATTTTTAAGGAACTCAATACGGATTTAGGGCTCCATCTGTCCGCTGTTAACGGCGAGCTGACAGCTTGGGGACGGCAGGGAATTTTTTTGCTTAACACGGTTTTAACCGTCCGTGCAGGAGCAGCGGCTTCACATCGTAAGCGCGGCTGGGAACGTTTTACCGATAAGGTTATCACATTGTTAAATCAGGAACGGACGGGGCTGGTGTTTTTACTTTGGGGGCGCTTTGCCCATGAGAAAGCAAAACTCCTGGATGCCAGTAAACATAAAATTTTGAAAGCTGCCCATCCCAGTCCGCTGTCCGCCGAACAGGGTTTTTGGGGCTGTCGCCATTTTTCTCAGACCAATGCCTATTTGCGCAGACAGGAAGTAGCGGAGCTGGACTGGCGTTTATAAACGTTTGTTATCTCAGCTGCAGCGCTTAGTGGCTATATTTATACTTATGAAGTTTCGTTTAAAACACGGCGCAAGCGCTCATAAGCTTCATTGATATGCTGAATGAACTCAGTGGCAATGCGCTGTTTTTCTGGAGCTTGTGCGAATTTATCGGGATGATAAGCTTGCAGGAGCTCATTGCGTTTAGCGGTGAGTTCTGCGAGTGTGGTGGGAAAACTGAGCTCAAAGAGGCTTAGTGCTTCTGCCAATGCCGTTTGTGTGGGGTCTTCGGTTTTTGTTGAAGTGGTGTTTTCTTCAGTGCTTGAAGTATTATTTTCCTGTTGGGCTGTTTCGCTGAAAGCAGCGGAACGCGGGCGGGGTTGTAAGGTTTCATGCAGATAAGCATTTAATACTTTAAAGAGGCGGCGGGAAAGACTCATTTGTTCAATATAGGCAAGTAGGCGAAGATCGCTCGGGTTTATGTGTTTACTTGTATATTATAATTAATAATGCTCGTGAGTGAATGAAGCTTTCAAATAGTTTGCATTGAGCTAGGATTTTAATAAAAATGATGAATTCCACAGTACCAAACATTGTTATTGCTGGTACGGGTGCCTGTTTGCCAGCACATAAAGTATCCAATAAGGAACTCTTAACGCGCATCAGCGGTTTTGATCATGAAGCCGCGCGCACGGCTTTTTTAAAACGCAGCAATGACCAGGGTACCGATGTTATTGATTATACAAAACTTGCACGTGAAGAGCTGTTTGATTTATGGGTGCAAAAGGTCTGTGGCATTCAAGAGCGTCCGTTTATCCAACCCGGTGAGTTTGCAGAAGGGTTGGTATGCGAAGACATGGCGCGCATTGCTTCACAGCGTGCGTTAGCGGCTGCCGGTTTGGAAGCGGCGGCTATTGATCACGTTGTTTTTTCAACGTATAGCAGCAATCGCATGATGCCGGCATCGGCGCCCACATTGGTTAACATGCTGAAACTGCGTCAGGGACCTACCGGTGTCAGTGCCCGCACGTTAAACGGTGCCTGCAGTGGATTTTTAGATGCTTTTATTGATGCCACGCTTTATTTGCAGAGCGGACAAGCCCGCCATGTCTTAGTGGTGGCTGCAGAAAATATGAGCGATAAAATGGATTACACCGATCCCACATCTTGTATTATTTTTAGCGATGGCGCAGGTGCCTGTGTGCTCAGTGCTCAGCAATCCTCCGATGCCGCCGCACGCGGTGTCCTTGGTTTTGCCTCCGCTATTGATTATAGCGAACAGATTAATATGTTGCGTACAGGCCCCATTTCTTTTAAGAAGGGACCCCTTGTCCAGCGTAATGCCGTCCTTGCCATGTACAACATTGGTCAGCAAGCGCTGGCACGCAGCCATTTAACCTATGATGACTTAGGTTACGTTATTCCCCATCAAGCCAATGCAAGAATTACCGCTGCATTGGCAAAAAAACTCAGTGCGGTTGCGAACCTCCGCCTGCTGGATACAATCGCTTTTACGGGCAACTTGTCAAGTGCCACTATTCCAGTAACATTGGACAAGCTCCTGCGCGGAGAACTTAAAACTGTGCCATATTGTGCCGGTACGCGTGCGCTGCTGACATCGGTAGGCGGTGGTTATACGTACAGCGCGGC
Source organism: Spirochaetota bacterium (assembly GCA_965249715.1). Lineage (GTDB taxonomy): Bacteria > Spirochaetota > UBA12135 > COTS27 > COTS27 > COTS27. Next base: position 42,352 of record CBDFMP010000043.1, on the reverse strand, counting down.
AGTTGTCACCTTGTAAAAGTGCTGTTCTAAGCAGGTTGCAGCATGTTGCCCAGACGCCCGGTAATTGTTTATATGGGTTCACCGCTGCTGGCGGCGGAGCTTTTAGAATTTATTGTCACGCAGCGCTTAGCCACTGTGCGTGCTGTGTGGACGGCACCGCTGCGCAGGCGGACATTGCGCGACAGGCGCAGTACGCTTGCTCCTACGGCTGTTGGGCAGCTTGCCCGACGTTTGGACATTCCTTGTCATGAACCTGAGCATATTGACGCTGCCGCCTGCTCCGCGTTGGCGCATTATGCCGTTGATTTCGGGTTCATTGTGGCTTACGGCAAACTTTTGCCGCAAGCATTTTTTAATGTGCCGCACGGCGGCTGTTTCAATGTTCATTTTTCGCTTTTGCCGCGCCACCGCGGCGCAGCGCCCTTGCGTTCAGCTATCCTAAGCGGTGATGCCAAGAGCGGTATCAGTATTCAGAAAATTGTTCGGCGTTTGGATGCGGGGCCTATTGTCTTGCAGCGTGAATGGGCGCTGGGGCAGCAGGGTTACACTGAGTGTATGCAGCAAGCGCTTGCCCTCACGCGGCAAACATTGGTGCCGTTTTTCACACGCTGGCAAAGTTTAACGGCTTTGCCGCAGGATGAAACAGCGGTCACTCATTCGCCCAAGTACAGTTCAAGCGCAACACAGTTTGCTGTCAACGATTCGGCAGTGAGCTTGCAATGTAAACTGCGTGCCTTTGACGATGGCAATGGCATTGCCTGCAGGATCGAAGCACAGCCTTATTTGTTGGCAAAGCTGCAGCTGCTGAGTCCGTTGCCCTTTATGCAGTGGCTGCAGCAGCAGGATAACACTGAGGCCTTGGTTGCCCAGCTGCCGCAAACAAACGTTGCGGCAGCGGGTGCGCGTATTTTAAAATGGGCGTACGGTAAGGAACGAAAATTACTGCTGTGGCTGGGTGCAGCTGAACCGCCGCTTGAGCTAGTGCAATTGAAACAGCCGGGCAGACGGTTGATGACAGCACGTGATTTTATCAATAGCTGCCGTGTGCCGTTTCCATTGAACTTCACATCACCATAACCAACTGAAGCAAGCTTGCTCAGTCGATGTTATAATATATTTTATGGTGCAGATTTTGTATCATTTCATTTAAGCTTAAGGATGAAACAGCGGTCACTCATTCGTCCAAGTACAGTTCACGCGCAACATAGTTTGCTGTCAACGATTCGGCAGTGAGCTTGCAATGTAAACTGCGCGCCTTTGACGATGGCAATGGCAATGGCATTGTCTGCAGGATCGAAACACAGCCTTATTTGTTGGCAGAGCTGCAGCTGCTGAGTCCGTTGCCCTTTATGCAGTGGCTGGGTGCAGCTGAACCGCCGCTTGAGCTAGTGCAATTGAAACAGCCGGGCAGACGGTTGATGACAGCACGTGATTTTATCAATAGCTGCCGTGTGCCGTTTCCACTGAACTTCACATCACCATAACCAACTGAAGCAAGCTTACTCAGTCGATGTTATAATATACTTTATGGTACACATTTTGTATCATTTCATTTAAGCTTAAGTGAGAAGTAGCTGTTGTGATTAAAGATATTGTTCACAGATTAGTTAGCTATTTAATTCAGCACAAAAACGTTAAATACGCATTGCTCTTGGTAATTCTGGGAGCTTTCGTGATGTCTGTTTTAAGCATGCGTCGTTATGCATTTCCACAGGTGGATTTGCGTGAGCTATTAATTTCGGTTGCAGTGGGCGGACAGGTGGCTCAGGAATTGGAAGCAGAAGTGACGGTGCCCTTGGAAATAGAGTTGGAAGAGATTACGGGCATTGCTTCCTACACGTCTGAGACCTTTGACAATTTTATGACCTTGCGTGTTTTTATGGCTGATGGCGCTAGTTTGCCTGAGGTAAAAGACGATATTCGTGCAGCGATTGCACGTGTACCGGTGCTTGTTTCGACAAATAGCCGCCTGATTATTCGTGAGCTTAAATCGGAGAATATACCGGCGCTTTCATTGGGGATTGTTTCAACGCAAGGTCACTTGCTGCGTGCACGTGAACATGCTGTGGCACTCAAAGAATTAATTGCCATGCTGCCTGATGTGGGCACTGTCGATGAAATTAATATCCCGCCCCAGGAAATCCATATTCTGCTAGATAGAGACAAACTTTATCAATCGCGCTTTTCGCTGCTGGAAATCAATCAAGCTGTGCGCGCGGCTACTCAGGCTTTTTTCATCAGTCCAATACCGGAACCTGCCGCCAACAATGCCACCACGATTACCGCTTATACCAAATCCATTTATCCTGATGACCTGGAAAATGCAGTGTTGCGGTTAGTGCCGGAGGGCACTAATGTTCGTGAAGTTCGGCTTGGCGAGCTGGGAAAAGTGGTGCCGGCATTGGCGCCCACACTACGCGAAGTGCATCGTTATAACGGGACACCGGGCTTTGGTCTAAATGTTATTCTGAAAGGTTCGGCAGACATTATTACAACTGTCAATGAGGTTAAAGCTGTCATTGACGAATATGTCGCGGACTCTGCTAATGCCGATTTGCAGCTGGTGACGGTTTTCGATGGTTCAGAAGAAACGCGCACGCGTTTGACTACGGTTTATGAAAATGCCGCCCTTGGTGCCATCCTTGTCCTCTTAGTGCTTTTAATCTTCCTGAGTAGAAAGGTGGCATTTTGGACGACTGTTGGAATTGGGACATCACTTGCCATCACATTTATTTTATTAAATTTAATTGGCATTTCGCTCAATAGTATTTCTTTATGCGGTATTATTATTTCCCTGGGGCTTATTGTGGATGGGGCAATTGTTATTTCGGAAAATATTTATTCGTTTAAGGAAGCGGGTTATCCTGCAAACACGGCGGCGCTGCTGGGGTTGGAAAATATGTTGAAACCGCTTGCCATTATGCAGCTCACCACTATGGCGGCATTTGCTGCTATTTTTTTGATTGAAGGCAGTGTGGGCGCCTTTGCGCGTGAAATTCCTATTGTGACCATTTCCATGTTAGCAGCAAGTTTATTGGATGCCATCATTTTATTGCCGGCGCATTTGGGCATTTCAAGCTGGAAAACCAGACAGCCCGCACGGGCGGCGGCAAGCCATGCGCCCGCCACTGCCATGGCAAATGGCAGTGCCGATGGAATTGTTTATGAAATAGAAGAAACACACAGCCGTGCTGAATTTCAACGTTTGTCGTTTGTATTGAAGTTGTTATTGTTTTGCCAGTTGCGGCTGATTGGTGTTTTGCGTGCGGTTTATTTGAAAGTATTGAAACAATTAATTAAACGCCCCTACCTGGTTTTAGGCATGTTTTTGACTTTGGCAGCTCCTGCGGCTACGTGGCTTTTGCTGAATACCGATTTTGAACTTTTTCCAGAGGAACAGGCGAACATTATAGAATTTGAAGGTGCAGTAGCCGCTGCACCGACGATTGCTGCAACTAGCAGCGTTGTGGCGGAACTGGAAGCCATTATTGAAGAGTTGCCGCCTGGTGTGGTGAACAATTATTATGCCATTGTAGGACACGGCGCACCGGATAAATTTTGGCTGGTGGTGCAGCTCACTGCCTTTGGAAATCGTGATATGACGATCCTAGCTGTGCGTGATTTTGTTTTTAACCGTGTGGCTGAGCGTGAGCTGAATTTTGCTACATTTGCGCATTATATTGATACGGATGGGATTTTGCGATATGGACATCCTGTGGAGGTTTCTGTCATTGGTGCAGATGACACACGCCGTGCTGAACTGGTGACTCAGCTTACTAAGGATATGGAGGAGCTTGGCCTTAAAGAAATTCGCAGTGATCTACATGCTTTCCGTTCCGATCGTAAAGTGGAATTGCTTTCAAATACAATTGCTTTTGCAGGCATTGACCCCCAGGCCTTGGGAGCAACGCTGCGAGGCGCTTTTAGCGGTGAGGTGGTTGCAAGCGTGCGCGATCAGGATACGCACACTAATTTTCGTGTCAAATTGGATACGGACACCATTGTAACCGCTGATCCTTTGGCTAATATTCTTGTTCGTGATCGCCGCGGCGTGAATGTAGAATTGAGTGAGCTTGCAACCTTATCAGAACAAACTGCCTTAGTCTCCATTTATCATCACAATGGCGAACGACAGAATACTATTTATGCACGTTTCGATCCTGAGCTAACCACAGCCAATAGCGTTTACAAGGAGCTCAGAACAAAATATAGTGATTTTGCGACTGAACACCCGGGATTTGAACTTGTGATCAGCGGTAAAAGTGAAAAATCTTATTCCACGCTCAATGCGGTTATTTTTTCTTTGATCGCTGCCACATTCTTTATTTATCTGTTCTTAGTCTTCCAGTTTAACAATTTTATTCAGCCGCTCATTACAGTGGCCGCTATTCCATTAAGCATCTTAGGGGCATTGGCAGCCTTTTATTTTCACGGTGTTAAATTTTCGGTTTTTGCAATGTTGGGATTGCTGGGAGCCAGCGGAGTAGTTGTGAATGTCTCTCTGGTGATGATTGAATTTATGAACAGATTGATGAAAAAACAAGGACAACAAACTGTCAAGACAACCACAGTGGATTTTCGTACAACGTTGACACAAGCGGCACTAAGCGGTGCCGGCAGTCGCTTTCGTCCCATCTTTATCACCACACTCACCACGCTTGTGGGGATTATGCCGACAGTTTATGGCTTTATTAATCCAGCAGATTCCTTCATTTATCCGATGACACTGGCGATGTTTTGGGGCATTACTGTAGGGACACTGGCTTCATTGGGTATGATCCCGCTTGTTTATTGGATTGAACGGGATTGTGCCAAGTGGGTGGTGCAGCGTTTGCGCAAAAAATCATTTCATTGATTTAAGGAATTTCTTTGCAAGTACTTACGGGTAAAAATTATCCTTGACAGGCTTGACGGTTAATGATATACTTTATTATGCTGCAAGGCGGTCTCGGGTGTATGCCGGGTTGTAACGCTTTGCATGGTTGTTCAGGTTTTTCCCTTATTCGTTTTATTTTTCGCCGTACTTTGATTAGGTTATCAATTTTGTTGGGGCCAATCAAGCAAGACGAGCTTCAGCTGATGGAGCAATTGGATGATGGGCAGGCTTGTGTTAGTACACGGGTGAGTGGGATTTTTTGCGATATAAAAATTTTAATTGTGAGCTGCCTGACTCAGTTATGGGCTTAACTTAAATTACTTATAAGAATATCATTATTTCCGAGAATTAACTCATGGGCACTGTTGAAGCTCACATTTCTTCATGTACTGAAATGTGCCATTCGTTGCAGTGTAAGCAGTTATTGGCCAGGACCAAAATTCTGACCCTATGCGTTATCGCAGTTATTGCATGATAGGCAGGTATTCGTTTAAAACTTGTTGGGGTGCGGCACAGGAAATTTACCTTGTCGTGTTTCACTGAGTACGTTTGACGATTGTTTTCATCAGCAAATTTAATGGTTAAACCTTGCTGAGCGTTCTTTCAGCATTTTAGCTATTTCTTTTAGTATCAATATTATGGATAAAGTTTCAGAGAAAACTGAGTCTGGTGACAGACTTAAAGTTAAAAAAATTAAAATTCTTAAAAGGGTGGAAGACAGTGCGTCGCCGCTGAATTCTACGCGTGCAGTGCCGCACAGCAGCACGCCCCCCCGGTATAAATATAAGGAAAACAAGGGCATTGTGGAGCTGGAAGGTGCGCGTGAACTGGAATTGGAAGAACTGAACCGCACGAGTATCGAGCGGCTCATTCACAGTGCCAAACAATACGGCGTATCATTGGACGATGAGGAGATCACGAAACAACGTGTCATTTACCATATTATTGAGAAAGCCATCACGCGCCATAACGTTTTGGTCAATGGCGGTGGTGTTTTTGAGAAAATGTCTGATGGTTATGGCTTCTTGCGCTCACCAGAATATAATTATTTGCCGGGACCGGAAGATATTTATGTTTCACCTTCACAGGTGCGCAACTTTGCGCTGCGCACGGGCGATACCGTTTCCGGACAAATTCGTTGTCCTAAATCCAGTGAAAAATACTTTGCGCTGCTTAAAATTAATACAGTTAATTACGAAGAGGTCGGTAGTAAAACGGCCATTAAAGGGCGCGCTTTTTTTGATAGCTTGACGCCATTTTATGCCACCGAGCGCTTAACCTTGGAAAATGGCAATCTTTCCACGCGCATGATCGATCTTTTCGCGCCAATAGGCAAAGGTCAACGCGCCCTGATTGTTTCACCCCCCAAAGCCGGTAAAACAATTCTCTTGCAGAATATTGCGAACTCTATCATCGCCAATCATCCCGAGGCTTATATCATTGTCCTGCTTATTGACGAACGCCCGGAGGAAGTAACGGACATGAAGCGCAACGTACGCGCAGAAGTGGTTTCTTCCACCTTCGATGAACCGGCATTAAGGCACGTGAATGTGGCGCGCATTGTTTTGGAAAAAGCCAAACGGCTAGTGGAGCAGCGTTACGATGTTGTCATTCTCCTAGACAGCCTTACGCGCCTTGCACGAGCTTACAACCAAGTAGAGCCCACCTCAGGCAAGGTGCTCTCAGGTGGTGTCGATTCCAATGCTCTGCATAAACCTAAGCGCTTTTTTGGCGCCGCGCGCAACATTGAAGAAGGCGGTTCGCTTTCCATTATTGCCACAGCACTCGTTGAAACGGGCAGCAAAATGGATGAAGTGATCTTTGAGGAATTTAAAGGCACAGGCAATATGGAATTAGTCTTGAGTCGCCGTATTGCCGAGCGCCGCATTTTCCCAGCGGTTGATCTAAAGAAGAGCGGCACACGCCGTGAGGAATACCTACTCAGCGATGAAGTCCTGCAAAAAATGTTTGCTTTACGCAATGCCCTGGGAAAGCTCGATGAATTTGATATTATTGAGCTGGTGATGAAAAAAATGAAAAACACAAAGTCCAATGCCGGCTTTTTGCAGGCAATGAATTCTCCCTGAGTTTTATGGTAGGGAAAAACAACTGTTGGGTTTTAAACTGAAATTAAGCAGCTGATGGCTGTATGAGGTTACGATGCAAACTTGGTTTTTACAGTTAGGTAATTTACTGGTTAATCTTATAATCGTGATTCTGGTTGCGGCGCTTGTGGTGCGCAGCTCAAAGTTTTTATTCGCTTATGATCTGCGGAAGGCACTTGCGGCAGACAATCGTTCGGCAGCTTATTTCCTCATCGGCATCCTGCTGATGTTGGGACTGGTGGTGGGACTATTTGAGCTGTAGGGCTGGCTTATTGCGCACAACCCCAGCAAAAGGCACGGGCGTGTTAGTTTAGAAAACTGTACGTTTTAAGCTCTTTAAGCGGCGGCAAATCACGCAGGCTTTTAACGGCAAAAAATGTTAAAAAACGCGTTGTTGTGCGATACAGCAGCGGTTTTCCCGGCGCGTCTTTGTACCCGCTGGTTTCAATGAGCTCTGAAGCTAACAGCGTTTTAAGCGTGTTGGCGCTTTTGGTGCCTCTGATATGCTCAATGGCACTTTTTGTCACGGGCTGATTGTAAGCGATAATGGCAAGGGTTTCCATCAACGGAGCAGGCAACTTGCGTTTTTTGTGAAGATAGCTTTGAAGGTAAACGTTTTTCAGGGGTGCGGCGGGACGCAATTCTAATGTTTCTGCCAGCTGTTCAATGCGTGTGACTAAACCATGATTTTTGAATTGCGTGTTTAGAAATTCGGTGGCTTGACCAAGCATGGTGGTGTCTTTTAATTTGAAGAGCTTGTTTAGCTTGCTGATTTTAACAACGCCATATTCTAAGATCAGAATGGCTTCCAGGGCTTCTGCCAATGTTTTTAACGCCTGACTGGGCGGCGGCGGTGGGGTACTACTGCGCTGCTGCGGTTTGCTTGCGGCTGCACCGCTACGGGGGGCGTCCTTAGGGGAATGGGGCATGCTTGGTGAGTCGTGTGGCAAGTGGCGTGGGATAACCGCTGCCCCCTTATTTTTTAGTGTTTTGTGTGGGCAGATAAAAGTGTGTATAAAAATAATCAGCCGTTTGTGTAGCTGAGAAGAGCAAAATGGCTTCACGTTTTTTAAGTTCCTTAAGACGTGCGGACTTAGCTTCGTCGCTGGCGGCAATGTTTGTCAGATAAGCGCTGACTGTACTTAGCTCGCCGTTTTGGAAAGCGGTAAGCGTTGGCGTATCAAGTAACTCAGAAAATTCACCGAGACGCGTGGATAACGCATAGGGCTTCCCACAGGCAATGAACATATTGCTGAGCAATAGACACAACAGTAATAAGGATAAGGACTTGCGTGCTAAGGATAAAGGCTTGCGTGTTGGCAGCCAATAAATACTTGTTAAGCTTTGTAAAAATGACATGATAACAAAATAACAAAAGTGCCAAAAGTGTTCTAACGGCTGCTTGGGTTGTGAAAGTTATGTGTTTGGCATAAATGATTAGTATTGTACTATGATTTACTAATAGACACTATTTTTTAATAGAGCTATCCAGCTAAGGAGTGACCGAGTGTCAATAATATGATGATAAATAGTCTATGGTATAATATAAATAACCGCGATAAGTGCGTTTAGTGCCAAGTTTAATCAGTCATTGTAAAAGTTGTTTTATCGTAAGGTTTAAAAGTTTGTTTGCAAACGTTCGTTTGCCGCTTATTTTTGTACATTTGAGTATGGATATAAAAAAACTCACTGCTATTTATGAGGCAGCGCATAAGCTTGGAGTTCGTGAGCTCAGTATTAAGGTTAAATCAAGACGCTTGCAGATGGTCTTGAAACCTGGCAGCGGTCAAGCGATCATTCCAACCCACGCCAATGCAGCGGCTGCAGCTGCCGCGGTTTCCGCAGCACCCGCCCCGCATAATTTGGAACCGCAAGCTGGGACAAAAATGTCCCCAAGTGAACAGAAAGTTGATATTCTTGCTCCACAGATAGGTTTTTTCTCGCGTTACAATGTTTCCACAAAAAAACATTACATTAAACTACGCGATCAAGTCAAAAAGGGCGATGTTGTCGCTTGCATTAAGTCTATGCACCTTATTTACGATGTGGTAGCAGAGCATTCCGGTAAAATTGTTGAAATCTTGGTGGAAGAAGGACAACCGGTCGAATACCATCAACCGTTGATGCGTCTGTTGCTTCCTTAATGATGATGGTTAGTGATGATGGTGAAAATTAATTCTATTGTGAATTCTATTGTGTTTGGGCACGTAAGTGCTGAAAAACTGTGAATAACGGGATGTGTGATGGCAAAAAAACGTATTAATAAGATCCTCATCGCTAATCGCGGCGAGATCGCTTTGCGTGTGGTACGCGCGTGTAAAGAACTTGATATTGAAACGGTTGCTGTCTATTCTAAGGTCGATGAAAATTCCTTGCATCGCCGTTTTGCAGACAGTAGTGTTTGTGTGGGCGAGGCGCCGCCGAGTGATTCATACTTGAATATTCCGAGGATCATTGCGGCTGCTGAAATTTCCAATGCCGATGCTATTCATCCAGGTTACGGGTTTCTGGCAGAGAATGCTGACTTTGCCGATGCCTGTCGTGAGAATAATCTGATTTTTATTGGTCCATCGGCGGAGCTGATCCGTAAGATGGGCGACAAGGTGGAAGCACGCAAGACGATGGAAGCTTGCAATGTGCCGATCATCCCCGGGTCGCAGTTATTGAGAACATTGGCGGAGGCGCTGGCGGAAGGCAAACGTTTGGGCTATCCTGTTATGTTAAAAGCAAGCCATGGCGGCGGCGGCAGGGGGATGCGTTTGTGCCGCAAGGCGAAAGAATTGGAAGCAGCGTATGCGGTGACGCGGCACGAAGCGCAAGTTAGCTTTGGCAATGACGAAGTTTATCTTGAAAAATTTATTGAAAGCGGACGGCATATTGAAGTGCAAATCTTAGCCGATGCAGAGCAGTGTTTATACTTGGGTGAACGCGATTGTTCTATTCAACGCCGCAAGCAGAAATTGATTGAAGAAACGCCATCGCCTTTTTTAAACGATGTTACGCGAAAAAAACTCAATACTGTAGCAGCTGAGGCTGCACGGCAAGTAGGCTACATGGGTGCCGGAACAATTGAATTTCTTATGGACCATAAACGCAATTTTTATTTTATGGAGATGAATACGCGGATTCAGGTTGAACATACTATTAGCGAACTTTATACGGGCATTGATATTGTAAAAGAGCAGATTAACGTGGCGGCGGGGCTGTCGCTTAGTCATCGTCAGGAAACGTTGATCTTTCGCGGACATGTGATTGAATGCCGCATTAATTCAGAGGATGTGTATAAGGACTTTGCACCGGTGGCGGGAAAAATTGGGCGCTGCCATTTTCCGCAAGGGCTTGGCGTGCGCGTGGATACGCATATTTATAGCGGTTACGAGGTGCCGCCGAATTATGATTCAATGATTGCTAAACTCATTGTTTGGGGATTGGATCGTGAAGAGGCGATGAACCGCATGAAACGTTCGCTTGCTGAATTTGTTGTTGAGAATATTCCGACAACCATCCCATTTCATGAGCAGATCATGCGCAATAAACATTTTCGTGAAGGAAAATTCAATATTGATTTTCTTGATAATTTTAAGATGCAGGCACCTAAACGTGTGCATGACGTTTCCCCTTTTCTTGAACGGAACCATGATGCCCGTTAGCGGGACGCCTGAGCTCTTTGTTTGAAAGCTTTTCATGTCCCCCAATGCCCAATGGCTAAAGCGGGGCTTAAGCGGTGTAAGCAGCCATCGTAAGAAACAATGATCGCACCTGCAAAAAAACGGAAAAACCGCATTCCTGTAACGGGAGCTGAAGCGCGTTATGCCGTTTTGCGGATGTTTGCATTAAAACGTTGGGAAACACTGCGTAATATTCTCACACAACGTGACCATCCCTGGCGCAAGGCTTTGGCAGAACTGGATGATGCACTCTTTGTTGAACTTACGCTTGCAGCTATTTATGCTGTTTTAGGAGAGCTGCAGAATGCCAAGCGGTATTTAAACCGTATTTTAAGCTTGAGTCGCGAAGAAGCGCGTGCACAGCTGTTATATGCCTATGTTAATTTGATTGAAAACGAACATGAACAGGCGCTTGTTCGTTATACAAGACTGCTTCATCACAAACAATTTCAAGCGGATGTCCAGCGTATTTTAAATGCAATCAAAACGGCCCCGGACACCTATCACCTTACATTGACAAAATCATTCAAGTTTTTTTACAAACACTATGAGTCATCCTGGGACGAGGGCTGTTATTATTACGGTCGCCGCTGCATGCGATTTTGGCTGAGTGCTTGGGGCTGGAGTTTGGGGAGCAGTTTTGCCGTTATTGTGATTTTGGGGTGGCTGGGGGGCTGGCGTCCGCTGGTAGAGTTGCGCGGTTATTTCGCGGATACTGTGAGCTGGCTGCAGCAGGCCATTTATTGGCGCCAACTTCCACCGGCAGCTGAGCTAAACAGGCAGCTGGAAGCTATTGCGCTGCCTGCAGAACAGGCAAGAGCGGAACAGGCAACTGATGCTTGGGAGAAGCCTTTTACAGCCATGAAAGCAGCACTTAAACGCGGCGATGTGAATGCAGCACTTGTGCATTATAACAAAACCATGCAAGCGGTGCCGCCGCTTGTCATTGCTGAGCAATTTAATATTTTAAGAACTTTTGTGCTTGTTCCGCAATTTGCTTCCTTTGAAAATACACTTTCTTTTGCAACTATGATAACAGAAGCATCGGTCTATGAAGGAACGTATTGGAAATTCAGCGGAAAAGTTGCTGCGGTGCATAAACTTAGCCCTGGTGATGCTGTGTTGCAGGCTAAAATGCCGTCACCTGTAAAGGCGGCAATGGCAGCCGGCAGCAATCATGTAGTTTTAACGTTTATGATTATTGCTGAAGCTCAGGTTGAGTTATTGGAAGTTTTTTTCAGGGTAGAAGAACTATTGCCGCGTGTGGACGAACGTTATAAAATTCTTATGCAATTTGTGGCATTGGATGCAGAGCGGCGTCCTTATATGCAAGGTATTGCTATGCAGCGCAATTAATAATGGGACATTTTGATAAAACTGAGCGTTGCATTTTAGTGGTTGGTGGATAATCCGGGATTTAAGCATGGTGTGTCAACGAGCTAAGTGGAGCTGGTTTTTAGCGGGCAGCCGATTGCGTTTGGGTATGTGGGTACTGAGCGTGTGGCTTTTGAGTGTTTGCCTGCCCACTTCATTGTCTGCGGCATTATTTCAGAATTGGGCAGCTGGCAGCTGGGGCGGGTTTTCGCAAGGTTTCTTTTTTGATTTTCATTCTGTTGCCAAGTCGCGTTATTATCAGGATGGCGATTTGTTTTATGAACTTGACGATGCTGTTGAATTTGCGGGTGAGGAGCTGATTGGACAGGACTATGTATTTGAGAGTCGCACGGCTTATTATTATGAGTATGTGACGGTGTTGTTTATTTATAAATATGAAGAACGTTTGGTCAAGTCTTTTAATGCCTTGAATATTGAATATGCGGAGCAGCGCAAGCGACGGACGGTACATGTTGTGATGCCGCATATCTATGTCACTTATGAGCCGCTGCGCTTAGGCGTTTCCTATTATGCAGAATTTTCTGAGCAAACTGCATTTGCCGATGAACAGCTATGGTCCTTGCGCGGCGAACGCGCAGTTTCTGCGCATCTTCAGCTTTATGTTGCACAAATTCCGCGGACTCCACTGGGGCTCACCGCGCTTTATGAATTCGCCTTTGATCCAAAGGCAACGGGGGCTATTGGTAAGGAGCATTTTCAGCGTATTGGCTTAAATATGGATATTTATTTCACGCATTATTCACAATTTAAGTTGGTCATTACCTACACAAGTTCAACACTTCCAGCAGTGGTGCAGTACCGTTATGAAGAACCTGCTGCGGATAACACGGATGCGAGCATTGCAGTGGCCAACGTTGAAATTGATAATCTTGCACGCTATTACTTGGATTATGTTTTTAACTATCGGTTTACGAATAGGGTCTCGGCAACCATTCAAATGGGGCATCTGCTTTATGCTAACTTTGCATCACCCGCTTATCGGTTTAAATTTGGCCTTAGTTATCATCTAGGGTCTTAGTGATTATACCAGAGCTGAGGATGTTCTTTATATGGTGAGCTGGTTGCAGCAATTGTTTCGTGTCCGTGGCGATCGGATTTCCCGTTATTATCGCCGTCGCCTTTTGCAGCATAAGGTTAAGTTATCGCTGATGCTTTTAGGCATTGCTTTAGTGTTGTTATACTGGGTGGTCACCTATGTTGCCTTTCCTGTCAAACTTAAAGAGGGCGGCATGATGCCTTTTAGCACGCCGGGGAGTTATCTTGTATTCGATCGCTTGGGGCTGGGGCTCAAAAAACCATATTTGTATGAAACGCCGCGGGCCTTTGTGTACAGGAATTCATTGGCGCGTGGGGAGCTTGTGGCATTGCTGAGTCCCGAAAAGCAGCCTAGCAGCGTGATGACAAAGTTACTGGACCTTCCTGTGTTTTTATTGACATTGGGGCTATGGAAGCTGGATACGCGCGAGCACTTGCTTAGGCGTGTCTTAGCGTTGCCCGGCGAGCGTATCAATATTGTGAATAAAACCATTTATATAAATGGCGCTATTTTTGTTCCGCCCTGGGAAGTGCAATTTGAAGATGTCCGTGTCCTGCCGGAAGCGATGAGTCCACGCGATACCGTTACCGAGGTGGTGATCCCAGGCGGATATGTTTTTGTTGTCAATGATCGCTGGGATCACCTTACGGATTCACGTACATTTGGCTTAGTGCCGGTTCATCGTTTAGAGGGCATTTATTGGTTTCATTTGTATAAAGCCAAACACGAGTGACCTGCACGCGCGGATAAATGCGCGCAGCTTAGCTTGCGGTTAAAATTTCACAACCTTGCTCAAGCACAGCAATGGTATGTTCAAACTGTGCAGACAACATGTCATCGCGTGTGAAGACACTCCAACCATCTTCAGCCGAAGTATAAACTTGCGCGGAGCCGGCATTGATCATCGGTTCCACAGTAAAGGTCATCCCCGGGAGCAGCCGTGCGCCCTTGCGGCGCTGTTTAATGTGCATGACAAAAGGATCTTCGTGAAAGGCTTCGCCAATGCCATGCCCGCAGAGGGCACTGACAATGCCATAGTGAAACGGTTTAATAAATTTTTCAATGGCAGTGCCAATAACGTTAATCGATTTGCCGGCTGTAATGGCATTAATGCCGTGCATGAGCGCCTGTTCGGTACGCGTGACCAGCGCGTGAACGTGCGGTGGGGCGGGCGGAATGATAAAGGTGCGTGAAACGTCGCCATGGTAACCGTTGACAATCAATGTGACGTCAATGTTAATAATATCGCCTTTATTTAAAATGGCAGTATGACTGGGGATGCCATGGCAAACGACGTTGTTAACGGAAGTGCAGATGGTGGCGGGGAAGCCTTTATAATTCAGCGTAGCCGAGCGCACTTTGTGTTTGTGAATCCACGCGCGGCTGAGGACTTCCAAATCCATAGTAGCGATGCCCGCTTTGACATGTTCTCCCAAATAAACCAGCAATTCAGCCGCCATCCGACCGGCAATACGCATTTTAGCGAGCTCAGGTGAACTTTTCAGGATTATCACAAGTTTTGTTATTTGGGGTCAAATATTTTTTTGCGCCAATGTCTGAAATAATGTTTGTTCCAGCATAACAGTGCTATCAGCAGCAAGCAATTTGTTTCTTGTTAATTCATCGGTCACGATTTTAGAAATATGAGAAATTAGTGAGAGCTAACGCAATGAAGCGGCATTGTGTGCAAAAATAAAGAACCAGATACGGATAGGTTTTTTAGCGTATGCGTGCATGTCCACACCGCTGCGTGTGGTGAGACTTCCAAATCCATAGTGGCGATGCCCGCTTTGACATGTTCTCCCCAATAAACCAGTAATTCAGCCGCCATCCGACCGGCAATACGCATTTTAGCGAGCTCAGGTGAACTTTTCAGGATTATCACAAGTTTTGTTATTTGGGGTCAAATATTTTTTTGCGCCAATGTCTGAAATAATGTTTGTTCCAGCATAACAGTGCTATCAGCAGCAAGCAATTTGTTTCTTGTTAATTCATCGGTCACGATTTTAGAAATATGAGAAATTAGTGAGAGCTAACGCAATGAAGCGGCATTGTGTGTAAAAATAAAAAATCCGCTACGGATAGGTTTTTTAGCATATGCGTGCATGTCCACACCGCTGCGTGTGGTGAGACTTCCAAATCCATAGTGGCGATGCCCGCTTTGACATGTTCTCCCAAATAAACCAGTAATTCAGCCGCCATCCGACCGGCAATACACATTTTTGCGAGCTCAGGTAAACTTTTCAGGATTATCACAAGTTTTGTTATTTGGGGTCAAATATTTTTTTGCGCCAATGCTTGAAATAATGCTTGTTCCAGCATAACGGTGGTATCAGCAGCAAGCAATTTGTTTCTTGTTGATTCATCGGTCACAATTTTAGAAATATGAGAAATTAATGAGAGATAACGCAGCGAATCGGCATTGTGTGCAAAAATAAAGAACCAGATACGGATAGGTTTTTTATCATATGCGTGCATGTCCACACCGCTGCGTGTGGTGATTACGGTTACAAGCGGCTCTGTAAAGGCCTTTTGCAATGTTGGAAAAATGGCGACTTGATTGCCTATGCAAACACTTTTAACTTGTTCTTGCTCCTGTAAATGCTGGAGGATGTCATCGCGACTGGTCTTTGCGGTGAGCCCGAGCGGTGTTTTAACTTGTGTTAAAACGTGCCGATAAACAATTTCACTTGTGAGTGGGGCAGTATTGAGGACGGCAAGATAACCGGCTTTGATAAAGCTTTGCAATGAAAAACTAACTTTGACCAGCAGCAGCCATTTGTTTGTCAGCAGCGGGGCAAGGGTTTTATTGTTTAAATCGGGTGAAAACAGCACATCACCGTTTGTGGGGATGGCCAAGAGCGGTACTGCATGCTCGCGCTCCTGTGCATTGAGTTCTGCCGGTGCCTTGATGAGCAGTGAGCGTTCTTGGTTGCTGAGCTGACTTTCGAGGATACTGGGTTTGGCTAGCTGTTGCCACACGGCGGTGGAGGCTATGGTATTGATGTTGGCTGTGGCTGTTGCTGGCCCACTCCAGTTGTAAAGTCCGTCCGGGCGCACCACTTTCTTCCAATGCTGGCAGATCAATACGTTGAGTTCCATGTTATCGGTGATGGCAAGAACACGTCCTGTGTGGATAAAATTTTCACGATCGAAAATATCGTAGGCAAGACTATTGCCGTGTTCGGTGACAATGCCGCGTTGAGCATAAATATTAAGCTTGGTTTTATTGCTGTCTAAGAGAATGACCTCCTTGCCCATGGACATGAGATATTCTGCAATGGTAGCACTGAGTTCGTGTGCTCCAACAATGACCCAATTGCGCGCCAGATCGCGTTTGACACCAAGAGCTTTGGCAACAAAGGGCGCAGTCGTACCTTGGAAAACAACGGTAACAGCAATAACAGCAAAGACAAAGGTTTCCATAAAATAAAGCTCTTTGGCAATGGCGGGGGCAAGCTCAGTTTCAGAATTGAGCGAATAGGAGAATAATGTGACCATGGAAGCAGCGATGATGCCGCGTGGCGCTACCCAGGAAAGAAAGAGTTTATCGCGTATGCTGAGTTTGCTGCCAAGCGAACAGATAAAGATACTGAGCGGACGTGTGACAAACAGGATGAAACAGATCAAAAAAATGCCCTGCGGAAGGACACGTTTGATGTTGGTGAAGCTGAGGTCAGCGGACAGCAGGATGAAGATAATGGCAGTAAAGATCTCAGTCAGATCAAGTTTGAATTTTTTAATTTCTTCCAATGACACCTTTTTGTAATAACCCAAGACAATGCCTGCAACCACCACTGCAAGCAGACCTGATTCGGAAAGGATGATATTGCAGCTGGCAAACGTTAACAGTGCCCACATGAGAATGAAGCTATTGTGCAGTTCTTGCGGAATCCAGCGGCGATTGAGTGCGGTAGCGCCCAGCATACCAAAGAGCGCGCCAACGATAATGCCAATACCCAAACGCGTGAACAGCTTGACAATCACAACACCTTCGCCGCCGCTAATGAGCAGCTCAAAACAAAAGATCGCCAGAAAGACGCCAATGGGATCGATAAGAATTCCTTCCCAATGCAAAATATGGGTGAGATTGTGGTTAAGATTCATGCGGCGGAGTAGCGGCATAATAACGGTTGGCCCGGTCACAACAATGATACTGCTCAGAAACAGTGCGTAACGAAGCGGAAACTGAAAAAATAGAACGATGGCGAAAGCGTTTAACAGCCAGGTGAGCAGGATGCCGAAGGAGAGCAGGTTGAAGATGATATTACCGGCTTTTTTATATTCGTTGTAGTTGAGGGTGAGGGCGCCTTCAAAAAGGATGATGGCAATTCCTACTTGCAGGAGAATTTCCAGGGTTTCGCCGAGCTTTTTAGGATGCAGCCATCCTAGCCCCTCCGGACCAATGACCACGCCAGTGACCAGAAGTAAGACAATAGGGACCAGCTGGAGACGCCGTGCAACAATAATACTTAAAATTCCAGCAGCCAGCGCTAAGGTAAGTGTATTGATAGTATCTAAGGTAGTGGTACCCATAATAACTCAGGCATGAAATGAACAATCGGACAATGCGAGCGCATTGAAAAACAGTGCCTGTCCGGACAGCACAAACATGGGAACGTTGTTAAACCACAGTATAGGGTATCGGAGCAACAGGATTTGAACCTGTGACCTCTTGGTCCCAAACCAAGCGCGCTACCAACTGCGCTATGCTCCGCTGGGAATGAGCGATTTACATACAGTTAGTCGGCGACTCTGTGTGTATGTAAATACACTAAACATTGTATTTTAACATTAAACGAAGAAAATTATAAGAAGTTCTTTTTACATTGACTTAGAGAAGTATATTTGAGTTTATAATAAATTAGCGTCATGGACGCATTTTTATAAAAAGGAGCTACAATAATGGCTGAAGTGGAAGAGCTTTCGTCAGAAAAAGGCGAGCAGGCTGAGCGTGTCTTGCCTGAGCAAGCTAATGAACAGGCAAGCGGTAATGTTCAAGCGGAGAATGAGGGCATTACTTATTCATTGCCGGAATATGCGTATCCGTATAATAAAGAACTGCGGCAGGCGCTTGTAAAAGAATTTAATTTTACGGCAGAAATGACAACAGCTTTTGAGAAGCTTTGTCAATATAGTGCTGCACCGCAATATAATGATTCTTTAATTGAGCTTAATAATTTTGTATTTTTTCTTGCCGGGAAAGAGGACATCAAGGCCTTCCAAAAACAGAGTTTTCTCACACCTGTTTACAACCTTATTAAGATGGTGCTCAAGGATGGCTACGGTATTATTGAAGTATTGGAGCACGATGAGCAAGGCAACCCTGCGCAAATTCGCCTGCAAGAGAAACGCAGTGAACTTGAGCAGTTATATCTCTATATTGAGGATAATTTTGAAAAAAGTTACAGTCAGTTTTTAGATAGGACAGCTGCTTTACTCTCTAAGGAGGAGGCATTAACAAAGCTGGCCATTTCTGAAGCACAATTTGATGCCTTGCTGCAAACTGTGGATACTAATCAGTTGACGCTTAAACAATTGGTAGAATTATCCGTTGCCAAACGTCCGTTAACGCTTTTTTCCGGCAATGATTATGTAAAAAATGTCCTGATGCCTACGAATAAGCTTAAACAGCTAATAGAGGTGTTTATCAAATTTCTTAACAGCTACTATACAGACGATATGAACGAAGATATTCGCCATCATGTTTTTAAGCGAGTGCGCGAACAAAAGTTGGACACACAGCGTTTGTCGCGTATTGTGAGAGAGGGTATTATTGACGATGCGTACTTTCTTTTTTTTGTACAATTAATTTACAACATCATGCTGAGTGTGATGCTTAAGATTAGCCAGCAGAATTTTCAGAATAAAGAAATTTATAATTTGTGTTTTATTTCATATTTTCTTTCACGTATTTCCATTAATGAACGCAATTTACTGGTTGAGAGGAGGCGTAGTGATGACACTGTTGAGGAACATTATAATTCAATTACCTTAGGGTTGGTGAGCACGTTTGTAGAGAAACGCGGGCGCAAGGTCTATGTTCCGCTTAGCATTTCAAATATTTTGCAGCTGGATACACAGGTTTTCACAAGCGAAGCAGGCAGCAAGGACGCTAAACTCTTGGAACTTTATTCTGATACCTCGTTGCGTGAGCTCATCAGAAAGAAAAACTACACAGGACAGCCTATTGAGAATATTCTTGTTTTTTCTTCAGGCAATGTAAAATACTATTGTCATCGTGTGCGGTTGATCACTTCTTTTCTTTCAGTTTTGGCTGATGAGCGTGAGACAGTTGAGCTGGCAATAATTGAGGATTGGAAACAAGATGCCGCGAAAATTATCTCGCGTGATGCGGAGGAGGAGTTTATCAACCAGTTGGAAACTCAATACATCAGTGCTTTTTTTAAGAATTATTTACAATTAGTGATTAGAGTTCTCGAAGCTTCGCCCGTCAAGAGTTCGAACTTGGACTATGTGTATCTTATCCAGCGATTGTTTTTTTCAGAAAAAGACAAACTTTTTATTGTGCCGAATACACAGGATTTGCTTTATCGTGCGGCGGATCTTGATAAAAAAAAGCAGGTCTTAGAAAAATTTGTGGAGCTGGTCATCAATGAAAAAACTGCTAAACAGCGGCAAGCGCATGAAATTATTGATCTGTCATTTCAGGTGGTGCGGCGCACGGCAATTAAAAGCAGCCATATGGGAGTTGTTCGGCGCTTCTTCTTGAATATTAGTGAATTCTTTTCAACTATGATGCTGTTTTTTGAGGGCAATCGTGGATATTTGGCGTTTCTGGCGCGGCGTTATTATAAATTACCCACATTGGATAACAAGAAAAAAGTGAGCGTACAAGGCGCACAAGGCTCAGCGGGCAGCATAACAGCCCCTAACAAACATTCTGAACAGTCCAAGCGTGCAGTGACTGCAGCCGCAGCTACTGCAAAAAAAGGTGCCGTCGATAGGAAACAGGAGAAACAGCTGTTTATTAAAAATGTCCCTGAACTGGGCGATCTTGCTAAATTAAAACGTAAACTGGAACAAGAACATGATTTGTGGAATATTAAAATTGGCGAGGCGCGTGTGACTCTGCGCGAGAATCTTGATAGACGCATTGCCTCCTTAGCAGAACGTTTTGATGTTAATGCCTTTGTGCCGGATAATATGGAGCTGTTTTACAATAAGATGATGGTATCCTTAAAAATTGATCCGGTTGGCGATAAAAAAGCGCTTAAACGCTACATTTTTTATAAAGCGGCATCCCTGCGTTTTGACAGAATAAGGTGATATGTGATGAAGTCTGCCTTAGTGAAGTCCGCATTAGTGAAGCGGGTGCCGATTGTAACCGAGCAGCATTTTAACGAATACTAAGCGAAAATTGTGGAAGCATTTAAGTTTCCCATAGCTCTGCAAGCCAGTGCCATGCGGTTATACCACAGGGTGGCTGCGGCAGGGTATGAGCTGTACGTTGTGGGCGGCTTTGTGCGCGATCAGCTTTTGGGACGCCGCGGTGGTGATATTGACTTTGCCACCAGTGCCACGCCTCAGGAGCTGAAGCAGCTGTTCCCGGCTGCGCTGCCTACGGGCATTGCACACGGTACGTTAACCCTCTTAGTGGATGGCGATGCTTATGAGGTCACAACGTATCGCACAGAGGGGACTTATCACGACGCACGCAGACCAAGTGAGGTTTTTTTTACGCGGCGGCTTATTGAAGATCTGAAGCGGCGCGATTTTACCATTAATGCTTTTGCCTATCACCCTGAAACTAAGGAAGTGCTCGATGCTTTTAACGGACGTGCAGATCTGCAAGCTCGGTGTATTCGCACTATTGGCAATGCCCAAGAACGGTTTACAGAAGATGCGCTCAGGATGATGCGTGCTTGTCGTTTTGTGGCACAGTTGGATGCTACACTGACAACAGCTTGTTTGCAGGCGATGCAGGCGATGGCCGGGCAGTTGAAGCGCATAGCCGTAGAGCGCATTCGTGATGAGCTGAGTAAATTGCTTAGCGGGCAGAATGCTGTTGCAGGCATGCGCGCCCTTAATGTTAGCGGTCTTTTACAGGAATTTCTCCCGGAACTAACGACACTGCAGGGTGTGTCACAAAATGCCTTTCATGCCTATGATGTGTACGAACACACGCTGGCTGTGTTGGCTGCTGTCACGGATTATCAACATAAGCTGGCAGCGGAGCACGAGTTGCGGCAGGCGCTGGAACTGCCGCTGGCTGCGCTCTTTCACGATGTGGCGAAGCCGCAAACACGCAAAGTTTTGCCAGAAACTGGACAGGCTACATTTTTTCAACATGACGTTAAAGGGGCTGAGCAGACGGCGCAAATTCTTCGGCGCTTGCGCTTTGCAAGCAAGCTGAGTGCGCGTGTGACACGTTTGGTACGTGAACATATGCTTTACAGCACAGACAACTGGAATGACGCAACTATACGCCGCTGGCTGCGCCGTGTGGGGCTTGCCAATGTTTCGTTATTATTGGCATTGGTGCGTGCGGACAGGAAAGGCCGCGGGATGACATCGCACTTGGCGGTTACGCGTACTTTGCAACGTGAAGAAACGGAACTATTGCGGTTTGAGGCGCGTGTGGCGGCTGCCATCGAACAAGCAGCGGCACTTCATGTTAAAGACTTGGCGGTTGACGGGCGGCTGTTAATAAAGACGTTTAAGCTTGAACCTTCGCCGCTCATTGGCAAGCTGTTGCGGCATTTGTTGGAAATGGTTTTGGAAACTCCTGCTTTAAATACGCGCGTACAGCTAGTGCGCGCGGCTGGGGCTTTTTTGCAGCGCTCGCGTTAAGGTTTGGCAAACTGATAGGGATTATCATTTATGTTATTGTATTTTTTGTTTTTTATGTTACGGCGCTGTTCGCGTTCTTTAATGCCATTGTTTGCAGGGATAGCCTGGGGCTGCCTGCTGCCGCCCATGTTATGGGCACTTCCACTGGAACCAATAGCGGCTGAGGATTATACGTGCGGCAGCAGCACTTCATGTTAAAGACTTGGCGGTTGACGGGCGGCTGTTAATGAAGACGTTTGCTTTGAATACGCGCGTACAGCTAGTGCGCGCGGCTGAGGCTTTTTTGCAGCGCTCGCGTTAAGGTTTGGCAAACTGATAGGGATTATTATTTATGTTATTGTATTTTTTGTTTTTTATGTTACGGCGCTGTTCGCGTTTTTTAATGCCATTGTTTGTATGGATAGCCTGGGGCTGCCTGCTGCCCCCCATGTTATGGGCACTTCCACTGAGTGAACCAATAGCGGCTGAGGATTATACGCGCGGCAGCAGACAGCAGCTATTGCTTCCCGTAGCAGTGCGCGAGTGGCGGCTGCTATCAAACAAGCAGCAGCACTTTCTGTTAAAGACTTGGCGGTTGACGGGCGGCGGTTAATGAAGACGTTTAAACTTGAACCTTCGCCGCTCATTGGCAAGCTGTTGCAGCGCTCGCGTTAAGGTTTGGCAAACTGATAGGGATTATTATTTATGTTATTGTATTTTTTGTTTTTTATGTTACGGCGCTGTTCGCGTTTTTTAATGCCATTGTTTGCATGGATAGCCTGGGGCTGCCTGCTGCCCCCCATGTTATGGGCACTTCCACTGAGTGAACCAATAGCGGCTGATGATTATACGCGCGGCAGCAGACAGCAGCTTTTGCTTCCCGTAGCAGTGCGCGAGTGGCTGCCGCTTGACTTTTTTGCAGATCGTTATCTCTCATTTCGCCTCTCCGCATTGCTCACACATACACTTCCACAAAGCACTTATCAATTAGAAAGCACAGGGGCTTTTTCCTTTGCCGATGGTGAAGTTTATTCACTTTATGGTCATCCATGGCTTTGGAACCGCAGTTATATAAATACAATAGAAACAACAAGCGCTTATTTCTCAGGACGTTCACTGTATCGTCTGTTGCCGCTTGGTCACGATGTGGCTATAGACGGTTTAGCGGGTACACGCAATTACGTACCAGCACAGACCGCATCCGCTTTCAATTATACCGCTATTCTCATAGGGCAAGTAGGCCCCATGGTACCTTATGCGGAAGCCTTTTCCAATATTCATCGTGCGGCACAGATCAGAGAAATTCCCGCACCTACTGAGCGCCCGGGCGCCATTGCTGGACTGGAAGGATTTCAACGCCATGTTCTCCAGCCGCTTTTACAAACGGACTTAAAACCCACACAGCCATTTGTGATCGATTTGTTTTATCACCTAGGGACACGCCAATTTTTGCAATTTACCCACGAAAGTGCCAATCAGGGTTATAGTGTTTTTAAAGAAACCGCAGCGGCGCTGACGGTAACCGGTTACACGCAGCCGTTGGCTGCAACGGACACACATGTTTGGACTGGCGGTTTTATGGCAAGTTTATTCACTCGTGAGCATTGGGGAGCTGAGTTTCATTTACGTGAAGAGGAGACGCTGGGGCTTAACTCATTGGCAGTGACCACTTACGCTAAACGCAGAGCTGGTAAGCTTAACGGAACAATAGCACTCACTTTGGGGCTGCATGAGCTAACCAGCAATGCTCCAGCTGGAAATTCTTATAATCTATTACGTGTTTCCGGTGAAGGGCTTTATCCTTTCACCAATGTACCAGGCACCATTGTAGAATTCACGCCACAGACTACGTTCAGCTGGGCTTTTGATGTTTATCGTCACGAATTTCTTAAGCTGGTGGAAGCCACAAGGTTTGCTATTGTAGCCATTAGTCCAGCCAAAGAGAGCTTCACGCGCAATGTTTATTTTCAAGACGATGATCAATATACAAATGCAGTTCCGCTTTATCAGAGTCATGTGCAGCAAGCAGACACGGTTTATGGACTTTTGGCACACCAGCTGGGCATTAGCATTAATGATGCCACAACAGATTGGTGGGAAGTGGAGGCGGGGTTTGATTTGGACGCGCTGTTATTAGTGGCTGAGTCCGTTGCCAGAGTCACGCCTTATTTTAGAGTGGAACTCAGACCCTTGCAGACAAGCCGGGTCAGCTTGGGAATTTTACTGGGACGTGAAAATACTACTTATACCACGGAGTACGCTCAGTTCTTAAGCGATTCTTATCAAAATACTGTTAACTACGTAGCCACTGACAGTACTTCTGCAGATACCAATGCCACTTATAGCACTGCAGGTGGGCGCTATCAATCGCTTGCTGATAATTTTAAACAGCCGCATTATTATTATTTAGATATTCCCTTCACTGCGCAATTGGCGCGTGCATGGACTTTTTCCTTAGGCGGGCATTACAGACTTTTTAAACAAATGCCCTGGGTTTGTTATAAAGGCGCGGCTACAAATTATGGCGAATACAGGGATGAAGACGGCACCAATGTCTTTTATGAGACTAATGGGGAAAAACAATATGAGCTCTGTAATTTGCCGAGCTCATATTTTCCTGAGAGCGGGCGCACATGGTTCAATAACAGTCCCATGTACTTAGGCGCGACAACAGGGTTTAATGGCATCGGTAAACGATACACTTTTGCGATCACTTTCACCGCTTATCTGCTAAATGGCATCACGCGGCAAGGCAATGGTCCCGTGCATAATAGTCTTGGAGTTTTTGAATACAGCATGGCGGACCCCAATAATTTGCTCAAACCGGTGGGACGTTATGATATGGATCGTTCATATTTGGTGCGTGTGTTTGCATCCTATCAGTTTTTAAAGAATTTAACGGGGGCCTTTGTTTTATCCTATCGCGATGGGCAACCGGCAGGTTCCTGGGATTACTTTTTGGATCAGGATGGGCCGGGCGCACACGTTTCCTGGCTGCGCGATGAAGTGAGCGGTGATAACCTTCTGCTGTATAATGGTGAATTTGGCACGCGTGAAGATGCACGCTGGAATCTTGATCTGCGCTTTAAATGGCGTGTGTCGTTGTCGCATACACGGTTTTTGGATATTTATCTTAATGTTTATAATCTGTTGGATTTTGCATTGGAGACATTGGAATATACGGTTTATGATTTTGAAACGGAAAACCGCATTGCGCTGGAGACCGAACCTGCACGCAGCATTGAACTGAGCCTGCGTTATTTTTATTGAGGTGCCAGTTGTTTATAATGCCCTTAACTTGGCGTTTCAGTACGTGATTTCATAGTACCATTAAGGGGTGCGGCGCGGCTTTGACTTAGTGGTTGGCTCCCGTTATTACTGCATGATGTTGCAAACTGTTACCGAGACTGCTCCTAATATTTTACGCCTGCGTTTTAGTGGCGGGCGTACGTTCATGTTGGTGGGTACTGCCCATGTTTCTAAAGTTTCTGTTGACCAAGTCTCGCAGCTCATCAATGAATATGGCGCTAAAGCTAATGCAGCTAAGGCGGCTAAGCCGCCTATAAAGGCAGGCTCCCAGGCACAACCAGCCACGCGTGCCAAACGCGGCACGGCAGCAGGCACGCAGCTGCCGCAGCTGTTCTTAGAACTGGATAACAAACGTTATGCCGCCCTTACCGAAGGCACGTTTAAAAATCTTAATATTCGCGAAATTTTGCGCTCAGGACAAGGCTACTTTTTTGTTGCTTATTTGCTTTTTGCGCTGTTGCAGCGCCGCATTGCCGCGGAAGTGGGCGCTGAACCCGGTGCTGAATTTAAACGCGCGATTGCACTGGCGAAACGTTATCGCCTTCCGCTCACGCTCATCGATAGACCAGCGGAGCTGACGCTTAAACGTGCCTGGCGTTTGATGTCTTTGTGGCAGCAGCTTAAATTTTGTTTGGGCGGCTGGGGCCTCGGGTCGCCACTGGTGCCTGAAACTGCGACTGAACACAAGCCAAACAAGAATCACCCCACCAGTACTGTGGAGCTGATTGAGCAGCTTAAACATAAAGATCAACTTGCGCGTCTCTTGCAGGAGTTGGCACGTCCTTTTCCCACGCTGAAACAGGTTGTCATTGATGAGCGCGATGTTTACATGGCTGAAAATCTTCGCCTCAGCTTGCTTGCCGCGCCGCGCGGCTTTTTAGGCATTGTCATTGTTGGCGCGGGACATGTTCAAGGGATGCTGAATTATTGGAAGCGTTTAGGAAAAAATTTATACACAGCTCCCCCTGCGCGCTTGCGCGACTTATTTCCGCACGCCGCGTCCGTTGCATTTGCAGCCAATGCTGAGGCAAATGCAGCGGCTGTACAGGCTTTGGGCGGTGTGACCATAACATTGCCACACAAGCAAATCAGAAAAAAAACCTCTACACAAGCTACTGCAAGCTTGCAGCATGCAGCAGAGGGGAACTTAAAGTTATCCAGCTTGTTGTCGCAAGAAAATTTAACCCGCACACGCAGGTTTTTTGCAGGTTTATTGGTGACACCCGCTCCCAGTCACTTTTGGAAGTACTTGAAATGGGCGCTGCCTTGTTTGATCTTAATGCTGTTTGCCTGGGGCTTTTATCGTGCGGATTGGGAGACGGGACGCCAAGCCTTTATGAGCTGGGTCATGGTCAATGGTGTTTTAAGTGCCTTAGGCGCACTCATTGCCGGCGCCCATCCCTTAACTATCTTGGTGGCATTTTGTGCGGCGCCCATTACGTCGCTGAATCCCACCATTGGTGCTGGACTGGTAGCGGCTTGGTTTGAGGCTTATTGGCGCCCACCTAGTGTGCATGAACTGGAAACCGCGCCGCTTAAACTAAAGTCCTTTGCTGCCTGGTGGAAAAATCAGTTCACGAAAATTTTACTTGTATTTTGTTTTGTTTCATTGGGGTCGGCTATTGGCACTTGGGTGGCATTGCCTGTTTTACTTAAGATTTTTACCGCAACGTGACGAAACTTAAGTGCTTGCAGCGGCGACAATAAAACCTGTGTAAAACCATTGATAAGTGATTGAAAGCTGATGATACTGAAAATCTTTATTCGCGCGATTGTTACATTTTTTGTGATCACAGCCTTATTTTATGGTACTGTGAAATTGGAATACATAGAACTCACGCCCAAGGGACGGACAGCGTTTAAGACCGTATTTGCCGATTCCATTGCATTGGTGAAAAGCAGCGTGGCAGGACTTTTCCGCGGCATTGCGGATAAAGTTGAAAGTCAGCCCTGAGCCATTGCCATTTCTTAACGCGCAATATAATACACTAAGCCAGCATAAAGGCTGTAGTCGCGGATAAAGTGCGGATCACGCGGCTCACGTTCATAAAACTGATCCCAGTTTAAATGCAGCACATCGTGTGTGTAGGTGGCGGAGAAATAAAAACTGAGATAGTTTTTCAGGTGAAAACCAAAACGCACAAAACCGCGATAACGCCTGAGATAAGGTTCATAACTTTCACTGAGTAAGTTGGGATCGTAACCGCTGAAATGCGTGGTGAACGAGAGAAATTTCTTATAACGCAGCTCCAAGTAAAGTAGATAGGACAGTCCGTAAAGGACATCATGGCTGATTTGCGAGCTGTCATCGTAACTTCCGTTATTGAAGACGGTGAATGGTGAAAAGTAGCCATCCATGAAATCAAAGAGCTCATCGATGGTATCAAAATCATAACCTTGATAGGTGTAGTTCTCTTTAATGGTACCATCGGCGTTGAGAATCTCAGGCTGACGCACACCGTGCAGATGCAGCATACTCTCAAAACCCGTTCTGTACTGCAATGCCTTTACTGAGCTTTTGGGCTTGGCGGGTTTTTTCAGCAGCTTGGCGACCTCCAACTCCTCTTGTGCAATACTGCTGGGAAAGTCCGCTGAGTTCCAGTAAAAAAAGAGCTGGTAATAGTGTTTAGTTTCTTTTATCGGCACAGAGCCTATATTCCCCACTTGCATATTAACCCCCGTATGCCACTTTGCATTGGAAAAGGCGAAGCGTGTGGAGATGGTTTTAGCGGAATTGGCATCCAACCCTTCTTCGCCATTGCTCACGCCCAGTGCCCATGCAAAATTACGCACAAGCAGTGAGTACAGAGTACCTGTATCAAAGCGATCGACCACGATGGCGCCTAGTGGCTCATCGCGATGCCCGGTCACAAAAGAATGACCTATTTCACGTAAATCTTTTCGCGTGGGGCTCGCTGCATCGAGGCCTGTAGTGGTATCATAGGGTGAAGTTTTAAAGACAATCGGGTAAAAGTAACTTTTCATGGGAAATACTTTTACCAATGGGCGAAAGATGCCAAATGTGAACGCTGTTTGAAAATTTTGTTTAGCCAGTGCCGCGCGCGTGCTGGCATCGGCGATATATTGAATATTTAAAGCAAGCTCGCTGAACAGCAAGGGCGGCGGTGTGAAGTTTTCGTAAAGCCGTCCTTTCAATGAGAGCGGCTCAATAAGCACTACATCGCTGCGAAAGCGAATGCGCCAAGATGGACTGACAATACGAATACTGGTGAACGCAAGGTTGAAAGCTGCGGTGAAGGTGCGTTCATTACCGGTGATCTCCACAATTTGATTGTGATGAAAATAAAGCAGCAGGTTCATATCGTTGATAAATATGAGCCGCAGCGGCTCTTCTGCCGCTGCTGTCTGAGTGGTTGTTATTGAAGTTTGCGCGCTGGACTGAGCATGCAGCAAATACGGGAGGCTAAGGCAAATTAACAGCCATAAGCAGTGGACGCGGATGTTTGATTTCAACATAAACGCAATGTGTAATAATAACTTTTTGTAGTATGTTAACATTGGTAATTATATTATAATAATAGCTTGAGTACTTGAAATTGAGCGATACGGAAAACGAATTGATAAGGAAAACTAATGATGATTTTTAAGTCTGTTATTATAAATGTACGGCAGCTTTGGCATAACTGCATGGATTTTAGGGGGACATTGTTTACAGCTTGCGGCAAGCTGGGGGCGATGGTATCTATATTTATCTTAGGGCTGGCAGCAAGCGGATGGGCACAAGAGCCGGCAGCAGCAGCAGTACCGCTTAACGGTGAAATGCTCCCCTACACCTTTACAGGGGAGAAGTACGTGCCCGGTGAATCATCGGTTAAGGGTTATTTGGCATTGCCTGAAAACGCACACCGCAACCGGCGCTTATCTTGATTCATGAATGGTGGGGATTGAACGATGACATTAAACGCCAAGCGGACGCTTTTGCTGCACAAGGTTATGTGGCATTTGCAGTCGATCTTTATAACGGTGAAGCAACCGCTGAACCTGCTGAAGCGCGCAAATTGGCGACCGCTGTTCGTAAAGACGTCACCGCTGCATTCAATAACTTGAAATCAGCTGTTGTTTTTCTGAAAAATCACCCGCGTGTCGATGCTGAACGCTTGGCAGCGATTGGCTGGTGTTTTGGCGGCGGCTGGTCATACCAGATGGCGCGTAATCAGCTGGGCGTCAAAGCTTCTGTTATTTATTACGGATTTTTCAATCCCAAAGACGACCTTTCCAAGATGCGTACAACCATTTTAGGGCATTTTGCTGACAATGATCGCAGTATTAGTGTGGACACAGTACGGGAGTTTCAAGTTACATTGAAAACACTCAATGGTGACCATGAAGTGTACATTTATCCCAATACATCACATGGTTTTGCCAGCCGTAAGGGCAGCAATCCGCTTTATAAAGCTGAGGAAGCCGAGTTGGCTGCACAGCGCACATTGCGCTTTTTAGAGTCGCAACTTTAGGCGAGCAGACTTCTCGCGCCATCCACATTAAAACAGGCAGGGTACATATACTTGCATGGACTAAGTTTAAAACTTACATTAAAATCTTTCTAATAGCCACTTTCTACATAGCTGAAAAAACATGAAAACTTTCATGATAGAACTTCATTGAGAATTTACTCAATGAATAAGATCAGAAACGAGGGTTAACGGAGTCTAAATATCATTCATGAAGGACGTAGAGATAAAAAGGGTTACGGTAGCTCCAGACTTCACCATTAATCAGGCAAAAACATACTGTTATTGGCTAGAGAACCCGAGAAAATAATCAAACCAGCTTGAAAAATATTACCAACTTTCTGATACATCTATGATTGACAAATTATTTAGAATGGATCTGGATCTAAAAGAAATTAAAGAAGCGTCACGAAAAAGTTTTAACCAAACACAAAAGGCTAATGTACTTTCATAAATTTAAACTGAACTGTAGACAATGCAATTGTGTAAAGAACCTGACTCAATTTTTTACTAAAAAAATCCGCACCTGTCAGCTTAACGCCCGAAGAACATGGCAGCATTTCCAGCCTGCTAGCGTTATGTACCTCATAGAACTCTTGATGAAGATGAAAAAGATAAAAAGGAAAAAACGCGCTTGCATGCATTTATGACCATTTTTAAAAGGGAAAAGAAACTAAGCAAAACGAATTTGCAGATAGCTTTGCGCAATGTTCAAATTCTATATTCTTAGCCACACTGAATAAGAGGTTGAACTTCACAAGAGATAAAAGACTCATATCCCCAAGTCTCTTGTTTATTAATCTAACTTGTGGCAAACCTCTTGACATCTTAATTGAAGACAAAAAAACCCCATGAAGATATAAAAAAAGCCATTAATCAGAAACTAAACAATATGCAAAGAAATTAAACGCCCCTATTTGTGCGCAACTGACGGAGTGTATATCAAAACCCACCACTTGTATAAAGAGAAGCCTCTGTTTAAAAACGGGGAAGAGATTGATGAATTTATTAACGAACTAGATGCTATTAATTTTATTACCAATAATGAGATTAGCACTTTAGAAAAACGGGTAATACAGTCTAGGCAAGAATTAATAAGTATTTTTGAAAACGCAAATAAACTACTTTGAAATGGAAGGCATTAGCAAAGGGTTAAAAATGGATAGGTTTAGCGAATGATCAAATATACTCCTTATATTTAAATTATTAGTGAAAACTTATATGGTACAAAGAAGGGGCAAGACCCAAATTCACAAGAGATGGATAGGGATCATTTATATACGCAGATGCAGGGTGAGACGTTTTGAGTTGTGTAAATGATACAGCCATTATCCGTGAAAGAATTTAGAGATTAATAAGAGCATTGCTAATCCCGATTTCAAACTTTACAAATTGAAAATCCAGCTACATTGGAAAAAATTTATTAGAAAGCTTGATAAACTTAAGTCTTACAGATACTAAAGCAGGATCATTAAGGGAGACAGCTCATTTTGAATATTTCTTAGCAAATATTTCCTACTTAAAACTAAGCACAATTCTGACTTATAAGGGAATACTTCACTCGACACATTGTAAAAGCGTGCGTCACACTCATAAACCCAAAACTAAACGAAAAAATATACGACCCTTTTTGTGGCACTGGAGGGATGTTAATCGAGGCGTTTAGGCACATCCTAAACTTATAAGCATGCAACATAGTAAGAAAAACATTAGTCTTTTACCTAAAAGCAAACTGTCTATGGAAATGAAAAAACTAAGAATGCTAGAATTAAAAAACATGAATATGATTTATAATGGGAGATGGGCATAACAACATTTTGCAATCATAAAGACAGTTTATCTGAGCCTGTTAATCAAAAGTAATGTTAATAACAAATATGCCGTTTAGCCAAAGCACAACACATGGCGATAAGCTATCATGTTCCTGACAAGAAAAGCGGAGATAGTATTTACACGTATTCAGCACTGTAAAAAATCTCTTAAAGAGGGCGGTAGATCAAATTATTGTTTTCTGATCATCATACAAGGAGTTAGAAAGACATACCGTAACTAGGGAATACATTATGAAAAACGTAACTATTAATATCTATTGTATCATTAAGTCAGCGGGCGTATTTAAGCTCTCTATAGCGATACTTGATAAAAACTAGTATTATCCACTTAGTAGACAAAAAACAAAAATCAAGCCAAAAGCATTATTGGTATTTTGAAAACTTAGAAGAGGACGGCTATTCTTTTACTGTCTAATAGAACGAAAATTAAAGAGAGGCAAAAACTTGGGGGTTGCGCGAAATTTATTGTTTATAGGAAGCGACACCCCCTTTAACCCTATTCCGTGAAAGTGTTAATTGAAAATATAAAAAACGAACACTTTAACTTAATCCCTAGAAGCATAAGCCAAAAAATAAAAAATGAAATATCGTTAGGAGAAATATGTTTTGAAGAAAATAATAAAGTGGGCGCTGACCATCATAAATATAAATTGAAAACCCTATCAAATAAAGGGGGTTTTATGGCTAAGTCTGATTATTACAGACAGGAATCAAAACAGACCACTTCAAAAAATCCTGAGAA
This sequence comes from Spirochaetota bacterium, assembly GCA_965249715.1. GTDB lineage: Bacteria > Spirochaetota > UBA12135 > COTS27 > COTS27 > COTS27. The sequence goes on along the minus strand of CBDFMP010000043.1, from coordinate 10,124 downwards.
GTACAAAATTGTTTATCCTGGACAATTTGCATACCGAGTTACACAGGGATTGGCCATAGGAACGATAGACTATAACAGAGGTAACCGCCCAATATTATGTTCTCCAGTATACCCCGTATTTTCAGTAGATAAAAACCAAGTATTACTAACGTAGTATTTATACAGGATACTAACAATTTAAAGAATTTTAAGCAAAGAGCAAAAAAAAGGATTCAAACGCTCCTAGACCTTCCATAAAATTTGATATATTTGCTACTATGAAAATACCTTTGCCAAGTATGGATAAACAAGAGAAAATAGTAAATAATATTAAAACTAAAGAGAGAAACATCTCAGTAGTTGAAAGAGCAAATTACAAATTCATCTAACGACATTCACGAACAAATAGATAGCGAATGGGGCGATGAATTAAGTCCGCTAATGTATATAGTTGCCTTAAAAAATGAGTAAGAATTGGTCTCTTGACAGATCTCAAGCTAGTCGGATGACATACCTTGAGTTATTAAAGATTGATTATCCAAGGATCCTCGCGCGCAAAAATAGGGTTATCACGAAAACTGAAATCCAGCATGTGACAAATACCATTAGGGTTTTAGCGTACACCGTCAAACAGATGGAAAAGCTTGACGCGTTATATTTAGGAGAGATGATGATATGCAACAACTAAAGGCAGTAAATATGGCAGTAGAAGGGGTTGACGCAAAGCAAAAGAGTGGATTTCGAAAAGGTGGCGTTTAAGGTTGTTGAGGTTATTCGGGATAGGATTGGGGGTATGCAGCTGATTCTTACAAGTGTATTTGCGGGTGTTTCCCGATAGCATGATAATACAAATGTGCGATAGCAATTATTTTAGGGCTGCTACTTGTGGGCTAAGCACTGGTAAAGATTTTGGGGCTGTGGTGGTTCAAGCGATTGAATCGGGGTGCTCATAGCATTGCCGGTGTTGGATGGGCAGATTGATTTTTAGGACGCTTGACACGCGGGAACAGATTACAAAAGACACAGGAGCAGATTAATTTGGGACTTTTCTCTGATGCTAAGAAATCGTTTTTTAATAAAGAAAACTTTAAGGAAAGGACAGTTGCTTTTACTCAACTTGTACGATTACAGAGACAAGGTATGTATAAGGAAGAAATAAAAACGATATTTAACGGGGGTGATCTAATTACTAAAATAATGATGTTGCTAACCTTAGAAATTTTAACTTAGCTGAAGTTGATTTAAGCAATACTGGCTTTGACTTAACAGGAGCTAACCTTGAGGGAGCGTCATTAAAAAAAGCTAAGCTGCAAGGTGTTATTTTAAAAGATGCTAACCTGCAAGGTGCTGAGTTTGATAAGGATACCGACTTGCAAGGCGCTGACCTTACAAGTGCTGATTTACAAAAGGCTATCGGGTTTAAGTTAGCAAAAAATATAAAAACTGCCACACTGGAGAGAGCTCAGCTGCAAGGGCTTGACCTAAGGGTTAGGTGCTGCGAAGTGTTGCAAGGCGCTCAGTTTGATAAGCAGACCGACCTGCAAGGCGCTGAATCTTACAGAAGCTGACTTACAGGGACCATCAATTTTAAGTTAGCAAAAAATATAAAAACTGCCACACTGGAGGGAGCTAAGCTGCAAAAGCTTGATCTAAAAGGGAGATCTGCGAGATACTAATCTGCGAGGTGCTAACCTGCAAAGGGCTGACCTGCAAGGTGCTGACCTGCAAGGTGCTGACCTACAAGGTGCTGACCTACAAGGTGCTCAGCTGCAAGGTGCTCAGCTGCAAAAGGCTCAGCTGCATGGTGCTGAGTTTGATAAGGATACCGACCTGCAAGACGCTGATCTTACAGCAGCTTACTTAAAAAATATCACCAATTTTAAGTTAGCAAAAAATATAAAAACTGCCAGACTGAAGGAAGCTAATCTGCAAGAGCTTAATCTAAGAGAGTTAGACTTGCAAGGTGCTCAGCTGCAAGGTGCTCAGCTGCAAATGGCTAATCTGCAAAAGGCTCAGCTGCAAAATGCTGACCTGCAAGGTGCTGAGCTGGATGGTGCAAACCTGGAAAATGCTAAAATAAAAATAAGGCTAATAGGCAAGGGTGACAAGATAAAGGGTACTCATGGCAGCCATATAGGCACGATTGATTGGTGTGCCTAAACTCCGTATGGGACGTGAAGTGCTGAAACTGTGGACGGCGATGGGGCTTCACCATTGGCGGCTACAATGTGCTGGTAAATACTTAAAGGCGCGTAAAAATATGATTATCACGAAAGCTGAAATCCAGCATGAAAGTGGTGCCAGAAAACAATCCGCTTAACGCGCGTATTGTCTGATGGTGGCGGCGACGGCTGGGAGATAACTGCTGCCAAAGAGCTTGAGATGATTAAGCAAGTGGTAAAGATTGTAAAGCGGCGCGCGTTCATTGTAATTGGCGCTTAGCGGGAAGCTTTCATTGTATGCATTGTAAAACTCAGGCGGGCGTCTGCCAAACAGCTCACTGAGTGCGATGTCCACCTCACGATGTGCCATGTACACAGCAGGATCGATAAGTGCAGCGTTTCCGTCCGTTAAGTGCATAACATTGCCTGACCATAGGTCGCCATGTACCAGCGAGGCATGGCGGGGTTCGCTGAGGTACTGCGGCAATTTTTCTAAGAGTGTGTCGCCTTGGCGGCGCAGGGCTAATGGCAGCAATCCCTTTTTGTAGGTGAGCTGGAGTAATGGGAGAATGCGTTTAGTCGCGAAAAATGTAAGCCAGCTTTGCGATGGCGGGTAGTTTTGTTTGTGTGGTGTGCCCGGGAAGTTGTTTTCATACCAGCCGAAATGATTTTTTTGCAATGTGCTCAGTGCATGGCGGATTTTTGTTGGCAATTCGGGGATTTCTGTGCTGCTGAGAGTTTTCCAATCGGTAAAATGATGCAGCTCTGCCAGTGCGCGTCCTAAGTTAATTTCTATTTGCCGGGTGGCGGCAGGAGTTTGCGAGCGAGCAGGCGGCAGGTATTCCAATAATAAATACCCGTCTTGCTGCGAAACAGCGTAAGGTTTGGGCACACGCAATCCGCGAATATTCTGTACTTGCAGCACCGCGCGCAATGCCAAAAGCCCCTTGCTTTCAGCCAGCAATGCGACCTTGAACTCAGGTTTGGAATTTGTTTTTAAAACAACATTGGTTTTTTGTCCGCTAGAGCTCAGCAATGTTAGTTTTTTAATGGCATGAATACAGCCGCCACTTAGTGGTTGGCTGTTTTGAATTTTGGCATGCTCAGTACCAAACGTGCGTGTTAGTGCTGTTTCCAGTGGGAGTTCGTTTAACATTGTCAATTGAGTGTGTGCTGAGCTTGTGTGCTAAGCTTTGTTTGATGACCTGCTTTAATGATATAATCATTACTTTATATTAAGGTTGCATTTACCTGAGGTGGGGTTTAGTGCCTTGGGAGTGCTGGTGAACGCTGAGGGCGTTCTGAGTGATGGCTAAAACAACTCGATCATCGGATACTGCTGCTGAGCGCAAGCGGGCAAGCGGTGAAAAACAAAGCATTAAAAGTTCTGTTTCACAAGAACTTTTGTTTATGCAGGCACAGCTGCCATTTAATCGTGAAGCCTTAGTGGAGTTAAATGCACCACGGGCAGCGATGATGGATGATGCTGCCAACTTAGGGATTATTAAACGTAATTTTAAAGAGTTGCATGAATGGGATAATTTATTGCAACGTTCTGCTGCATGTCTGGAAATAGGCTGTGGGCGCGGATATGTATTGACGGAGCTGTATAAGCGGGGCAAGGGGCTTTATTTGGGTGTAGAACCTATACCGACTGAGGCGAAAATAGCGCGTGAAAGTCTTGCTGCGCTGCCAAGCGAATTTACGGCTAAGACATTTCCTATTACAACACCTAAACCTCGTATGCTGCGTGGTAAGCGAGTTCCGATATGGAATACGACGCTGGAGAAATTGCGTGTGCGTGCGGGATCCCTGACACATATTTATTCATATCATGTGATTGAACATCTTGAAAATCCACTTTTGCTGTTGCAATTAAGTTATAACGGGTTAGGCGCGGGCGGAAAATTGATCATTAGCTGTCCCAATGTGGAAGGAGCGTATCCGCAGCAGCATTTTAAGGCATGGCGTTGCAATATTCGCGCGCATCGCTGGCTGCCTGGGGTGCGTACGCTGGCGGCTGCCGTTGAAGCGGCGGGGTTTGAAGTGAGACGAATTTTTACGTATGGCGGTTATCCGCATCCGCGTAATTTGTTGCAGAAAACATATAATGCTTATTATAAGTGGCGCAACCTTGGTGATGTCCTCTGTTTAATGGCAGAAAAGCCACACATTTAGGTTTATTCAATAAAATAAGTTTGTTTTTGCGACAAACATTGTTATTTGAGCGATTCCATTTTAAAACTTTCTTTTTATACCGATTATAAGGAGAGAGCTTGGTATTTTATGAATGAATTTAATAGCTAAGCGAAAAATATTACATTAACTCGCTACTGGAAAGGAAACTTAGCATGGATTGGATGACAATTATAGGCTTAGTTGGCAGTTTTGTCACGGTTACGGCGGGGATCTTGATAACAGGTGCTGGGCTTGAAAATTACATTAGCCTCACTTCAATCTTTATTACTGTAGGAGGGTCAATGGGAGCGATGATCACCATGCAGCACTCTAAGACTCTGCGTTCGTTTTTTATGGTACTCAGTCTTGCTTTTAGACGCGATAATGTTAATTATTTTCAAATTGTCGCAACAATGGTGAGTTTTTCTGAAAAAGCACGGCGCGAGGGACTTTTGGCATTGGAAGAAGATCTGGAGCAAATGTCCGGTGATCGGTTTTTACAAACGGGATTGCAGCTTGTCATCGATGGCGCGGAGCCGGAGATGGTGCGGCAGGTATTGAGCGGTGATATTAATTCTATGGAAATTCGTCATGAAACGGGGCGTAAGATGTTTAGCGATCTGGCAACACTTTCGCCTACTTTTGGTTTGATCGGGACCTTGATTGGATTGATTTTAATGTTAGTTTCGCTTGGAAGTGGAAATATTGAGCTGATTGGCAGGGGGATGTCTGCTGCGTTATTGACGACGCTGTATGGTGCTTATTTGGCTTACGGAGTATGGCTGCCTGTGGCGAATAAACTGGAAAAACGGACAATCGAAGAAGTTTTTTACAAAGAAATTATATTGGAAGGAACACTCTCCTTGCAGTTTGGCGATAATCCCAAAATGATGCAGCAGAAGCTGGCGTCGTACTTTCCGCCGAAGTTAAAAAGCGAGATGCAAAAGTCGGCAGGTGGAATTTAGTATATGTTCGTTTCACCGCTTAAGCGCCACTTAGCATGAGGATAAAATCTCAGAGAGCTAAGCGTAAGCCCATTCGTGTGGCACAGGAGTGGATGACCACATATTCTGATATGGTGACGCTCCTGATGGTTTTTTTCATCATTTTGTTGTCATTTGGCGAGGTTAAGAAGGTGCGGACGCAAATTATTTTATCGGCTTTTAGTGGTCAGTTGGGGTTGCAAGCTGGCGGACAGACTTTGCAATCCAGTGAAGAATTTGAAACACTTGGTCAATCGATAGAATCACTGCCGTCTAAACGCGATGAGGCGCGCTTGGAGGTTTCCACCAATCGTGCAGCTGCCATTTTAAATCCATACGTACGCTCAAAATATGTGCGCCTCACGGAAACAGAACGCGGCTTGGTCATATCATTGTTTACGGATGTGTTTTTTCGCCCCGGTGAGGCTGCGTTGGCAGTAGAGCCGATTAGAGATGTTTTAGAAAATGTAAGATTATTACTGGACAGCGAGGAATATACAGGCGATATTTTAATGGAGGGGCATACGGATAATGTACCGTATGTGGGGATTGCTTATCGCGATTTGTTTGAATTATCAACGGCGCGTGCCTGGGAAGTCATGAACGCTATTCGTACAGTTGATGCACTTTATCCGCTCAATGAGACACGAATTTCGGTTCACGGATATGGCCCGCATCGCCCAATTGAAGATAATGCAACACCGCAAGGACGCGCGTATAATAGACGTGTGGATATCATTTTGAGGCGTGATTGAGAACTGAGTCCAATAATACTGGAGTGGCGCTCTGCGAGCTTGCCGTTCCGTACTTATAGTGTCTTAACCGCTTTTATATTAAGCTTTATAAAGAGAAATTAGTATGGCAGAAGAACTGGATGACGAAGAAGAGGGCACGGAAGAGGATGAATATAAACCATCCCTGCTGAGACGTATTTTCTCAGCTGCATTTTTAGAGCGGGCCATTTCTGAGGTCTTGCGGCTTGTTATATTTGCTATCGTTGCGTTTTTTATTGCTTATTTGGTGAACCAGCGCAACAGCAGTGTGACGACCATCGGTCAGCAGTCCGGACAATTAGGCGATACTAATGCAGCCGGTAATATTATCACGCGTCCACTTGGCGTAGAATGGTCCATGGAAGAAATGATCATTAATACCGCTGATGAGTTGGATAATCATTTTGTCAAGGCAATTATTGTGATTTCCTGTGAAGCGGCCAACCCAGTGCTGATCTCGGAATTGGAGCAGCGCAGTGGCGAGGTCCATGCGGAGGTGCGTGAGATTATTGGCTCAAAGAGTTATTTGAGCATTAAGCGCGTTGAGCAGCAGAAAATTTTGGCACAGGAGCTAAAAACACGTATTCAACGCATTATTGGAAAACCCGGGATTATCGATGTTTTTTTGAAAGAGTTTTCGGTCCATTGATTATAATATAACTAAGCGCGGGATGAACAAGCTGCACGCGGGTGCTGAGCTGGGGAATTCTGAGGTAACCTGAAATGACGGAACTTGTTTCAAAAAAAGATATTGATAGCTTATTAGGTGCTTTGAATATCAGTGATGATTCACTGGATACTCTGCTGGAAGAAACTGCAGACAGCACTATTTTACCGGAGCAGAAGAGTCAGAATGTTAAAATTTATGACTTCAAGAGCCCTGATAAATTCTCCAAGGATCAACTGCGCACCATTCAGATGATCTATGATAATTACAGTCGTAATATTTCCACAGTACTTTCTGCATATCTGCGTAAGTTGGTGGTGGTGAACGTGGCTTCTGTTGATCAAATTTCATTTGAACAATTCACTAAGACGGTGATGAACCCCACTTTGCTGGTGGTGATTGATATGTATCCGCTTAAGGGATCATCGATTATGGAGATCCCGCCCATTATTACTTTTGCTATTTTGGAGCGCCTCTTAGGCGGACAGGGGGATGATACACTTAAACGTCCGCGTGAATTAACAGATATAGAACTGTCTGTTATGGAAAATGTGATTACGCGGATGCTTACGAACTTAAAGGAAGTGTGGTCTAATATTATTGAATTTAAGCCGCGCATGGAAGGCTTGGAAACCAATATTCAATTCACCCAGCTGATTCCGCTTAATGACACGCTTGTTTTGGTGACACTGGATACGCGTATTGGCAATGTGGAAGGCTCAATGTTGTTTTGTATTCCTTATGTGACCCTGGAATCAGTGATTAATCGGCTTTCTGCAAAAAATGTTTATGTGAGTTATAAAAAAGAGTACAACGTCAGATCGGATGAAATTAGGCGCCATCTGTTAAAAACTAAGTTGGAAATGGTTGCAGAAGTTGGTCAATTTGAAATTAAAGTTGATGAGTTTCTCAAACTCAGACCCGGTGATTGTGTGGAGTTGCCTGTTAATAAAAATACCCCGTTTATGATCAAACTGGGCAAAAATGCTAAATATTTGGGTCGTCCAGGGCGTGTGGGAAAAAATATCGGATTTGCGATTTCTGCTGTTGGTAAGGAACGCAAAGAAAGTGCCGATATTATTAAGGAACTTAAAATTTAATGGCAGACGAAAGTGCAGACGGTGTTTTATTGCCGCAACTAATGTATCAATTGGCATGTAAAACTAGGGATGGGGAGTTATCACAATGAGCGATTTATCTGAAGAAGAAATTCAAGCGCTAATCGGCGGCGAGCTGGCAGACACAGAAGAAAGCAAGCCAAAAGCTGATAGCGATGCCAATGACTTAGCATCGCTGGATGCCCTAGTGGGTGCAGGTACAGATACCAAGCAAAAAGTCAGTCGTGTTGAATTTGCGCAACTGAGCGGCAAAGAAGACGGTGGTGGAGACACCACCAATATGCGGCTGCTCATGGATGTGCCGATGCAGGTGAGTGTGGAACTGGGGCGTGCCAGTCGTACGGTGAAGGAAATTCTTTCGCTCAATGTGGGCTCGGTTGTGGAACTGGATAAACTCTCCGGTGAGCCCGTGGATCTGTTGGTCAATGGCAGAACTATTGCTAAGGCCGAGGTGGTGGTGATTGACGAGAATTTCGGCATTCGCATTACGGAAATTCTTAAAGCACAGGATCGCATTGTACTGGAATAAGCTGAATGTGCGGTGGTGCTGCCGCTGAGCTTATATTTACACTGACACTGAGCAGCGGCTTGTGGGGGTGGGTTTGCCTTGTGCTTCCATAAAGACACGCCGTTTGTGGGGTGCTTGATTGACGATGAACTTACTGAGGAGTAAGCGGGCATTATTAGCATATCGTGCGCGTTTGGCTGCCCAGCGAACGCTGGGGTTTGTTCCGACAATGGGTTATCTCCATGAGGGACACTTAGAATTAATGCGTGTGAGTGCGCGCGAAAATACTGAAACGCTGGTTTCTATTTTTGTCAACCCCACACAATTTGCTCCAGATGAAGACTTTGCCGAGTATCCGCGCGCGCTGAAACAAGATCTGGCATTGGCGAAAGCCTGCGGCGTGAACAGTGTTTTTCTGCCCAAAGTACGCGACATTTATCCCGGCGGCACAGGCGTGAGCATTGAGCAGCCCCAGCTCACATCGCGTTACTGCGGTATCACGCGTCCGCACTTTTATTCAGGTGGGATGACGGTTGTGGCGAAACTGTTTAACCTGGTGCGTCCGCACCGCGCGTATTTTGGTAAAAAAGATTATCAGCAGCTGTTTTTATTCAAACAAATGACGCGTGAACTGGCATTTCCTGTACAGCTGCGCGCCATACCCACAGTACGCACAAAGGCAGGTCTCGCGCTTTCCAGCCGCAATGTCTATTTGACAACAACTGAGCAGCTTAAGGCAGCAGAGTTTTACCAGTTGCTGCGTGGTGTGAAAAAACGCTTTTGGAGCAACCAAGGCACTGAGGTTGCTGCCGCCCAATTCATAAATGCGATTAAACGCGGTTTGACAAAATTGCCATTTTTGCGTTTAGATTATGCGGCTATTGCTGCACGCGCCACACTGCTCCCGGTGAGCACTGTGCAGAAAGGCAAATGTGTATTGCTAGGTGCTGTTTTTTTTCTGGCAGCAGATGGTAAACGCGTCAAGGTACGGTTGATCGATAACATTGAGCTTTAGTGCATGGCTGATGTACAGGGTGCAAAATGTACAGGCACATCATAACCTTTATTGGCAGCAAAATCATATTTGACAACAACTGAGCAGCTTAGGCAGTAGAGTTTTACCAGTTGCTGCGCGGTTTGACAAAATTGCTATTTTTGCGTTTAGCTTATGCGGCTATTGCTGCACGCGCCACACTGCTCCCGGTGAGCACTGTGCAGAAAGGCAAATGTGTATTGCTAGGTGCTGTTTTTTCTTTGGCAGCAGATGGTAAACGCGTCAAGGTACGGTTGATCGATAACATTGAGCTTTAGTGCATGGCTGATGTACAGGGTGCAAAATGTACAGGCACATCATAACCTTTATTGGCAGCAAAATCATAATTTGACAACAACTGAGCAGCTTAGGCAGCAGAGTTTTACCAGTTGCTGCGCGGTTTGACAAAATTGCCATTTTGGCGTTTAGCTTATGCGGCTATTGCTGCACGCGCCACACTGCTCCCGGTGAGCACTGTGCAGAAAGGCAAATGTGTATTGCTAGGTGCTGTTTTTTTTCTGGCAGCAGATGGTAAACGCGTCAAGGTACGGTTGATCGATAACATTGAGCTTTAGTGCATGGCTGATGTACAGGGTGCAAAATGTACAGGCACATCATAACCTTTATTGGCAGCAAAATCATATTTGACAACAACTGAGCAGCTTAGGCAGTAGAGTTTTACCAGTTGCTGCGCGGTTTGACAAAATTGCTATTTTTGCGTTT
>CBDFMP010000042.1:0-95467 GCA_965249715.1 Spirochaetota bacterium | reverse complement strand
ATTTTTATTAAAAAATAATCTATCGTAATATTCTTGCGGCTCAACTTTTTTTTCTTTCATCAAAACAAACATAATTTTTATGTATGCTGCTTTTGTTAAATATTGATCTCTGACCAGCCTAAACTTAATGTCTTCCATCGTATAAAATGGCATTTTTTTTTTTATACGGGTTAATGTTTCTGCGTTGCGCTGAAAAAAAGTTGTTAAATCTTTATCCAGGACTTTATAAAAAGTTGTGTAAAACTCTTCAATGTTATTGAAAAAGTTTGTTCTGAAATATCTAAAGACTTCCAGCAGATCGGGCTTGGCTTCAAACACGGATGTGTAAACAAAAAAGAACCCTTTAATATTCAGGTCTTCCAATACAGGCAAGGCAATGTCAATTTGACATTTAATGGCGTCATCAAAAGTGAGACAAACTTCGTTTGGTTTTAATTTGTTTTGTTTTAATTTTTCAAAAAAGACATCAGCAGCTAAGATGTTATTTCTGCCGATAAATTTTATAAGTTTATAAAGTTCATCGCCGGAAATAGAACCTTGACCCTTTAGATGCAGCTTGTCATCATGAAAATGATGAAACATGATGCCGTGATAGAAGTTGTTGTTTGTGTTAAAATACATTGTTGCGCGGTGGTGTAGGAATTATAAACTAAACAACGCGTGACTCTTTAATTTTATCAGTTGTTCTGAGTGAAGCTGAAGACCAGCAACGGATTGAAGCGGCTGTTAGTTTGTTTTTGTCAGTGTGTTATGGATGACGTGTTACAATAATAGTGAAAATTGATGGAAAACAAACGCTCATGAAACCGCGTATTGGTATGATCACGCTTGGCGTGGATGATTTGCCGCGCGCTATTGCCTTTTATGAAAAAGGGTTAGGTTTTCCGCACCGTGAGGCACGCCGCAAAAAAAGCTGCGAGAGTTTGTTTGCACCTATTGCTGAACGGACTGCACAAGCGGTCAGTTTTGTAATGTTTCCAGCGAGCTTATTGGATTAATGGCACATAGTTATGTTAATGCGATCATTGTTTATGCACAGGATTGTTTATGCACAGGAACGACAATTCGCCAAACAAAAAACAGAATAGTTAATCCGCCAAGGTTTTAATATGTTTGGGCGCAGTATTCAAGCTAAATAAGAGAGAGCACAATATGGCTAAAAATGAACAATGGGATGCAACGCGCATTCCAGAGCAAAAAAATCGCATCATTATTATAACGGGTGCAAGCAGCGGCATTGGCAAAGAGGCGGCACGCGTGTTAGCGGGTAAACATGCAAATGTGATCATTGCTGTGCGCAATATGGACAAAGGCGAAGCGGCTGTACGGGACATTAAACAGCAATTTTCGACCGCAGCTCTTAGTGTGCGTGAGCTGGATTTGGCTGAGCTTAGCTCAGTGACTGCTTTTGCCAAAGGCATTAACAATGATTATTCGCAGCTTGATGTGTTAATCAATAATGCCGGCATTATGGCTTGTCCTTTCGCACGCACAAAAGACGGCTTTGAAATGCAAATAGGCACCAACCACTTAGGGCATTTTGCATTGACCTTGCAGCTTTTACCGTTATTGCAGAAGACAGCGCAGGCACGCGTTGTGACCATTTCAAGCATCGCGCATAAAATGGGCAGGTTAGACCTGACTGATCTTAATTGGCATACGCGCAAGTACAAGACCAGTAAAGCTTATGCCGATAGTAAAATTGCCAATCTTTATTTTACAACTGAGCTGCAGCGGCGTTTAACGGCAGCGGGCAGCAAACTGAAGGCAGTAGCCGCGCATCCTGGCTGGACGCGTACCGATTTACAACGCCATTCGGGTTTGTTCAGCTTTTTAAATCCTTTTTTCTCACAAGGGGTTGAAATGGGTGCCTTGCCGACATTGCGCGCGGGTTTTGATGATAACGTACAACCCGGGGACTATTACGGTCCCACTAAGTTTGCTGAAATGCACGGTTATCCTGTAAAAACAAAAGCGAAACCCTTGGCGTACGATGAAAAAATTGCAAGCGAATTATGGGAGCTTTCAGAAAAGCTTACTGGCTGTCAATATGGAAATCCCTAAGCTAAAAGCTGATGATGAAAAGTTTTACCGATGAAACCACGTATTAGTATGATCACGCTTGGCGTGGACGATTTGCCGCGCGCCATTGCCTTTTATGAAAAAGGGTTAGGTTTTCCACGGATGGAATCGCCGCCGCAAGTGGCATTTTTTACATTGAATGGAACGTGGCTGGGTTTGTACGGGCGGGAAGCTTTGGCGAAAGATGCAGCAGTACCGTTTGCCGCCGCAACGTTTAATAGTTTTGCGTTGGCACACAATTTGGCGACTGAGCTGGAAGTGGATGAAGTTTTTGCCCAAGCTGTGAAAGCGGGCGCAACTCCCGTGAAACAGCCGCAAAAAGTTTTCTGGGGCGGATACTCGGGATACTTTAAAGATCCCGACGGGCATTTATGGGAAATTGCCCACAATCCTTTTGCTTGGGTGGGACCGCAAGACAAAACTTGAAACAACTTGCCGCTTGTCGCTGAGTTCAATACACTATCCAATACAAGTACAAGGAAAAATAATGCCTGCTAAACATACAGTTTTAGTGACGGGTGCATCAGCAGGCTTGGGCAAAGATTTTGCCCAAGCCTTAGTCAATGCTGGTTATACGGTTTACGCTGCCGCGCGTCGTTTAGAAAACATGAATGACTTAAAATCGTTGGGTGTCATTCCATTGCAAATGGACATCACAAATGAGGCGGCTGTGCAAGCGGTTGTGCAGACGATAACAGCCAAACATGGCGGCGTGGATCTTCTTATTAACAATGCCGGTTTTGGATTGTTTGGTACAGTGGAAGAAACATCACTTAAAGACGCGCGCTATCAGTTTGACGTCAACTTGTTTGGTTTGGCGCGCCTCACGCAGCTGCTTATTCCGTATATGCGGGAACAAAAGTTTGGGAAAATCATTAATATTTCTTCCGTAGGCGGAAAGGTTTACGGGCCTTTGGGTGCTTGGTATTATGGTTCTAAACATGCACTTGAGGGCTGGTCGGATTGCCTGCGGCTTGAACTGGCGCCATTCAATGTTAAAGTGGTGGTGATTGAACCCGGCTACATTGCAACAGATTTTTCAAAGGTGGTGATGAGCATTGTGGCGAAACATTCGGGCGGGGGAGCTTATGCCGAACTTATTAATAAATTTAATAAGCTTAGGAAAAATTTGCAAGGTTCTTCACCCAGTGTCATCACGGACTTAGTCTTAAAAGCAGTGTCCGCACAAAATCCGAAAACGCGTTATGCAGGCGGTAAATTCGCAAGGCTGGTTTTTTGTGTGCGCAAATGGTTGGGTGATCGTTTCTTCGATAAAATGATCATGAGAATGTTAAAATAAACCCTTGCAAACAATCGCCTCCTGCGCCCTGCTGCAATAACAGCTTTCCTGTTAAAACTGATTAATTATTTAGTCAATGTAGCTTATTATTGTAGTGATCAATCAATTTAAAACTATCGCTGTACAATACATTGTTTATGCGGAGCATCTTTGTTTTGCAGAGTGTTTGTTATATTGCTTGGGCACTAAGTTCAATATATTAATGAATACAAGTACGGGGGGAAAATAATGGCTGCTAAAAATACAGTTTTAGTGACGGGTGCATCAGCAGGTTTGGGTAAAGATTTTGCCAAAGCTTTAGCCAACGCGGGTTACACCGTTTACGCGGCAGCGCGCCGCCTAAAAAACATGGATGATTTAAAACCATTGGGTGTCATTCCGTTGCAAATGGACATCACAAATGAGGCGGCTGTGCAAGCGGTTGTGCAGACGATAACAGCCAAACATGGCGGCGTGGATCTTCTTATTAACAATGCCGGTTTTGGATTGGTTGGCACAGTGGAAGAAACATCACTTAAAGATGCGCGTTATCAGTTTGACGTCAATTTGTTTGGCTTGGCGCGCCTCACGCAGCTGCTTATTCCGTACATGCGGGAACAAAAGTTTGGGAAAATAATTAATATTTCTTCCGTAGGCGGAAAGGTTTACGGACCTTTGAGCGCCTGGTATAATGGCTCTAAACATGCACTTGAGGGCTGGTCGGATTGCCTGCGGCTTGAACTGGCGCCATTCAATGTTAAAGTGGTGGTGATTGAACCCGGCTACATTGCAACAGAGTTTTCAAAGGTGGTGATGAGCATTGCGGCGAAACATTCGGGGAAGGGGCCTTATGCTGAACTTGTTAATAAATTTAACAAGTTGCAGAAAAACATGCAAGGTTCTCAGCCCGCTGTCATCACGGACTTAGTCTTAAAGGCGGTGTCCGCACAAAATCCGAAAACGCGTTATGCAGGCGGTAAATCCGCAAGGCTGGGGCTTTGTGCGCGCAAATGGTTGGGTGATCGTTTCTTCGATAAAATGGTCATGAAGATGTTTAAATAAATCCTTGCAAACAATCGCCTCCTGCGCCCAGCAGTCGTCTCTTCGATAACTTCGATAATTGTTTCCCCGATAATCACCCGTGTTGGCGGTCATGCCAGCGCCTGTGGCACTTCAGGGAGCTTAGTCAGCAATAACAACGATAGTTTTAAGCGTTGCTGTCAAGCGATAACTGGTGCTGCGTCCGCCGCCTGCGTTCTGAATGAAAATGCCGCGCGCTTTTAAGTTCAGAATATCGCGCAACGCGCTGCTATCGGAACATTTGGCGATTTTCGCATATTTAGCATTGTTCATGTATCCTTTAAACTCAGTGTTGATCATGCGTCTGAGGATAAGGTGTTGCCGTTTGTTAACGGGTTGCTGCTGATTAATGCACTGCCATAATTGCGCTTTGAATAAAATGTTGCTGAGCATTTGCTGGGCATTGGTAAGGGCGCGGGTTAAACTGCGTAAATACCAGTCAAGCCAGCCGCTGATGTCCAATGTGCCGCGCTGTTGGGTTTCCAAGTGACGATAATAAGCTTTGTGCTCAGCCAAAATTTGCACAGAATGGCTGTAAAATCGTTTTGCTGTGCCATCTGCCCGTGCTAATGCCAGCTCGCTAATGGCTCTGGTAATGCGTCCATTGCCATCATCAAACGGATGAATGGTCACAAACCATAAATGTGCAATGCCTGCTTTGAGTACGGGATCACACTTAGGGGTTTGATTAAACCAGTTTAGGAATGTTTTCATTTCAGCGGCAACTTGTTTAGCGTCCGGTGCTTCAAAATGCACTTTTTCACGTCCCATGTAACCAGAGCTAACCTGTATGGGACCATCGCGCCAAGCACCTACCGTAATGGGGTGTTTTCCGTTGTGAGCTGTGGGGAACAATGCAGTATGCCAACCAAATAAGCGTTTTTGTGTGAGCGGTTTGGCATAGTTTTGTGTGGCGTCTAACATCATTTGCACAATGCCTTCAACATGACGATTAGTTGGAGCAGGCGCGCTGTGTTTGATGTTTAAGCGGCGGGCAAACGATGAACGCACTTCTTCCAACTTTAAATGTTCGCCTTCAATAGCTGATGATGCAATGGTACCGACAGTCAGTGTGCTAAGTGCGGCTTCTTGCTCCAGGTTAGCCTCGCTGCCTTGCGTTTCCCAGCGCTGTGCGTCTTTGTTCAGCGCAGCTTCCAGTTCTAAGTTAAATCCGAGTTTTTCCATGCGTCCCAACAAACGTCCCTGGCGATGGCGAAACTTTATAAGCTCATCTTTCAATTTATCATCATCCCAAACAAACTTTGGCCAGTCTGTAGTTTCATGAAGCCATTTTTTCATCAGCTTTATTCCTTCAATATAATGATTATACGATAAATTACTGCGCTGTCAAGTTATTCACTTCAGAAATTGAAGCGAATAAGCTAATTATTCGCTTCAGCATTGACGGGATTAAGTGGATTATTCACTTCAGAAATTGAAGTGAATAGGATAATTATTCGCTTCAGCATTGACGAGCTTAAGCAGGTTATTGGGCACAGCGGAGGCAAACGCATGCGGTCAGCAGCGCGTTGGCTGTTTTGTGAACTTAAAAATTTGAATAAGTTTAGTTTTTTATAGAGTATAATTTTAAGGATACATTTTATGCAGATGAAAGCGATTGTTTATAAACAGCCTGGTCCTATTACCGCGCCGAATGCGTTGATCGAACTGACAACGGAAACGCCCAAATTGGGCGCACGTGATTTGTTGGTTGCGGTTAAAGGAGTTTCCGTCAATCCAGTTGATGTGAAAGTGCGTGCTGGTTTTCCAGTCACAGCTGCTTTTAGGATTCTCGGTTATGATGCCGCGGGCGTTGTTAAAGCGATTGGCAGCGATGTTCGCACGTTCAAGGTGGGTGATGAAGTTTTTTATGCAGGTGATTTTACGCGTCCTGGCAGCAATGCCGAACTTCAGGCTGTGGATGAGCGTATTGTTGGAAAAAAGCCGCAGTGTCTTGATTTTGCTGAAGCAGCAGGTCTGCCGCTCACGTCCATTACCGCGTGGGAATTGCTCTTCGATTCCCTTGCTCTCAAAGAAGGCGATGGTAATGGTGAAGCTATATTAATTATTGGCGGAGCGGGCGGCGTTGGCTCAATCCTGATTCAGCTTGTTAAAAAACTGACCCAGCTGACTGTCATAACAACGGCTTCACGTGCGGAAAGTAAAACTTGGGTGCAAAAAATGGGTGCCGACCATGTTATTGATCACAAACAATCACTGGTGGAACAACTGCAAACATTGCAACTGCAGCCGCGTTATGTGGCGGCGCTTACAGGCACGGCGGGGCATTTGGCGGCGATCATTGAACTCATTAAGCCGCGCGGGCATGTAGCAGTTATTGATAATCCTGAGACATTGGATATTATGGCGGGGAAAGCTAAATCCCTGAGCTTCAGCTGGGAGTTTATGTTTGCACGCTCAATGCATCAAATGGACGATATGCAAACACAACAGCATTTGCTCAATCGCATTTCAACGCTGCTAGACAGCGGTGCACTGCGTTCAACCGTAACGCGCAACCTCGGCACCATTAGCGTTGCAACGCTCACAGCTGCGCACGCACACCAAGAAAGCGGGCGCGCCATTGGCAAGCAAGTGCTTGCAGGGTTTGAAGCTTGAAGGACGCAGCAATTGAAAGCAACTGAAACAATTAAAAACAACGGAAACAATAACATCGTTTATTGGAGGAATTATTTATGAGCGCTAAATGTCCCGTCTTGCACGGAAGTCATACCACTGTTGCGCAAACATCAATGAATTGGTGGCCCAAGGCGCTAAACTTGGATATTTTACATCAACACGATACTAAAACCAACCCCATGGCAGCTGATTTTAACTATCGTGAAGCTGTCAAGAAACTGGATGTTGCTGCACTTAAAAAAGATTTGCACGCGCTGATGACCGACAGTCAGGAGTGGTGGCCTGCCGATTGGGGCAATTATGCAGGATTGATGATCCGCATGGCGTGGCACGCTGCGGGCACATATCGTGTAGCTGACGGGCGCGGCGGCGGTGCTACGGGTAATCAACGTTTTACACCCCTCAACTCCTGGCCAGATAATGTGAACCTCGATAAAGCTCGCCGGTTGTTATGGCCGATTAAGAAAAAATACGGCAATAACCTCAGCTGGGCGGATTTAATTATCCTTGCTGGGAACATTGCTTACGAGGCGGTGGGGCTTAAAATGTTCGGATTCGCGTTTGGGCGTGAAGATATTTGGCATCCCGAAAAAGATACTTATTGGGGTTCAGAGAAAGAATGGCTTGGCGCCACGCGGTATGACGGCGAAAAACGCGAAAGTCTTGAAAATCCATTGGCAGCTGTGCAGATGGGGCTGATTTATGTGAACCCGGAGGGCGTGGATGGCAAACCCGATCCATTGCGAACAGCCGAAGATGTGCGTATTACTTTCGCGCGCATGTCGATGAACGATGAAGAAACGGTGGCACTGACCGCCGGCGGGCATACTGTTGGCAAGTGTCATGGCAATGGCGATGCCGCGCTGCTGGGCGCTGAACCCGAAGGCGCAGACCTTGAAGCACAAGGCTTGGGCTGGCTCAATAATACTAAACGCGGCATTGGCAAGGATACTGTCAGCAGCGGACTTGAAGGCGCCTGGACAAAATACCCCACGAAGTGGGATAATGGTTATTTTTATCTGTTGTTCAAGTACGAGTGGGAGCAGAAAAAAAGCCCTGCCGGCGCTTGGCAATGGGAACCTGTTAACATTAAAGAAGAAGATAAACCTGTTGACGTTGAAGATCCAACGATCCGCCACAATCCGATCATGACCGATGCTGATATGGCGATGATTAAAGATCCTGTTTACAGAAAGCTCTCAGAACGTTTTTATAAAGATCCCGCGTATTTCGCTGAGACCTTTGCGCGTGCGTGGTTTAAGCTGACGCATCGCGATCTGGGGCCTAAAGTGCGTTATGTTGGTCCCGATGTACCAAAAGAAGAGCTGATTTGGCAGGATCCTGTTCCAGCGGGCAGGCGCGATTACGATGTGGCGGCAGTGAAAACACGCATAAAAAACAGCGGTTTAACGCTCAGTGACATGGTGGCAACGGCATGGGACAGTGCGCGAACATTTCGTGGTTCGGATATGCGTGGCGGCGCTAATGGTGCACGCATTCGTTTAGCACCGCAAAAGGATTGGGTGGGCAATGAACCTGAGCGATTAACCAAGGTCATTAGTGTTTTAGCGCCTATTGCTGCGGATACGGGTGCAAGTGTGGCGGATGTGATTGTCCTGGCGGGCAATGTTGGCATTGAGCAAGCGGCGCAAGCTGCGGGGATTGAAATTAAAGTTCCTTTCAGTGCGGGACGCGGTGACGCCAGCGCTGAGCAGACAGATGTTGAAGCATTTGAATTGCTTGAGCCGCTTCACGATGCTTATCGCAACTGGTTGAAACAAGCTTATGCTGTCACAGCTGAGGAAATGATGCTTGACCGTACGCAGCTGATGGGGCTTACCGCCGTTGAAATGACGGTACTGGTAGGCGGGCTGCGTGTGCTGGGCGTTAATCACGGCGGCAGCAAACACGGTGTCTTCACTGAGCGTGAAGGCGTGCTCAGTAACGATTTTTTTGTCAATCTTACAGACATGCGTTACACCTGGAAGCCAGCTGGCAATAACCTTTATGAGCTCCGTGAACGCAAGGGCGGTGCATTGAAATGGACGGCTACACGTGTGGATCTTGTTTTTGGTTCTAACTCCATATTGCGAGCGTATGCTGAGGTTTACGCCCAGGACGATAACAAAAAAAAGTTTGTGAAAGACTTTGTGGCGGCATGGACTAAGGTGATGAATGCCGATCGTTATGAGCTTGCATAAACCTGTTCTGGTTTAACCGGGGAGCTGTGGCACTGCTGAGGCATTAACAATGTCTCAGTGTCACTGCAGCTTCGTTTCAACGCTCGGGGGATGGCGGCTGAGTTGTTTGGACGCGGCTTAGGCTATATTGATAACGATTTTTCCTGTATGTGTGGCAGTGCCGAAGTGCTCAATAGCCTCGGGCGTGTCACTCAGGGAATAACGTTTATCATCAATCATTGTGGCTTGAGCTTTCTGTGGATGTACAGTTCATTGATGTACGTTAAGACTTTGTGGCGGCATGGACTAAGGTGATGAATGCCGATCGTTATGAGCTTGCATAAACCTGTTCTGGTTTAACCGGGAGCTGTGGTACTGCTGAGGCATTAACAAATGTCTCAGTGTCACTGCAGCTTCTTTTCAACGCTCGGGGGATGGCGGCTGAGTTGTTTGGACGCGGCTAGGAAGCGGCTTAGGCTATATTGATAACGATTTTTCCTGTATGTGTGGCAGTGCCGAAGTGCTCAATAGCCTCGGGCGTGTCACTCAGGGAATAACGTTTATCATCAATCAGTGGCTTGAGCTTTCTGTGGATGTACAGTTCATTAATGTACGTTAAGTTTTTATTGGGTTTCAATGCCAGTATTTTCAAGTGTTTACTGCTGAAGCGGTTGCTCACAGCAGCCCACAATGCAAGCCGTAATAATTTTCCCGTGTGCCCACCAACCGTCACATAGCTGCCGCCGCGTTTAAGTGCGCGTCTGTAAGACGCGGGATAAAGGGTTGTGCGGGTATCTAGGATCAGGTCGTATTGTTTGCCTGTACGTGTGAAATTGACGCGTTTATAGTCTAGTACGGTTTTAAATCCAGCTTGGAGCATAGTTTGTGCCTTTTCTGCGCTGTCAACGCCTGTAAGCTCAGTGCATCCATGAGCACGTGCTAATTGCGCCGCTAAGGTGCCAACACCGCCGCCAGCGCCATTGACTAAAAGTTTTTTGGCGGCATTGATTTTTCCCAGGTCTATCAAGCCCTGCATGGCAAGCATGGCAGCATGGGGGAGTGCTGCTGCTTCCATAAATGTCATGGAGTGAGGTTTGAGTGTCAGTGTATTCGCAGGAATACAAACATACTCGGCGAAAGCTCCGAAGCCGTTATTGGAGAGGTCGCCGTACACGGCATCGCCAGCTTTAAACGTTGTAACGTTTTCACCCACCGCCTCAACCGTGCCAGCCATGTCAACACCGGGGATCTTAATCTTAGGGTTGAACAATCCGTATAACAAGCGGATATAAATGGGAGTTCCTCGTACTAAACACCAATCCCAATCGTTTACCGCCGCGCTGTGCACCTTGACTAAGACTTCGTTGGCTGCAGGAATGGGTTTGGGGACTTTTTCCAGCTTCAAATTCTGTACTGAACCGTAGCGCTTGAGAACAATCGCTTCCATGTTTGAAATAATACCCATATAATTAATATTATGATGGTTTTAGTATTATGATGATTTTAATTTAATTTCTCCTGTTTTAAAGGATAAAATTTGTATTTGCAATAAAAACAACCATGCAAATTTAACATAAACAACCATGTAAATTTAATACAAACAACCATGTAAATTTAATATTTTATGTTAATATATGGATATGTATAAAAGGACACTTGTTGCTCAAGTTACTGAGGAACTCGCGAGTAACCCTGCTGTTGCCATTTTGGGACCACGTCAGGTGGGGAAGACGACCCTTGCGCATATTATTGCCAAAGATAAAAGTGTACTTTATCTTGATCTTGAAAATGATAAAGATGTACAAAAGTTAAAGGATCCAGCGGATTATCTTAAGCTTCATGCTGATAAATTAGTTATCCTTGATGAAATTCAATTTTATCCAGCTTTATTCAGGTCTCTGCGCGGTATTATTGACGCAGAGCTTAGGAGTGGAACTGCTAATGGACGTTTTCTTATACTTGGCTCTGCTTCAAATGTTTTGCTCAAACAAAGTGCAGAAAGCTTGGCGGGGCGGATCAGTTATTTGGAACTGACAGGGCTTAATCCATTTGAGATAGAAATACAGGATCGCAAACATATTTGCCAACTTTGGTTGCGCGGTGGTTTCCCCAAGAGCTATGCAGCAAGAAATGACAATATTAGTACTAAATGGCGTAAAAATTTTATTAAGACCTATATTGAACGCGATATTCCCCAATTAGGAGTAAACATTCCAACAACAATACTGACGCGGTTCTGGACAATGCTTGCCCATAGACAAGGTGAACCACTAAACGCGTCAGCTCTGGCAAGTTCGCTCGGAAATAAAAGTGTGACGGTCAGTCGTTATCTTGATATGATGGTTGACCTGTTGCTGGTGCGTAAACTTATGCCGTGGTACAGCAACGTTAATAAAAGATTGAAACGAACCCCACGAACTTACATTAGAGATAGCGGCATTCTCCATACGTCATTGAATATACCGGATTATGAATGTTTGTTAGGACATCGTATTCTCGGCAAAAGCTGGGAAGGGTTTGTCATTGAGAACATTCTGGCTATCTTGCCTCATGGAGTCCAAGCTTTTTATTATCGCACTGCTGCTGGTGCAGAAATTGATCTATTGCTGGAGTGGGGATTGGACGATCATTGGGCAATAGAAATAAAAGCCCACCAAAATTTTAAGCTTATGAAAGGCTTTCATATTGCCTGCGAGGATTTGAAAGTTAAGCGTAAGTTTGTTGTTTATCCCGGTGAGGATACGTTTTCGTTTGGCAATGGCATCATGGTGATGTCGCTTCCGCACTTTCTGGAGAAATTAAACACGCAGCTCAATTAAATGACTAGCGCTGTATAGGGCAATTGCTCAAGCTTTCATGCCGGGTTTGTAAATGGGACTAACATGATTTAACAGCTGCAGGTCACGAATGCCCCCGCATTGCAACAGTACCGCAGCTGCCAAATTAAAATAACTTGGTTTAGCCTCAGCTGCTAAAATTGTTGGCGGCAAAGCTGCAGAGCGGGAAAATGACAAACAAGCTCGCGCCATAAGTTGCGCATCGCTAACATGCGACGATATGTCCCGGTTGCTTTTACTTTTAGCTGGTTTATCGCTGCCGCTGACAAAAGCTTCAACAATCATGACTTGCCCAGGCGCCGCCTTAAAATCATTTTCGTCAATGATAAAATCTGCCTTTGGAAAGCTGTCGCTTATACTTTTAAACAAATAGTTCATAATGGGGATATTGATGGCTAAAACTTGTGCGCCTGCACCAGCCGACCATGCCCGATTTCCATCGCATTTGCGCGCTTTAGTAGTAAGCATTAAATCATCTCGCAACGGTACGGACAATGGTGCTTCCAACCCAAGCAGTACGGCATTGGACTTTAATTGTTGAGCGATCAGCTGAATGGCTTTATCCAAGTCGCTCCCGTGACTTTCACGTTTAGTACTCACATCAATCAAGTACCAGCCCAAGTTACCTCTTTTGGGAGAACCAATATCAATCATGCAGATACTGTAAGCTTGCTGAATGTTAGCTGATTTCATTACAATAAGGAGTGGGAAGCCTAACTTTGTTTAAGCTGCTTAAATCAACACAGCCAAGGTGCAGTCGTTGTTTGGTTGATATTCAACAAATTGATAGCCCTTTCAAGTTCCGATTTTTTTAGCTTTTTTTGTTGGACTAAAGACTTTATGGCAGCGATAGCTATATGATTTTTATCGACTTCAAAAAATGCTCTTAATGTTTTACGGTTATCTGAGCGACCAAAACCATCAGTACCTAGGATAGTCATTGGTGCGCTCAAATAAGGTGCAATTTGTGCCGCATAAGCACGAATGTAGTCGGTAGCGATGATAATTGGCGCCGCGCCATCAAGCAATTTATTGACTTGAGGTTTATTTAGGTTACTGCCTGTATTGAGGCGCTTATTACGTTCATATAATGCTGCCTGACGAGCTAACTCTGTAAACGAAGTGGCAGAAAAAATTTGGCTCGTTATCCCAAATTGTTTATTTAAAAGCTTGGCTGCCTCAATAACTTCAAGTAAAATACTCCCTGAGCCTACTAGTCTGACAAAACAACTGTTTTTATTGCCAATACTTTTAAGCTCGTACAGACCACTGACAATAGCTTTTTCAATTTCCGTCCTTGTTGTTGGTAGGGAAGGTTGCGGATAACTTTCGTTCATTACTGTGATGTAATAGAATTCATCACGTTTTTCATCCAACATTTGTTTCAGTGCATGATCAAAAATAATCGCCAATTCATAAGCATAGGTAGGGTTATATGAACGGCAATTTGGAATTGCGGCTGCTTGCAGGTGACTTGAACCGTCTTGGTGTTGCAAGCCTTCACCGGATAATGTAGTGCGCCCAGAAGTCGCTCCAATAAGAAACCCGCGTGAACGCTGATCAGCCGCCGCCCATATTAAATCACCAATACGTTGAAAACCAAATATTGAATAAAAAATATAAAACGGTAAAACCTCGACATTGTGCAATGAATAGGCTGTTGCAGCAGCCGTCCAAGAACTGATGGCTCCCGCTTCTGTGATGCCTTCTTCCAATAATTGACCGCTATCGGATTCTTTATAGTAAAGCAATGACTGCTTATCTTCAGGCTCATAGAGTTGACCGTAAGGGGAATATATCCCTATTTTGCGAAACAAGGAGGTCATGCCAAAAGTTCTTGCCTCATCTGCAACAATTGGCACAACATGCTTGCCCAATTGCTTGTCATTTAATAGACCAGTTAAAATTCTAACTATTGACGTGGTTGTTGACATGTTCGCATTTTTTGCCGCTAGCGCAAATTGAGCATAAGCAGCTAACTCCGGTATTGGTGGTATTGGGGGTTTAGCAGTTAAGTATCTTTTTGGCAAAAATCCTCCAAGCTTTTGTCTTTGACTTCTAAGGTAAGTCATTTCGCGACTGCTTTCGTCGGGTTTGTAGAATTTAAGTTCTCCAACCTCCTTATTCGATAAAGGTAAGTTAAACCTATCTCTGAATTCTAATAATGCCTCTATATTTAGTTTTTTTGATTGGTGTGCAATCATTTTGGATTCACCAGCCTGTCCCATGCCAAAACCCTTTTTAGTTTTAGCCAAGATAACTGTCGGTTGTCCTTGGTGAGCTTTGGCAGCAGCAAAAGCAGCGTAGAGTTTTTTTAAATCATGTCCCCCTCTTTTTAATTGATTAATTTCTGTATTGGTCATAGCTTGCACAAGAGCCGCGCTTTCTGGATCAATGTCAAAAAATTTTTTTCTATTGTAGTCACCATCTTTTGAGCCTAAAGTTTGATATTGCCCATCTACTGTTTCAGCAAACCGTTTTAGCAAGATGTTTTTTTTATCTCTTGCAAATAGGTTATCCCATTCTGAACCCCATAATACTTTAATGACATTCCAACCAGCCCCTACAAATAGAGCTTCTAGTTCCTGAATAATTTGACTATTGCCACGTACTGGTCCATCTAGCCTTTGTAGATTACAGTTGATAATAAAAGTCAGATTGTCCAATCCTTCGCGGGCCGCTAAACTCAATCCAGCAATAGCTTCTGGCTCATCCATTTCTCCATCACCAAAAATGCCCCAGACATAACGCCCTGCTGTATTCGCTAAATTTCTGGCTTGGAGATAACGCATAAAGCGTGCTTGATATATTGCATGGATAGGCCCTATACCCATTGAACCTGTAGGAACTTGCCAGAAATCTTTCATTAGCCATGGATGTGGGTATGAACTCAGCCCCTTACCAGAAACTTCTTGGCGGTAATTAGCAATATTTTCTTCGCTGAGTCTGCCTTCAAGATAAGCGCGAGCATAAATTCCTGGTGCTGAATGAGGTTGAAAATAGACTAAGTCACCAACAAAATTTTCTGTTCTTGCCATGAAGAAATGGTTAAATCCTGTTTCAAAAATTTCGGCTGCGGAAGCATAGGAAGCAATATGTCCTCCTAACTCTCCAAAATCCTTGTTTGCACGCACAACCATAGCTAATGCATTCCAACGAATAATAGAAATTATGCGCTCTTCTAACTCTAAATCGCCCGGATAAGTCGGCTGCTGTTCAAGTGCAATAGTATTTTTGTATGATGAATAGGGGATCCCGCGGGTAGTTACACCCTGTTTGTTTGCTTCATCATAAAGTTCAGTGAGAATATAATATGCCCGAGCTAAACCTTGAGTTCCAATGACCGAATAAAGAGCTTCAATCCATTCTCTTGTTTCTTCGGGATCGTCGTCTTGTTTGTTATTCATAAATTGATTTAACTCAGTACGGTTTCACATCTACAGCTCCCAGCATTTGCGCTCAGCCATTACGATAGATATAGCTATAACCATTCAATGCGGGTGAGCCGCCTAAGTGTACATAAAGCACCTTCGACTCTTCCGCGAAAAACCCCTTGCGAATAAGGTCGATCATGCCTTGCATGGATTTACCTTCGTAAACTGGATCAGTGATCATCGCTTCAGTTTGCGCTGCAAGCCGAATGGCTTCATTGGTTTCATGGCTGGGTACTCCGTAGGCGGGATAGGCGTAATCAGGATTAATATGAATATCGTCTGCGGTAATTTCCTGTCCCAATTCTATAAGTTTAGCTGTATTTTGGGCAATTTGCGTCACTTGCGTACGAGTTTTTTCCAACGTTCCTGAACCGTCAATGCCAATAACTTTATCCGCGCGACCATCGGCTTTAAATCCAACAATCATACCAGCTTGAGTTGAGCCTGTGACAACGCAAACAATGAAATAATCGAACTTAAAACCAAGCTCAGCCTCTTGCGAACGCACCTCTTCGGCAAAGCCAACATAACCCAAGCCACCGAATTTGTGCACTGACGCCCCAGCGGGGATGCCATAGGGAATGCCACCGTTATCGCGTACATCCTGCATGGCATCCTCCCAGCTTTTGCGGATACCAATGTCAAAACCATCGTCAACAATACGTGAATCAGCACCCATCAGGCGTGTTAACAGAATGTTGCCCACGCGATCATAAACTGCGTCTTCGTGCGGCACCCAGCTTTCCTGTACCAGGCGGCACTTCATACCAAGCTTGGCTGCTGTTGCGGCGACCATGCGCGTATGGTTGGACTGGACACCGCCGATTGAAACCAATGTATCGGCACCAGCTGCAATTGCATCTGGAACAATATACTCAAGCTTACGTAACTTATTGCCGCCAAGTGCCAACCCGGAATTGCAATCATCGCGTTTAGCATAAATTTCAACCTTGCCCCCTAATGCCTTAGTAAGGCGCGGCAGGTGTTCAATAGGGGTTGGCCCAAAAGTAAGAGGGTAGCGTTCAAATTTGTCGAGTAGTCCCATTATTAATTTCTCCGTGTTTTCATAAAATATAAGGTTTGTTTTAAAGCACCCTTGAGATGCTTGCGTAAAATGCCCACCGCTTGTTGAGTTTTTCCACACTTGCAGGCTTCCAAAAGTTCCCAATGTTCTGCCTGCGAAGTTTCCTGAAAATTCATTTCTTCCAGATACAACAACAGATAGCGCGCAACGTTGCTGTGTAAGCTGGAAACGGTTTCTAGTAGCTTGGGCATATTTGCCGGATAATAAAGGTTGGCGTGAAATTCCCAGTTGAGCTGTGCCCAGGCTAGCGGGTTGGTTGATGCATCTATCAGTTTCAATACATTTTCAGCGCGCAGATGGTTTGAGACCTGCATCTTCGGTATCGCTCGTTTAAGGGCAATTTTTTCCAGTGCAATTCGCATCGTGTAAATCTCCGCGACCTCGCTACTGGATAAACTGGAAACCGTTGAACCGCGATTATTCAGGAATGTCACCAATCCTTCAGTTTTCAGCTGATAAAGAGCTTCGCGTATTGGTATTTTGCTAACCTTGAACAACTCTGCCAAAAGATCCTGCTTTAACGGCTGTCCATCCTTAAATTCACCGATAACGATGGAATGACGTATCTGCCCAGCGATGAGTTCAGAAGTGGCTTTTGTATTTTGTTTTATATCCATAGCATAATCGTATAATAGTATACGATTATTGTCAAGTTACTACTGAGCTGTCTAATGAAACTTTACAATTTCGTGTAGACCAGAGCGTGATCATAGCTGTATTTATGGGAGCTAATGGCACCTTGGAAGATATTTAGAGCCAGAGTGAAGCCTCCAAAAGAATTGAAATGATTGCGTCTAAGTACGCCTGTCGTGATTGTCATTGAGCGCGATGACGCGCAATCAATTAGTGAGCGGGATGCGCATCCATCGCTAGGCAAGAAGCGCCCTGCGACGATTTAGGCATACCGCTTTATGGCTCAACAGGATCTTTGTGTTATTTCTTGCACCATAAAACCTGCTTCTGTAAAGGTCATGGAGCTGAGGTTTGCGTGTCAGTGTATTAAGCATGGAATATAAACATATTCGGTAAAAGCTCCGAAGCTGCTATTGAAAAGCTCACCGTACACGGCATCGCCAGTTTTAAACGTTGTGATTGTGACTACCAAGCAGAGATAAATGGGAGTTCCTCGTGAACTAAATATCAATCCTATGTCGTTTACAGTTAGATTCGCTGATGCTACCTTGAACTAAGATTTCGTTGGCTACAGGAACTGGGTTTGGGGACTCTTTTATAGTCAACAATTCAAAAATTCTGTACTGAATGATCAATACAGATGAGGAGTTTGCAGAACAATCGCTTTCATATTTGAAATAATTGCATGGCAGCATAGTAATTATTACTATGATAGTTTTAGTTTAATTTCTCTTAGTTTTAGCGAATGAAATTTATCACAATGCAGTCTGAGCAGAGAACAAATGTAGGCTAGCTTGAATGCTAATGGGCGCAAATATCTTCCCGAACAAGATGCGAGTCAGTCAACTAGCTAACATCGCTTGTGCAGACCATTAATAGTCTTGCATGCGTGATAAAGTTGCTGATATAGATATGCTTCTATACCCCCATGCTTTGATAAGAAATTTGATCTTCTCATTTGTCAATGTTATAGTCATTCAATAAGCAGGTAAAATTGAACAAACTTGATAGCTCACGGGTGGTTTCTGAAACTTTTCTGGGAACTCATCAACAAGCGTCACCTTTCGCCTCGTTGCCCTTGTCAAAAAATGGAATGTTTGGGAAGCAGCGAGGTTAACTTTTCCCAATAGTTCTCTCTTTTGTGTAAAGAATAAGGGGATAATATTAATTGATGATAAATATCAGTCTGGGATAACACTTCAATATATTGCAATGAAATTACAAGAGGCGGGAGCACGTGAGGTTTATGGACTTTGTTTTGTAAAAACATTGCGAGATACGGGTAACGTATAAGAGATGAGCAACTTGATGTTTGATAATAAAACCATAGATATGGTACCGTTTAGAGTTGAGTTAAGCGATGAACGCTATCCAGAGCGTGTCAAGCTTAGTATGGGAGCTAATGCACCCATACATTTAGATATGATTGGCAATTTAGAGCTTTTAACTATGCCCGGAATCGGATTCTGCGGTTCACGGAAATCAAGTACAAAAGGATTGGAAATTACCCAAGATTGTGCAGAGCAAGCAGCCCGTAACGATAGTGTGGTTGTGTCTGGCAATGCTACTGGGATTGATTTCGCAGCGCATTTTAATAGTCTTAAGGTTGGCGGGAAGACAATATTGATCCTACCAGAAGGGATCAATCATTTTAGAGTAAGAAAAGCATTTACACAGCTAGTTTGGAACTGGGAGCTGCACCTAAGTATGATTAGTCAGTATTGAAGCTAATGCTTACCTTGGAATGTCAAGTAAAAAAATTGAAGCGGCAAAAAAACGTTAGGGTATTGCTGATAGCAGACGTGTCCAGATTGTCAATTCACAGCGGGCTTAAATGGCGGGATGCTATTATGCTACTATGAAGAGTTTAGCAGTCGGTGCAGTACCGCTGTTATTGTGAGCTCAACATCGCGTGATGGCTGTTCCTGCACTGAAGTTATTCAAATGCTTATAAAGTATTATGTCGCATCGGCTTGGGAAAAGCATCTTAACCAGATAATGGCGATACGTTTTACAAAAGTATTTAAGGGAAGTGAATAATCGTGTAAGTTACCACATAAAAGGCGAGCTTTACTGAACAGAGGCTGACCTTTGCTGCACGGAAGAAATTGAGGCGGATTCGTGAAATTCGTAATGCTGGTTTTGCCAAGTGATTCATGTTATTCACCTGGGGACGGGTTGGATGAGGCAACAGCTTTTGAAGTCGGAGAGCTGCCTTGATTGATGCTTACCCTCGGTAGGAGTAACCAATATAGCGAGCGATTTAGTACACTTCATTTTTCTGGATAGAACGTTTTTGATTCAATAGCACAAACTAAGACTTTAAGATGAGTAGTGAGTGAACGTTTCATACCAGGCGGAATAGACTAATAGAGTAGTGAATAAGCATAAGAGTACTGACGATCAGAATGGCTAAATTAACACAATTAGTGAACAAATAAAATTTGGAGATTTGTTTGATGAGGCACTGGTGGCTATGTCATGGAAAGTTAGCTCCAGAGAAAGTCGATGACTGCAGAGTCTTGTGTTAAAGACACTGCTAAAACAGGGACATCTATGATATAAAATGGGCCCGTTTTTATGGTGCAGTCAGAAATGGCTAGAACGCGACTGAAGAGAATTTTCCCGGGCGGGATAGCCAGTCCGGGGCGCTGGGGTTTTATTGGGCGGGAAGCTCCGCAGGAACTGCGGGAGCTTTACATGCGTAAAAAACTGCCTGAAAGTATGAAACCACGCGGAGCTGCCAATCCCATCCGTTATTGCTGGTGAACGTACAACGTTATCCGAAAACCTTTAAACGTCTTCGTTAAGCAACGCAGCAATACGCGAAACAGTGCGCCAGTTGCGCGCTGTGGCGGAGACATTGAGCAATTTCTCCAGCCGTGCGGCTATTTTGGAGCGATGAAACCCATCGGGCGTATAAAGATAAAACGCATTTTTAGTTAAATGCCATTTTTCACTGGCGTGTGTGCAGTCCTTGATTTTTTGTGTGGGCACGTTTTGGGGAGCTTGCAATAGAAAGAACACGTGCAATGTTTTGCCGGTATTTTCCAATGCCTCAGTACGAAATGGATTGCTCGCGATGGCACTGATGTACGCTTTTTTTGTCAGTGCCAGGACATGTGGTGAAAATCCGCATTGGGTGGCGATAGCTTTTTGAATGTTCGCTGCCAGCTTCAATGCAGCTGTTTCATTGCTCTGCAATATCACATTGCCGCTTTGAATGTAGGTTCTGATATTTTGGCAGCCGATATTGGCAAGCAGCTTGCTTAAGTCCTTCATCAGCAGGCGATTTCTCCCGCCGAAGTTAATGCCTCTCAGCAGGACAATCCACGTATTCATGTAAAAATAGACTTCATTGTTCAAGGGGTCTCAGTGTATGGGTACACACGCAGCTAGCTGGCAATTCTGCCATTGCAAACGTTTTCAGGCACGAAAACGGCTTCATCACTTAATGCCTGAAGGAGAAACAAGCTAGGAAATTCAGACTGGCGGAGAGAGAGGGATTCGAACCCTCGGTAGGAGTTGCCCCCTACGACGATTTAGCAAACCGTTCCTTTCGACCACTCAGGCATCTCTCCATAAGGACACGCTACCAGAAAGGAGCTCGGCAACGTTCATAATTATACCATTGAGCTTACACAATTAACATAACTTTTAAGCATTGAAACGACGCAGGGCGCGCGCGCTTATTAGCTTTGTAGGTGTAATTCGAAAGTTTTAAGCGCAACGGAAACGCCATTGATAAAGATTTCAAGCTTATGCACGCCGTCATAATATTTGCGCGTGGTGATTTTTTTTATCGGATGTTTTTTTTGCAATTGTAATGTTGACCGCGGCTTAAGCACTGTCGTCTTCCATTTAAACACCTTAGGCGATGTTTGCCCATTCGCTTTCCTGTGATGCACGGCATAATCAATGATAAGTTTTTGCTGCTGCGCTGAGCTTGTTTGCAGTTCCAATGTAAAATTTAACGTTTCCCCTAAATCAACACGCTGCGTCAAGATTTTACAATGCGCGCATTTCAGCTTGGCAGGAGTATAACCCAAGATTTTTAATGTTTGCCGATGTCCCTGTTTAATCAGTGTGCGACAGGCATGTTTGATAAGACGGACTCTATTGGCACTTGCGCCTTTTAACCATTGTTCAGCTATGCGTGCTACAAGTGCCGGGTGATCCTTGGCAATGTCATTGAGATTATTGGCGACCGAACGCCTGACATATTCTTCGTCATCGTCTTTAAGCACTTCCAGCAATGGAATAAGTGGTGTTGGGTCTTTAATGAATTGCGGTAATTGCATGGACCAGGGCAAGCGCGGGCGTGTGCCTTCCGATACCAATCGCCGTACGTGATAATCGGGATCCAGCGTCCATTGTTTGAGGGTTTTTAATGTCCGGTTGGCATCTGCCAGTAGGAAAAAGCGAATACCAAATTCTGATGTAAATCGTGAGGTTAGCGCTTTCAGGAGTTTCATTGACAAAACAAAATCTTTTAAGCCATGGCGACCTACATATTCGGTTAAGGGCAGAATAGCCCAGCTGCTGAGCCCCTTGGTCTGCGCACTGGAACGGTTGGTGGTTTCGTTTATATTGAGCGGAGCCAGACTCGCCAGTATAATGGGAGCCGCTTGTTTGAACTTGGCAGGCAGGAATTTTGTTAAAACTGCGGCAATTTGCATGGAGCGCGCCTTTAACTCCAACGCTTCAATGCCAGCTGCTGCTTCTCTGATAAAATCCGCTTGATTAAACGCAGGCCAGTTGAGCGAAAACTGCTGAGCCATTTGCACGATCAGCTTTTTGTTAAAGACATTTTTAAATGGTTCTGCCATAGTGCCGCATCGTTTTCGCTAGCTAGCTCATGACTAAGCTAAACAAGTACTTCAGTAATAGTCCTTGGGGCGATGAGTAATTTTCTTTAGGGATCGTAATGCTTTACGATAATCATAACATGTTAATGCAGAACGTTTTTCAAAACCACTCTCCCTACGCGCGTACCTTGCGTTTGGGGCAGATGAGCTTAGGGACAGCCAGTTTGCGGCAGCAGGCAATCGCTAACAACATCGCCAATGTGGACACACCGCATTATAAGCGTAAAATGATCACGTTTGAAGCGGAGCTTAATCGTGTCATTGCCGAAGAGAAAGCACCACGCATTCCTTTTCGCATTACCCATGATCGCCATCTGCCGCTAGTGGAGAGCCGCCGTTATAGCGATGTGACGTCAAATGTATTAGAAGAATATGATACCAATTATCGTAATGATAAGAATAACGTTGACATAGAAAAGGAAGTGGGCGATCAAGTTAAAAATACGCTTCATTACAATGCGATCACGACCATCATGACCCATGGGCTCAATCGCTTTCGCAGTGTACTGGCACGCGCCTGAGCAGAACTGAAGAGGATATTGAAATTTTATGAGTTTTTTTCATGCCATTAATACCGCTGCCACTGGATTGACGGCACAACGGTTTCGTCTTGATGTGATTTCTGATAACATCGCCAATGCCACGACTACGCGGACCACTACAGGCGAGCCCTTTCGGCGGTCGCGTGTTTTGTTGCGCCCGCGTGAAGATAATTTAATTTATCGTACACATTTTAAGCCACAGCCCTTTCAGGCAACCGTAGGAAGTGGGGTACGTGTCGTCAAAGTGGAAAAAGATTTATCGCCATTGCGCATGAACTATGACCCCAGTCATCCCGATGCGCTTAAAAGCGGTCCTAAAAAAGGTTATGTGGAAATGCCCAATGTTGTCATTGTCAAAGAAATGGTGGATATGATATCAGCTTCGCGCTCTTATGAAGCCAATGTGGCTACGGTGAATACCGCTAAGACGATGTTTCGCTCAGCACTCAGTATTGGTAGAGCTTAGTGCAGATTTGTATTGAATAAATGTGAGGAAAAACTATGAATACACCCTATCCTGTTACTCAGCGTATTCCCGTTGTTGCGCGCAATGATCGTCATTTCGTTGACTTTAATCTCAGTCTGGGCGAAGCCAAACGCTCCCAGTTGGGAACGGGCGATACTTTTCATGCTAAGCTGATGAATGCCATTGAATTGACGAATCAGCAGATTGTGACGGCGGATCGCCTGGGTGAAGATTATATCACAAAACCGAACACCGTGAACGTGCATGATGTGGTGATTGCCGCGCAGAAAGCGCAGCTGTCATTGAGTTTGACAAAAGGTGTCATCGAACGCGCAATCTCCGCTTATCAGAATATTACAAACTTACGCTAAGCAGGGTTTCGCAGCTCAGCTAAATCATAAGCGATAAGTTGGCAACGGCATTTTGTGCGGCGCCTTTGCCTAAGTTGTCTAGTCGTGCAATAAACATACAGGCATCATCGGGAGTGGCGGTGACAATGAGCTCCAACAGGTGTGTGCCGCTATCATCTTGTACTTCTGGTCATTGGATTTGACAAAAGGTGTCCGAACGTGCGATCTTCGTTTATCAGAACATTACAAACTTACGCTAAGCGGGGTTTGGCAGCTCAGCTAAATCATAAACCATAAGTTGGCAACGGCATTTTGTGCGGCGCCTTTGCCTAAGTTGTCCAGTCGTGCAATAAACATACAGGCATCATCGGGAGTGGCGGTGACAATGAGCTCCAACAGGTGTGTGCCGCTATCATCTTGTACTTCTGGTCATTGGATTTGACAAAAGGTGTCCGAACGTGCGATCTTCGTTTATCAGAATATTACAAACTTACGCTAAGCGGGGTTTGGCAGCTCAGCTAAATCATAAACCATAAGTTGGCAACGGCATTTTGTGCGGCGCCTTTGCCTAAGTTGTCCAGCCGTGCAATAAGCATACAGGCATCATCGGGAGTGGCGGTGACAATGAGCTCCAACAGGTGTGTGCCGCTATCGTCTTGTACTTCTGAGTGTGTGAATGGAAGAAACTTCTCCATTACTAATGTGGGAGCAAGCGATGTTTGATCGTGTACGATGATAGCGGGCTCATTGGCATAAGTATTGCGCAGGGTGGAGAAGATGGTCTGAGGACTTAGTTTTTGCGCAGCGAGTAAATTGGCATGAAGCGGGATGGATACGATCATGCCGCGGTAACAGGGAACAACGGCAGGTTGGAAAAGCGGCGCAATGTGCAGTCCCGTCTGTACTTGCATTTCGGGAACGTGTTTGTGTATGCTGCCAAGTGAATAAAGCAGATATTGGCGCTGCATGGCGGAAAGTATCGATGCGGCGGGCGGCTGCTGGAATGTTTGAATAAGGGACTTGCCGCCGCCCGAGTAACCGGACACGCCGTGAGCAGTAAGCGCAGTGTTGGGAGACAGCTTGCCATTGGCAATGAGCGGTTGGATCAATGCCACAAACGCGATAGCATAACAACCGGGATTGCTGACGTACTGCGCTGCGGCAATGCGCTCCTTTTGTCCTGGCAGTTCGGGAAAGCCGTAACACCAATCGGGGTGCACGCGATGGGCGCTGCTGGCATCTAAAATCTTTGTTTGTGGATTGCTGCGTACAATGACGGGGACGGCATTTTTTGCTTCTTCATCGGGCAGGCAGAGAATGCAGATTTTTGCTTGCGTATAAGCAGCTGCGCGCGCGCTGGGGTCTTTACGCTGGGCATCGGGGATGGTGATGAGCTTGAAGTGCTGCGGCAGGACTTCAAGCTGAGACTGAAGTTCTAAGCCTGTGGTGCCATAGGCACCGTCGATGAAAATAGTTGTGGGCTGAGCAGACATAAAAATATAAAAGTATCGCAACGATGGGGAGCCGCTGGAGCGACCATGCACACCAGCTCAATTATTGGCTGCTCCAGCTGCGCAGCTTGATGTTATAATTATATACTGTTTAAGCTTTCAGTATGGGTGGTAGCAATAGTTTTTATAATAATTTTGTATGTATATTATGATGAGTAAGTCTTTATAGTTTAAGTGGATTACTTATTTAGAGGCAGGTTAATAATGAATAAGACTGATAGTGTTGTGCGTAATGGTCGCCAGCAAAATTCTAATTTTAAGTTTTCCAATAATAGTAGGCAAATTCCTGGGAGTGTGATACTTCCGTTATCTTTTTCTTCTGATGAGAATGGTACATTCAAGAGACTTATAAAGAGGTTGGACCCTAGGACTTGGAAGTCAAGGAGTCGTTAAGGTGGGTAGAGTTGACGCGCTGAGCGGTTGGATCAATGCCACAAACGTGATAGCATAACAACCAGGATTGCTGTGCGCACACTGGGGTCTTTACGCTGGGCATCGGGGATGGTGATGAGCTTGAAGTGTTGCGGCAAGGCTTCAAGCTGAGACTGAAGTTCTAAGCCTGTGGTGCCATGGGCACCGTCGATGAAAATACTTGTGGGCTGAGCAGACATAAAAATATTGCAACGATGGAGAGCTGCTGAAGCGACCATGCACACCAGCTCAATTATTGGCTGCTTCAGCTGTGCAGCTTGATGTTATAATTATACACTATTTAAGCTTTCAGTATGAGCAGCAACAAGAAAAGTGAAAAAAATGGTGTAAGTAAGTTCGAACGCACCTCGGAGCTTATTCATAATGAAACCTATCACTATAGAATATTGGATGATATTAAAGATGTTCATATTTTATCGCCCGCCAATGAATTAAAGAAATACTGGGAGAAAAATCCAGCTGTTACATTAGAGTGCGTGTACGCTTGGATGAGTGAAAGAAATCTTCCACAATATAGGAAAGTAGTAAAGTTTCGCAGCATCTCTCTTTTGTTTACTAATATTGCATTAGTTTTTGTAGTGATTACATTTACATGTTATACTTAGTAAGATGTGGTGATTTTTTATGATTCAACAGTTAATTGTAGCTTAAAAATGAGTAAAAATAATAATCATACTCAAGGTAAGGATAAATCAGTTGATACTAAATCAGCTGGTCCTAAATCAGCTTCTAATGAGCCAAACGCTGCTCGCGGGACTTATCCCACGACGATACTTCCATTCTCAGCTATTCCGGAGGGGACGAAACGCTTTGGAGAATAGAGAAACAGGTCTGGGAGCTAAAAGGAAGCGTTAAGGCGGGCGCGCTAATGTCTTTGTTTGCGGGTTAGTGCGCGTGATGATTTTTACAGCATTTGGCGTTTCTTTATCGGGCAGGCAGGGTACGCTGATTTTTACTTGTGGCATAGGCAGCTACGCGTGCGATGAGTTGCAGGGGTAGTCATGAGCAAGCGTTGAAGCGGGCGAAGTAATACACTGAGCGCTGCTGAGTGGACTGCTTGATGAAGCAGTCATGTAATAAAATAACATAGAGGGTGGTTGTCATTTGAAAATACACGAATATCAAGCAAAGAATTTATTGAAACTGTACGATATACCTATTCAAGATGGGATTGTTGTAGAGAAAGCCGAGGATTTGGCAGCGACAATAGCCGAGGTAAAAAAACACTTCCAAGCCGCTGGCTGGGTGATCAAGGCACAGATCCATGCAGGCGGACGCGGCAAAGGCGGCGGTGTGAAGTTTTCACGCGACGCCGATGAAACCTTAAACCATGGCAAAAATATCTTAGGCATGACCCTAGTCACGCCGCAAA
This sequence comes from Spirochaetota bacterium, assembly GCA_965249715.1. Taxonomy (GTDB): domain Bacteria; phylum Spirochaetota; class UBA12135; order COTS27; family COTS27; genus COTS27. The sequence continues at coordinate 68,677 of CBDFMP010000042.1, read as the reverse complement.
CAGGCGCCGAAGGACAGCTGGTGCGAAAAGTTATGGTGGCAGAAGCTGTGGACATTGCACGGGAATTGTATGTGGCCATAACCTTGGACAGGGCGACGGGACAGAATGTCGTGGTTGTTTCACAGGCGGGCGGCATGGATATAGAAGAAGTGGCGCGGGAGACACCGGAGAAAATTGTCAAAGCAAATGTGGCACCGGGCGCGCCGTTACGCGGTTATCAGGCGCGGGGCTTGATGGAGGCGCTGGGACTGAGCGGGGCACTGGCAAAAGCGGGTTTGAAGCTGTTAACCGCATTGTACCGATTTTATACGACTAGCGATGCTTCCATTGTAGAGATCAATCCCTTGGTGGTAACTAAAACGAATGAACTTTTGGCATTGGATGCCAAAGTGAATTTTGATGACAATGCCTTGTATCGGCATGAAGAGCTTGCCGCGTTGCGCGATGAACATGAAGAAGCGGCGAGTGAAATTGAGGCGCGCCGCTACAATCTGAACTTCATCAAGCTGACGGGCAATGTGGGCTGTATGGTCAACGGTGCGGGGTTGGCGATGGCAACGATGGATTTAATTAAGCTAAAAGGCGGCAGTCCTGCCAATTTTTTAGATGTGGGCGGGACAGCTAGCGCGGAGACTGTGAAACAGGCATTTCGCATTATTTTAGCGGATGCCAATGTGAAAGCAATTTTGATTAACATTTTTGGCGGCATTGTGCGCTGCGACAGGGTGGCGCAAGGCGTTGTGGACGCGGCGAAAGAGTTGGATTTGCGCGTGCCGGTGGTGGTGCGCTTAGTGGGAACAAATGCAAAGGAAGCCAAGAGTATTATTGCGAGCAGCGGAGTGAAGGTGGTGGCTGAAGAACAATTTGAAGCAGCGGCTGAACGGGCCGTGGAATTGGCGCAGGCTGGTTGAAAGGGGGAACGGACGATGGCTATTTTAGTAGATAAAAATTCACGTGTTTTAATTCAGGGCATTACGGGCAGTGAAGGAACATTTCATGGGCAGCAATGTTTAGCGTATGGTACACAGGTGGTGGCTGGTGTAACACCCGGTAAGGCGGGGCAGCGGGCGCTGGACGGGCAGGTGCCGGTGTTTAACTCGGTGAAGGCTGCTCGGGCTGAGACAGCTGCCAATGTGGCGCTGATCTTTGTGCCTGCGCCGTTTGCAGCAGAAGCCATTTTTGAAGGGATTGATGCTGGCATTGAGTTAATTGTGTGCATTACGGAAGGCATTCCCGTGCGCGCGATGAGCGAGATTTATGCTGAGTTGCATTCGCAACGGACACAGACGCGCCTGATTGGTCCCAACTGCCCAGGGCTGCTGACGCCAGGGCAGGCAAAGGTGGGGATCATGCCGGGGTTTATTGCGAGACCCGGACGCATTGGTCTAATTTCCAAGTCCGGTACCCTTACTTATGAAGCCATCGATCAGCTTACGCGTTTAGGATTGGGACAGAGTACATGCATTGGCATAGGCGGGGATCCAATCATCGGTTCTAAGATGGATGAATTATTGGAATTATTTGAAGGCGATACGGAAACGGATGCAGTGATGTTAATTGGTGAGATTGGCGGTGCATTGGAATTGGAGGCGGCTGAGTACGTACAGGCACAGATGAAAAAACCGGTGGTGGGTTTTATTGCGGGCGAAACGGCACCGCCTGGGCGCAGAATGGGGCACGCAGGTGCGGTCATTGCCTCACAGGACGAATCGGCTGCTGCTAAAAAAGCTTTTATGCGCGCGCGCGGGATTCACGTGGTGGACTCGCCTGCGGAGCTGGGCAGGACAATGGTTGATGTCTTGAAAGAACCAGCAGGACAACTGAGTGGTTGAGGTTTTGTCGGCAGCTATTGTTGGTAGCTATTGTTAGGAGCTGGTGGTTGTAAAAAATGAAATGCGCACCGCTTATGAGTGAAACTTATGCGGCACGCGGCGTAGCGGCTGCAAAAACGGATGTGCATGCTGCGCTTCAGGCAGTGCGTAAGCAACCAGCGGCGGGCAGCGTTTTTCCAGAATTTGGTGCGGGTGCTTTTGCAGCTGCTGTAAGTCAATTTCTCCCGCGTGCGGACGCGGCGGAAGCTGAGCCATTATTTCTCATGCACAGCGATGGCTGCGGCAGTAAAGCGGCGCTGGCGTATCTGTACTGGCGTGAGACGGGTGAGCTGAGCGGGTTCAGGCATATAGCACAGGATGCGCTGGTGATGAATACCGATGATTTGCTGGCAGTGGGCGCTGCGGAACGATTTATTTTTACTTCAACAATTGCACGGCATAAACGCCGTATTCCCGGTGAAATTGTACGTGAATTGATGCTTGCCAATCATGCTTTTACGGAATACTTGTCTGAATACAATATTGCGGCGCGTGTTGTGGCTGGGGAGACGGCAGATTTAGGTGAAACTGTGCGTACGCTTACTGTGGACGTGACCGCTGCAACGTGGCTGCCGCGTGTTGATTTTATTGATGCTGCACGGGTGCGTGCGGGCGCTGTGATTGTGGGTTTGGCATCAGCCGGGCAAGCCAGTTATGAACCAGAATACAATTCGGGCATAGGCGCTAATGGGCTCAGTGCCGCACGCCATGACTTATTGAAACACAGCTATCTCAGTGCCTATCCTGAGAGCGTCGATGACAGTACAGCTGAGCAGTACCTTTATAATGGTGATTATGCAATCAGCGATGCGCTTGCTGGAACGCCATTGACTGTGGGGCAGTCCTTGTTGAGTCCGACGCGCAGTTATTTACCAGTGATGAAAACGTTTTTTAAGAAGCTGAAAACAAGGGCTGGCGCTGCTGCAATGGACACCCAACCCATTCAGGCAATTTTTCATCTTACAGGCGGCGGGCAGACAAAATGTTTACGCTTTGGCAAGGGGATCCATTATGTGAAAGATCGGCTGTTTTCGCTTCCGCCCATCTTTAAGCTATTGGCAGAGCGAACGCCCATGCGTGAACTTTTGCAGGTGTATAATTGCGGACATCGTTTGGAAGTGATTTTGACTCGTGAGGCTGATGCGCGTTTACTGATAGACATTGCAGCAAATTTTAATATTGATGCACAGCTTGTGGGTTATACGGAAGCGAATACAGCAGGAGAGACTCATAATACCCTCAGTATTGACTGTAAAACTGCAACTGGAAAAGCTGAGCGTTACCATTATCAGTTATAATCATGCTGAAGCTGATTTAGCTCTGCACTGAGTGGAATGCCGCCTTAATAACGATGGATGATGACAACTAAACCCCCAAAGCTTCACACTTCCGCAAAAAAGCCCCCTGTGCCGTTAAAGTTGGTATTCAGTGACGGTGGAGAATTTTATTTTACACGTCCTTATGTGATGGGCATCGTCAACGTCACACCGGATTCATTTTCTGATGGCGGGTTGTTTCAGAAAGATGTTCCGTTTTTTCGGCAGATTGAACGCATGTTGCTTTTTGGTGTGGATATTATTGACCTGGGAGGTGAATCGACGCGCCCGGGCGCGTTGCCAGTACCTCTTAAAGAGGAACGCAGACGCATCATGCCAAAATTGAAAAAACTCAGAAAACGTTATCCCGATTTACGTTTATCCATCGATACAAACAAAGTGGAAGTGGCAGCTGAGGCCATTGACCATGGTGTGGACATGATTAACGATATTTCCGCCGGTGACGCTTCGCAGAACAGAATGCTGGAATTGGCAGTGACAGCGGATACGCCTATTGTTCTAATGCATAAATGCGGCGAGCCTGCAACGATGCAAAATAATGTCCGTTATGCCGATGTTAGTGCAGAGGTGTACGCGTATTTAGCTAAGAAATTGAAAATTCTTAAACGTTTGGGCATGACGAAACATAAAACAATGATTGATCCTGGCATTGGGTTTGGCAAGGAAGCTGAACATAACATTGCCTTGCTTAACAAGCTTAAACATTTTAAGCGTTTGAAACAACCTATTCTGATTGGCGCGTCGATGAAACAATTGGTCACTCAGCTTACGGAATGCCGTCCTGATGAGCGGCTTGCAGGTACAATAGCCATTCATTTGGCATCGCTTATGCGCGGCGCGAATATGGTGCGTGTGCACGACGTACAAGCCGCGCGTCATTCTATTGACAGCTTCTTTCCAATCTTAGGCGCCAGTAGCGGCGAACAGGCTCACAGCATTTATCGTTAATCATTGATATTAATATTATTTCAGCTTAATCACTAACCATGGGCAGATATCTTGCATTTTTTGAAGAGTTCACGTTCAGTAACTTTCTTGACATTGCCATAGTGGCGGTCATTATTTACGTTGTGTATTCGCAAGTGGCGCGTACACCGGCATTGCCGGCTATTCAGGGGTTTTTTATTATTATCTTCTTAACATTGCTTGCGAGCATGTTTAACTTGACCACTTTGAATTATATTTTAGAAAATGTGGTCTCCATTATGTTGCTTTCGGTGATTATCCTGTTTCCATCGGAGATCAGGCAGGGACTTTACCGCATACGTGATACAACTGTTTTTCAGCGCTTTTTGACACGTGAGCATGAGTATGTTGCACGGCGTACGGCAACGCTCTTAGCAAGTGTGGTGGCACAATTTAAACGCCAGCGTTTAGGAGTTATTATTGTTTTGGAAAAACGCGATTCACTAGCAGCCATCATTAATACAGGTGTGATGCTGAATGCTGAAGTCAATGAGGCGCTGCTATATGCTATTTTTCAGAAAGCTTCACCACTACACGATGGCGCCGTGGTCATTCGCAATAATCGGCTGGTGAGTGCTGCTTGTTATGTGCCCAATCTTTCTTTTGCATTGCGTACGGAAATGCCTGCAAAGGAACGGCGGCGCGGAGCTGCTGGAATAACACGTAAAGGTTATGCAGCGGCTGGCGGCAAGCGGCATATTGGTACACGCCACAGAGCGGCATTGAGCGTTGCTGAGAGCTCCGATGCTTTTGTGATTGTCCTGAGTGAAGAAACGGGGCAACTGAGTGTAGCGTATCAGGCACGTTTGGAGCGCGGCATTGCCGTTAAAGCCGTGGCAGCACAGATCTTGAAATATTTTCATGAGTGAGGGGGGAACTGTAAAATAATGACCGTACGTAAAAAATCCAAAAACACCAAACCTTCTAAAATTGCCAGGACTGCAAAAACGGCTAAGCCGCGCTTGCCGTTTAAAGTAAAAATACCAACACAGGAACGCCGTCATGCGGAAATGCGACGCGCTAAGGAATTTCATGCAGCTGCTTCACAAGTGCAAAATTTGCTGGAGTTGGTAAAAGTCAGTTTGCCGATTTTACGGGAACGCGTGCGTACCTTGAACTGGCGCCGCACGGGCAAACAGTTTTTTACCGCTAATCGCTGGACCAAATTATTCTCAATAGTTGCTTCGCTGTTTATCTTTTTTTACATGAAGAGTCAAGACATTACCGAAACCAACGTTCTCATCCCGCTAAATGTCCTGGCAAATCCACAGCTTTCCGTGAGTAGCGATGTTCCCAAGAATATCACTGTTTTTCTCAGTGGCACGAAGGATGCCTTACTCAGCTTGGACGAAAATCAGCTTACCGCAGAATTAGATCTTAGAGCTGAGGACGAGGGCGATGTGCGGTATAAACCTATTTTGCGCGGTGTCCCGCAAAATGTGCAGGTGCTGCGTTCTTCACCTGATGTGGTGAATGTGACCCTCTCAGTATTAAATCGTAAATTGGTGGATTTGGCACCGCAGCTGATAGGCGAACCGCACGCGGATTTTTATGTGGCACGTGTTTCTGTGAAACCCAGGCGTTTATGGATCTCGGGACCGCAGGAAATTCTTACCGATATTACCTCATTGCAAACGGAACCCATTGCTATTGAAAATCTGCAGGCGAACAAGGAGCTCACGGTTTTTTTAAACAAATCGCTGCACCCGCTTATTCAAGTGGATCGTGAGCGTGTCATTTCAGTATTCCTGTATTTGCGTTCACGGTTTCTAAGTGAGACCATTGAGGGGAGTTTTCCAGTGGAAACGGGGCTGCCGCGCGCGGGCTTGTTTACCCAGCAAGTGATCACCGTCACCAATATCAATTTTGAAATTCTTGAAGAAATAGCTGAGAATTTTGATCCTTATGAAAACTTCTCCTTTCTTTTGCGGACAGAAAATATTGCCGATCCCGGTAATTATGCACTTGAGATTTTTGTCGAACCTGTACGCGGCGTGCGCATTAAAAGCTTTTCACCCCGCCGCTTCAGCTTGCGTGTGCAAAACACAGCCGATAATAGCACCCCCCTCCTGGAAAGCAGTGTGCCGCAATAATGACACGCTGCTAATGGTTAAACGGACTGATGCGGCAGTGCAGGAAGCACTGCAACAGCGTTTTGCGGGCATTTCATTTGCTACCCCCTTGGTGGCTGTGGCGGGCACTGCCGGGCACTTGGTCGCTTTTACTGAGTTTGTTCCTCCGCGTGTTTGGGGCGGCATGAGCTTTAAGACTGTGACCTTAAAGCCGCGTGCAGGGGCACCCGCACCGCGTATTGCTGAAACAGAGGCGGGACTGCTTAACGCCATTGGGCTTCAGAATGACGGGCTGCAGCATTTCATTGATGAACAGTACCCGCGTGCAAAGGCGCTTCCCGTTGTCAAGCTGGTTAACGTGGCTGGTTTTACAATTAACGAATTTGTGGAGTTGGTGCAGCGCGTGGCGGCGCTTCAGGGGGTCGGCATCATTGAACTCAATGTAAGCTGTCCCAATGTGGACTATCACAATAAACCTTTTGGCAGCGATCCTGTCCTACTGGCGGAAGTGGTGAGTGCCTGTGCGGCTGTCAAGGGCAAGGTGCCGCTGATGGTCAAACTTTCACCGCACGCAGCAGCTATTGCTGACATGGCGTGTGTGGCTGCTGAACGCGGTGCTGATGCACTTTCTATCATGAATACCATTAAAGGACTTAAAATTGACACGGAAAGCTGGCGTCCTTATTTGAGCAATGTAGTGGGCGGTTATTCAGGCATTGGCATTAAACCGATTGCCCTTGCAATGGTGTACGAGGCGGCACAGGCAAGCGCGTTGCCTATCTTAGGCATTGGCGGTGTGACGCATTGGGAAGATGTGGTGGAATACATGCTGGCGGGTGCCAGTCTGGTGGGCATTGGGACAGCGGCAATGCTGATGCCAGAACGCCTGCCGCGCCTGTTAAAACAATTTACGCGTTATTTGACGCGCCGCGGCATTTCTGCCAGCGATTTGGTGGGCGCCATGAAATTGCCAGTCAACAATGTATGAAAGCTTTTACCGGATTCATTATATTTCCCCAATTCATGCTACAATAATTTTTATAATCAATAATCAATAATCAATAAGGAATTGTGGCGATGGCATTTAAGGCAGACAAAATTTGGATGGACGGCAAGTTGGTTGCGTGGGAAGCTGCTAAAATCCACGTGCTGGCACATGTGGTGCATTATGGCAGCGGTGTATTTGAAGGGGTGCGGCTTTATCGTGTGGGCGAGCGCAGTGCTATCTTCAGGTTGCAGGAGCATACGCGGCGGCTTTTACAAAGCGCGCGTACGTACAGAATGGAGCCAGCTTATAACGCCGAACAGCTCAATGCTGCTATTGTGGAGACCTTGCGTGTCAATCACTTAAAATCGGCTTATATTCGTCCGCTTATTTACCGCGGTTATGAGCAACTGGGGCTCAATCCCAAGAGCTGTCCTACTAATGTGATGATAGCAGCCTGGGAATGGGGCACTTATTTGGGGGAAGAGGGACTGGAAAAAGGCATCAGCGCTTGTGTTTCCACGTGGCATCGTCCGGCGCCCAATACAACGCCATCCCTTGCGAAGAGCTGCGGCAATTATATCAATTCGCAGCTTATTAAAATGGAAGCGGAGGAACGCGGCTTTGCTGAGGGCATTGCCCTGGACGTTAATGGAACTTTGGCGGAGGGGTCTGGTGAAAATTTATTCCTCGTGCGCGATGGCGAGGTCTTCACACCTGGTCTGTCTTCTTCTATTCTCACCGGGATTACGCGGCATACCGTTATGACGTTTCTCAAAGAACTAAAAATACCCGTGCGCGAAGAAAGTATTCCGCGCGAAATGCTCTATTATGCCGATGAAATTTTCCTCACAGGCACAGCAGCGGAAATTACCCCAGTCACGCAGGTCGATAGTTTTAAAATTGGTACAGGCAAACGCGGTCCCATTACAAAAACCATACAGGATAAATATTTTTCATTGTTAGACGGCAGTGCAGAGGACACACACGGGTGGTTGACGTTTATTTAATCAGGCTTGATTGAATGCAGTGAGCAATGTTCACCCTGAGCCAAACAATGGAACGCAGGAACACAGGGCGGCGGGTCTTGTGCCTAATTCTAGTTGGGAATACGGACTGTGTATTCTTGTAAGCTTGCTGCGGTTGGGACTGCAGTACTTTGTTTACGCTTCCGGTGCGCGCAGCGCTCCATTGCTGCACGGTCTTTTTACGCTGCAGCGTTTTTTAGCTAAAACATCGCCGCTAGAACGGGCGGCGCTCTTAGAGGGGGCGGTTGGCAAGCTGTCACCAATTGCCGCTGCCGCTACTGTTATTGATCCTGCCTCAGCACAGCTCCGTACGTGCGGGCATATTGACGAACGCGGCGCAGCTTACCATGCCTTGGGTTATGCGCGCAGCAGCGGACGTGCGGCGGGGGTGATTGTGACCTCAGGAACGGCGCTGGCGAATGTTTTTCCAGCCGTTGTGGAAGCGGCTAAGTGCGAGCTTCCCTTGGTTGTGCTTTCCGCTGACCGTCCTGCGCAGCTGCAGGGCATTCGCGCCAATCAAACAATGATTCAACGTGATTTTTTTGCTGCTTATGCTGCTTTTAGTGCTGAACTCCCTGTTTGTGCTGAAAGTACTGTTGGCGGCAAGTTGAGTGAGTGGCAGCAACTCATCAGTCGCGGCATGCAGCATGCCCAGGGTACTTGCAGCACTGGCGCGGTTCAGCAGGGGGTGGTGCATTTCAATATTCCTTTTGAAAAGCCGCTGTTGGGTGCCTGGACACGTCCAGTGTCACACATTTTTCAAATATTGCAGCACCCGGCAGCTGGAGCAACGGCGGCGGACAACCATGCAAGTTCAAAGACTGCCGCTGTGCAGTCAGCTGCGGCATTGCAGGCGATGGCGCAAACGCTGGCGGCAACAGTCCAACGCGGGGCGCAGGTCTTGATCATCAGCGCGCTTTATGATGGAACAGACGAGAGTCATGTCAACAGTAAAAGCTTAGCCGCACAAGTGAGCGAGCTTGCAGTTTTACTGGCTGCGCCAGTGTTTGTCGATGGTGCTTCGCCGCTGCGTCTCCACCCGTACACAGCTCATGCAAACGATGATGGGGCTGAGGCTTCCCCGCTGAGCCTCAGTTTTCCACTGCTGCTGGAAGCTTTGCAAGAGCTTAACGTACCCGAATGGGAACGTGCATTGCAGTTTACAACGGTGCTGCATATTGGCAGCGAGCTCTTGAGTCAGCAGCTTGTCAATTGGCTGGCAAAACACCCGCCTGAAAGTTATTGCCACATAGAACGGCTAAGCGCCCATTACGACCCCATGCAAATTTTGCCGCCGCACGGAAAGACGCACGCACTTAAAGCTTCGCGGACGGGTAGTGCCGGCATCCAGACAATGCTGAAAACACTTTTAACATTGCTGCGCCCGCTGTTGCCAAGCTCACCGCAACCTGCTGCTCAGCGGCTTTTACAAAAAATGATGCAGCTGGATGTGAAGCTCCGTGCACACGCGCGAGCTCATTCATTCAAGGGTTTGACAGAATTAGGCGCTTTTAGGACATTGCTGCAGCTGCGGCCTCAGCGTCCGTGGAATCTCTTTATTGGGAATAGCATGCCCGTACGTTCTTTTAATCTTTTGCCGCTGACCAGCTTTTTCAAGGGGTTGAATGTTTCACGCGGGAGCAGCGGCATTGACGGCTTGGTGGCGCAATGCAGCGGCATTGCTGCTGCATTGCGGCGTCCTGTGCTGGCTGTGGTGGGCGATCTGACGCTGCTGCATGATTTGTCATCGCTCTCGTTCCTACAGCAATATCCCTTAGGCATTGTTGTTATTAATAATAAGGAAGGCAGTATTTTTCAACATTTGCCGCTGCGCGCGTTTATGCCTGAAGCTGATTGGGAACGTTTTGTGTTTCGTCATGACCTCACATTTAAGGGCATAACAATGGGCTGGGGACTGGCTTACGCGCGTGTGCTGAGTGAAATTGAGCTCGGCACTGTGCTTACTGGGTACTTAGCTGCGGGGAAGAGCTTTGTACTGGAGCTGCAAGTGGATGCCGCGCAAAATATTCGCGAACACAAACACTTTATAAAAACGCTAAGCCGTGTGCTTGCTGTTGTTTGAGCTGTTGTGATGGCAGCATTGCAAGTGCCACTTCAGCTGGTACTGCAAGTGTACATGTATTGTTTTTAAGGAGTCCTGTTCATTTATTTGTTATGAATATTTATACACGTCTTGTTATTTTAGACAGCTTGCGCAGCTTTTTTCTCAGCGCCCTCATTCCCATCACGGAAGTTGTGTTAATGCTTGTCTTTATCCACGAACTCAATGCCAGCACCTGGGAAAAAACGTTGCTGGGGGTTTTGCTTAAAAGTGGCTTTGTGCTCTCCGTTCCGCTTAGTTTATGGATCTTCAAACGTCAATTTCTGCTGCCACAGATAATTGTGACCATTAACCTTATAGGGATGCTGGCATTGCTGGCTTCTATATTATGGCAAAATGTTTTTTTTCTGCTCATCCTTGTCTGCATCCTCGCGTTCCCTTACGATGGCATCCATCCGCTCATGGCAGAATTTTACAGCCGTTATCCCAAAAGCAGCCGCGGCAGACGTTTTGCCGTCACCGGTTTGGCGATAACACTGGGTACCATTCTCTTCGCTTACATTTTTAGAGCTCTTTATCATGCTGACATTGCGATGTTCGGAGTTTTATCGGGTTATCAATGGATCGTGTTGATCACATTGGCGGCAATGAGCATCGCAACGCTGTTCTCTGCGCGCCTGCCGCGGCTTAAAAGCAAAAGTAACCGCAAGCGGCTGCACTTGCGTGAAGTTTTTAACATTCTCAAACAGGATCGTCTCTTTTTGCTCATCCTCAGTTCATGGATGTTTCTGGGAATTGCCAACCTCTGGATCCTTCCGTATCGTCCCAATTACCTCAGTGAAGAAAGTTTCGGTTTTGCTTATCAGGAAACACGCGTTATTTTTCTGCTGGTTATCCTGCCCCAGCTGGTGCAGCTGATAATGACTATCCCGATGAGTTATGTTTTTGATAAAATTCCTTTCCTGTTACTGCGCATTTTTATCAATGTTCTGTTCTTCGGGTATTTATCGCTGTTCTTTTTTGGAACGAGCTACCTCAGTTTAGTGCTGAGTATGATACTTTACGGGTGCGCACGCGCCGGTGGAACGATTGTTTGGAAACTTTGGGTGAATCAAATGGTGCCAGTCGCCAAAGTAGGCACGTACATGGCTATTCACAGTGGATTTACCGGTATTCGTATGCTTTTAGCGCCACTTTTTGGTCTTTGGGGCCTCTACGTTTGGGGCCCTGTCGTTTGTGGAATTATTTCCTTAGCCTTGGTTGTTATTTCCATTGTTACGCTCCTGCCGCTGCTGAACCAATCACGCGAACGTTGGAAATACTGAGCGTAAATGAATAACAGCTTTTAACATGGCAATGTTTCAATGTTTCAATATTTTGCATCGCTTAGGGGTTTAACGACAGCTCAATTTCTCCGATACTCTAAGCGTTATGTTCGCTCAGTTTGTTCAGTTTGTTCTGTTTGCGCAATTTCGCCAAACAGTCTTCAAACTCTTTAATTTTATCAGCCCATTTGCCAGTATCGGCGCGCTCAGTGTGCTCATTGCACTCAGCAGCGTACCCGCGCAGGCGCAAAAACCTGCCGCCATAAATAGTACGTTCATTTATTATCAACTCAAAGCTGATGAAACACTTGCAAACATTGCCCGCCGTTATGGCATCGGTCTCAGCCAGCTGCGTAAGCGCAATGCTGATATTGTCATCAAAGCCAACGCGCTGATTAAATTGCCGCGTGCCCGTATTCATGTTGTCACCGCAGGTGAAACGCTTGGTGCCTTAGCGCGGCGTGAAGGCATACCCATCACAACGTTTAAGGTTTTGCTGAAAACAGAGCGGCGGCACTCACAACAGACAACGTTTCATCCCGAACTGCTCTATATTGGTGAACGGCTGAGGCTTCCCATTCACTACCCTAGTGAAGTGTGGCTTTATTCTGCTTATATTCACAGTCAATATCAAAAACTCAGCGATATTATACAGTCTCCCCCTAAAAAAGCAGCTTCGTCTGCATCCGCTGCGTTAACCACTCAGTCAGCGACAGTTTCTAAACAACTGCTCAGCGGTCATCAGACGTTTTCTTCTGTTCTTGGCGGAAAATTAGTGCCGATTGAATTTCCAGATCCACTCTCGCGCTTGGATGCCCGCTCCGCTGGGCTGGATTTTACATTGCCCATGAGCCAGCTACAAGCTTCTGTACCGCTTGCAGCCCTTAAACCTTATGAAATTTCTACAGCTGCATTTCACCCGGGCGTCTTTTATGCGCTCACAAAAAAGTTTCCCATTAAAGCCAGCGAGGCTGGTACCATCGTTTTCACTGCTCCCTTGCGCGGGTGGGGGTTAGCATTGGTGGTGCGCCATTCCGAAAATTTCTTTTCTTTTTACAGTGGCATGGAGAGTGTCCGTCATCGTTCAGCAACGCGTGTGCGTAAAGCTGCTCTGCTTGGTTATACGCGCGCAGGGTTCTTTTTTGCACTCCACTATAAAGGTCTCCCCATCGATCCTTTTACCTTTTTTAATACAGCCGCTCCCAACAGTGTCACTATTCCAGCCGCCGCCCCACAGTCCAATAGTTAAATAATATCAATAACACAAATGGAACAAGTGTCCAAGTTGCAAACCCCGTCAGCATCACTTAGTGCCAGCTTTGCTGCTGAATATGCCGCTTACGTTGATGAACTCACATTCACACAGGCCTTGCGTCCGCTCAGCTGCAGCGCCTACCTCAGCGATATTGCCCAATTTATAGCTTTTGCACAAAGTCACGGCTGCAGCCATAGTGCCGCTACTTCATTTGCCGTCTTTCAAGCTTTCCTTGCGGCAAGTCCAGCCGTCATTCGTCAAGCGGTCGTGCGCCACCCACCGCCCGGCCCTGCACAGCATTCGCCATCGTTTCAGCGTATCGCTATTTCCGAACTTCCCCCCCTATACGCTGCCGCGTCGCTTATGCGCCGTTTGTCCGCGCTAAAAAACTTCCTGCAATTTCTGACGCAGCAAGGAATGCTTCACGTTAATTTTGCAACACTGCTGAGTACACCCAAACTTCAACGCCGCCTTCCTGCGGTTATTCCCAGTCAAATATTGCGCAGCTTTCTCAAAACATTTCCTACGCCCAATCCCACAGCTGTCCGCAATAAACTTATCCTGCAATACCTTTACGCATTGGGGCTGCGCATCAGTGAATTAGCCAAGTTACAGCTTTCATCGCTCAGCCCGGAGCTGAGTACATTGCAATTTACCGCCAAAGGCGCTCGTCCGCGGCTTATCCCGCTTTTTGCTTCATTGCAATCCGCCACTGATGATTATGTTCGTGAGACGCTTCCCCAACTGCTGCCCGCCCAGCAGTCGCCGACTCCACAAACGCCGCTTTTTCCCGCGCGCCGCGCGCAGCCTTTTTCACGCGTGGGTTTGTGGAAATTGGTTAAACGTTCATTCACCCGCGGCGGCATTGACAGTACGCAGCTCTCCCCGCATACATTGCGACACTCCTGTGCCACACATCTCATCCAAAATGGTGCCGATCTACGCACTGTACAGGAACTGCTTGGTCATGCCTGTATTCAAACGACAGAACTTTATACCCGTGTCATGCGCGAGGATCTCAAACAAGCCGCACAAACATTCCATCCCTTTTATGCTTGAAGCAGCTAAGCCCCCCACACACAATGCTTGACAGGCGCTGTTTGTGGATGTTATAATACTCCTATGGATGCCAATAATGCCGACGTGCAGGCACGCGTTGCTGCACTGAGGGCTATTGTGCGCAGCACTAAGCGTGCCCTTATTGCTTATTCTGGCGGTGTCGATTCTTCAGTCGTTGCCAAGCTGGCCTGTGAGGAATTGGGCGCAGACAATGCCTTAGCCGTTATTGCCCGGTCCCCTAGTCTTTCTGAAACAGAGCTGCGCGACGCGCAGGCACTGGCTAAAGCCCACAATATTCCGCTTCGTGTCATGGACACTTACGAACATCAAAATTCTGCCTATCAGGCAAATTCCAGCAGTCGTTGTTATTATTGCAAACAGGAGCTTTATTCCCGGCTTAAAACTCTTATGGATGGCGAACGCTTCCAGGTGATGCTAGATGGCGCTAATCTTGATGATACGCAAGACCATCGCCCCGGGCGCAATGCGGCTGCTCAGTACGGTGTGCGCAGTCCGCTCATTGAAGCGGCATTTAACAAACAAGCCGTGCGGGAGCTTGCTGCCAGCCTCGCCCTGCCCAATCACGATAAACCTGCAGCGCCCTGCTTAGCCTCGCGCATTCCTTACGGCATTGCCGTTACGCCCAAGGCACTCAAACAAATAGAGCAAGCCGAAACGTACCTCAAACAGCGTTTTAAGTTGCGAATCTTGCGTGTGCGTTATCATCATAACCTTGCGCGCATAGAAGTTCCGCGCGATGATTTTTTGATTTTGTGCAACCATGGTGCAGAGCTTTATCAGCGTTTTCGTGAATTCGGGTTTTCGTACGTTAGTTTGGATCTGCTGGGGTTCCGTAGTGGTTCCCTCAATGAGCGCAAACAGCTGTCTGCGCATTGAAAAACAAGCGTTTATGCTGGGGCAGGCGAGCAGGATTTTTCCCATTGCCTGTCGTGTATCCAAGTACTTATGCGCTGCTGTCGCTTCCGTTAGCGGAAAGACCTTAACAATGCGTGGTGTTTGCAGCACGCCGTTGCGCACATAAGCAAATACGGCTTCGGCGCGGGCATTGAGTTCTTCGGGAGTGCGGATGTAATGGGTGAGCGTAGGGCGGGTGAGATAAAGACTGCCGCCAGTGCTAAGTTGTAAAATGTCAAAAGGCGGAATTTTGCCGCTAGTCTGACCGTAACAAATGGTTCTCTCAATGAGCGCAAGCAAGCTGTCTGCGCATTGAAAAACAAGCGTTTATGCTGGACGACAGGCGAGCAGGATTTTTCCCATTGCCTGTCGTGTTTCCAAGTACTTATGCGCTGCTGCTGCTTCCGCTAGCGGAAAGACCTTAGCAATGCGTGGTGTTTGCAGCACGCCGTTGCGTACATAAGCAAATACGGCTTCGGCGCGGGCATTGAGCTCTTCGGAAGTGCGGATGTAATGGGTGAGCGTAGGGCGGGTGAGATAAAGACTGCCGCCAGTGCTAAGTTGTAAAATGTCAAAAGGTGGAATTTTTCCGCTAGCCTGACCATAACAAACCAATGTACCACGCTGTTTCAGTACACGCAGGCTCTCTTTAAAAGTGCCCTGACCAACGCTGTCGTAAACTACATCCAGCCCCTCAGCGGTCATGAACTTCAAAACCTCGGTGCTGAAGTGATAATCTTTATAAACAATCACATGATCCGCCCCGACAGCGTGCGCCAATTCTGCTTTGGCTTTTGTTGAAACGGTGGCGACAACGGTTGCACCGCGGGCTTTCGCTAGTTGTGTGAGTAGCTGTCCTGTGCCACCGGCAGCAGCATGGACCAACGCACTGTGTCCACTTTGCAGCTTAAAGGTATCATGTGTGAGATAATGCGCGGTAAGCCCTTGGATCCCCAGTGCAGCTGCCGTTTTAAGCTCAATCGCTGCAGGGATTTTTACAACCTGAGTGGCTGAAACTGTGGTCACCTCGGCATAACTGCCGGAGCCGCCCATAAGGAATAAGACCTTATCGCCCTGCTGAAAGTTGGTGACATTGCTGCCAATAGCGCTGACACTGCCCACGCCCTCTTGTCCAAGGATGAAAGGCAATAGCTGTTGACCGTAAACACCGGTACGGAAATAAATGTCGATAAAATTAACACCGGCGTAAACAACCGCAATTTGCAGTTCGTGCGGCTTGGGCTGTGGCGTCGGCAAATCATTGTATTGCAATACGTCTGCAGCACCAGTACTTGAAATTTGAATAGCTTTCATGATAATGGCAATATTTATTGTTAAAGTATAACCTGATATTTTTTTGCGCGCATGATTATCACCATAATGCATAACCATGAAAGAGCAGCGCCATGAGCAGGAAATAGCCGTCACCAATGACTTGAAATGGGAATGGCAAACGCATAACGGAGTTCAGCTTTGTGAAGAGGATGCCTTGAAGACAGAGTGCGGCAACAAGGTAATATTTATAAAAACTATTGAATTCGCCGAGCGCAAGTGGAAATAGACTGAGTACCGCCAAGAGTGCTAACAGCCCCCAGGCAGTGACAAAGCGCTGACTTTGTTCAGTACCCAGATATAAAATTAACGAGTTTGTTTTGTGTTTAAGATCTTCTGCACTGCGCGTGACTGAGAAAATAAACGCATTATGCAAGAGGACAGCATAAAACAACCCCATCAGTAAAAGTATTTTCCAGCTGAACGTTGTTTGCATGAGCTGCAATGGTGCTGATAACATGTTATCAAAAAATTGACTGAGTGAGTGCCCCGCTAGTTTTAGTGTTTGTGGCCACTCAGCCTGAGCTCCCCGATGCACTAATACAGGAATGAAACATCCAAGCGTGAAAAATCCGCTCACCAATAGCTCCTTGATAAACTGCAGCCACTTAACGCGGCTGAGTGCCATAAAATAAATCACAATGAAGCCGCATATATAAACACCCATGCCTAAGAGCTGCGGCGATGCCATGGCAGGAGCTGCCCATAGCGCCCATACAATGCTCAGCAGTGTGATCAAAACAGCTGCAGACGCGACAATGCGGTATTTTTGTGCTGCGGCCGTGCCGCGGCTGTCTAGGGCATGGTCTATGTTATAAATACTGAGTGTACTGGTGAAGAGCAGCCAGCTGTTGAATATTGGCAGAGCTCCCGCGTCCAGCAGCTGGGTGGCAATGCTGCTCACTGCAACGGCAGCGGCGGCAGCAGGAATTGAAAATGTGCCAAGCCCGCGCAGTACAGCAAACAGCGCCGCAATGCTCATTTCATGCCTCACAGCTATAACGGCAACGGCAATAACGGCAACGGCAGCTACTAAGCATCAACAGCCAGCCGCAACCAGTCAGGTAGGGGAAGTGGCATTGCAATTTTAGCTTAATTCCAGCTGATAGCTTAGTGCAACACCCGCTGCTCGCAGCATGGCTGCAACCGAGCAGTATTTGTTAAGTGACAGCTCAATCGCGCGGCGTACTTTGCCCTCATCCAGTGGCGTATTGGTTTGTGTTAGCTGGAAGGTTAATTGAATACGTGTGAAAACCTGGGGAATACTTTCAGTGCGTGTTCCTGTGATCACTACGTTGAAGTTGCTGAAAGCTTGTTTGCTTTTACGCAGGATGCTGATGATGTCAATACTGGAACAACTGGCAAGTGCTGCCAATAAGGTCTGCATGGGGCGGAGATCATCCCCGCGTCCCCCAGCGGCTTTTGCCGCTCCAATGATAATGTGTCCTCCCGCAGCATCGCCACGTGCTTCAAAGCGCATGGGTGCAAACTGACGTAACGTGAGCTGTGTTTGTGCCATGGATAACAAAACTGGTTAGCTCACTCGGGGTCGGTGGCGGGAAAATCTTCCGCACACAGCTCATCAAATCCCTCGTCTAAGGCAATAATATTTTCGTACCCCATGGATTCTAAGATGGACTGTGCCAGCTGGACACGATTGCCGCTCCTGCAGTAAAGATAATAGTTGCGTTTTTTATCCGCCAGTTTAGGTACAGCGCCAGCTTTTAACTCAGAAAGTGGAACAAACCGTGCACCTGCAATATGCCCATCTTCCCATTCAGCTTCTTCACGCACATCGACAAGTGTGGCACTATCAGCCGCTAATTTTTCTTTCAATTCTTTTAAATGTTCGTCCATAAGCTCAGGGTTAATCGTTAATGATTGGTTTCAGCGGGTGTTGCCACTAAGCCTAATGCCCGCAATTCGTTAAATCCTTCTTTCAGTGCGATTACACGCTGGTAACCTTGTTGTTGCAAGAGCGGTTTGGCTACGCGGACGCGGTTGCCAGAGCGGCAATACAAATAAAGCTTGCGCGTTTGACGTTCCTTTTCAGCAAGCAAATCAACATCCGCCCCTGTTTGCAAGCCTGAAAGCGGCACCAGTAAAGCGGCTTCAATATGCCCGGCTTCCCACTCTTCCACTTCACGAACATCCACGAGTAAAGCTGTACCCGCGTGAAGCTCTTTTACCAGCTGTTTAATATGTGCAGGCGCTTCTTTTGAAACTGTCGCTGCTACACTGCTGCCCAGTCCCGCGGGCGTTGCCACCAAACCTAATGCACGCAATTCGTTAAATCCTTCTTTCAGTGCAATTACACGCTGGTAACCTTGTTGCAATAAGAGCGGTTTGGCTACGCGGACGCGGTTGCCAGAGCGGCAATACAAATAAAGCTTGCGCGTTTGACGTTCCTTTTCAGCAAGCAAATCCACATCCGCCCCTGTTCGCAGGCCTGAAAGCGGCACCAGCAAAGCGGCTTCAATGTGCCCGGCTTGCCACTCGTCCACTTCACGAACATCCACGAGTAAAGCTGTACCCGCGTGAAGCTCTTTTACCAGCTGTTTAATATGTGCAGGCGCTTCTTTTGAAACTGTCGCTGCTATAACACTGCTGCCCAGCCCCAATCCCAAACAAAGTAAAAATACACTCAACTTGCCTAAACAACGCCTTAACCAGCTGTTTGGCAGACCGCTTTTTTGTGCTGCATGCTCAATTATAAAGTTTCTCATGGTTGCTCATCTCCATTGGCGAATAGCTTTGTGTTTAGCAGGAGCAGGTTCTGTTACAGAAATGCCCATAGCTTTAAGTTGTTGGTATCCTTCGGCTAGTGGGATGATTTTTTTAAATTTAATGTTGGTTAGTAGTGGTTTAGCGATGTGGACGCGCCTGCCCGCTCGGCAATATAAATAAGCTTTCACTTTCATATTGGCGCTGGTTTGTAAGGCTTCCATGCCCTTTCCTTTACGCAGTTCCGAGAGCGGCACTAATTGTGCCAAACTGAGATGACCTGCATCCCATTCATGCTGTTCACGTACATCTAAAAGGATGGCTTCGCCTGCATCCATTTCGTCTAACATTTTTGAGATGTGTTGACTCATCGGGATGCGCTTTTTTTGGAATAACTCTGTAACATGGTAGTAATAGCGCCATGTTAATACAATGCCGCCAATAATGGCAGCCAATATAATGATCAGCTTAACGTCCATAATTTTTCTTGACCAGCTTAGCTTAGTTGCGATGAAAAAAGATCCGTGGATAAATAACGTTCGCCACGATCGCAAACAACAAAGGCAATAACACCGGACTTTAAACGTTTGGCTAATTCAATAGCAATATGTGCCGCACCACCGCTACTGGTACCGCAAAAAATTCCTTCTTCCTGCGCCAAGCGCCGCGTCATAACAATAGCTTGCGCACTGGAAACTTCGACGGTTTCATCAACAAGACTTTCATCAAAGATCTTGGGCAAATATTTGGTTGGCCAGCGCCTGATGCCCGGAATAGACGAGCCCTCGCTGGGACGTGCACCAATTACTTTCACGGGTAATTGATACTCACGCATGTAGCGACTAACGCCGATAATGGTGCCAGTTGTGCCCATTGCAGAAACAAAGTGCGTGAGCTTTTGTTCGGTTCCGTACCATAACTCCGGTGCAGTGGTTTTGTAATGGGCAATGCAGTTATCGGGATTGGAAAACTGATCCAACATGACATAAGCGCCTTTGCTGCGTGCTAATTTCTCATGTGTGTAGTCAATAGCTCCTTCCATTTCATGTGTGGCGGGAGTCAAGGTAATCTTAGCGCCAAATGCTTCCATCATGCGCCAACGCTCCCGTGAGGCATTCTCAGGCATCACCAATTCCAAATCATAACCACGAATGCTGGCAACCATCGCCAGACCAATGCCCGTATTGCCAGATGTTGGTTCTATTAACTTAGTATAAGGCTGGAGCAGCTTTTTCTTTTCGGCACCAAGGATCATGCTGAGCGCAGGGCGATCTTTGACGCTGCCGCCCGGGTTATGACTTTCCATTTTCCCATAAATAACAACATTAGGGTTAGGCGCAATTCGTTGTAACCGTACAAGTGGCGTATTTCCAATCAAGCTGAGGATGTTGTCATTGCTGGCGGGCAATAGTGCTTGCGGAGGAGGTGGGAGCGCAGGTTTGGGCACGGCTTTAATGATAGCATTCATTATGGTGTTCAGTGTTTAGCTTCTCAGCACAGCTTGGCAGACCCATGTTACTAGCTTTAGCAACAGCTGCCATCCCTAAGGCAATGATATAATATAATAAGCTGTTATTGCGATAATGGTTGGAATATATGCTTTTAAAGCCTGTTATAAATACAGCATATAAAGTATTTGATATTTTTGTTGTGAAAATAGCTTGTCATCCGACACTTTAAGATGTGTGTTTATTATCGCAGCTTATTGAGTTGGATTGTACATTGTGCTGTTTGTCTTCCTTTAAATTTCCGTTTTGTTAAAAGCATTGTTATTACCTGTTGGCATTGGCATTTTAGGCATTTGTTTGCCAAACATGCTATAATTTATTGTTAAATGGAGAAGGGCGGAGCTCAGAGCTATTGCCAATAAGATAACTATGGATAAAATCATTATTCGTGAGGCAATTAATTTTAAGATCCTAGCAAGCATTATTCTTGGCATCGTCATGATGCTGCTTTTTGTTTTTTCTACAATTTATGTAAGAGATTTCAGAATACAGGCGGGTGATGTGAAAGCGCATATTGTTGTGGGTGAATGGGATGCGGCAGAAGAGAAGTTAACGTTATTGCGCGATTACAATTTTTTTAGCGCTAAGGTGTTAGCTTTACAGCTGGATTTATTGCAAGCCAAGAATTTAGCAGCTCCCAGAACTAGTGAGCTTATCAATATTATTGCTATTGCCAATTATTTGGCAGCGCACTTTCCTGCCGCGTTTGAGCGGCAACACGAAGTCCTTGGCAATGCTTATTACAAGCTGGGGACAGCTTATTATTCGCAAGCGCAACTTCATCTGGAAAAAATTGCGGCTCGCCTTAACGCGCTTGACGACGAGGCGCTGCGTGCCGCGCGAGCACAGCGTATTGTTGTTACAAAAAAACTCTTTACAATTGCCGCACATACAGGAGCTCATGCAAGTACACGCAGCTACTTGGAAACGCTTATTGCCTTAGAGGCAGACAAGTTTGATTATCACATAAAATTAGCCAAGCTCTACATTGCTGAGCGCGAGTATCAGGCAGCACTTTTAATATTGGATAAGCTGCTTTTTGCCGAAACAACAGCTCCCGTGTTAGGACAGCAAGCGGGCTTAATGCTTTACGCGCTCAATACGCACTTAATACTTCCCATTAAAGCCGATTTTTATCGCCAGTTCACCCTCGCCAAATTTGCTGGCAATGCTCCAGCAATAAAAGGTCTTTTCCATGCGGTTGCGCAAAAATTGGCTGCTGCGGGCATTGATGCTGTTTTTGAGCTCATTGATGCACTTCCGCACCAACCAATAGAGTCTATTCGTGCTTAAGCAGCTCATGCTTATTCTTGTATGGGCATTGCCGTCATCATTGTATTGTTAGCCACTGTATAAAACTTATTTTTATTTGTTTTAATTTATGAGAAAGTTTTCATCATTCATTTCACGTGATATTGGTATTGATTTAGGTACTGCCAATACGCTGATTTACTTAGAAAACTCGGGCATTGTGCTCAATGAACCCAGTGTTGTTGCCATTGAAAAATCTAGTAATCAAATTATTTCTATTGGCTCCGATGCCAAATTCATGCTTGGACGCACCCCTGGCAATATAATGGCTGTCCGTCCGCTTAAAGACGGTGTTATTGCTGACTTTGAGATTGTTGAAAAGATGATCCGTTATTTTATCCAGAAGGTCACGCCGCAAAGGACGCTGCTCAAACCGCGTGTTGTTGTGGGGATTCCCACTGGCATCACCGAGGTCGAAAAACGCGCTGTGCTTGAATCTTGTGAACAGGCGGGGGCGCGTGAAATTTATTTAATTGAGGAGCCGCTGGCGGCTGCCATGGGCGCTGGTATGCCTACATCGCTTCCTTTGGGCAATATGATTGTTGATGTTGGCGGCGGCACTACTGAGATAGCCGTTATTTCACTGGGGAGTATTGTTGTGGAAAAGAGTATTCCTGTCGGCGGCAATGAAATTGATCAGGCGATTATCGATTTTGCAAAGGATGCCTTCAATATTATTATTGGCTACCGTTCCGCTGAGGATATTAAAACTACGTTCATGGACCTTTGGAATATCAATAATAAAGAAACCTACACAACCAAGGGACGCGATGCCGTTTCCGGTCTTCCGCGCAGTCAGGAACTCTCGCTGGCTGAAATGAAGGAAGCCATTGCTGAACCCATAAAAAAGATCATTCTCTCCATTAAGTCGGTGCTTGACAGGACGCCGCCGGAGCTCTCTGCAGATATTATGGAACATGGTATTGTCATCAGCGGCGGCGGTGCCCAGTTAAAAGGGTTAAAAAAAGTCCTCTCGCATGAGACCTGTGTTCCTGTTGTGATTGCCAAAAATCCTACCGAATGCGTGGTCAATGGTACTGGCATTTACTTGGCACAAATCAAAGAAATGCGTCATAAAAAGAAATATCTTAAAATTTAATTGCATTAAAATTCAGTTTTAGCCATAGCTTGAACTGAATACTGCCACCTGCCTAGCTATTGCAACTTCAACATATTGCAACTTCAACACTAAACGCTTGAATGTTCCTCCGGTGGCAGCGTTGTTAGCGTTTTGCGGCAATCGCTGAGTGCTTGGGGAATACTACTTGATACATTTGAACGGCGGCGCGTTTGCGATTTTCTTGTGTTCAGAAAACAATATCATTTATTTAAAGTTGCTCAGCTAATTGTTTTAGGCGTTCTTGTTCCAGTAACCTTGCTTTTTCTTGATGCCAATAATGTCGTTGATTTTCGTGCTTTTTTTATGCAAAGTTATCAGTACATTTTTAAAGCGACCCATGAGCGCATGGCTGCCAGTCGTGATTTAACGACAGAGCTTGTGACGGTATTGAGCGCCAAACGCGCTCAGGAAACACACATTGCCGAGCTGGAAAAACAGCTTATTCGGCAACAACTTATTGTTGATAATCTGATTGCTTCACAAGTTGAGAATTTACGTTTGACACAGCTTTTGGAGCTCAAAAATCAACTAACCTTTGAAACCAGCTTTGCGCGTGTGCTCAGCTATGATCCGCAAAATCATTTTACCACGCTTATCATCAATAAGGGCAGTACTGATGAATTCAAGCTCAATAAACCTATTTTAGCTTATCAGAGTAATCGCATTGGTCTGGTTGGATTTATATTGCAGAGCAGGGAAAATTTCGCCGAAATAAGAACAATCTTAGATCAACGTACTCAGCTGAGTGTAAAATTAGCGATCCACGATTCGCTGGCTGTTGCCCGCGGACAATCACTTGCTTCTATTCTTCTGGAAATAAATTTTATTGATATTCGTCTTGAAGATGTACTTTATCAAGACATTTATACTTCAGGATTGGGACAGCGTTATCCTGCAAACATTTTGGTGGGCAGCATTGTCGATGTGGAGCAGGCAAAATATGGACTTTTTCAAAAGGCTTATATGAAACCAGCCATAGATTTTTATGCTCTGAAAGAGGTGTTTGTCATCACCAGTCCAGGGGAGCTGCCAAGTACATTCAGCGCCACTCAGCAAGCTGCTTCCAAAGCTATGCTCTCAGGTGTTGGCGCTTCCACTAACTACTGAACAAGCTGAATAACTGAAGCAACTGTTTAACCAATGGCTGCATTAAAAGAACGTTTACGTAAACTAACTGCGCGTTGTGCGCTGCTGCTGCTAGCTTTGGGCATTGTCCTGGTGCAAAGTTCCACATTGGCATTTAAGGTGGGCACGCTTAAAATTGATTTTGCTCATGCCTTTATCATTACAGTTATGCTTATGGGATCTGTAAATTTTGGCTTGCTGTTAGCGATTTTAATAGGTTTCAGTTATGATCTTTTTAGCAGTAATGAAATGGGGTTTTACATGCTCAGCTACTTTTTCTCCTGCTTTCCGCTTATTTTCTGGGTAACAAAACTGCGTCCTAATTTGCAGCTTTCACTCTTTTTGTTAACCGTTTTTGTGCTGTCCGCGCTGAAATTAATCATGGAATTAGGGTTATTGGTGTTTATTTATGGTGCAGCGATTAGTTTTTATTATTTAAAAGGCATCGGTTTGCTGGGAATTGTTTTGACAACGCTCTGTGCAGTTATTCCGTATGGCTGTGCTAAATGGGGACAGTGGATGGGTAAACGTTTTAACTTGCGGCAGGAACGCTTAGCGGGCAGTGCATGAATGTTCTGTTTATGCAAGTAGGCTGCTTTTATAAATTTACTAAAACAATTTTCAATTTTATTGCTACAAGGTACAATATAGGCAGGATTAGGCAGCTTATTTTATGCCTTGTTCAGAAAAAGGAAATTTATGTTTGCATTAAAACCAAACAAGGACTAACAGGTGGAACCATCCCATAACAAAGAATATCAATATCTTGCTAATAGCAATCCTGCTTATATAGAAATGCTATATAAGCAATATTTGGCTGAGCCAACAAGTGTGACAGCAGCTTGGCGGCATTTTTTTGAAGGTTTTGAGCTCAGTGAGCGTGTGGAGCTACAGGCACAAAACTTGCGCAGCCAGCTTCAGGCGCACAGCGCGCCAGCACAGACCGCTGCCGTGGATGCAAAAGAGGCGGCGGTCACTAAGCTTATTCAAGCTTATCGTGCGCGCGGGTACGTAGTGGCTGACCTAAATCCACTTCCCATAGAAGCCTCTGATCCCCGCGCTGCTGCAAAAGCGGATCTGGAATTGTCATACTTTGGACTTAGCTCAGCTGATCTTACCCAAGCTTTCGATGCCGGGAAAGAACTTAAAATAGGACGCGCGACGCTTGCAGAGATTTTAGACTGTCTGAAAGCCACTTATACACGCACTATGGGTGTAGAGTTTGCCCATTGTAAAAACTCTAATCTCAGACGCTGGATTTATACGCGCCTGGAACCAAGCAAGGGCTGTCCCGGGTACGATAAGGCTGCTAAACTCTTCATCTTTGCTTATTTGACGCGGGCCGTTATCTTTGAAAATTTCTTGCATAAAAAGTATATAGGGCAGAAACGTTTTGGCTTAGAAGGCGGCGAGGCGCTTATCCCTGCATTGGAACGTCTGATCACCAAGGGTGCGGAGCTTGGTGTTAAAGAATTTGTTTTTGGCATGGCACACCGCGGTAGACTCAACGTCCTCGTCAATATTATGCAGAAGTCTTATCATCAACTCTTCACTGAATTTGAAGGCGGCACACTGCCTAAAAATATTAAAGGCGATGGTGATGTGAAATACCACCTGGGACAATCGGTTGACATTGAGAAGGATGGCAAAAAGGTCCATCTCAGTCTGGCATTCAATCCTTCCCATTTAGAAGCCGTGGACCCCATTGTGGCGGGCATGGTGCATGCCAAATGTCATAAATATTACAAACGTGCCAATGAAAAAATTGTTCCCGTTCTGATCCATGGCGATGCTGCTGTGGCTGGCCAAGGAGTGATTTATGAACTTGCCAATATGTCCCAGCTCAAAGGATATAATAATGGCGGCACTATTCATGTGGTCATTGATAATCAAGTGGGGTTTACCGCGGCTAGTCATGAGACGCGCTCAAGCCTTTATTCCACAGACATAGCCTACATTACCGATTCGCCGGTTTTTCATGTCAATGGCGATGATCCAATCAGTGTGACCTATGCCTTTGAATTGGCGATAGAGCTGCGGCAGCAATTCAAGCTGGACGTTTGGATTAATATGATCTGCTATCGGCGTTATGGGCATAATGAGGGTGATGATCCCAGCTTCACCAATCCGCGGCTTTACGCAGCAATCAAAGATCATGTGAACGTACTGGAACTTTATAAACGTCAACTCTTCAAGGAAGGTTTGCTCAGCGAAAAACAGGCGCAGGATACACAGGAACTTTTTGAAAAAGAGTTAAATGAGCGTTTGAATAAAGCGCGTCAGGATAAATCGCATATTCATGTGGATTCGCTCAAACGCTACTGGCAGGACATTAAAGTAGCAAGCGATGAAGACATGCAGCAATCACCCGAAACTGCTGTTTCCCGTAAAACATTGGACTGGGTGGCAACGCAGCTGCATAAGCTGCCGACGAATTTTAATGTTTACCCCAAGGTCAAACGCATCATTGCCGCGCGTCGTCAACAATATTTTGAGAACGGGCGTGTGGATTGGGCTTTGGGCGAAACACTTGCCTTTGGTTCGCTTTTAGCATCCAGCCGTTCTGTGCGTTTAGCAGGGCAAGACAGTGCGCGCGGAACTTTTGCCCATCGTCATGCCGTGCTCAAAGATATGCAGACCGAAGAGAGCTACATTCCACTCACTGCTTGTATCAAAGGCACCTCAAGCTTTCAAGTGCTAAATACTCAGCTCTCAGAATACTCCATCCTCGGGTTTGAATATGGCTATTCATTAGCGCGTCCGCATGCCCTGGTGCTTTGGGAGGCGCAGTTTGGTGATTTTGCAAACTGCGCGCAAGTGATCATCGATCAGTTCATCACCTCAGGTGAAAGCAAGTGGCAGCGCTACAGCGGCATTGTGATGCTGCTCCCGCACGGTTATGAGGGCATGGGACCAGAGCACTCCAGTGCGCGGTTGGAACGTTTTCTGCAAATGTGTGCCGCCAATAATATTTATGTCACCAATGTCACCACGCCCGCTAATTTCTTCCACCTCCTGCGCAGACCTATTGTCAGCTCGTTCAGGAAACCCACTATTGTCATGTCGCCGAAAAGTTTGATTCGGCACCCACTGGTGACCTCGCCCATTGAAGCATTGACTGACGGCGGTTTTCAGGAGCTCATTGATGATCCTATTGCAATTCCTGCACGGACAACGCGCGTGATTCTTTGTTCAGGCAAAATCTATTTTGAACTGTTGGCTGAACGTGAGCAGCAGAAGCGTAACAATATCGCCATTATCCGCTTGGAGCAGCTTTATCCTCTGGTGGAAGCGAAGCTGCGTGCGCTGCAAAAAAAATATGCTAAGGTCAGCGATTGGGTATGGGTTCAAGAAGAGCCGAAGAACATGGGGGCTTGGGGGCACTTGCTTTTGCATGCGCCTTATTTGAAGCTGCGCTGTATTTCGCGTAATTTTTCAGCGTCCACAGCCTCCGGTATTCTGCAGGTCCATAAACGCAATCAAAACAAGATTGTCACAACCGCCATTAACGCCCCAGCCAATGTTTCACAACCGGATATCACAACCGAAAACTTTTTGCAGGTTGACAAACAACCGCGTAAACGGCAGACGCTTGAACGTGAACCTTCGACTGCAGGTTAGCGCTGCTTAGCTGACGCGTTTAATGAACTATCAAATATTTAAGCATTTTTAATAAATCTGAGTCTAAGGAATTTTGAACGATGAGTGTAGCTGTACTGGTCCCGCAAGCGGGTGAAAGTGTGACGGAAGGCGAATTAGCTGTTTGGCATAAGGAAAATGGCGCGGCGGTGACCGTCGATGAAATCATTGCCGAAGTGGAGACGGACAAGGCATCGCTGGAGATCCGCGCCCCTGTGGCGGGAACGCTGAGTGTGCTTGTAGAAATTGGCAGCACTGTTACGGTGGGACAGAAAATTGCGGCGATAACAGCAGGTGTCGCTGCCGCTGGTGCCTCTACTGCAAAAGCAGCTCCTGTTTCTTCTGCAATAGCGTCAGCAGCGTCAACATCGTCTGCTGAACCCGCTGCCGCTGCTGTCAGCAGCACTGCAGCCCCTGCCGCGTTAACAAATACGCAGGCACTTCATGCCACGCCAGCCGCACGCAAGCTCATGCGTGAACATGACTTATCTGCACAAACGGTGGCTCAACATGCTGGTGCAGCAGCTTTGCCGCGTGGGCGCATTCACGCGGAGACTATCCAAACAGCATTGGCACAAGGTGCTGCTACACCAGCAGTACCATCGTCATCAGCAGCGGCGGCACCCGTAGCGGTGGTTGCTGGCGATCGTGATGATAGCGGTGATCGCGGTGAAACACGGCATAGACTCACACGGCTACGCGCCACCATCGCTAAACGATTGGTCCTGTCTCAGCAGACGGGCGCATTGCTCAGTACCTTTAACGAAGTGGATATGTTTGCCCTTGCCCAACTGCGCACGCGTTATAAGGAGCAGTTTAAGAAAAAGTATGAAATCGGCTTAGGTTACATGTCGTTTTTTGTGAAAGCGGCAACATTGGCATTGCGTGAGTTCCCGGTTATCAACTCACGCATGGAAGCAACCGAAATTATTGAACCGCATTACATTGATATTGGCGTGGCGGTGGCAACCCCTAAGGGATTGGTGGTGCCAAGCCTTAAAAATGCCGATACGCTCAGCTTTCATGAAATTGAAAAACAAATTAAGAACTTGGCATTGCGCGGGCGTGATAGTAAATTGACACTGGAAGAACTCAGCGGCGGTACGTTCACCATTACCAATGGCGGCGTTTTTGGCTCCATGCTGTCCACTCCCATCGTCAATTATCCACAATCGGCAATCCTTGGCATGCATAACATTGTTGAGCGTCCTGTGGCGGTAAAAGGCGAGGTGCTGATCCATCCCGTGATGTACACGGCATTGTCTTACGATCATCGTCTTATTGATGGCGCCGATGCGGTGCGCTTTCTGTATCGCATCAAAGAGCTCATTGAAGCGCCTGAGCGGCTGCTCATCAAGGTCTGAGTGTAGTGGTCGTGGCTGCTGCTTTCCCTGCTGAGCTGGCAGCTGGGGCAGAAAATATTGCCCCAGCTGCAGGACAGACAACACCGCCAACAGCACTGAGCGAGCTGGCCAAACACAGCGTTATTGTTGCGGACACGGGCGATTGGGCGGAGCTTGCCGCTTACAACCCACGCGACGTCACCACCAATCCTACACTCATTTACAACCAGCTCTGCACAATTTTAAAGGCCAAACAAGGAGCAGAAAACAATGTTGGCAGCAGTGGTTCACGCGCGCCGGCTGTTATGGCGCTTACTGAGACATTGCAAAAAACACTGCACGATGTAAAAACTGCTCTCAATCGTACAACGGCTGCGCGCAGCGCTGCGGACACACTTGCTGTGGCAACAGGCGTGGCGCTGCTGGCACAGGTGCGCGGGCGTGTGTCAACAGAAGTTCCTGCGCGTCTTTCCTTTGACAAAGCGGCGACTATTGTCCACGCGCAGAAATTGTGCGAGCAATATGCCAACGCGGGCATTGGCAGGGAACGTATTCTGATAAAGCTTGCCGCTACTTGGGAGGGCTTTGCAGCTGCTGAGCAGCTGGAGCGCGTGGGTATTCATACAAACCTGACATTGTTATTTACCTTTGCGCAGGCACAGCGCGCCGCCGATGCAGGTGTAACCCTCATTTCCCCCTTTGTGGGGCGTGTGACCGACTGGTACAAGGCACACACGGGCAAAAGCCATTATGCACCAGCGGAGGACCCGGGAGTGCTTGCTGTGCGGCGGATCCTTGCACATTTTAAGCGTGCGCGGTATAAAACAGAAGTCATGGGGGCATCGTTTCGTAATACAGGACAAATCTTAGCATTGGCGGGCTGTGATCTGCTTACCATTGCTCCGAAGCTGTTGCAAGAATTGAGTACGCAGCAATTAGCTGCGGGTGAGCGATTGGAGAATACTGTCTCTGCACTTAGTGTCGCTGAGCTTGCAGCATTGCCGTACGCGCTGCCGCTAAGTGAAAGTGATTTTCGCTGGGCACTGAATGCAGATGCGATGGCAACTGAGAAACTGAGCGAGGGCATCGCACGCTTCCATGCCGATAGCTTGAAGCTGGAGGCACTATTGATGGGTGCTGAGTGAGTGAGTTAAGCTGAAAAATGAAGTCAGGCAAGTTGATTGTAGCGGAGTTTTGGAGTGCCAAACAAAGACAAGGCAATCGCTTACATGAGATTTCATATCGTGCTTGTTTCAAACCCAAGCTGGTGGAATATTTTATTGCTAAGTATTCAAAGGTTGGCGATATTGTTTATGATCCATTTGCCGGCAGGGGAACAACCGCACTTCAAGCGGCACTGATGGGACGCATTCCCATTGCTAACGATATCAACCCGTTAAGTAAGGTATTGATAAAACCGCGCTTAAATCCACCAACAATCGCGCAGGTGGAAGCTAGATTAACGGAGATCTATCACAAACATTCGTTAAGGAAGCCATTAAAGAATGATTTGTGCATGTTTTATCACAATGATACGTATAAGGAATTGATAACCTTAAAAAAATATTTAAGTTCCAGCGGTAATAAGGCAGATCACATAGATGGCTGGATCAGGATGGTAACAACCAATAGGCTCAGCGGGCACTCCAGTGGTTTTTTCAGTGTTTATACATTGCCGCCCAATCAGGCAACAAGTATAAAAAGGCAGCTTAAGCTCAATCATGCTAGAAAACAAAAACCTGAATACAGAAACGTAAAGGAGCTTATTCTTAAAAAGACAAGGTCTTTATTGTCAGACATAGACGATTACAGGGATATTTTAGAAAAAGCAGCCAAACGTGCGCGTATCATGAATTGTTTAGCTCATGAAACGACTGAAATTGGAAATGATCAAGTTTCCTTGATCGTCACATCGCCGCCATTTATGGATATCGTGAACTATGCTCAGGATAATTGGTTAAGGTGTTGGTTCAATGAAATTGAGCTTGATAGTATTAAGCATAAAATAACGATGAGCAAGTCATTAGCCGCTTGGGAAGCTGTCATGGCACAAACGCTGAGAGAGTTGAAAAGAGTGTTGAAACGTAGTGGAAAAATAGCTTTTGAAGTGGGCGAGCTCAATAAGGGTAAAATAAAGCTTGATGAAAGTATTGTTAGTTTAGCTAAGGAAGTGGGTTTCATTCATCATGTTACATTTATCAATCAACAAAAGTTTACCAAAACATCGAATATATGGGGCGTTAAAAATAATGCTGCTGGAACCAATACCAATAGGGTTGTGATTTTAGAAAAGTGCCGTGATCAATAGGGATTGGCTGGCTAATAAGCCTTTTAACTTAGCGCGAAACTCAATACTGAGCAAATATTGCTGCTGTATAGGGTTTTATATCATGAGTAGTTTTATGGTCAGCTGTGCAGGTGTTGGCGATGATACTTCCCATGATTATACGGGCCCCTTTGATATCACCATTGTAACGGCTACAAGTCATACTGATGTTCAATTAGCTACAAATGGTGAATTGATTGGCGGAGCTCCCTGAGGTGACATTGCAGGCTTGTGCGGAGCTTAACGAGCTTAGTTTTAGTGTCACAACCCCCAGTACAGGGTACTCTGCAGAACTAGACCCCGCTTTAGACCTAAGTGCTGAGAGTGTTTATGACTTCAGCCCGGGCGCAATAAACACAAAAACACTTGATATCATCGTCCGCGCCGCTGGAGAAAACATTGAAGTAGGACGCATTCCTATTAATGTGACATTGCAGGAATGTTTTGTCGTTGAAATAACAGGCAGCATTAGTCAAGCACCGCTTAGTGTCCGTTCACGTGAAACAGCAACAGCAACAGCGATCGCAACACTGCAGGCTTGTGCGGAGCTTAACGAGCTTAGTTTTAGTGTCACAACCCCCAGTACAGGGTACTCTGCAGAACTAGCTCCCGCTTTAGACCTAAGCGCTGAGAGTGTTTATGACTTCAGCCCGGGTGCAATAAACACAAAAACACTTGATATCATCGTCAGCGCCACTGGGGCAAGTACTGAAGTGGTGCGTGTTCCCATTAATGTAATATTGCAGGGATGTTTTGACGTTGAAATAACAGGCAGCATTAGTCAAACACCGCTTAGTGTTCGTTCAGGTGAAACAACAGCAACAGTGACAGCAACACTGCAAGCTTGTGCGGAGCTTAACGAGCTTAGTTTTAGTGTCACAACCCCCAGTACAGGGTACTCTGCAGAACTAGACCCCGCTTTAGACCTAAGTGCTGAGAGTGTTTATGACTTCAGCCCGGGCGCAATAAACACAAAAACACTTGATATCATTGTCCGCGCCGTTGGAGCAAGTACATTGAAGCAGTGACGTGTTCCCATTAATGTAATATTGCAGGGATGTTTTGACGTTGAAATAACAGGCAGTATTAGTCAAGCACCGCTTAGTGTCCGTTCACGTGAAACAGCAACAGCAACAGCGATCGCAACACTGCAGGCTTGTGCGGAGCTTAACGAGCTTAGTTTTAGTGTCACAACCCCCAGTACAGGGTACTCTGCAGAACTAGCTCCCGCTTTAGACCTAAGCGCTGAGAGTGTTTATGACTTCAGCCCGGGTGCAATAAACACAAAAACACTTGATATCATCGTCAGCGCCACTGGGGCAAGTACTGAAGTGGTGCGTGTTCCCATTAATGTAATATTGCAGGGATGTTTTGACGTTGAAATAACAGGCAGCATTAGTCAAACACCGCTTAGTGTTCGTTCAGGTGAAACAACAGCAACAGTGACAGCAACACTGCAAGCTTGTGCGGAGCTTAACGAGCTTAGTTTTAGTGTCACAACCCCCAGTACAGGGTACTCTGCAGAACTAGACCCCGCTTTAGACCTAAGTGCTGAGAGTGTTTATGACTTCAGCCCGGGCGCAATAAACACAAAAACACTTGATATCATCGTCCGCGCCGCTGGAGAAAACATTGAAGCAGGACGCATTCCTATTAATGTGACATTGCAGGGATGTTTTGACGTTGAAATAACAGGCAGCATTAGTCAAGCACCGCTTAGTGTCCGTTCACGTGAAACAGCAACAGCAACAGCAACAGCAATAGCAACAGCGATCGCAACATTGCAGGCTTGTGCGGAGCTTAACGAGCTTAGTTTTAGTGTCACAACCCCCAGTACAGGGTACTCTGCAGAACTAGCTCCCGCTTTAGACCTAAGCGCTGAGAGTGTTTATGACTTCAGCCCGGGTGCAATAAACACAAAAACACTTGATATCATCGTCAGCGCCACTGGGGCAAGTACTGAAGTGGTGCGTGTTCCCATTAATGTAATATTGCAGGGATGTTTTGACGTTGAAATAACAGGCAGCATTAGTCAAGCACCGCTTAGTGTTCGTTCAGGTGAAACAACAGCAACAGTGACTGCAACATTGCAAGCTTGTGCGGAGCTTAACGAGCTTAGTTTTAGTGTCACAACCCCCAGTACAGGGTACTCTGCAGAACTAGCTCCCGCTTTAGACCTAAGCGCTGAGAGTGTTTATGACTTCAGCCCGGGTGCAATAAACACAAAAACACTTGATATCATCGTCAGCGCCACTGGGGCAAGTACTGAAGTGGTGCGTGTTCCCATTAATGTAATATTGCAGGGATGTTTTGACGTTGAAATAACAGGCAGCATTAGTCAAACACCGCTTAGTGTTCGTTCAGGTGAAACAACAGCAACAGTGACTGCAACACTGCAAGCTTGTGCGGAGCTTAGTTTTAGTGTCACAACCCCCAGTACAGGGTACTCTGCAGAACTAGACCCCGCTTTAGACCTAAGCGCTGAGAGTGTTTATGACTTCAGCCCGGGCGCAATAAACACAAAAACACTTGATATCATCGTCCGCGCCACTGGAGCAAGTACTGAAGTAGGACGCATTCCTATTAATGTGACATTGCAGGAATGTTTTGTCGTTGAAATAACAGGCAGCATTAGTCAAGCACCGCTTAGTGTCCGTTCACGTGAAACAACAACAGTGACTGCAACATTGCAAGCTTGTGCGGAGCTTAACGAGCTTAGTTTTAGTGTCACAACCCCCAGTACAGGGTACTCTGCAGAACTAGACCCCGCTTTAGACCTAAGCGCTGAGAGTGTTTATGACTTCAGCCTGGGCGCAATAAACACAAAAACACTTGCTATCATCGTCCGTGCCGCTGGAGCAAGTACCGAAGCAGGACGCATTCCTATTAATGTGATATTGTAGGAATGTTTTAGCGTGCAATTGTCTGACAGCACTAAGCTAAGAAGCGGCGGTGTTCCCCTCAGTACAACTCCTGTTGTTGTGACAACTGCACCCACAACGCCGCCAACCTTTGGACTGACAGGCTGTGCCAATTACAGCAGCATTACGGCTACTGTCATAAGTCCCGCTTCAGGCTTCAATGCCATTATGACATGGGACGATACAAACGGTAGCCCTTATTATGACAGTGCGCTTAATCCCAAAACTCCGCATATTGCTGTGATGGATGTTAACACGGCTGTTGTAGCGGCAACCATTTCACTTAGTGTGACATTAGCAGAATGTAATAATTTTGCAGGCGGCTTTGGTACTGTGAATAGCAACACGCCTTTTGAAATAGCCAATGATATATATTTGGACCGCATGAGACGTCTGGTCAATGCCTACGACACATATGCTGGCGCTCATTACAAATTGACCGCCAATATTGATATGGGTCAGTTGGGCGCACCTTGGGCAGAGAGCACAGGCGGGAATGGATTTGGGGTAATTGGTAGAGATAGCACAGACCCACAAATTATCCCCAACAATCAGCAAAACAACCTTTTTACTGGAAGCTTAGACTGTTCCGATTATGAAATAAGCCGACTTTATATCAACTATTCTTCTACCGATACAACTCCAGCGGCCTATGGTTTATATGTGGGTTTATTTGGTGCGGCTTCTAATGCCAGGATTGAAAACTGTACGCTTCGTGATGCCAAAATAACAGGAGGCAACTATGTAGGCGGCATAGTAGGAGCTCAATTTGGCGGGACGTTTAGCGGCAATCATATTATAGACTCAAGTATTATTGCTATTAGCGATGTCGGCAGTATTGTTGGATATAAAACTGATGGCACACTTAGTAATAATCATATAAGTAATACAACGCTTTATGCAGAAGCATCGCAGATTGGCGGCATTATAGGATTGGCAAAAAGTGGACTGCATATTGAAAATAGTGTTACCGATGTAAGCATCACGGCGAGTGGTGGAAGCTACGCTGGGGGTATTAATGGTTCAAATTCAAATGCCTCCAATAGATCTAATACCGTTAGCCATACAGTTCTTACGGGATATTATGGCGTGGGAGGCATTGTAGGATGACAAGGAGGTGACGGAAGAATTGATTACAATGCTGTCACTGACACAACCATCACGGTAAGCAATAATTTTGCAGGCGGCATTGTTGGGCGTTATGTCACGGGGCGGCTGAGCAATAATACTGTTAGCAATGCAAGTATTACGGCGGTAGCCTGCTGTGCAGGTGGTGTGCTGGGAGTAAGCTTTGGTGGAGTCAATAAGAGCAATACCGTCAGTATGTCAAGCATTGTCACCGAAACAAACTACGCAGGCGGTATTGTCGGGCACATGCAAAATGGACAACTCAGCAATAATAGTTTTTATGGCGGCAGCATTACCGCCGGGAACAACGGTGCAGGCGGCATTATCGGGTCCATCATAAAGGGAACTGTGGGCAATTAATTTCAGTGCCAGTACAGTGATGACTAAGGATTACGGTGGAGGGCTCAGTGGCAGTATTAATCGTGTTTTTTTAATCGATAGATTGGAAACTCGTACAACAACATTCGCAAACAATGTTTTTATTGGATGGGTGTGTACAAGCAGTGGGGCAGCCAGTGGTGGAGTGGCGTACGTTAGCGATGGATCCATGGGAACTAATGTTTTAAATATAAACAATAGCTATGTGGCTGCCAAGCTTGACACCGTCAGCAGTACAATGCTAGGCATAGCGCCAACGAGTGTTGTTGATAATGATGCCTTAGTGACAGTGAGCGACAGCTATTGGGATAGTACACTTAACAGCGTTACTTTAGGCAGCGGCAGCGGGCAGCTGACTAGCGCATTGCAAAGCCCCACCAGTGCAATAGGGATTTATGAAAATTGGGATACGAGCATTTGGGACTTTGGTACAGCCAGTGAATATCCTGTATTGGCAAACATTTCTCTTACAGCCGCCACTCAGCGCACAGTTGCTGCCGCAGTATTGGCGGGCAGCTGTCCTTAACCGTTAGTTTGTTGCTTTTAGTGATTTTCAGGGGTGGGCATTGGTGGATCCCTGTTATCCCGCAGCTATTTACCCCACCGCTTTGTACGGTTTGCCGTCTGCCACGTTGTGGATGTTTTCAATCACATCACTAAAGAAGCGATTGTACGTCTCAAGCGTTACGTACCCTGTATGCGGGGAATGGTACACATTGGGCAGCTGTCGCAATGCAGCGTCCGTTGCTAATGGCTCCGTTGCATACACGTCCAATGCCGCATGAAACCGCCCTGTTTGCAATGCTTGCATGAGTGCCGCGTCATCAACAATAGGCGCACGCGAGGTGTTGATAAACAGCGCGCCATTAGGGATAGCCGCCAATTCCTCCCTGCCAATAAGCCCGCGTGTGTTATCGTTCAGCCGCAAATGAATACTGCTGAAGTCTGCGCGACTTAACAATGCTTTTAGTGTTAGGCGCGGAATTTTGTGTTTGGCGGCGTAATCGCTTACGCGTCCCGAGTCCCATGACAGCACGTCCATGCCAAAACAGCGCCCGAAATCCGCCACCTTGCTGCCCAGCCGCCCCAAGCCGATAATGCCGAGTGTCTTGCCGCAGAGCTCCATTCCCAGTACTGTTTGCCATTTGCCGTTGCGGACGTTCTCATGATTAACGCTCAGCTGTTTGGCGTGTGCAAGGATGAACGCAGCGGTCAATTCTGCTGTGGTGGCGGCGCTGCCCGCGGTAATGGAGACCGTAATGCCGCGTGCCTGTGCGGCAGCCAAATCCACTTGACCCGACGCACGCCCTGTAAGCGCCAAATGCCTCAGCTGCGGCAGTGCCGCAAGCCGCTCCGCTGTGAAAATGCTGCGTTCACGGATGGTGATGAGTACAGGGTAGGGCTGAAGTGTTTGCATGGACGGAAGCTGGTCGTAAACGTCTAGTTTAAACTCGCTTCTGAGCTGTTGCCATACGGGCAAATCACGCGCCAGAAAACCGTAATCGTCAATAAGTGCAATAGGGATAGCTGTTGTCATCATACAATAGGCATAAAAAAGAATTGAATGTTTAGTAGTGGGGCAGGGCTGTCCAGCTAGCCTTCAGCTCGCTTGCGGCTTATGGCAGATACACTAACACCCTGCACGCGCGGATGTGCTGACAATGGCAACCTTGCTGGTTATCGGCGTACCACCGCCCAACCCAGCTAATTGCAATGGGTCGGGAGAACCCATGAGCCGGATAATGAGCGCATTGCGCTCATTGCGATTTTCTGGAAGCGCGTTTGCTTTTAAAATAAATACCCTTCGCGAATGATAGCGGTGCCGCCGCGGATGAGCATGCAAGGGATAGCCCTGTGTGCAGCGGTGGACAAGGCCTCACTCATAACTTAACTAACAGACATATAAACTTACACTACGGCAGATAATTGGCGCCCGCAAGGCGCTGCTGTGCTGCTGTGAGCGGCAGATTTTTTAATGCAGGATACTCTGATGAAGTGCCGAAGTCCCAGACATCGGCGCTCCAACCCTCATACACTTCGCCGCTGCCTCCGGGCGCGGTGGGTGTTTGCAAGGCGCTGGTGCTTTGTAGGCTGCTAGCCTCACCGCTGCCATTACCCTCCCCAGCTGCTCCACTGGCAAGTATGCTGTCCCAGTAACTTCCAGTCACTAGTGTATTGTTAAAGGCTATGCCTAAGTTAATGCTGCCGGATAATACTACGGCTGTATAAACATTGTTTATGTTGACATTAGTGGTGGAACTGATGTTTACAACAACACCGCTGCTTAGACCACTATTCTGGGGGGTGGTGACAGTTCCGCTAAAAGCAGAGTTTTCAATGTCGCCACTTGTTAGGCTGCCCACCAGACCGCCTGCATAAGCACTAGCGCCAGCAGTTGCCTCTACAGTAGCTGCGACAAAATTATGACTGTTGGTACCAGCAGCCATAGAACCCACCAGACCGCCTACATAAGCACTAGCGCCAGTTGCCTCTACAGTAGCTGCGACAAAATTATGACTGTTGGTACCAGCAGCCATAGAACCCACCAGACCGCCTGCGGAGAAATATCCTGCGATGCTGGTACTGCTGACAACATTATTATGAATAGTACCGTTATTTTGACGGCCTGTTATCCCGCCTCCTGTTCCACTCATGCTGTTAGTAATATCGACATTGCTGACATGATTACCGCTAATGGCGCCATTAGCCAGCTGTCCCACCAATCCACCCACGTAAAAATTACCTGTTTGTATACTTGTACTGGCAACGGTATTACCGCTAATAGTGCCGTTAACTTGATAACCCACTAGTCCGCCTACATTTGCAGATCCTGTTATACTGGCATTGGTCAGTGTACAGTTTGTGATAATGACGTCACTAGTACTAGTGGCGGTAATGACCGCAAAAAGTCCAATATAAAACCCGTCATAATCATGACCGATTGCATTTGTATTGCTGATATACAGGTTAGCAATATTATAAGCTGCACAATCCAGCTGCCCTCTAAAACGTTTGGTTTGATTGCTAAGCGCTGATTCGTTAACGGTTACTCCAACAACGTTTGTTCGTTTACCAATGGGAACAAAGCCGTTTGTGTTTACTCTGTGGATGTCCACTGGTTGTCCGACCAGGGCGCGTTGGCATCGCCCATATCCAGCTCGGCAATGAGCTTGTAGGAGTCATAACCATAAGTGGCGTATTCGTCGCCATTGACTAAGCGGCTCATAAGGTCTAAGCGCAGGTCATTGTCAATGAGCCATGGGTCAGTTGCAGTGCCGTGTCCACCTGCGAAGTTAGCGGAAGCTGCTGTACACTCTTGGACAATAATTTCCACCGTGAAATCGCCCAGCGGACTGCCGCTTGCAGAAATTGCGCTAAGTGTATTAGCTTGATTATTTGTGTTATTGGCGGGGGTAGCGCTGTCATAATAATAACTGATGGATGTGTTTATAGCGGCATCGTCCAATGTATTGGTACGACTAGCTGCGTCGAGGGTGAACACGCTGCCTGAGAGCTTCGCACAACGATCAATGGTATAGCTTTGTCCCGTCTGTTCTGCGGCGACAGTAGTACTGTCAAGCTTAATATTGTAAGATGGTGCCAAGTTCAGTATAAGTGTGTAAGTGTCTGATGCGGGAGTTACCGTTGCATCAAACGTGCCCATATTTGTAGTTGTCGCCTCAGTTCCGGTAGGATCACTGAAAGTATCGCTCAGGTCCGTTATATCAAAGATTATACTGCTGCCTGCTGCTGCGGCTAAGCTAAGCTCACCAGTTTCTGTAGTGTGAACGTTTTCATTAAAGTTAGGAATATTGGCAGCAGCTGTGATGGTCACAACTTTGTTTTCTAAATTTATGCTGAGCTGGCTGGTGGTAATCCTTGTTTCAGCAAGGAGTGTATTGGTTACGGAGATACTGAGGTCAGCTAGGCTAAGGGCAACAACGGGAAGGTCAGCAAGGTCAACGTTCAGGTTGTACAGGACTTCATTTCCATCAATGACACTTGTCGTGTCTTCATCGCCTTCAGCAATGCCCATAAACTGGGAAACGGTAACGGGAGAAGCAGCAGTACCGTCGGGATTGTCAAAGGTGAGCGTATCTATTTTAACATAATAACCTGCTGGAAGTGACGGGACAGTAGGCAAGGACACACTTCCCTCACTCACAGCGTCATCGGGAAGATTGACGATATCATCAATGGTTAAATCATTGCCGCTCCACGCAGCTGTGGAGCTTTGCTCGCCGAAACTAACCGTTATTTCATCAGCAGGCAATACAACGCCGATACCCCCTAAGGCAGAAACAAGCTCAGCCGCAGGGGTTCCTTTGTAATGGGCGATGACAGCATAGGTGATGTCAACATTGTCACCAGTCCGTGTAATTTTTACATTGCCTAAAGCCACGTCTGAGGTTTTGACAGCCCCCAGCTGGTCTGGCAATGGGACAGCTAATGAATCCACCGTGAAGATGTCACTTGATGAATCCACAGTGAAGATGGCTGCAGCTTCTATGAGGGTGAACGTAGCAATGTCGGTCTCTTCGGCAGTAATACAGGGGGGGAGGGAACAGGCATTGGTGAGTACTGTGATGGTAATTTCTTTTCCAGCATGGTTCACAGTCACTTGCGGGGCATCCTGTGTATCATCAGTAAGTGTAAAACTAAAATGCTCGCTTTCCAGCATCAGGAGCTCAGCTAATGACAGGGTAACGGAATAGCTTTCTTCATTTTCGTTTACAACGGCGCTAACAATGCCATCAGTAGTGGTGTCGCGTTCAGCAATACTGATGGCTGCTAATGAACGCCCGTTAATACCATCAATGCCGTCATTATCGGGGTCATCGAAGTTGTACAATGCACCGCTTGTATCCGTGACAGTGTACCCAGCTGGGAGGGAGGTGGTTTCGGTAGCGCGGATAGTGCCAGTGGCGGAATCTGCATCAGTGTTTGTCACGCCGCTGAGTGTTAGGGTGGTGCTGTCGCTGAAAGCTGCAGTGAGCTCGTGATCATTAAAGGTGGCGGTCATGAGCTTTGTAATACTGTCATTAACTATGCTGTTGACAATGGCACTCACTGGTGTTCCAGTATAATCGGCGGTAATGGTATAGGTAACTGTCTCTAAGGTTTGCAAATAAAGGATGGAGAGGGTGCCCAGCATGAGGCTTGGTGTATTGGTGGCGCCAAGCGGATCTGGAATGCTAAGCGTTGCTGTACCTTCCTCAATGTTATGGGTGAATGTCGCTGAATTTGCTTCAGTACCGGTTAAGACGTCAAAAATACTAGAAGTATCAAAGGCGAGTACAGCAATATTAGCTTCAGCCGCTTCACAGGGTGGAGCCACACAAACATTGCTAGGACCAGTAATGGCAATACTGCCGCTAATAATTTCGCCTGCTTCATTCATTTGATGTTCAACATTTGCTAAAATATTATCCAGCTCAGCTCCGTCTGGATCCTGAAAACTAATAGCTTGCTGGAGTGCTTGTGTGTCCACGGGCAGTGAAGTGACGCGAGCGACTTCATCGGCGGAAGTACAGCTATTGATGAATGGCAGAAAAACCATTAACAGTAATGACAATTTGGTGTAAAAATGTAAGTTATCAATCATCGTTTTTTCCTTAGTTTTTTAATATTATTAGCTTAGTGTCGGTATTGAATAACAGTATCATGATAGTGATCTGCTACAGAGCTTTTTTTTGGCAATTTTTTCTTATAATTTGTCTTTTTCAAAGATGCCCTGTATTTACGGAAAACTACCGCATTGAATTTAACATTAAAATACTGTAAATAGTAATAAAATTACTATTTTTAGTCAAGTTTTTTTATGTGAATGGTAAAAACAATAAAAAAACTATATTTTTTAAGATATTATTTTATATTTATCTTAAATACAAGATAGTTAATTGGGGTAATAATCCAATAAACTTAGTATGAACGTTAATCATAAAAAATCCATTTTCATAAACGAGGTTTTCATCATGACTCAAGACAAATATCTTCAGCTGCGTGACAGCATCCGTGCCTACCATGGTCACGAAAAAGTAGCAAAGGTGTGTAACGCGCTTAAAACAGCAGCCATTACGCATAGTCTTTATTTTAGCATGGGAGAGTGCATGGACGAGTTTGCCTGCAGCTACTCCACAGCCTTTCGCTCGTTGCAAGCGATAGAGTACGACCCTGCGTACTGCATAGAACGGCGCATTGTAGAAGGGATGGGCATGCCGCGGCATTTTATCAGCCTTAAGCAGCAGCCCATCCGCTCTTAGTGTTTCGTTTTTGCAGTCAGTTATTGCAGTTATTGAATGTAAACATTAATGGCTGCTCAGCAAAAAGCATGGGTGAAGTTCATGTTTATTGCGGGTTAGTATGCGCAGCTTGTACTCGTACTCAGTTGGGCATTAATGGCTTCATATTGTTCGGCTGCTGGTACCGAAGTTCCAGCTAGCGCTGCTCCAGTTTTCATACACCTCACCAGTGCCGCCCGCGCTGGTGAGGGTTTGCAAAGGCGCTACTGCTTCTTTCCAGTGCCGCGCACTGGCAACACTTCAATCCCACCGCTGGCTGAGAGACTGTCACCGCTGCCATCAGCTGTGACGCTTCCAACAAAATAACTATTTTGCAATGTAAAATCACTAGACCCGCTGCCTAACAAGCCGCTAACTAAATTATCTGCGCTGACAGTGAACGGCGCATTGTAGAAGGGATGGGCATGCCGCGGCATTTTATTAGCCTTAAGCAGCAGCCCATCCGCTCCTAGTGTTTCGTTTTTGCAGTCAGTTATTGCCGTTATTGAATGTAAGCATTAATGGCTGCTCAGCAAAAAGCATGGGTGAAGTTCATGTTTATTGCGGGTTAGTATGCGCAGCTTGTACTCGTACTCAGTTGGGCATTAATGGCTTCACATTGTTCGGCTGCTGTAAGCGGGAAGCCTATGAGTACGGGATATTGGCTGCTGGTACCGAAGTTCCAGCTAGCGCTGCTCCAGTTTTCATACACCTCACCAGTGCCGCCCGCGCTGGTGGGTGTTTGCAAAGCGCTGCTGCTCTGGCCACTGCCGGCACCTGTGGCACTGCTGTTAAGTGTACTGTCCCAGTAGCTGGCAGTTACGGTTGCCGTGTCAGGCGCTAGTCCCAGCACGCTACTTGGGGTTAACACTGCGGCTGCATAGCTATTGCTCAAGTTCGCTGTACCCGCACTCATTCCACCGCTGGCTGAGAGACTGTCACCGCTGCCATCAGCTGTGACGCTTCCAACAAAATAACTATTTTGCAATGTAAAATCACTAGACCCGCTGCCTAACAAGCCGCCGACGAAATTATCTGCGCTGACCGTGGCTGCAACAAAGATGCTGCTGAAAGTACTGCTGCCGCCGCTTTCCTGTTCCACTATGCCTGCAATGCCGCCTACAATTTCACGCTCTGCTGTAATGCTGCCGCCAATAATACCGCTCTTGGTGATGGTCACATTGCCAGTGCTGCTGCTGCTTATGTATCCCGCCAAA
Source organism: Spirochaetota bacterium (assembly GCA_965249715.1). Classification (GTDB taxonomy): domain Bacteria; phylum Spirochaetota; class UBA12135; order COTS27; family COTS27; genus COTS27. The sequence continues at coordinate 25,449 of CBDFMP010000042.1, read as the reverse complement.
CCGCCAACATATTGATATCCAGTGAATTTAGGATTAACCAGTACGCAGTTAGTGATGACGGCACCATCGCCTAGCACGCCAAAGAGACCAACATAACTGCCGCCGAAATTTTCTCCCGCTGTGTTGTCAATATTGCTGAAGTACAAGTTTGAGATGCTATAACCTTGGCAATCTAAGTGTCCCTTGAATTGATTACTTTGGTCACTCAGGTCGGAACTGGTAACAGTAGCAGTTCTGCCAATGGGAATGAAGCCATTGGGATGAGAGTCAACAGTAGCGGGGGTATACGTACTGCCTTCCGACCAGGGGGCAAGCGGCTCTCCCATGTCAATGTCTGCTGTGAGAATAAAATAACCGCTGCCATAGCTAGAATGATTATCACTAATGGCTGAGCGCATAAGGTCTAAGCGAAAGTCGTTAGTGATTTCCCAGGGGCTGTCTACAGTGCCATCACCTGGAAATAATCTATTCGCGATGTTACACGATGCCAAAGCTATATTGGCGACAAATTCAGTACTCGTACTTAATATAAGACCGTTAGCATCGCTTATATCGAACTCATAAGATGTTGTGTCAAGGTACTGACTTGGCCGGTTATCATGATAAGATTTTAGTTCGGTTGTTGATGTTACCGTCAACCCATCCACCATGTTTGTTGTGCCGTCGCTGGATATGGTGAATGGCGCTCCGACTAATTCTACTTTCTCACAAGCGGAAATATATATAGTTTTGTTTTCCTGACGAGCCGCTATATAACTAGCGTTGATGCCAACGTTATATGTAGTGGCAAGCTCCAGCTTAACTGTATAGTCCAGTTCCTCTCCCGAGTTGGTGATGGTGAAAGTGCCGAGGTTGTCAATGGTGTAAAACTCTGTTCCATCCTGTTCAGCAAATGTTAATGTGGTATCAGTCAACACAAACTTGCTTGCGCCAGCTGTGGATGCTGTTATTATGAGTTTACCAGATTTCTCACCGGATGCCCCATAAGAACCACCATCAAAATTACTAATGCCTGCAGCCGCCGTGACAGTAAGCGTCTTGCTGGCTGAGTTAAGCGTTAAGGCACTGCTGGCAATGGTTGCAAGCGCGGTTGTTGGTGTTAGTGTGCCGTCATAGTTATCTCTGAATGAGAGTTCCAAGTCTGCCAGCTCAAGAATAAAATCAGTGCTTGTATCCAGCTTAATTTCCATATCATAAGAGATTTCATTATTAGCGATCACAGTTGGCGGGGATGCTGTTTCATCGCCTTCAGCAATGGTAATGGCATCAGTTATAGAAATAGAACTAGCACCGTCTGTGGGTTGGGGAATAATAAAAGAGCTGGGGGTGAAATAATAACCAGCTGGCAGCAGTGAACGCGGGCTGTCCTGTGACGGCAATCCCGTACTTCCCCCATCTGATGCTTCAATGGACACCGCTATATCATCTTCATTGCCTAACGGATCGATAAGATTGGTAATGATTAAAACATCACTGATCCATTCTGCATCACTTGTGGTTTGACTGCCTAGGGTAGCGGTGACTGCGTCTGCAGGTAGGACAGCATCAATGCCGCCGACACTGCTCACAAGCTCAGCAACACCGATACTACTGTAATCAGCAACGACATCATAAGTGAACTGCGCGCCGTCACCCACGCGCGTAACGTCAATCGTTCCAATAGTGGCGGATGCTGCATTAGTGGCACCGAGTTGATCTGGGATAGGGAAAGCGAACACGAGATCATCATTATCATCAGCTGGAATTGTGAACCGCTGGCTGTCATGCGTAATAATAAGTGAGCTAATGGCAGCACCCGCTTCAGCACAGGGGGGGGCGGCACAGGCATTGGTGATGCCGCTAATGGTGATTTGCAGGGTGTCATGGGATAGGGCAAGCTGTGCACCGGTAATGTCGGGTCTGAGCTCAAGATCATCTGTTTCTAAGCCGAGCAGCGCTTCTAATGAGAGGGTAACAGCGTAGGTGACTTCATTAATACCGACAACATTGCCATCATCATCACGTTCGGCAATGCTGATGTCTGCTAAAACTTCATCGGTAACCTCAGCAATGAGCTCATCATCGGGATCGGCGATGCTGTACGGCGTTCCATCGATAGCGGTGAGTTCATAGCCAGTTGGCAGGCTATCGCTGATGGCAGTGATGCTTCCTGTGGCGGGAGCTTCACTGCCGTCAGCAATAGTTGCTGCGGCGAAAATTCTATTAGTTGCACCGCTGAGCGCGATGATGTTTGTGTCAGCGAGAGCAACAGTAAGTGCCTGCCCATCAAAATCAGCACTAACAATGGAAGTGATGCCGCCTAAGGTGGTGATAAGCTCAGGATACTACTGTAATCAGCAACGACATCATAAGTGAACTGCGCGCCGTCACCCACGCGCGTAACGTCAATCGTTCCAATAGTGGCGGATGCTGCATTAGTGGCACCGAGTTGATCTGGGATAGGGAAGCTTCAGCGAACTCGAGATCATCATTATCATCAGCTGGAATTGTGAACCGCTGGCTGTCATGCGTAATAATAAGTGAGCCAATGGCAGCACCCGCTTCAGCACAGGGGGGGGCGGCACAGGCATTGGTGATGCCGCTAATGGTGATTTGCAGGGTGTCATGGGATAGGGCAAGCTGTGCACCGGTAATGTCGGGTCTGAGCTCAAGATCATCTGTTTCTAAGCCGAGCAGCGCTTCTAATGAGAGGGTAACAGCGTAGGTGACTTCATTAATACCGACAACATTGCCATCATCATCACGTTCGGCAATGCTGATGTCTGCTAAAACTTCATCGGTAACCTCAGCAATGAGCTCATCATCGGGATCGGCGATGCTGTACGGCGTTCCATCGATAGCGGTGAGTTCATAGCCAGTTGGCAGGCTATCGCTGATGGCAGTGATGCTTCCTGTGGCGGGAGCTTCATTGCCGTCAGCAATAGTTGCTGCGGCGAAAATTCTATTAGTCGCGCCGCTGAGCGCGATGATGTTTGTGTCAGCGAGAGCAACAGTAAGTGCCTGCCCATCAAAATCAGCACTAACAATGGAAGTGAGCTCTAATGCGTTAATAATCTCGTTAACGTCTGTTCCCACGTATTCGACAGTGATAGCGTAGGTAAATGTTTCAGCATCGCTGGCGCGGGTGAACGCAACGTCGCCTAACGAAAGACTTGTTGTGGCGGCGCCGGGCTGGTCTAAAATGGTGAACTCAAGGCTGGGGACATCATCTGCAAGGGTAAAACTTTCACTTGCAGTAATGATGAACGTGCCGATGGCGGAGGTGTCAGCGTCAGTACAGGGAGGAGTAGCGGTGCAGAGATTGGTAAGGCCTTCAATGAAAAGTTGACCATTACCAATGATCTTGCCTGTGTCATCGATCTGATGCACAAAATGAAATGTGACACCGAGATCATTGCCTTCTGCGTCTTGAAGACTAGTAGATGCTTCTAATGCCGTGTCAAATGACAATGCACGACCGGAGTTTTCATCAGCATTTGTACAGCTGCTGATGAATACAGCAAGGAGCATAAGAACCAAGCTGCAGCTATTGTAAAAGTATTTATGAAGTGTATTCATGTTTATTCCTATAGTTTTATTAAACTTAAATGATGTTATCCATTGTCTTATTGTTATGGCAGAATACTGCCATACACTGAATTATAGTATGATAAGAAAAAAAAGCTATAATTTTATAAAATTATAGCTTTTTTTTTAGAAATTTAGCGGGGGAATGCTGTTATTGCCGTTTTGCTAGGCGCCAAGCAGTTTGCGCAATGCAATTTTATTGCCGCTTAACGACGTTATTAAAATACGATCGTCTTCTTGCAAAATACCGAGGCTTTCATCGTGGGGCAGGTAAACGTGCCCTTTGCGCCAGGTGGCGATGGGACGAATGTCGTTATCGAACGCATCAATAGCTGAGAGGGGTTTGTCAAACCAGGGGCTATTGCTTTCTATTTCGCGGGTGATGGCTTTAGCGGTAGTATTGTGGATGAGTTCAAATTCTTTTTTAATGTTTTCATCGAAGTAACGAAAGATTTCCTGAGCCGCTAGTTCAGAAGGGCAGATATTTTGCTCGCAGTGAATGCGATTGAAAAAGCGGCGTTGGCTGATGCCGTGGACAATGGGAATGATGCGGGTGAAGCCCAACTCTTCAGCATTGAGTGCGTAGGTGAGGTTATCGGCATCGTCTTCGCCGCCGCAGATGAAAACTCCGCGCACGTCTAATTTTTCCAGTTTAAGCAAGCTATGCTGGGCAGGATTAACATTGATGACGGTGAGTTCTTTGAAGCGGCGTTTGATGGCGTTGGCTTTTGTCAGGTCGTTTTCCAGGACCACGGTCTCGCGTCTGCGTTTGCCCAGGAAATAAAGCAGACTCATGATCGGTTTGCTGGAACTGGCAATGTATAATTTCTGTGATTCTCCCTTGATATCCTTAACATAGAGTTCACCAATACATTCGCTGAGTTTGTTATCCACACCTGTCACAATAAGCACATCGGCTTCGTTGAAGATGATGGGACTGCCGTCTGAATTTTGCAGCAGGGGGTCTTCACTGAGTTTTACTTGGGGGAGGATATTCTCTCCTGCGCGGTAAAGCGCAATGACTTGAAGTTTCTTGGATTTGAAGAACTTGTGAAGTTTTTTTTTGTAAAGACCGCATTGGGAGGTGACGACAAGGCGGGCGATTTGCAATTTACTGGCAAAGTAGCTGTCCAGCAAAACATTCTCGCTCTCAAAAAGCGTTGAGTAGAGTTTATCGCCCGCTAGCCGACTGGGTGAGACCAGCCAATCGATGCCAAGATGTGTTTCCAATGCCTCCACATCGAAGGGGAAAATGTCTTCCGAATACACGCGCGCCACACAATGCTGAGCGCCAAGGCGTTTGGCCAGCTGGCAAGAAAGGATATTCATTGCATCGCTATTACTGCAAGCAATGAAGAGCTCGGCGGCGGCTACATTGGCATGACGCAGGACATAGTGTGAAAGCAGATCGCCTTCAATAATTTGAGCATCGTATTGCTGTTTGAGGGCATCACATTTGCGCGCATCATTTTCAATGATCGTGATACTGGCATGTTCGGCGGTGAATTGATCAAGGATAAACTTGCCAACGGTCCCGCTACCGGCGATGACGACGAGCATCGTTACAATCCTTGATACAATATGGAAGCGTGGCTACGCGAGGATTTTAGGTGAAAACTGGGCGCATTTTTCAAGCAGCGGCAACAACTTCGGATAAAAGGCTGGATGTGCGGCCATCAGGACATTGCCATTGAAAATGCCGTTATTGGCAAGGAAGTCATTCGTGGTACCGCCGAGCTCTTTTATCATCATCAATCCCGCAAGGCAATCCCAGCTATTGATCTTCGGTTCAAAGTAGCCGCGATAGCTGCCTGTCACCACCGCACTGAGCATCAGCGCGCAACACGAGATTTTGCGGCGTGAACAGCCCAGCTCGCGGATGAAACCAGAAATGGTCGCCACTAACTCAGTGGGGGCGAGGGAACTGGTGCCTACGCCTATAATGGCATATTTATTTTGCATGGCGCTGAGGGGCGCGTCAATGCGCGGGAGGGGGGTGCCGTTGAGCGTGACACCAAAGCCGCGCGCACTGGCAAACAGCCGATTGTGTGTGGGCTGGTAAATCATGCCGATTGTCGCGGCTTGTGCTTGAATGCTGTAATAGGCAACGGAGATGCACCAATCGTCTAACCCGTTGATGAAGTTGGTGGTGCCATCGATGGGGTCAATGACCCAGTAGCCGTCTATTGCGTTGGAGCTTGCGGATGGATCGGCTGAGGCGGGATTGTTTTGATTTTGGAAGCTGCTTTCTTCGCCAATATAGGAGTCTTTGGGAAAAGCTTTTGTAAGGGCTGAGATGAGAACTTTTTCAACAGCAATATCGGCTTCGCTGACGAAGTCGAGGTGTTGTTTTTCTTTAATGGAGACGCTGCCGACTGAATAGGCGAGCTGCTTAAAATAATGTAGACTCAGCGCACCTGCCTGTTTAACAATCGGGATGGCAATATTGAGTTTATTCAGAATTGCAGTGTTACTCATAATAGGGGTGAATTAATGTATTAGGGTGGGAATAATTATTGTAACACTACAATTATATTATGAAATGGATATAAGGAATGTTAAAATAGTACTGTTACATGAGCTTATTTAGCTTAGGGCTTCAGATTAGGGAGTATGACCATGTTTAATATTCTTAACAGCGATAGTACAGATGAGCGACTTTTTCAGACGCCATTTATTGATTTGACGGTGACGTCGCCGCCGTACAACGTCGATATGGCGTATAACTCCAATGACGACAGCTTAGCTTACGCAGACTACCTAAATTTCAGCAAGAAATGGCTTAATAATGTGTATCAATGGACAAACCCTTGTGGGCGTCTCTGTCTTAATATTCCGCTCGATAAAAATAAAGGCGGACAGCAGAGTGTCGGCGCTGATCTGACGGCAATTGCCAAGGCTTGCGGCTGGCGCTATCACAGTACGATTGTTTGGAATGAGCAAAACATCAGCAAGCGTACGGCATGGGGCAGCTGGAAGTCGGCATCTGCGCCGTATGTGATAGCCCCAGTGGAATTGATCGTTGTTTTATACAAGGCTGAGTGGAAGAAGAAAATTAAGGGGACCAACGATGTTACGCGTGATGAATTTATTGCTTGGACAAATGGCTTATGGACATTTAATGGCGAGAGCGCTAAGCGTATTGGGCATCCTGCGCCGTTTCCGCGTGAGCTGCCGTATCGCTGTATCAAATTATTTTCTTTTTGTGAGGAGCATATTTTTGATCCATTCCTTGGCAGCGGTACAACGGGTGTAGTCGCCAAAAGTTTAGCTCGCGCATTTACGGGTGTTGAACTAGACATGGATTACTGTCAGTTAGCGCAGCAACGCTCGGATGAAGAATTGATATTTGCACATGTCTAAACAGAATGCTCAACAGGAGCTGATCAAAGAATATTATCGCGCACACCCGCGCCAAAATATCGCTCATCCCAAGGCGGTCGATTGGTTGACTGCTAAGTATGAACAACGAACGGGAAAGATATTTCGCGACCCCGATAGGGGCATTCGTAAACTTGCACAGGAAGGTTTTTTAATCAAGGTGGGCAAGGGAGTTTATCGGTATGACCCTGCATCGGAAAAGCAACGGCACTTACCCGATTTTACAGAAGCACAAAAAAGAAAAATAAAAAAGCGAGACGACTATCGTTGCGTAATGTGTGGTGCGGGCATTAAGGAGGGGGTGGAGCTGCATGTTGATCACATTAAGCCGAAAGAGTTAGGTGGAAAAGCGACTATTGTCAATGGGCAGACGCTTTGTGCACAGCACAATAATATGAAAAAAATATTGAAACAAACGGAAGCGGGCAAAAAGATGTTTATTCGTTTGTATGAACGTGCTAAAACTGGAAAGGATCCAGCCGTTCTTGCATTTTGTAAAGATGTTTTAACCACCTATGAGAAACATAAAATTAATGGACATATTGAATGGAAGCATTGAATACGCCTTATCACGATTGTTCAGTGGATACAACAAACTTATTGCAGCTTTATGCAGCGGAAAGGCTCAGAAGTGGTGAGCGTGTGTATAAAGATTTCGATGCTATCTTAACGCAAGCAATTCCAGTACGGACAACACAGCAGCATGAACGGTTGACTCCTCAGCTAATGGAGGTGACAACTAAGCAGGAATATGCTCAGTGCTTATTTGAAACGATTATTCGCGATGCAGTTAGACCGTTTGGGCTTGAAGTGATCAATAATCATGCACTTAGGCGCAGCTTGCGAAGGCTTCTGACAATAAGGCAATTATGCAGTTTTCTAAGGATATTTTGGCAGTGCATAAAAAGCACAATATGTGAGTGAAGGTATTGTATGGAAACAGTTATCAGCGTTAAAGATACTTTTGCTTCGCTTACTCCAGAGCCTAGTTGGAGTTTTCAAGAATGTTCTCCAAAAGAGACTTCATACATCACGCATGGATATTATACATATCCAGCTAAATTTATCCCGCAATTAGCGGCACGTTTGATTCGCGATTATACTGTAGAAGGCGAGCTTGTTGTGGATCCCTTTATGGGAAGTGGCACAACAATTGTCGAAAGCATTGTGAATAACAGGGTTGGCATTGGCGTCGATATTAATGAGGTTGCTTATTTGGTGTCTCGTGTGAAAACTTCTTGTATTGCTAATGAAACATTAAATGCTGCTAAGGTAGATTTGTTACATGCCATATCTGTGGCACTTATGAAAAGCAATAAAGAGAATTATAATTTTAAACAGGACTTAGTGGCAGAAGTATTAGAGAATGAACGCATCGACTATTGGTTCACCAAAGCTGCTAAAATTGACTTAGCGATTATTTTAGAAAAAATATTAGATATTGAAAGCTCTGACATAAAAGAATTCTTCTTAGTTTGTTTTGCGCAAATTTTAAAAACCTGCTCGATCTGGCTTCAGCGTAGTGTTAAGCCAACACGCGATCGTAATAAACAACAAGCTTCTGTCCATGCAGTATTTGAAAAACAAGCGAACCGCATGATCAAGCGTAATATTGATTTAAATAATTTGTTAGCGGAGAATGAAAAAATCTTTGGAGCTGAAATATACAAAACCTTAACCCAAAAAATAATCAAATGTGGCGATGCAAGAGCTTTACCCTTAAAAGCTGGAATAGCTGATTTAATTGTGACAAGTCCGCCATACGTGACCAGTTATGAATATGCTGATTTACACCAGCTTCCATTGTTATGGTTAGGGCATTTAAAGGAGCTGGCAACGTACCGCAAGAAGTATATTGGCAGTGCTTATAAGGATAAAAATGAAAGAGCATTGCAGAGTTCACTAGCTGTCAGTCTCAGCGAACAATTAACAGGTAGTAAACATAAAAGTGTTTGTACCTACTTCTCAGATATGCTTGAGAGCTTTTATGAAATGAAGCGCGTACTGAAAACTGGCGCTAAGGCTTGCGTTGTTATCGGCAATACAAGGTTTAATGGAATTGACATCCTCAATGCAGAAATCTTTAATGAACAGTTTAATAACATTGGATTTAAAACGAATAAAGTTATTTGTAGAGAAATACCCTCTAAGATGTTACCTTCCATAAGAGATGCGCAAACAGGTCAATTTGCAAAAATTACACAAAAGGGATTAGCATTGGCGTATCCTAAAGAATACATTTTAATTGTGGAAAAAACAGGTTAGCAAACTTAATGAAAGCACAAGATTTGATCGATTTATATGAATCTGAGAAGCGCATAGTGGGAAAACAAGCGTATCAACATGTTTCTGCTATTTTAGAAAAAGCGAAGTCGCAACATCAAAAGGAATATTTGGCTAGTCCTCAGGCTGCTGAGATAAGAGCAGCGGGGGGGAACTCCCGATGCCGAGCAATCTTGGCGTGCTGTTAAGGGCAAAGGTGTCGAACGATTACTGGAACATATTATTTATGATGAAGTTAAAGCCATGGGACTCAAACTTATTAATGGTAATGTTCTAGAAAAGAGGCAAAATTTACGAGAGGAAGAGAGCCTAGTCAAAAGAAATCTTTTAGTGAATTATGGTGAACTGGGCTGCCATTTCCCAGATGTAGATATTATCATTTATAAAGCTAACCCTGTTAAATTGATTGCGGTTATTTCTAGTAAAGTAACATTGCGCGAACGGGTGGCACATACAGGCTACTGGAAACTGAAACTATCAAACGATGATGTGACAAAGCACATTAAAGTTTATTTCGTGACCTTGGATGAAGATGGAACTTTAGCGAAGCTTCCGTCTAGCAAGGGGCGTGCAATTGTTGAAACAGATACTGACGGCTGTTACGTGTTGAGTAAAAAAGATTTTAATCCGAATGAAAAAGTAAAAGATTTTAGCTGTTTTATCAAAGATCTCAAACAAGCGCTTGCTGAGCTGGCAACTTGAAAGTAGTAGTTTTTTATACTAATATTTTACTTTTTATGTTATGTTATACTTGTAGTAAGTAATTTTTCTTATAAAATTTTTTGCATTGTGTGTTTTAAGTAATGTTAAGTAAAACTAGTGAGTGATTTTTAATATGGCAACAACATCTAAATCTAAGCCTTCATTAAAGCAACAAAAAAATGTTCGCTCTTTAGTGTCAGTAAAAAAATCCGATAAGGATAAGAGAGTTTCACCACAGGAAATTCTAGGAATACTACCACCTGAAATTCTCAGAGAAATGCCGCCTCAGATGAGAGCGGCTCTGGAAATGCTATTACCTAAAGTTCTTGGAGAAATGCCATCTGATATGAGAAAGGCTCTTTTAAGCAGAAAAAGTAATTTTGAATTGAGTAGAAGTATATCTGTCACTTCAGAGGCATGGGGACCGGCATTGCAGGCGAATTTACAGGCTATTGGGACGCAGGTTGATCAGTTGCGCGACACTCAGAAAGAATTGCGTACCGATATAAAAGACTTATCAAAGAGAGTTGACACTTTGGGTGATCGGGTCACTGGTTTGGGTGATCGGGTCATTAGGTTAGAAAACAAGGTGGAAAATATTGTTCCACAGGTGTTTATGAGGTTAACCGTTGTGCTGATACCGGTTATTGTGGGAGTGGTTACGATTGCAGCTACGGTCATCATTGCGGCGCTTAGGTAAGCGAACACACAATGAAAAAAGAACAGTTGGATGAACTACTAAAGCGTGCGGTCGTTGATAATGATCGGCTGCTAAGCGAGATTAATCATCTTGTATCGGTGGCATTAGTGCCTGTTGCATTCATTACACTCATTGCAGGTGGGCTTATCCAGCTATTGATAGAATATCACTTTTCATTTCAGTGTGACTGTTTGGGGATTTCTTCCTCTAGTATATTTATTTTCATAAACATACTATTTTTTGTCATAGATGTACTGTTTGTTTTCTTGGGGAGCTTGACATTTTATTACCTACTGGGTGCATTATGGTATTTACTTAAAACTTTAACAAATTATGGGGTGGATTACCCGCCAACAATTAAAGGATGGCGTGAGTGGTTAGAGGCTGCTAAACCTAAAGCAAAAGAAGCGGATCGTATTTTATTGGAGCGCTATGAGGAGATTAATTTAACACGGTTTAATATACTTGAAACGCTCAGTGGTTATAAGAAAGAGTGTTATAATAATATTAAGAGCTCACTATTACCTCTTTTTATTGTAGTGATGCTTTTTACAGCAAGAAAAATTTTAGAAGGTAATTTAGGAATATAAAAAATGGCAGACGAAAGAAAACCACCCCAGCCAGTTTCCCCTAAAAGTGGGACGGGGAGCAGTGCTCCACCTAATAAGACAGTTCAACACTCAGTTAATATTCCTAAGAACGTCCGCATTTCTAACGGCATCATTAAAATGAAGCCATCTGATAATGTAACGAGTGTAGATAAGTTATAGCTTGGGCTGTATAACCTACTGCCTGAATCCATTATAATATCGCGCGTTTGACAGAACGCGGAGCAGGGTTGGGTAGCGTTTACTGTTCATTGCTGGAAGCGGCAGTGGTGGACGCTGCTGCTAGGTAACTGACGAGGGCGATAATTGCCAGTACACTTATGCCAATGTTCAATAGCAAACTGGGATGAAAGAAAAACTCATTCTCGAAAATGTAAATCGTCACAAGGAAATAAAGCAATACACTTGTAAAGAGCCCCAGGACAATAGAAAGCACGCCGAGGACCAATGAAAAAAGTGCCAAGCCCTTGACCAAAGTGACCAGTTTGGATACAATGGAAAGCACATAAGTAATAACCTTTTCAATATCAATAATAGAAGAGATTGGGAAAACGGCGCGTAAACTCAGCTTGCAGAAGGGCTTAATGATTTCTACTATTACTATATTTGTTCTTTTTGCAGTGAATAAAACTTTAATAAGTATTTTAGGGATATAAAAATGGCAGAACAAAAAAATCAACCAGCTACAGCAAGATCAGCTACAGCAAGACCAGCTACAGCAAGATCAGCTACAGCAAGACAACCTACAGCAAGATCAGCTACAGCAAGACAACCTACAGCAAGATCAGCTACAGCAAGACAACCTACAGTAAAAGACAACCCTCTGCCTATTGAGATCCGCAGGATTGATAACGGCATAGATTAAGGCGCTTGCTGCGTAGCTATGTTGTCCGAAGTATGTATCATGTTTACTGCGCGGACTTCATGAGCATGATGGGCTTCTGGCGCAATGTGGACGCTGCTGCCAGGTAACTGACGAGGGCGATAATTGCCAGTACACTCATGCCGATGTTCAATAGCAAACCGGGATGAAAGAAAAACTCATTCTCGAAAATGTAAATCGTCACAAGGAAATAAAGCAATACACTTGTAAAGAGCCCCAGTACAATAGAAAGTACACCGAGGAAAAGATATTCTCCCAATACCAGCAGCTGGATAGAACGCAGTTTGGAGCCGATGACTTTGAGCATGTTAATCTCCTTGCGGCGTTCACGCACCTGATAATTCACCACAGAGAATAATAGAAAGACGCCAAGGACCAGTGAAAAAAGCGCCAGCCCCTTGACCAGCAGTACCAGCTTGGATACAATAGAAAGTACATATGTGATAACCTTTTCAATATCAATAATAGAGAGATTGGGAAAACGACGCGCGAAATCAGCTTGCAGTTGTGCTTTTTTATTTTCATATTCGCCAGCACTGGGTGCTGCATTGGTAAGTCTGAGTGTGGCAACGTAGGTTTTGGGAAGGTTTTCCAATACACCGGGTGCGACGACAATAAAAAAGTTGGGCTCGAATGTATTCCACTTTACGCGGCGCAGATTGACAAGCTTTCCGGTAAACGTGTAAGGGACATCCAGCATGGAAATACTGAGCGTATCGCCTAATTTGAGTTTGAGGTCTTTTGCGTAATCCATTTCTAATGATAGCTCGACTGGTTCATCGGCTGAGGGCGGAGTTGGTGTAAACGGAGTGCCTGAATGGTAGGTTTCCGATGCCAATAGTCCTGTGCGAAAGCTCATATTCACACGACGATTGACTCGTTCACGTTCTTCTTGTCGCCAATCTTCACGGTCGGTGTCGCCCATATTATTTTGAATGGGGACATTGTTAATGGCTGTGAGACGCCCGCCAAGCATGGGAGCTGTATCACTGATGGGATGCCCCAGCTCTTCAGCAGTGATTTCCAGCTTTGAAGCTGTTTCTTCTACAATGTTAAACATGAAAAAGGTCGGCAGTACGTACCCCTTAGGCAATGCCGCTTCATCAGCAATAGTACGCTCGATTTGCAGTACCAGTGTAATCAACATAACAGAGAGTGAGATCGCTGCAAAATAAAACAGGGTTGCCACACGGTAATGCAGAAAACTGCGGACGACGAAGGAAAATGGAAACTTGAGGTACGGAGAGATGCGTTCAATAAGCTTCAGTACGCCCCATCCTGCTAAAAATGTGAGTCCTACAAAAACGAAAAAAAAGCCCGTAAAAATACTGCCAAACTTCAATGAACCTGAAACCCATAATGCCATGATATAAAAGAATACAGGGATTGCCAAACTGGAGAGAATAAAACTCAGTTTGCTGGAACCATAAAACTTGACTTCATCGCTAAAGAGAAATGCCAATGAAAAGCGGCGGATGGAACTGAGGATCGGCAGACAGAAAACAAAAACGCCAAAGATACTCATCACAAAGGTGATGGCGATCGACTTGAGACTGAAGCTCATCGCAAATCCTTCTGGCATGAACTTCGCAAGGATCACAGGCACCACGGGCACCAGGAAATATCCGAGTGTGATGGTCAGCAGTGCGGCACAACTGCTGATCATCATGAGCTCAATGATGGAGAGCGAAAAGGCTGTCTGTGCCGGCATGCCCAGTGATTGCAGGATTGCCAGTTCCTTGAAGCGTCTGTGAACAAAGGTGCGAAACAGGTAGGCGGATGCCAGCCCGGAGAGGAAAATAGCAATCATCGCGATAAGACTTAGATCGCGGGCGATGAAACTTAGTATGGCAGCTGAGCGTGCCCCAGAAAGATGATGGGCGCGGATAACGGGTGGGGAGGCGTCATCGGCAGCAGCCTGGTTACCCAGCTGTTCACGCAATGACAAAGTGACCGCTTCCGTTTCAGTAAGCGAGGCATCAGGCGGCATCCGCAGGTAACGATAGCTTCTGAGTGTCACACCAAACTGCTCAAGGACTTCTTGTGCAAAACTTACCTGGGCAACATAAATTTTGGAGACAATGCCGCCAAAGTCAAAACCCACTCCCACATCCTTTGTGATGATGTACTTCACCGTGTACGGGATGTCATTGATAAGGATGGTGGGGTTTGTTTCACTGATGTCGTAAAAATATGCCAGTTCCTGATAAATGGCAGCCACTTTGCCGCGTTGCAGTTCTTGCTGGGCTGCTGTTATGGAAACGTTATTGCCGGCAAGATCTTTAAGCAGCAACTCGCCGTAAAGCGGGAAAGCACCGTCAACCACATTCACCTGTACTAGTTTACTGCGTGTAGCGTGTGTACTCATCGTCATGTAGGCACTGCGTTTAGCAATGTCTGCTGGGGCAAACCGCTTGGTTATCAATATTTCTTCTGCAGGACTGAATGCACGCCGTGTATAAACACGAATATCTGCTGCCATCATCGCCTGACTGTTTTCAGTGAGGTAATGGCTCAGACTTTGTTTGAAGGAGTCCAGCAGCACAAAGGAGAGCAAACCCACGGTGAGGTTGGCTATGAAGAATAGGCTGAGTGTGCGTTGGTTGCTGAGCTCGCTGAAAGCCAGGCGCAAGAGGAAGCGCATGGAGAGACGACGAACGGCAGGTATGGAAGGGGCTGTTGCAGCTCCTGTTACTTTCATATTACTAAGAATTTAGCTTAACGAAAAGCTTTTAAAATACCGTTTTCCAGACGATAGCGGCGTTTGCATTGTTTAGCCAATAGTAGATCATGGGTCACCAAAAAGAGCGTGATGTTATTGCGTTTGACCACGTTAAAGAGCTGCTGGATAACCCCTTTACTGGTTTCTGTATCTAAATTGCCGGTGGGTTCATCTGCTAAGAGAATGGAAGGACGCGACACCAATGCCCGCGCAATGGCCAGTCGCTGTTGCTCGCCGCCACTGAGTTTGTTGGGCAGCTGCTGCTTGCGCTGCGTTAAACCCACTTGCGCTAAGGCAGTTTCCGCACGCTCTGTAATATTCTCGCGTACGCCATTGAGGTGGAGTGGGAGTGTTACATTGGCGAGTGCATTCAGATGAGAAATGAGGTGAAATTGCTGGAAGACAATGCCAATATTCGCAGCTCTAAACTGCGTCAGCTCAGCTTCGTTCAAGGTGGTGAGCTCAGCGCCGTTAATTTGCACAGTGCCTGCATCAGGTTTATCCAAGCCCGTCACAATTGAAATTAATGTTGATTTACCGGAACCAGAACGTCCCATTATCGCAATAGTATCTCCCCGCTGTGCTTGCAAATCAATGCCGCGCAGGATGGGGTAATGGCTGCCATCGGTGCCGCTAAATCCTTTTATCAGACCACGGATCGTCAAGATGGGAGCTGCTGCTTGTTTGGCTTTCGGCGTTGTTCGGCTTGCGTGTTTGTTGCGGACTGAGCTTGGGCGGCGTTTGTTTGTATAACTACTTGCGCGGTTATTGTCAACGGGAGTGGAAGTAACGGTGGGTTGCATGGATGATGATGTTATTGAATAACTGAGTTTTTAGATGTTATTAAGAGCGGATGTGTTTGGTGATAAGCGGACTGAGTACCAGGTAAACGTTCGTGGCAATAATGCGATAACCGGCAGCATTGGGATGAAAGCCGTCAGGAAGATTCAGTGAAGCATTGCCTGCCACGTCTGTTAGCAGGAAGGGCATAAGGACGAGTGAGAAGTCTGTTGCCAGCTTTGTGTACATGGCACTGAACTGCTGGCTGTAGGCCTTGCCGTAGTTGGGGGGGATTTCCATACCTGCCAGCACTACTTCAATGTTCGCTTGCTGTGCAAGCTTGATCAGCTCGCGCAAATTGGCTTCGGCAGTAGCCAGTGGCAGACCGCGCAGACCATCATTGGCACCCAGTGCTAAAAAAAGAAAATCAAGCTTAAAGGGTTTATTGCTGAGGTACCATTGGAAACGATTGAGTCCGCCTAATGTGGTATCACCGCTAAGACCGGCATTGATCACTTCTACATTTAGCCCAGCGTTTTGAAATTGTTCTTTAACCAGCATGGGATAACTTTCGGCTGGACTGAGCTCATACCCTTCGGTTAGCGAGTCACCAAGGAAAAGCAAAGTGAGACCTGTTTCAGTTATCGCAGGATTGCTGGTGTTTGATTGCTCAGCTGCTTCAGTAGTGACAGCAGGCTTTGTACAGGCATTAATATTGCAAGCTAACACGAGAACGAGTATTAAACTTCCCAGTTCCTTAAACATTTTTTTCTTGTTCACAAGTCTTATGGTGAAGGTTGAATCCGAATAGCCATGTACGGAAGCGGTTTATAATAGAATTTGTAGTGCACATCATCAATGCGCATAACATAACATCAGATCATTGCAAATACAAGTAAAATTAGCCTGATGAGGTCACTGTGTGCATTGTTGTTTGGTTTATTGCTACTCAGCTGCTCAGCGATTATAATATATTAGGCATATTAAGGGTGCTGAGTTGTTTTTTTTCATACACAAATAAATGCAAAAATTTCTACATTGCCCCTTATGGGGCTTAACGTTTTTAAAGTATTTTATCGCTGTAATTTTTTTAATCAGCTTAAGTGGCTGTTTTTCCAATGCAGGCAGTGCTTCCACTGAAAAGTCGCTGACGACTGATGGGTCGCTTCCTGGACGTTGGTACAGTGCAGAGCAGGTAAAATTGGGTGAGTGGGTGTACGCTGGAAATTGTCGCAAATGCCATGGCGTGGCGGGCGTGAGCACATCCAAGTGGCGGACGCCGCTGGCTAACGGCAATTATCCGCCGCCGCCGCTAAATGGCTCAGCGCATACCTGGCATCATTCATTTGCTGTCTTGCTTGGCGTCATTGATAAAGGGGGAGTAGGACAAGGGGGAGTCATGCCTGCTTTCAAAGAACGGCTAAATGAAGCTGAAAAACTGGCGGTTATCGCTTACATTCAAAGTTTATGGCCGCGCGAAACTTACATCCGCTGGGCAGCAGACGTCAACAAGTGAAGTCAGTTGCTGCTATTGGCGGCAAGCCTTTCAAGCAGCTCTACTCTGCCCGATACCAGCTCATAATAAGCAGCTGTCACTAATACCGTTCCATTTGCAGCAGCCTCGCGGATAATTGCCGACTGGCTTAACAAACACCGTGCGCTTAATGTTGTATGCCGTTTAACAATGGCATTGAGTTCTGTAGCATTTTTTTCTATCGCGTCAATCGCTGGTTGTACGTGCGTGAACAACTGAGCTAAGTTCTGGCTGGTGGGTGGTTCACCGCTTACAGTTGCCATAACAGCCCCACAGTTTTCATGTCCCAGCACTACAATCGCTTTCACCCCACATTGCAGGACAGCATATTCAATACTGGCAATAGCCTCAGTGCTGGCGACATTGCCAGCCACGCGCACTACAAATAGCTCGCCGAGGTTGACATCAAAGATCCATTCTGGTACCACGCGGCTATCAGTGCAGCTTAGGATTGCAGCTATGGGAGTCTGCTTAGTGCTAAGTGCCACTCTTCGTGTGTGATCGCAACTGCCGCCGCTAAGCTTCCCTTGAACAAAACGAGCATTGCCGTTTTTTAGCTTTTCAATAACCTCAGTGCCGTTCATCATGGTACGCTACTTGTAGGCTACATTATTACATGTTATTGTGTTTATGCTTCCCTGAAAATATCTTAAAATAAATGTAACGGCATCATCATGAGCTCAAAAATAGAATGGACTGAGGAAACTTGGAATCCTGTAACAGGTTGTACTAAGGTTTCAGCAGGCTGTAAAAATTGTTATGCTGAAGTAATGGCCAAACGACTTAAGGCAATGGGCGTTGCTGCTTATGCAGATGGCTTTAAACTCACACTTCATGATAATCGTTTAACGCTCCCCCAACGTGTCATCAAGCCGACACTTTATTTTGTCAATTCCATGAGCGATCTTTTCCATGAGCGCGTGCCTGTTAAGTTTATCGATGAAGTGTTTAACACCATTAAAGCGACTCCCCAGCACCAATATCAAATTCTCACCAAACGCGCCGAACGTATGGCGGCGTATTGCACTAAACGAAACATACCGTCCAATGCTATTCTTGGTGTCAGTGTCGAAAATAAACAAACCCTCGCGCGCGTGGCTGTACTAAAAACCATTGCGGTTAAACGATTTCTTTCAGTGGAGCCATTGTTAGAAGATCTGGGAGCGCGGATCAATTTTAAGAAAATTGACTGGGTGATAGTAGGCGGTGAAAGTGGGCATAAAGCGCGACCAATGGATAAAGCCTGGGTCAAGCGTATTCAAGCGCATTGCGAAAAAGTGGGGACACCGTTTTTTTTCAAGCAATGGGGCGCTTATGGTGAAGATGGCAAAAAACGCAGCAAACAGGCGAATGGACGGACACTGGACAATGAAACTTATTCTGAGATGCCAGCTTTTCATCACCGCCCTGCCTATTGTTAGTTTGTTTCGTATCGTAGCGTTATAACATCGCGCAGCTATTGACGTTACGCGTTATTCAATGATATAATACTTGCATTATTGCCAGTAGCAATGCATGCAATATCCCAGCCGACGTGGTGG
Source organism: Spirochaetota bacterium (assembly GCA_965249715.1). GTDB lineage: Bacteria > Spirochaetota > UBA12135 > COTS27 > COTS27 > COTS27. Next base: position 6,748 of record CBDFMP010000042.1, on the reverse strand, counting down.
AATTGGTAGACACGCTAGACTTAGGATCTAGTGCCGCAAGGTGTGTGAGTTCGAGTCTCTCCGTCGGTACGTTTTTTTTATACTTTTCAGTACTTTATTTTAATGTACTTCTGAGCTCCATTGAGACAATTTTGAGCACTTTTCGTGAGCTTTAAGTAGGTGCTCTTGAAAAACGTGGGGTTTCAAATACAGGATAGGTAATTGTTGGAATACATGGGAAAAGCAAGTAAAGCATTGCTTTTGTTTGTTTATGTGATATAATTGTTGGGTGGGATTTAGACTTAATTAAGTGTTGTGTTATTATAAATAGGGACATTGTAGAAATGGATCCGCAAAACGAAGAGAACAGAGATGTTCATACAATAGCGAAATATATTCTTTCATTAAGTGAGCCTGAGTTTGATGTTATTTCTAATTTAAAGTTGCAAAAGGTGCTTTATTATTGTCAGGGATTTTCTCTTGCAATAACGAAATTGCCTTTGTTTGCAGAGCCAATTGTCGTTTGGCAGCATGGCCCGGTTGTGATATCGGTTTACAATCAATATAACCAATACGGCTCGCAACCTATCCCGCATCCCGATGATATTGAAACATTGCCACTTTCTGCTGGTGAAAAGGCTTTTATTGAGCTTATTTACAATGAATGTGCCAAATATTCTGCATGGGAATTACGTGATAAAACACACGAAGAAGCGCCATGGCGTCTGACACCGCACAATAGCGAAATTCCTCATGACTTGTTGCGAGCTTATTTTGCGAAACAAATAAAGCTTGTGGAGCCTGATGTTGGAGTTGGTGTTACTGAAAGCTCAGTTCAAGCCGAGCCACTCGCTGAGTTTACGCAAACCGCTTCATTTTTTCGCGGCATCAATGATCTTATGAATGGATTTGCGAGTCTGATGGACTTAGGCGCGACGTTTCCGCAGCTTGGCCGTGAACGTGTGAGGAAGGAGTGAATATGATGAATAATTCACAAAAGCAAGATAATGCCGCTAAAAATATCCCACAACAATCTCCCCCTCAAAGTCCTACATTTAATATTCAGCCGCTACCAATAGTTCGTCCCGAAGACCTATTGCGTTATTCCCCCGACTGGCAGCTGGAGCTAAAAAAGGTCTATGTGCATAGACGAGAAATAGAGTCTCGTCACATGGCTTTACTTGAAAATAAGCAAGCGCAAGAGACATCTTCTGAATGGCGGGCAGAGATAAAGAAAGCAAATGAGCATAGAAGAGAGATAGAATCTCGTGAGATGGCTTTGCGTGAGGAAAAACTAAAAGATGACTTTCGTTTAAAAAGTCGTCGTCAATGGCTTATGTTTTCTGGTGTGTCTCTTGTTTTGATACTCCATGGCGGTGGACCACTTTTTTTGATTTACGTTGGAAACAAAATAGTTGGGGGAATATTGGCAGGTATCCTTTTTGTCGGGATGATAATTATGATTATAGTGGCAATTACCCGTGCCACTAAACAAGATCGCAAAAATAGTGAAAAATAAGAGGAATGCAGGAAGAGGAGTACATCCAGCTCTGCGATAGTGTTCGCTAGTATCAAGGACATAAAAAAGTGGGCAAGATCTGCAATGCCCTGAAAACCGCTGCCATCACCTACGATAAACACTTCAGCATGGGCGAGTGTATGGATGAGTTTGCTTGCAGCTACTCCACAGCCTTTCGTGCCTTTCAAATGATAGAAGGCGATCCCTCCTACAACATAAAACGGCGCATAGTAGAAGGCATGGCATGCCACGGCACTTCATCAGTCAGAAAAGTCCAACAAATCTAGTCAAAGCTTAGCGGTACGCTGAGTATTATTGGCATTCAAGCGATAAAAGGGCGCGGGCAGCTGGGAATAGGCTTATATTATATCACGCTTGCGCACTCTGTGCAGCTGTTGAAATCTTGATAAACTGCACGTTTTTTCTGTTGTTTTTAGTATTTTTGTCGCTCAATTTGTATTGACACGTGTACTGGTATATGCTACAATCGTAATGTAAGGCATTAACGGATGACCCGTGGGGTTATAAGAAGATGTGAGGAACAAAAAATGCTTGAAAATACCACAAATGCAAAAGAAGAGCTTCGTCGCGCGCGAAAAGAAGAGGTTCATAAAAATTACGAATACTTTGAAAAAAATATAGCTGCTATAAAAAGTAAAAGTAATGGAAAAAACTTTGTACTTTTACACAAGTTAGAGGTAAAAGGTTATTTTAAGGTATTCTCTGATGCCGTAGAAAAAGGGAAAGCTCTTTATAAAGATACTCCATTCTCCATTCAGGAGATTGAAGAAAAACCTGGAAATTTGGGATTTCAGACGTATGCCGTGTTTAAGTGATAGAATTGAAAATAATAAACCCTTGTGTCATGTAAGGGTTTTTGCCGGTAGTGAGACGGCTTTGCTACGGGATGTTTTAAATTCTAGAAATCATCAACAAATAGAGAATCTAGTTAACGATACTAACCGCCAATGTACCGCTTTGCTTGATACCGGTGCATCTTTTAGTTCTATTTCTAGAGACTTAAGCGAAGCTTTTGATATGGATACTCTAGATTTTATGGGTATGAGACGCGTTGGTACTGCAGGGGGAAATATTAGAGCTAACTGTTATAACGTTACTTTTCTAATACCAATTCTAAACGATGTTAGAAGACCTATTAATGTGGGCACTGAACAAGTTTATGAAGATGGTATAATACATGCTGTCATAATACGTGGGATAAATGTTGCGGCACTGCCAATTAATGCAAGGTTTGGATTTAATATTATTTTGGGTATGGATGTTATCAATCACGGCAGCTTAACAGTAGGTGGCGGGATGTTTCGTTTTTGTATGTGAAAGCTAGACTTAACGGCAAACGTCGCTAGCCGTTCAATCACGTTGCTTATACTTGCCGCGCGCTGCCAACCTTGTGTGAGGCTGGCAGCGGTGGGGGCGGCGATGATGGTCGCCGTTTAGCAACCCTCACCTAAACATTAGGCATTTAACGCCCGCGCATCCAGCTAAGCAATCGTCTAGAAACATTGAGCCAGAATGGCGAGATGTTTTTTTTGCGCCAGACACCAGCGGCGTTTTTATTGGCTTCACCCATCGATGGGTAAATATGGATGGTGGAAAGGATGGATTTTAAGCCGTAATTGTTTTTCATCGCTGAGATGAACTCAAGGATCATCGTACTGGCGTTAGCAGAGACGATGGTCGCACCAAGTATTTTGTCACTGCCTTTACGCGTGAGGATACGGACGAAACCTTCATTGCTCATGTCCGTAACGGCGCGATCTAATGTTTTCAGGTCATAAGTGGTGAGGTCGTAAGCAATGTCTTGTTTTTTTGCGCGCTGCTCATTGAGACCTACGCTGGCTACTTCAGGGTCGGTAAAAGTACACCATGGGACGACCTTATAATTGACCTTGCTCTTTTTGAAAGTGCCAAAAAGCGCGTTAAAGGCAGCATACGCGGCTTGAAAACCTGCGGTGTGCGTGAATTGAAAGGGGCCTGTGATGTCGCCGCAAACGTAAATGTTGGGATAATTTGTTTGCAGGAATTCATTGGCGGCAATGGTGCCATTGGGGCGGAGTTCAATGCCAAGTTCTTCAGCGCCGAAGCCGCGTGAGTTTGCACGGCGCCCGATGGAAATAAGAATTTCATCAAAAGCAATGGATACTTCTTTTCCCTTATGGGAGGCGATAAGACTTTTTTTGCTGCCTGCTACCTTGAACCCGATAGCACGATGTTCTGTGAGGATTTTAATGCCTTCATCCTTAAAGCGTTTCGTCATGAGCTGGGAGACAGCTTCATCTTCAACTTTCAGTATGCGGTCATTGACTTCAATTTGCGTGACCTGACTGCCAAGGCGACGGAAAGCCAAGGCAAGTTCGGAACCAATAGGACCGCCGCCAAGCACGACAAGTTGTTTCGGCAATTTTTTTAGGTTCCAAACTGTATCGGATGTGAGGTACTTGACTTTTTCAATGTTTTTCAGTTTGGGAACAAAGGGAGCGGCACCTGTGCTGATAATGATGCTTTTAGTGGTAAGGGTTTTATTGCTGACCGATACCTCCCATGGCGAGATAAGCTTAGCGGTGCCTTTGAAACAGTTAACACCAAGGCTTTCGTAGCGTTTAATGGAGTCATGCGGTTCAATGGTTTGAATGGATTTTTTGACATGCGTCATTGCTTTGGCAAAATCAATGGTGTATTTACCGCCTTTAATAATGCCAGCTTTTTTGCCTTTTTCAATATTGGTAACAAGAGCAGCGGCTTTAATGAGGGCTTTGGAAGGGACACAACCGGTATTGAGGCAATCGCCGCCCATGCGGTCTTTTTCAATGAGCGCTACCTTGGCCTTAGCGGCGGCGGCAATGTATGACGCCACTAGCCCGCCGGATCCAGCACCGATGACGATGACATTGTAATCAAAGTGTTTAGGTCTTTGGGCTTTAAACCGCCTGTAAAGCCGTGCATGTTTGAAAGTGGTGACGCTGCGTTTGACGATAAATGGGAATAACGCGATGATAATGAAAGAGGCGATGAGCGCGGGTGAGAGGATATCGCTCGGCGCGGAGATGTTAGCAAGTTGTTTACCTGCATTGATGTACACGGCTGTGCCGGGGAGCATGCCCAGTTGGCTGACCCAAAAGAACGTGAAGAGGCGGAGTTGTGTGACGGAGACCACCATATTGACGATGAAAAACGGAAAGATGGGAACGAGGCGCAGGGTGAAAAGATAAAACGCGCCTTCCTTGCGAATGCCCTCATTGACTTTTTCAATGAGGGTGGGAAAGCGTTGCTGAGCGGTGTCGCGTGCAATAAAGCGTGAGATGATAAAGGCAAAGCTGGCGCCGATAACGCTGCAGAAAGAGACGATAATAAGTCCTACCCAGAAGCCGAAAAGTGCACCGCCAAGCAAGGTAAGGACGGTGGCACCAGGAAGCGACATCGTAGTCGATAAGATATAAATGCCCACGAAGATGCCGATTGTCAGTGCGGGCTGTTGGGTATAGAATTGTTCAAAGTTCGCCTGCTGTTCCTTAATACTTTCTAATGTAAGGTAGCTGCCTAGATCATAGCGATAAACAAAGATAGTGATAACAATAGAAATAAGTACAGTGAGCAATCTTAAAATGTTTGCTGTTTTTTTTCTCATAATAATAATAATAGTAAGAATAAATAAAGAGCTTATTAGGAGGCTTGAGTAATAAGAAATGAAGCTGAACAGAACCCGGTGGCTTTCCTAATAAGACTGAGACACTGCGATATTATAACATAGAAAACCCTTTGTTGCCTACTTGAAATTTATTACGAATAAGGAAACCGCTGACGGAAATTGTCAGGGAACTTCGTTAATGAATGAGCGCAACGACGCTTCCGGTGCCGTTGGTTACGCTTCAAGCAATACTATTTTGCTGGCATTGTCGCTAATAATGCTATTGTTGATGTTATTGGCTTATGGATTATGGGTGTGTTTAACGGTAGCCACAGCGTCATGTGCGTGAAGACTTTCCAGATGTGCCACGGTTATAGTGAAAGCTTTGAGTGTGTTGTCTTTCATGTAATAATCCTTGAAAATACGCGCAGCATCCTCGCAAAACATAAGATTTTCAGCGTTAATGCGTGCAAATTCCTGTTCATCTTCGCGTTTTACTGAAGTTTGCACACCTGTTTTGATAAGTGTTTCGGCATTGAGAATAAGCGGTGCCAGTTCAAAAACTGCAGGCAATGCCTTGAATTCCAAATGAATATCGGCATAGCTGCGCTGGGAATGCGGAATGGCACTTAGCAGATTTTGCTGGTTTAGCCAGGTGCTAAGTGTTTCTTTTGAAAACGTGCTGTCAGTGTTTGGAAATGTTGCTTTCAGTTTTTCATGGATGAATTGCTTGGCAAGCGCTGTGGAGCAAGGACAGGCACTAGAGTAGATGAGACGAAAGTCCAAGCTGTAGGTTGCTGCTGCAGTGGCAGTTTTTTCAGCCCTGAGTGTTGCGGAGTAATGCCGCATTCCCGATGTGGAACTAACGAGGGCATTATGTTCAATGGGATAGGTGAAATGCACACTCAGCGCGGCGGTGGTGCTCAGTCCTTTTTGTGAGTCAATCAGTGTTTGCAGCAATGTTGCCAGTCCTTGTGGCGTGACAAGCTGGGTTTTAAAAAATGAGTAAGTGGCGCTGTAAAGACGCGACATATGAATGCCCTTGCGTTCCTTGTCAGCGAGGTCCACCAAAACATCGATTTTAGCTGGGAGTGTGAGCATTGTTCCTGCGGCATCGCTTACGCGCGCTAACATTTCCATTCCGCGCATGCCCACCTGATCAATGCTGTGATTGAGCGGTGCGCGTTCATTGAGGGTAATATCTGGAAGAGGGCGTGAAAAAGTTCTCATACAATAACTGAGGATAAATAGCTAAGTTTGTTTATAAACGGGTGGGATTGGGAGTGTTTGGATAAACCTTAGCGGGGTCAAAGACTTTTTCCTTTTCCTCAAATTGTAGTTGCGGAACTTCCTGTTCAGGTGTTTCCAGCAGTACACTGCGATAAAAACATGAACGATACCCTACATGGCAGCTAGCACCGCGCACGTTCACGCGCAGCCAGATTGTATCCTGATCGTCATCAATACGCAATTCTTTAACGTGCTGTACAAAGCCGCTGGTTTTTCCTTTGTGCCATAAGGCTTGCCTACTCCTGCTGTAATAAACGGCTTCGCGGCGGCGTAATGTTTCACTGAGTGCTTCAGCATTCATGTATCCTAACATC
>CBDFMP010000041.1:0-55882 GCA_965249715.1 Spirochaetota bacterium | reverse complement strand
GAACGCGGGAATGCCATAACAAATGAGCTGCAAAACAAACTAGGGCTCCGCGCTGCACAGCTGGATGCTGCTGCGTTTCAAACAGAAGCTGCCATGCAGCAACGGCTTAAAGCCTGTCATGCTCCCGTCTCCGTGCTCATCATCACGCAGCTGGGACTCTTGCAGCAGCTTTATGCCATCTCCGCCTTAGCGCTTATAGGCGATACATTCAGGCGCGGCAATGGCGGACATAATTTGTTGGAAGCTACGTTTATGGGAACGCCTGCCGCTTACGGGCCTTATATGCAGAACTTTGCTGACATCAGGGCAGAGTTTGAAGCGGCGGGCGCCGCACTCAGCTTGCCCGCCGCGCCGCCTGCACTAAGTGAGCGCTTAAAACAGCTATTGCAGCCCTCAGTACGCAGGAACTTGAAAATACAGGGCAAACATGCAGCAGCGCTAACCCGCAAACTCTCTTACAATCGCCAGCTGCTGCGTAGACTTTTTGCAGGTACGGTTTAAGTTTTTAAGCTTGCGGCGCTGGCGCTGCAGCTCTTAGAAAATCGAAATCGCAGCCTTTTGTGGCAGGCAAGACTGAACGTTCGTATAAACGTCCATAACCGCGCGCTGCCGTGCTGTGCGGTTTACGCCAGCTTGTGCGGCGTTGCTGGAGCGTCTCAGCGTCCACCAGCAGTTCTAACGTCTTCTGCGCGGCACTCAGCCGAATAAGATCTCCATTCTTAACCAATGCCAACGGGCCGCCCAAGTGACTCTCAGGTGTAATATGCAGCACAATTGTACCAAAAGCCGTACCGCTCATGCGCGCATCGGAAAGGCGCAACATATCGGCAACACCCTGGGCTGCCAGTTTCTTCGGGATTGGCAAGTAACCTGCTTCGGGCATGGCAGCACGTGAGCAGGGCCTGCGTTTTGCAGGACCAGAATGTCATCTGCGCGCACGTCCAGCTGCGGGTCATCAATGCGCGCCGCCAAATCTTCAAGTGATGAAAAGACCACTGCCCTGCCCTCATGTTCCAATAAATGCGCTGAGGCTGCCGCACGTTTTAGCACAGCTCCCCCCGGTGCCAATGAACCTTGCAGAAAAATAAGCCCTCCCTGTGCAGCAATAGGATTTTTCAAGTCCCTGATAAGCTCACGATTAATGGGCTCCAGCAGAGGTTTGGCAAGCCGCGTGCGCAAGCTCTCGCCTGTCACCGAGTGTGTATCCAAATTCAGCTGAGCGCGCAATGTGCGCAAGACCCCCTCCAGTGCGCCCGCCGCCGCAAAATCCTCCATATAATACTTACCAACAGGTTTTAAGTTCACAAGCACGGGAGTACTGTCTGCAAGCACATTAAAGCGGTCATAATCAATGTCCAAGCCCAGGCGCCCTGCAATGGCAGCAAGATGAATAAGCGCATTAGTAGAGCCTGAAACAGCTTGCAGCACCCGCAGCGCATTTTCAATGGACGCCTCAGTGATAATGGTCTTAGGCGTCCGTCCTGAGCCGATGAGCTGTACTGCCTGCGTACCTGTAGTTTCAGCCAGCCGCAAACGCTCAGCATAAACAGCAGGGACCGCCGCACTATGCGGCAAGGCCATGCCCAATGTCTCCGCCAATAATGCCATGGTACTGGCGGTGCCCATCACCGCACAAGTACCGGCGGTTACCACAAGCTGGTTTTCTATATGGCTAAGTTCGTCCGCGGTTAAGGCACCACTGCGATACGCTTTCCAAAAATGCCTGCAATCGGTACAGGCCCCCAACTTTTGTTGTTTATAACGTCCTGTCAACATTGGTCCTGCCGCCAAAAGCACTGCAGGTTTGTCTGCTGAAATAGCGCCCATCAGCAGTGCCGGCAGAGTTTTATCGCAGCCGCCCATAAGAACAACACTGTCCATTGGCTGCGCACGAATCATTTCTTCCGTGTCCATCGCCATCAAATTACGATATTTCATGCTTGTTGGGCTCAGAAATATTTCACCGAGTGAAATGACTGGGAAACTAATGGGCAGGGCGCCCGCTGCCAGCACGCCGCGCTCAACTGCCCGCAATAACTCAGGAAAATGGCGGTGACAGTTATTGAAGCCGCTCTCCGTATAACAAATGCCGACAATGGCTTTGTTCAATGAATTTTCTGTATAGCCCAGCGACTTTGCAAATGCGCGCCGCAAATAAGCTGAGAATTCCCTATCGCCATATTGGGTCAAGTTATTGGCAAAACCCTGTCTGCGCAGCGGTGAAGCCACTGTGCTGTTGTCTTCCTGGTGCCGTGACATTATGAATAATCCTCTAAGCAGCTGCCATTAAAGCTCACTAGGCGCGACTGCCCTATTGAGCAATGCCGATTTTTGCGCAGCCAGTGTTAATTTTAAGATTTCCAGTCCTTCTGCACCCGTGAGTTTCGGCGGACGACCTGTTTGCAAGGCATGAATAAAGTGTTGGGTGGAGTGGACAAAAGAGGTCTCCCAGCCAGTTTCCAAATTTGAAAACGCCGTCAGCTCGCCATCGCGATAGAGCACCAAGGGCGGGACCCGCCCAAGTGAGCCATGCCCCTTGTTAATCCACAAAACACCGCGCGTGCCTGTGAGCTCCACTCTATCATCCTGTGCATAATGCCGCGTCCTGATTTCCAAGTCGGGAGAATAAACAACCTCAAAACTCCCATAACGGTTATCGGCAAACTTGAAGCTCATCATTGCCGGTGCATCGTAAACCGTAGTGGCATTTACCTGCGTTTTGCCAATCCAGGCATGGACCTGCTCCGCCTGTCCCATAAAAAACCACGCCAGGGCAAACTTATGGTGACCATCGTCGAAAACAAGCGGCCCGCCGCCTGAGGCACTCAGGTTTTGCCGCCAGGCATTGCTTGCAGGCGGTACGTGCCATGCTGTCGAGCTTTTACCGGGGTTGCTTTTAATGCGGATTGAAAGCAAGCGGCCAATAGCGCCTTCATCAATAAGCGCCTTCGCTTTCACAACTGGGGGATAAAAAATAAAGTTTTCAAAGATTTTAAACGGCAGACCACTGGCTTCAGCCGCTGCGCTCAATTCCTGTGCATCGGTGATATTTGTGCACATTGGCTTCTGCAGGGAAACAGCCTTTCCCGCTGCCAATGCCTGCAGTGCCACTGTTTTATGAAGATGATGCGGCAGCAAGATCTCAACTAAATTAATGTCTGCTAATTTCAGCAAAGCGGCGGCGTCACTAAAGACACGGTCATCTGCCACGCCCCAGGCGCGCGCACGGCTGAGTGCCGTCTCACGCGCTGAGTCGCAAACAGCCGCAATGACAGTACTGGGATTATTCAAATACTCAATAACATGCAGATCAGAAATACGTCCCGTACCAATAATACCAACACGAATGGAATCCCAAGCCATATTGCTCCTCAGTTTGCGCTCATAAGACCTTAGTTATTGTCCGTCAGGTAGGTCACACCAATTTTTCGTCAGTTGTTGTTCCGTGCATTGCCTGCCATCCCTCCGCTGCACCAGCTGTGAGGCTAAGTAGCAACTTTCCAAAATCCTTAAAACGGCTTACCGGTATGCGCGCTGCAGGTCCCGATAAGCCAACTGCCGCTACCAGCTGACGTTTGTTATTGTACAATGGGATAGCCACACAGCGAATACCGCGTTCATACTCTTCATTATCCACAGCATAACCGCGAATCTTGGTGGCTTCAATTTCCGCTGCAAGCTGGACGGCATCCACAATAGTCGCAGGTGTCCGCGTGCTCAGTTCGCCTGCTTGCGCGTTATGGTTAAAAGCCAAAAAAACTTTTCCAAGCGCTGTACAATACAGTGGTGAAAGTGTTCCCACAGCGTGATCAACCTTGAGCGTCAAGGGTGAGTCCACCTTATCCACATACCAAACCTTATCCTTCACTAAAACTGCCAAATGCGCGCATTCCTTACTGGCTGCAGCCAAAGCCTGCAAAATTGGCTTCACTTTATGACAAATATTAATAACGTCTTCTAAGGTTAAACTATTGTCGGGTTTTGAAACTTCTGCAAACTTGCTGCCAAGCCGATACCTCTTTGCCTTTGTCTTTTCCACATAACCGCTCAATACTAAGGTGTGCATAAGATGCGAGGCATTGGAACTGCTGAGCTTAAAAAACTGAGCAATATCGATCAGCCGTACAGGTTTGTCAAGACTGGCAAGGTAGTCAATAGCGGCAATGCCCCTTGCTACTGATTTTAAAATTCTCATATTCTAAAATTTACGTGTCCCCTAATCCATGCCTCAGTGACCACCGTTAAACATTTTTAATCATTACATTAGATTATAATATAAAACATAAGGCAATAATAGTATTATTTTTAATAAAAAAATACAAAATATCAAATATAAGACTTGTTATCATCATATACTTTTAATTATTTTCAAGTTTTTTAAATAAGCGTTAAAAAATATTTTTAGTCCATTGAGTCCATGAACGCCGAATCACGCCCATTGCCCCAAGTTTCTGCCCCATCCCCACTTCCGCAAACGCAAAAAGCACGCGCACAATGGCTGGCTGCAGCCGGTGGATTGGAAGCAGCTATTGCAGCGGGCAAGCTAAGTCAGGAGGTCACACTGCCGCTTGCCGAGGCGCTGGTACTTGGACTCATGCGCCTTGGCATCACCAAGTACTTAATGATCTTTGGACATGGCTCGACAACGTTAGGTGAGGCCTTGCGATGTTATGAGCTAGCAGGACTACTCAAGGGCTTTCAGTTCCATAATGAAGTAGAAATGGCACATGCCGGCACTGCCCTGCGCTGGGTTTATGATGAGCCCTGCGCAGTCGTGACTTCCATTGGCCCGGGCGCGCTGCAGGCAATGGCGGGCTCGCTGGCAGCATTGTCCAATGGTGTGGGCATCTTTCACATCTACGGTGATGAAACCACGCACGGCGAAGGGTATAACATGCAGCAAATTCCCAAACCCGACCAGGGACTCTTCGCTCAGCTCACACAGACGATGAGTGCCGCTTATACGCTGCATACCCCCCATGCACTGCGCGCTGCTTTGCGGCAAGGTGCGGCAAAAGTCTTTCATCCATGGAAAGCAGGACCATTTTATCTGAATCTCCCACTCAATACTCAACCCGAAATGGTGTCAGTGCGCTTGGATGCCTTGCCGCGGCGTATAAACTTAGCGGCACTCATACCTGCTGAACCACAGCTTATGAAACAAGCGGCTAAGTTAATAGTTACTGCCACTAAGCTTGCCATCAAAGTTGGCGGTGGTGCACGCGGGGCGGCAGTAGAAATAAGACAACTGGCGGATGCTGCCGCGGCTGCCGTTGTGCTTAGTCCCAATTCTACAGGTGTCTTGCCCGATGCTCATCCCCAAAATATGCACGTGGGCGGTTCTAAAGGCTCAATTAGCGGCAATTATGTTATGGAACAAACAGAATGCCTCATCGTCATCGGCAGTCGTGCAGTTTGTCAGAGTGATTGCTCAGGCATTGGCTGGCCGCGTGTACAGCAGGTCATCAATATCAATGCCGATCCCATAGATGTCCAGCATTATAATCACACGCTTGCGCTTACGGGAGACGCCGCCCATGTCATTGCCGCCTTAACGCGGGAGCTGAAGCAGCATCCCATGAATAAGTCCCGTTCCGCATGGCTTAAAGCCTGCGCTGAAAAAAAAGCACAATGGACAGCATTTAAAAATGCCCGCTTCACGGCAGCGCCGCTTTACGATGAAGTCTGGCAGCAGCCCGTCTTAACGCAGCCGCAAGCCATCCATATCACGGCTGAATTCTGCCGCGCACACAATGCACTTAAATTCTTTGATGCAGGTGACGTCCAGGCCAATGGCTTTCAGGTGATCGCCGACGAACATCCCAATGAAACCTTTAGCGAAACAGGCGCCTCCTACATGGGCTTTGCCGTCTCAGCACTCATAGCGGGAGGCATAACAAGCAATAAACGTTACGCTGTCGCGTTTAGCGGTGATGGTTCTTTTATAATGAATCCGCAGGTATTAATTGACGGTGTGGAACATCGTGTGCATGGAACGATTGTACTTTTTGACAATCGCCGCATGGGCGCAATCAGTCAGCTGCAGATGGCACAATATGGACAGGATTATCGCACTCACAGCACTGTCGTTGTTGACTTTGTGAAACTAGCCAATGCCGTCAGTGGCGTCAAGGCATTCTGGGGTGGCTGCAGTAGTCAGACACTCCGCACTGCACTTGAAACAGCTGCCGCTTATTGCGGTCTCAGTCTGGTACATGTTCCCGTTTATTACGGGACTGATCCTATGGGGAACATGGGCACTTACGGCAGCTGGAATGTGGGGAACTGGTGCGCCGAGGTTCAAGAGAAATACAAAACAACAGTCATCTAAGCCGATGACAGCTAGCTGTATTTCTGCAAATTTTTAGCAATAAGCTCTGAATATTAAAATAAATTTTTTAAAGATTTAACACTTAATACAATATAAGATAACTTTTGGTGATTTATTTTTAAATAAATCACCAAAAACACCAAATGCAAAATTTTTGTTTGTTATTTAGGTGATATAGTTTTGTTATTTATAGTATCATACTTTTATAGTTTTTGTTTTTTTAAGAGAAAACTCAATCGCCTATCATCAATTAACTTATATGAGGGACACCATGAAACCATTTAAAAAAATTTATACTAGGCTATTTAGCTATGCAATGATTGTACTCTTGTCTGTATGCAGTCATGTTTATACAGCAGAAGTAACGATTAGTCATTATTTTTCTTCTGATCTGGGACAGGCCGCGCTGACCGATATCTTCGCGCGTTATGAAAAAGAGTTCAATGTAAAAATAAAACCAGACCCCATTGGGCATGAAGATTTTAAGGCAGGCATACTGGTGCGTGCTGCTGGCAACAGTCTGCCCGATGTGTTTAGTTATTGGGCGGGCGCGCGTACACAATTTGTGGTTGATGCAGGTGCGCTTCATTCCATTGACAGGCTATGGAAGGAAAAACGTTTAGCTCGGGTTGTGGTGAAATCGGTAGCGGCCAGCGCAACACTTTACAACGGTAAACGCTATTTTATCCCGTTTAATTATCACTATGCAGGCATGTTTTACAATAAAAACGTTCTGAATAAAGCTGGCATTAAACGTACTCCCAAAACCTGGAAAGGGTTTAAAACCATGCTTGGCAACCTCAAGCGTCAGGGCATCACGCCTATTGCCCTCGGTTCTAAGTTTCGCTGGCCAGGGCAGTTTTGGTTCGATTATTTGCTTTTGCGCACTGCAGGCCCAGCGTATCGCGCTAAACTCATGAACGGAGAAGCGTCTTACACAGATCAAGAGGTTGTGACCGCTATGAAATTTTGGAAAGAGCTTGTTGATGAAGGTTATTTCCTGCCGAATGCCAATGCTATGACTTGGACGGATGCCGCCGATGCCGTTGCTAATGGTGATGCCGCCATGACACTTATGGGAACCTGGATCACAGGGTATTGGAAAGGCAACGGGCTCAAGTCCATCAGCGATTACGACTTTTTTGAGTTTCCTGTGATGAAAGGCAACGTGAAAAAAGCTGTTGTGGGACCTGTGGATGGCTGGTTAATCGCCAAAAACAGCAAAAATCTTCAAGAAGCTGAAGCTTTTGTCAGCTATATGGTTTCAAATGCCAGTACTTCCGCAGAATGGGCAACCAATTATGGCGCTATCTCCCCCAATGTGAATGTGGATACTAAGCGGTATGATCCAATCATCAAACGTGCCTTAAACGTGATAAAAAAAGCTGACGTGTATGCCTTTAATTATGATCTGGCAACCACGCCACCGGTGGCTGAGTTGGGATTGTCTATGTTTGCGAAATTCATGGATTCACCTGGGGACTATATGGATCATCTTGAAGAAACGCAGCGCGGGGCTGCCGCCGAGTTTTCACAAAATTAACAAAAGTGACATCCTGCTTTTGGGAGTTTAGCCATTCACAAGCTCAGGCAATTCGCCCATAAGCTTATATTTGATTATTTATTTAGCTCATTTTATTAGCAACTTCCATCAACCTTAAGTCATTAAGCAGCTTCACTAAGTTCTTATGGCTTAAGGTTGCTGATTGATCTTCTCACGAAGCCACTGCAAAATTGAAAGGTTCTTCCAGCAATTTTTTGACGAGAAGGACTGCTTTCTCTTATCAAAATATTTTATGGCGCTGTCTTTTACTTAGCGCGCCGCTTAGTGTCTTTAGTGTTTTTGTTGTTTTGCCGCTGGGGCAGTCATTTTTTTACAGTTTTACAAACTGGAATGGATTTAGCTCAGATTACACTTTTGTCGGTTTAAAAAACTTTTTTAAAATAAAAACCGATCCATTATTTTTTTCCGCTGTCATCAATTCCATTAGCTGGATGATTGCCGCGATTGTCCTGCCCACTTTAGGGGGATTGCTGCTTGCGCTGATCCTTGACGGCAAAGTATTGGGCGCGCGTGTCTTCAAATCGATCTTTTATCTGCCAATCTGTCTTTCATCGGTGGTTGTGGGACAAATATGGATATGGATTTATCAGCCCAACTGGGGGCTGCTGAATTCAATTATCACTACATTCTCTGGTAATGAATTCACCTACGCTTGGTTAGCCAAACCAAATACTGCCATTTATTCGGTTATTATTGCCTGGGCCTGGCAGCAAACAGGTTTATCCATGGTGATCTTTCTTGCCGGGTTGACCGGGATTCCAAAAGATTTAACCGAAGCGGCAAACATTGAAGGTGCTTCTATACTTGATAACATTCGTTATGTCGTTTTGCCGCTCATCCAACCTGCAACCATTGTCGCCGTCGCGCTTTCGGTTATCAATTCACTCAAAGGTTTTGATATTTTATATATCATGACCGGTGGCGGACCATTCAATTCCTCAGACACCCTAGCCATGCATATGTACAATGAATCATTTAAAAAATATAAAATGGGCTATGGCAGTTCTATTTCTGTCGTGTTATTTCTACTCACCTTGTTTGTCATCATCATTTATTTCAACAGATTGAAAAAGTTGAACGAGCTTTATGATTGAAAAAACTTTTTCGCCATGGCGTTTGGCAATGTTTTTTTGTCTGACTATTCTTGCGGTGTTATTCCTTTCACCTACGTTCGGTGTGATCTTGTCTTCGTTAAAAACAAGCAAGGATATTTCTGCAGGTACGTTATGGGCATTGCCCACAACGCCGTTCTGGGGAAACTATCAGGAAGTGTTTGCAAACACTTCTGTGAAAACTTATTTTCTAAATACATTTTTGGTCACACTTCCCGCCACAATCGGATCAATCACCCTCGGTGTCTTGATGGGCTATGTTTTTGCCAAATTGCCATTTAGCGGCAGCAATGTCCTCTTTATCGCTGTTATTGCCGGGATGTTTTTCCCCCCGCAAGTGACGCTCATTCCATTATTCAGAATTTTCAACACATTGGGACTTATCGATACTCTCTGGCCGATGATTATTGTGCATATTGCCATGGGCATCCCCATTTGTACGTTGTTAATGCGAAACTTTTTCACAACCGTGCCCAATGCACTGAGAGAGGCTGCTATTTTAGAAGGGGCGAATGAATTGGCTGTCCTCAGACATGTGATCCTGCCACTGAGTCTGCCGGCACTGGCTGTTCTTGCTACATTGCAGTTCACTTGGATCTGGAATGATTTCCTCTGGCCGCTTATCTTCACCCAATCTGACAGCAAACGTACGATCATGGTGGGACTTGTAGCACTAAGGGGGCAATACAGCGTAGCCTGGGGTGTACAGGGTGCACTCTCACTGATTGCCAGCCTGCCGACACTCGGTGTTTTTCTGTTTTTTCAACGGTTTTTCATCAAAGGCATGACCATGGGGGCGCTCAAAGGTTAATGCTCATATCCTTAAAAACTACAATGTCTTCATGAATGCCATCACATTAGAAAATATTCACAAAACTTTCGGTTCGCAGGAAGTCATCAAGGGAATCCAGCTCAGCGTTGCCGACGGCGAATTTGTTGTTTTTGTTGGGCCCTCCGGTTGTGGAAAAACAACACTTCTGCGCCTGCTCTCAGGATTGGAGACCGTCACATCGGGTACGATCACCATTAAGGGTAAGGACGTCACTTACCAACATCCCGCTAGCCGCGGAATAGCCATGGTCTTTCAATCTTACGCGCTGTTTCCGCATATGAGTGTTTTTCAAAACATTGCATTTGGCTTAAAATTGCGTAAGGAACAAAAATCATCCATCAAGAAAAAAGTTGCAAACGTGGCAGAGCTATTGCAAATTACAGCCTTGCTTGAACGCAAACCACGTGAACTTTCCGGCGGGCAGCGTCAACGCGTGGCCATTGGCAGAGCACTCGTTCGCAACCCAGCTGTCTTCCTTTTTGATGAGCCGCTGTCAAACCTCGACGCAGCATTGCGCGTGCAGATGCGCGTGGAACTCTCAGAACTCCACCGCCGCTTGAAAGCAACCATCATTTACGTCACACATGACCAAACCGAGGCAATGACGCTTGCTGATAAAATTGTCGTTTTAAAAGACGGGAAAATTGAACAAGTTGGCACGCCGTTAACATTGTACACAAAGCCGATTAATACATTTGTTGCAAAGTTTATTGGTTCACCCAGCATTAATCTCTTGACACTGCCTTATAAGCTGAGCTCCTATGGCAAGCTCTCAATGACACTCGCAGGCATTCAGCTTAGTTTTAAACCCAACAGGCATCCTGTGGGCAAAACCGTCACCCTTGGCATCAGACCGGAAGACTTTGTTATCGCCAATGCCAAAAATACAAAAAGTACAAAAACTTTCCCAGCTAAGCTTGTTATTGTGGAGTATTTAGGGGCGGAGACTTTTATTCATGTTAACATCCCCCAGCACAAAGCACTTTTAATATTAAAAGTAAGCGCTAAACGAAGCTATACTGTCGGCGAATCCTTGCAGCTCAGCATTGCCGCTGACAGCTGTTACTTATTTGACGAAAAAGGTCTTACTTTGACATAAAATTCGCCAAGCTCACCATAAAGCTTGGGTTGCCATCCTGAGCTTATAATTTTCACTTTTATAAACTTTGGCTCTTTGTTTGTACAAACAGCTAGCTTTATTTCTGCATGTTTGTACTGGTATAAATTTAAAATATAACCACTAACAGGCATTTGGAATGATGATATAATATTTTAAGGCATCTTATTGTATTGTAGTGTTCGTAAGGTTGAACTTGTTTGATTTGTATTATTATCCACACAATGGACACAAAAAAATGCCCTGCACAAAGTAGCCGCTATGATCAATCGTATTCTTGCAGACGGCAAGCTTGCGGCGATGGTAGCAGAAAAAAGTACCCCTAAGTTTAACAAACGTTATGATGAAGCTGCCCTCGCACTCTTGCCTAGAAAAGCGCCCCTACAAAAGCGCCATAAGCAAGGCTATCGGCGAGAATATGAGCGATCATGACATGCCTGCCTATGTTTAATTCCATGCCCCCCCGCCACCCGCTGCTCACTAAGCTAACATTAATATTAGTACTAACAAGCCTCAGCGTATTGGGGCTATTTGCAGAGCTGGCAGCTGTAGCGAACGGCACAACTTCTGATAAACTAACCACCCATGATACTGAGGCACTGCCTGTTGTCGATATAACACCTGAGCTTAATGCAAAAATCTCAGCGGTCATCGCACAAACCAGCAATGTTCTTTACAGCGGCAATTATGAACAAAGTCTTAAACAGCTGCAAGCCCTAAAAAAACTCGCCCCAGACCATCCTATCAGTTATGCTTATGAGGCTGTTATCTATTACCTTATAATAGTGGACTTCAGAAATTTTGCTTACACGGAAACAATGCTTGACAGCATACAACAGACCATCAAACTTGGCAAACGATGGAAGCGTCAACATAAAAATCAAGCTTCATGGGCACACTTTTATATGGGGGTGGCTTATGGCATTCGTGGACTGCATCACGCCACCTATGACAATTATATCAGGGCATTTGCTGACGGTGTGCGCGGATATCGTTATATGAGCATGGCTGCAACTGAATTGCCTGACCTTTATGATACACGATATGGAATTGGACTTTACAACTACTGGTATGCCAAGATCTTAGGCAGATTCATGTTACGTGCTGAACGCGAGCGCATGAAAAACAAAGGCATCAATGACCTCAAAGAAGCTTATACTAAGGGAACACTTATCAAGACTTTTGCAGGCATTGGTTTAGTGGAGATCTACCAAGCAGAAAATCGTCTGACAGAAGCTCAGGAGCTTGCCCATGAATTATTATCAAACTATCCCGAATTTCCTAATATTTATGCAAACATTGCCTACCTTTATGCCAACAGCAAGCCGCCGCAAGCTGCCATTACAGTGTACTCACAGCTGCGCGAAAAAATTGCTGCCAATGTTTATGTTGCCCCCCTTTCATACCTCATCATTGACCGTCAATTAGCGCTTGCCTACTGCCGCAAAGGCGCTACAATGCGTTGCCGCGAAATTCTTGAAAGCATCGTCTCCGCTTCCGACCTGCAGGCTGCACTAAAAGCCAAAATCGTCCCTGAATTCATGCGCAAGCATTATACAGACAGCCAAAAACTACTGACAACCTTGCAGTAAGCTTCACCGCGCAGGACAAACACCCCTGTCAGCACGCACATTTAAGTGCTGTGTTTGCCCAAAAACCTTTATCCATTGGTAAAACCTTACGATGTATAAGTATGTTTAAACCACTGAGCTTTATTGACAAACAAACCAGCTTGGCACTCAGCTGCTGCGCGTTAAGTGTTATCATGGGCATTGCAAGCTTAGTGGCGCAGGTGGGTGATCCTTTTGGCAGCAGCATAAAAAACACAGCAACTCCGCCGCCTGGAATTGCCGCTGAGCTGGAAGGCAAGTTTACTGATGAAACTCCCTTGCCAACAAATGATTTTTTTATTGGCGAACTGGGTGAAGCTTATAGTGCGCTCAGCCAGCTTCCCTTTCTTACTAATAAAGAGCTCAACGGTTGGCGTGATTTTACATTGAATATGTCCTATCAGGACATCAGAGCATTAATCAATAGCTCCACATATCCCTGGCTCACCATAAAAGATGATTACGAGCCGTTCCTGCGCACGGAGAACAATGTTTTTTTTGTGGATACCTATGCTAACCATTATTTCCATAGCGTACAATTCCTGTTAGATACAGAGCAACGACTTTATTTGATTCGCTTGCGCCCACGCGCAGAAACGTTCTCTTTCTTAGAACTGCTTAGCCAACTGCAAAAAAAATACGGACGTCCCAGTCACATCGGTTTTGCCGCTATCCGCTGGGAGGATGCAACGGGACACAATATTGAACTCAGACGTGACAGCAGTATTCGCTACATTCGTGCGGGAATTTTGACAGCCAGCCGTCTCAATCCTGCAGCACCCATTGAAACCAGCTCTAGTTTAGAAACCACCAAGGCTGCTTTCAAGACTGAGCTCTTAGAAGACTTCTAAACACAAGTGCTGTGGTAAAATCATTCACGATCGACCTCATTCCATTACGTACGGTTCCTGGGTTTCGCTGGAGTGGCATTTATGCAGGATTAAAACATTCTGGCGCTAAAGATCTGGCACTGGCAGTCGCCGAGCGACCGGCACAAGCTGCAGGCTGCTTCACCACACATGCGTTCCCCGGCGCCCCCATTATTGTTGCGCGTGAACATCTGCGCACTAAAAACCTCAAAGGCATTATTGTCAATTCCGGACATGCCAATGCGTTCACCGGGCAGCAGGGCATTGACATCACACGCAGCATCTGTTCAGCCACCGCCCAGGCACTGGGGCTTGGCCCAGCGGCAGCAAAACTGTTCCTGCCCGCTTCCACAGGCATTATTGGCAGTCCGCCGCCGCTTGCAACCATTACCGCGGCACTGCCCCAGCTGGTTGCCAAGCTTGCCGCCACACCACGTACCATGCAAGCTTTTGCCGATGCCATTCTCACTACGGATAAAACCGCTAAGCTCATCACCTTAGAAATTCGCGTCAAAGCTCCAACGCGCAGCAGGAAATACGTTTACACGCTCTGTGCCATAGCAAAGGGTGCAGGCATGATTGAACCGAACATGGCAACAATGCTTTGTTACCTCTTCAGTGACTTTCATGCCACAGCCGCCGTTCATCGCCGGGTGCTGAAAAATGCACTCAGCACCACCTTAAACGCGATCTCCATCGACGCTGAAACATCCACAAGTGACATGACCGTATCGCTAATGAGCGGTGCTGCCGCGCAGCCGCCTGTCCCGGAAGAAGTCCTCACTGCCGCCTTCACATATGCACTCAGTGCCATTGCTGAACAAATCCTTAAAGATGGTGAGGGCGCCACACGCATCCTGCGTCTGGCTATCTCACAAGCCCCCTCGCAACAGCTGGCTGAGCAACTGGCACGTTCAGTCGCCAGCTCCATTTTGGTCAAAACTGCGCTTTATGGGAAAGATCCAAATTGGGGGCGTATCGTCATGGCGCTTGGCAAGCTGGGAACAAACAATGCCAGCCTCAGAACTATTCTCAATGTCAATAAGTTGGAGCTTTGTTTTTACGATAATCCTCCAACATTTATGCTGCCCGCACACCTTAGCAGCGTCCAGAGCAACACGGCTGCCGCTGTCACAATCAGCGCAGAAACCTACCCCAACACCGCCGAAACACAAGTGCTCAAAAAACTTTTTGCGCGTAAAGTTGTTTACTGCGAGTGCAAACTGCATGCAGGCAAACACCGTAAACTCTTTGCATTGACAGATCTGAGTGAAGCTTACGTGCGATTTAACAGCATGTATTCCACCTGAATTCTTTTAGCGCACATCGCTGCTGCCAGCGGATAATGAGCGGCATGCAGACAAGCACCGTAAACTCTTTGCATTGACAGCTCTGAGAGAAGCTTAGGTGCGATTTAACAGCATGGTTTCCACCTGAATTCTTTTAGCGCACAACCGCTCTGCTGCCCCCTGCATTGCGTTGCGTTGCTGCTGCACCTATGTGCTGCGCTGACGACGTTTGCGCCACCATTTCCCTTTTACCGTGCGTCGCTGCCAGCGGATAATAAGCGGTTTGGTAAAAAAGTATACACCTATGCCAGAGACAAATGCACAAAAGAGCGAGCCGACAAGAAATGCCAGAACAGTATCCCCTCCCAATGCCCAAAGCTCCTGATAATTAAAGTCTGTTACAAATTCCAACAGCGCTTTACGAAATTCACGCACGTTGACAGTCAAAAGTGATCCCATGAGTTTATCACCGATGATCAATTCAAAAACGTAAATTGGAACAAAGGTGAGTGGATTGGATACAAAAATCATCAGCAATCCTGCCAGCTTACTATAATTAAATTTAAAGGCGATTGCTAAAAAAGGAATAATCTGAAAGCCAAAGCTAGGCCCCAATGCAAATGCAGTGCCAAGTGCAAACCCCATGGCAATATGATGCGCCGAAAGCTGCTCACTAATTGCGCGTGTAAATAATCTGCGCAAAAACCGATAATATTTGCGCGGTGTTACGCGAAGTGAGCTAAATTTGAACACAGCCATTCTTTTATTTAATCATCAACGTTAACTGACACAACGTTAACTGACAAGTTGTTCTGCTTGTTTAAGATCAAGTGCTTGTTTGGGCAGTTTGAGTGAAAAAAGTCGCGAAACACCTTCACGCATGCTAATGCCATACAGATAATCGAAAATACTAAATGTTTTGCGGTTATGCGAGATCAATAATAGCTGCGTTTTTGTTTGAAACCTTTTCACAAGCTCCAAAAATCTAGCAAGATTATCATCATCCAATGCAGCATCCACTTCGTCTAAAATACAAATAGGTGCAGGTTTTATCATGAAAATAGCAAAAATAAGCGCGATGAGAATAAGACTTTTCTCGCCGCCGGAAAACAAATCCAACTTACGCGGAAGTTTGCCCGCCGGTTGTACACTGATCTGCACTTCACTGCGTTCAGCATCACGGTGAGCCTGCATACTGAGCGTTCCCGTTCCGCCTGGGAAAATTGTTTTAATGATCTCTGAAAAGTTTTTGGCAATCTGCTTAAATGCTTTGTGAAAAATACGTTTGGATTCGCTGCTAATTTGTTTTTCCAGCACGGCAAGGTTTTTTAATGCTGCTTTTACATCCAAACGTTCCTTGGCAACCAAACCATATTCTTTGTCCAAGTCTTTAAGTTCCTGCTCAGCTAGGGGATTAATGGTACTGAAATTTTGCACCCGCCCCTTTAGTAATGCTAACAGTTTTTCCAATTCACCCAAGGTCAATGTTTTTAAATTGAGTGGAGTCTGCTGCTGCACAGCTGGTGATTGTGCGATCATTTGCTGGATAGACGGACTCATCACCAAACGCCGCTTAACCAGACTTTCACGATATTTTAAAAGTTCCTCTTCCAAGTACTCCGCTGTTGTGGCAATAAGATTTTCACGCTTGGTATTGAGTGTAACGTGCTCATTGTTAATTCCCTGAAGCTGTATGGCAAGTTTTGTCAGCTGCTGCTCCAAATCCCCCACGTTGACATTCAGCCGCTGTAGCGTTTGGCTGCTGGTAGCCAAACGCCGCCGCTCAGCAGTCAACTGCCCGACAAGCTTCTGTATTTGTCCGTTCAGCTCACGTTCTTGGGTGCGTAAAAGCTGTTTGTGCTTAGCCAGCTCGCTTTGCTTCTGTGCAGTAGCAGCACTGAGTTTGTCCAGTCGTTCTTTGCGCTCCTGGCCATCCTGCAAACTGCGCAGCAACGCAGCCATTTCCACCTCTCCCTGTTTTTGTCTGAGTTTACATTCATGCAATTGTGCTGCTGCCTGTACCGTCTGCCCACGCAATGTTTCACATTCGGCACTGAGTGCATGAAATGCCTTTTGCTCAGCAGTGCGGTTACGCTGCAATTTAACATAACGCTGCGTTTCGGCACTCAGCTGCCCGGCAAGCTTTTGTTTGCGTACGTAAATTTTCTCCCAAACACCGGCAATGTCAATAAGAACAGCATCCTGGCGGCTCAATGCTACATAAGCATCGCTCAGCTCAGCAAGTTCATGCCTGATAAAATCCTTTAATTCCGTCATCACACGTTTGCCAGCAGCTGTATTGGCCCCAGCTTTTAACAAGTCTGTGAACATTGTTGCTACACGGGCGGGAAGCAGCTGCAGCAAATTGCTTAGCCGCTTAGCAAATAAAGCGTGTTCCGCCTCACGTTTGCCTTGTTGCTCGCCACGCAGTACCTTGGATGGCAATAATGCTTCAAGCTTGCGGTAAAGCTCATCAGGAATAGCATCCAATTGTTCACGAATACGCTCGCGTGCCAGCTCACTTGCAACAAGCTGTTGCTCGATGTCCGCCATCGCAGCCTGGCGCGCCTTCCTATTGGCTTCCGTCATCCTGAGTTTTTTTTCTAGTGTTTGGTCGCGCTGGCCAAGCTGTCGCAATTCTGTATTAATTTTTACAGCCGTTTGTCGCTGAGCCTGGTGTTGAGCCGTCAATTTATGCAGCATTTGTGTGACAGTTTTTAATTGACTGCCATGTTCACGCTGCTCAGCGTCGCGCTCAATGCAATGATTATTCACCGTTTTCTCTTCCATATGCAAGAGCGCAAGCTTGTTTTTCAATTTCAGCTCCTGCTGCTCCAAGGCATGCAGTGTTTGGTTCTGTTTTTCTAATGCAAGCTCTTTTTGTTCACGCGCCGCCTTAACCTTAGTGGATATTGTTTGCTGACGAGTCTCCAATTTCGTACGCTGTTGCTTGAGCTTAGTGCTTTGGGTTTCCAACTCAGTCAATTTGCGCACAGCCACCAATAGCTCCAGTGTCCTTAATTGCTGTTTTAACTTAAAATATTCACGACTGGCGCTACTTTGTTTTTGCAGTGCATGCCTGCGCCGGAAAAGCTCGTGAAAAATAGCATCCACCCGCTTCAGTTCTGTTTCAGTTTTGAGCAGCTTGCGTTGATACTCGCGTTGACGCTCACGGTACTGTGTGATCCCGGCGGCTTCTTCCAGCAATCGCAGCTTGTCGTGATGGCTGCTCAGCAACAACTTATTAATGTTCCCCTGTGCGATAATGGCATAACTCAGCCGCCCTAAACCAGTGTCAAATAATAATCCCTGAATATCCTTCAAACGGCAATTCTCGCCATTAATGGCATACTCCATCTCTCCCGAACGATAAAGTCGCCTGAGCAATCGCACCTCTTCCTGTGGATACTCTTTGAAAAGTTTGTTGTGATTATCAAAAACCAGTTCCACTTCGGCGTAGTGATGAGCACTGCGTCCCTGGGCACCGTTAAAAATCATCTCATCCATGCGCTCACCGCGCAACTCAGACAGTTTTTGTTCGCCCAACCCCCATTTTATGGCATCTACAATGTTACTCTTCCCGCAGCCATTGGGCCCCACCAAGGCACCAATACCAGGGTAAAATTCCATCACGGTCTTCTCTCCGAAGCCCTTGAAGTTTTGAATATGAAGTTGTTTAAGTTGTACCATTTAACCAGCTGATGATTCCATATTCGGGGCACCCATTACACGGCTCACCCCAAACATAAATTTTACAATGGTACAACCTTCTGAACACTAAGATTAAAGCTTGTCTGACAAAATAGTGCTCAGCAATTTGTCATTTAACCATTACAATTCGCTAAGTTTTGTGTGAAGTTTCTTTCTGCCAATGCCCAAAAGCTCAGCCGCCTTGCTTTTATTTCCCCCGCATAAACTCAGCGTTTCATTAATCACCAGCCGTTCAATTTCAGCAAGCTTCATTGTCCCAAGCGGTACTTTAAGCTGCTGCACTTGTGTACGTTGCTGCCTGAGCTGCTGCGGAATGTCCTTAACGGTGAGCGTGTGCTGCTGATTCATCACCACCATTTTTTCAGTCACATTCATCAGCTCGCGCACATTGCCAGGCCAATGGTATTGTTCCAGTACAGAATAAACCTGTGGAGTCACTTTCACAGCTGAGCTGGCATATTCGTTCAAGTGCTTTCTGAAAAAATGCGCTGCCAGACGTGAAATATCGCCGCGCCGCTCCCGCAATGGCGGCACTGTCACGTCTAGAACATTCAGGCGATAATAAAGATCCTCACGAAAACGTTTTTTCGCCACTTCTTCTAAAAGTGGTTTATTGGATGCTGAAATCACACGTAATTTTACCGTTAGCGGTTTAGTACTGCCCACGCGTTCTATTTGTTTTTCCTGCAACACCCGCAACAGCTTAACTTGGATATTATGAGAAAGTTCACTCACTTCATCAAGAAAAATCATACCGCCAGCTGCCGCTTCAAAACGACCGATTTTTAAAAAATCAGCCCCCGTAAACGCACCTTTTTCATGCCCAAATAGCTCACTCTCTAAGACACTTTCTGAAAGTGCTGCACAGTTAACCTTCACTAAAGGCATGTTTGCATCTGCCAGCCGATGAAGCGCATCGCAAACCAATTCCTTGCCCGTACCGCTTTCACCATAAATATGCACACTTCCCCGTGCAGGTGCCAGCAGTTTCAATGTTTCGCGTAACCGCTGCATCGCTTGTGACTTGCCAATGAGCGTTCGTTCCAGCTCAAAGCTTTCCACCTTGATGGTAAGCGCACGATTGCTCGCCTCAATGGTTTGCACTTTAAGCGCCCGCGCAATGATCAATTCCAACTTTTCCAGACTGAGTGGTTTGGTTAGAAAGTCATAAGCTCCCATGCGCATCGCTTCCACAGCCAATTCTACATTGCCATGCCCGGTGATAAAAATCACCGGCAGCTCGCGTTTTTGTTTGAGCAGAGACTTGTACATCTCAAAACCTGAGAGGCGCGGCATTTGAATATCTGCAATGATCAGCTCAATGGGATTAGTTTCTACAAGAAACAATGCCTCTTTACCGTCCGCTGCCAACATGATCTTATGCCCATAAGGCTTCAATGCACGTTTAAGGCCTTCGCGAATATTTTTTTCATCGTCTGCTATGAGAATTTCAGCCATTGCCTTTCACCTTTTCAGCTCTCAATGATTTAAGTTGATCCTGCAAGTTAATGTTATGTTATAAAACGCATATAATAAAATACCCCACCCGCCAATATTATCAGATAATATGCCCAATAATGCAATTTCTGATGATCAAGCATGACAAAGATCCATTTAAGCACAACCCAGCCCACTACAGCAGCGCTCACCATAATAAACATAAGTTTGTACACTACCGCAGCACTTACTGCCGTCCCCGTCTGTACTATGGGTAAGAGTTCCCATATTGCAGCGCCAATGATGAGTGGAATTGACAGCAGAAAAGATATGCGTACAGCCAGCTGAGCGGGGAGGCCTGCGTAAATTCCTGCAGTGATGGTGACACCCACACGCGAGACTCCCGGGAAAATAGCAAAAGCCTGTGCCAATCCCATGAGCAGTACCGCAACAATCATCATTGTGGGCGGGCGCGCACGTGTGAAAACATAGCGCCCTGCCTCAGCTGCATTGTCTGCACTGCCTGTATTGCCACTAAGTGCTGGCAGCTGAGGTGTGCGCAGCACCAAGCGCCAGCCTAACAACAACAAGCAGCTTGCACTTAGCAAAAATCCCCAGGCAATGAAGTTAAGCGAAGCAAAACTAACAACAACCTGCGCTTTCAGTAACCATCCAGCAAGCGCTGCCGGGATAGTACTTAGCCCCAGCAGCAGCAGCCAGTAAAATGCCGTTGCAGCCAGCAAACGCGTGTTGTGCCTTGTTTCCGCCGTATTGGTTAAGGTTTTGCCAGTACAAAATGGATGCGCGAATAATGTTAATAGCGGATAGCTCAACGTGTACAGCTCGTTCCTGAAAAAATAACAGACCGCAACCAACGTTCCCAAATGTGCCGCCACTGTATATTGAATGCCCAATGCAGCTGGGATTTGTTTGAAATGGTGAAATAATGCCAGGTGTCCAGAACTGGAGATGGGCAGAAACTCACTGAATCCTTGCAGCGTTGCGTAGAGAAATAATTCAAAACCGGTCATGCCACGCGGAATGATTGTTTTTTGTTAGCTTGTCTGCGATGCTGAACGCTTAATAAAAGCTTCACGACTGGAGCCTGTAGATATCATCGTGATCGGGCATTCCAGCACTTCTTCCAGAAACTCAATATAAACACGTGCGGTGGCAGGCAGTTGTTTATAATGTTTAATAGCACTAAAGTCCATAGCCTCCCAGCCTGCCAATTCTTGATAAACGGGTTGCACGCGCGCAAGCTCTGCATGGCTGGCAGGAAACTGTGTAATGCGTTTACCGTCCAGTTGGTAATGCGTGGCGACCTTTAGGCGTTCATAGCCGCTTAGGATGTCCAATTTTGTAAGTGCTATCGCTGTAAATCCATTGATCATGACTGCATAACGCGCCTGCATGGCATCGAACCAGCCGCAAAGCCGCGGGCGCCCAGTCGTTGCACCAAATTCTCCGCCCAGCTTACGCAGCTGTTCCAGTTCGCTGCCGCTGAGTGCTGTGGGCAATGCACCCTCCCCCACACGTGTGACATAAGCTTTAAAAATGCCAATAACATGCTTAAAATGCCGCGGTGCAATGCCGCTCCCGCAACTTGCCCCGCCGCTAATTGTGGAAGAAGAGGTTACGTACGGGTACGTGCCAAAATCAATATCCAATCCCGCGCCTTGTGCCCCTTCCAATAATAACGATTTTCCCGCAATAATAGCATCATTTAATAAATAGGTGGTATCGCAAATACAAGGTTTTAACTGTTCGTAAGCGGCATTTAATTCTGTTGTGAGCTGTTCGACGGTATAAGGGAAATCCTGTTGATAATAGCGGGTTAAAAGTAGTTGTTTGGCACTGAGTATGGTTTGCAGTTTCTGTTTGAATGCATTGGGATCGGCAAGCTCGCAAAGCCGTAAGGCCGTACGCGCGACCTTATCGCTGTACGCAGGACCAATACCGCGTTTGGTCGTGCCTAAAAAGTCAGCTTTGTGTTTTTCTGCGGCGGCATCAAGAGCTTGATGATACGGCAATACAAGCACAGCGCGATCACTGAGTTTCAAACGAGCGCTTAAGTTCGGGACAGCAGCTTTCAGCTGGTTGAGCTCTTCACAAAGTTTGACAATATCAATAACCATGCCATTGCCTAAGACACAGCAAGTATTGGGATTGAGGATTCCTGAGGGAATTTGATGAAAAACGTAGCGATTACTGCCCACATGAACGGTATGCCCGGCATTAGCGCCGCCTTGATAACGCACCACATA
Source organism: Spirochaetota bacterium (assembly GCA_965249715.1). Taxonomy (GTDB): domain Bacteria; phylum Spirochaetota; class UBA12135; order COTS27; family COTS27; genus COTS27. Next base: position 33,743 of record CBDFMP010000041.1, on the reverse strand, counting down.
ATCATAGCGACTGGCAAGCACATCCACTACTTTTGCCTTACCCTCGTCTCCCCACTGACCACCTACTAAGATATCAACACTCATCTAATCTGCCTGTCCTCAGCCCTTTTAAGCTTTAGCTGCACGGATTGTACAGCAGTGACTGTCAGGTTACAAGTCTCGCCCGTGCAAGACCAGTCCAACAAATTGCCGAATAATTATATCATCAAGCTCAGTGCGATGTTTGTTTGATTGCGCTGAGCGCATGAAAATTTATAACAAATCATTATAACGGAAGCTGTAATAGCTTTCACCTATAATGATATGATCGATAAATTGGACAGAAAGAATTTTAGCACATTCCATGACGCGCCGCGTGAAACGAAGATCATCTTCGCTGGGAACACACTTGCCAGTAGGATGATTATGTACAATGATAATTCTATTGGACGCTAATTGAAAGGCCATTCCAAAAATGTTCCATGGTTTCATAGCGGCAGTATTTTGATCACCAATAGCCACATCACGCGATTTTATCAGTTCGTTGCGGTTGTTAAGATAGAGGACTTTGACAATCTCATGCGTAAGAAATTTTAGATGGTAAAATTGTTTATACACTTCTTCGGGTGTTTTTATAATAAGTGCGGGTTTACTGCGCGCGGTCTCAGTGACTTCGTGAATCAGTTCAGCTAGGTTGCAAAGCAGTAATTTTGTCCGCTCAGAAAGCGAGAGTTTTATAATTTCGGCATGCACAAACTCAACCCCAGACATTTCATGAAGATAAGCATTGAGATAACGGGGTAATTGCTCTTTTAAGAGTTCCTCCTCCTGAGGGTCCATGCCCTCGTCTCCATAATAGGTTTTAATAACTTTATAAATGATCGCTTCCAGTGATTGAATTTCACGATGCTGAAAATGATGTTGATAATATTCGGTTAGTGTCGCAGGTGTTATTGCTGTCATTGAAATCTTCTTAAACTATTTTAGCTTGTCTAATGGAGCTAATACAAAAAACTTTCATGCCAACATATTTTATGTAAACACCTAAGTTAGCCACAACAAACATATTACTTACTGCCAAAGACTCAAAACCCATCCCGGCACAATGCAAATGGAATGCGCTGACAAGTCGTCAATTCTGCCTATATGATATTGTTTACTCCTCTCCTTTTAAATAGTAAAGATGCTTATAAAATATTGAATAAATTATTATGATCTTAAATTAATTTGCAATCCTGCTTCAGTTTCACAGAGTTTAATCGCCATAGGAGCAGCCAAACAAGCCTTAGCGTTTTAAAACTGCAGACTGCGGCGTAAAAATCATGATATGATTAGTAGCATGGCAGCTGTAAATATGCACTGCCAGCTGATATTGGGAGAGATAGCAAAGTGGTCAAATGCATCAGACTGTAAATCTGACGTCTTACGACTTCGAAGGTTCGAATCCTTCTCTCTCCATATTCTTAAAGCTGAAAAGTTTCAGGCAGAAAAACCTCACCCCTGCTAATCAGCCGTGCGGTGCGGATAACACCCGACTTTTTTATCTTTGGAAAAGGGGCGCCCGCTTCCACTTCCAGCACAACAGCGAATTCCCCTGAGGGATGTTCAATGCAAAGCGGCAAAGCGGCAGCAGGTTTGACAGCAATGCCATCCATTACTGTCCCTGGCGTAATACCCGCCGCTGCCACTGAAGCTGCCGCCAGTACGCCGATAGCCTTATGCACTTTATGCGGGATAAACATGCGCGTCTGCACCAAACCACCGTTGCGCGGAGCCGAAATCAGGCACATTTTAGGGATTGTTTTTTCAATGGCACGGTCGATGTTCATGCGCGGTGCCATTGTTAAGCGTATGTTTTCAATACGTTTTTTCAGCGCCGCATCGGCATTCAATTGCGCAGGAGTTTCATCGCCCTGCAACGCAAAGTCTTTTGCCCGCATGATGATGACAGGCATGCCATTGTCGACGCAGGTTAATTCCACATTGTCGCAGGTGTCGATCAGCTTGCCTGTGGGAAACAAGGCACCACAAGTGGAACCAGCCGTCGCTAAATAATTGCAGCTAATGGGAGCACCGCTCCCTGGAACGCCGGCGACGCGCGCAGCGCCGCTATAACGAAGCTTTCGCTGTGGAGTTTGCACCACCACCTCGCAGCGCGCTGCTGTGTTTTCTAAATAAACAACTTTGGCAGTTTGCGAATCATCGGCATCCAGCAATCCGCTTTCCAAGGCATAAGGCAGCACTGCTGCAAGCATATTACCGCATGTTTGCGCGCTGGAGATTTTTCCTTCGCCGGGCAGCACTTGATAAAAAGCGTAGTCCAAATCCACCCCCGTTCTGGTAGAAAGCTTGACAACAGCCACCTTGCTGGTGAGCGAGTCACCGCCGCCCAACCCGTCTATTTGGCGAGGATCCGCACCCATACCGTCCATAACAGCAAGGATGAGCTTGTTTCTAGCTTCTCCAGCGGCAGGCAGCTCAGCGTCATGTAAAAAAACACCTTTAGAACTGCCGCCACGGAAAAGATAATACGGCAGCGAAAAATGTTTGTAACTGGAGACCATTGAACGGCAATTTCAGCAAGTTTTCAAATTTTGGATTTCGCGGGTTTTAAATTTTGTGCAATCGGAATCGGTGGTGTACCATGCGTATGAAAGCTCTCAATCGTCTTCAAGCCCCAGGCTTGCCCTTTTTTTCTATCTGCCTCAGTCCACACCACCTTCTCCCAATCGGGTTGATAGATCAGCCGCGCGCCTGCGTTAGCAAGCTCCACCCTATTCCCCGCAGGCTCCCAAACATACAGAAAAAACGTGCCCTGGATGGCATGTTTATGCGGTCCCGTTTCAATGTGGACGCCATTTTCAAGAAAAATGTCCGCCGCACGGATAATGTCCGCGCGTTGATCAGCGGCGTAGCTGATATGATGCAAACGACCATGTCCGCCGCCCTGTTCTTCAGTGCAGGCAAGGTCGTAAGTTTTATTATTAACGGTGAACCAGCAGCCGCCAAGGCGTCCATTGTCAAGCTGGATTTCTTCAGTGATCACGCTGCCCAGGCAGCACTGGATGAACTCAGCAAAAACGCGCACATCGCTGCAGAGCAAATTGAGATGATCAATTCTTCTGGGACAGCAGCCCCTGCCGTGATAACGTTGCGCCAGGTTTTTCAATGCTGATTTTTCAGCTTGCGGAGCACTGTGTTTGTAAATGTGCGTATCCCAATACAGTTCAAATGTATGCCCGAAAGGATCCGCAAAACGATACGCCTTGCCATGCCCTAGATCGCCGTCTACCCAGCCCATGCCGTAGCCGGCTTTTTCAATGATGGCAATACGCCGTGTTAAGGCAGCTGGTGATGAAACGCGATAGGCTACATGCCCTATCCCCGTAGTGTGATGCCTTGTGAGCTTAAGACTATGGTACTCATAATCATCAAAAGCTCTTAAATAAACACTGTTTGCATCCCTGCCGCTTTCACTGAGCCCATAAACTTTTGTGAAAAACTCTAAACTCTTCTCAAACTGATTGCTGTACAGCTCAACATGCCCAAGATGCGCAACATCAAAACAAGTTCTTAACATAAAGAATTAAACCCGCGTAACAACAGCCCAAACACTTAAAACTTAATGATGCGCTCCCCATAAGGCAGCCCCACATAATTTTCTATCAAAGAATATTTGCCCGCTTGTGAAGTGACCAAATACCGCAATGTGGCTAAGTGCATTTTATCCGCAAACTCATCAGCGGTTGGAGGTTTATGCGTGATCATGGTGAACCACCAGGAGAAACGTTGGAAGCGCCAAACACGACTCATACAAATTTCTGAATAGCGTTTAAGCAAAGCTTTTTTGTTGTAAACATAATATTCATACAGCGCCGCGCCCAACACGCGCGCATCTGCCACTGCCAAATTCAAGCCCTTCGCACCCGTAGCTGGAATAATGTGTGCGGTGTCACCTGCTAAATAGAGCCTACCGTACTGCATGGGGTCTGAGACGAAGCTGCGCATCTGCACGAAGTTGCGTTCAGTAATTTTCCCGCGATTAACCTTATAACCTGCGCTAATTCTTTTCTCAAATTCGTCGAAAAAAGCCGTGTCACTCCAGCGGTCAATGTTTTCATTGAGTGGGACCTGCAAATACAAACGACTCCGCGTATGGCCGCGCATACTCTGCATAGCAAAACCACGCGGCGAGTGTGCGTAAATAACCTCACCAACCTGCGGCGGAGCTTCCACTAAAACGCCGAACCACGAGTACGGGAAGACTTTTTGATAAACCTTCTGTTTTTTTTCGGGAATATGCGGTCGACTGATGCCACGGAAGCCGTCACATCCCGCTATAAAATCGCATTCAATGCACTTTTCTTTTCCTTCATGGGAAAAGTAAATTTTTGCCTTCGTTTTTGTCTGTTGCGTTGCATCCTCTTCAAAATTCTCCAAGCGCAGCGCTTGCGCGTTGAAGTAGAGCGGCAGGCCTTTTTTTTCTCTAATGTCAATCATATCACGAACAATCTCATACTGGCCATAAACCACCACTCCTCTTCCCGTCAATTCCAGAGCATTAAAATAATGTGATTGCTCGTTAAAATGCACATACATGCCTTTTTGCGCAATGCCTTTTTTTTGCAGATTCTCCCCCACTCCTTCAGCCATAAAGGTATCCACAGTACCTTGCTCTAGCAGGCTTGCACGCAGACTGGAGCGAAGCTGCTCGCGTGCTCTGGCTTCGATGACAACAGCTTCAATGCCTCTGTTATGCAGCATTTGTGCCAGCAGCAGTCCCGCTGGCCCAGCACCAATAATCCCTACCTGTGTTTTGAGTGTACCCATAATAATGTACTCCGAAATGTGTTGGTATGCACTGCGTTTTGCTAACAAAACGCGCTAATCCACATGTCCCAGCCCAATTGCAGCCCAATTGTGTCGTATTTGACGAGCTTAAGACTACGGTAACCACCATCATCAAAAGCTTTTAATAACACTATTTGTTTCCTCCTGTTTTTACTAATGCCAACCCTTGTTTTGAGAAGTTAGCCAAACTTCTCAAACTGGATTGCTGCAGCTCACTATATCCAAGCTGAGCAACTCCAAGCTGAGCAACAAGCAAACAAGTTCTTAACATAAAAAATCAAAGCTGAAGCTCCAACCTGAAACTCAATAGCCAGGCGCCTAGGGCTTCGTTAGTTTATCATCATAAGGCAGCCCCACATAATTTTCTACCAAAGAACATCTGCCCGCTTGCGAAGAGACATGGTAGTGAAGTGTGGCCAATTGTATTTTAAAATCATATTCATCAGCGTCTGGGGGTTTATGCGTATTGATGGTGAACATCCAGGAAAACCGTTGGACTATCCAAATACGGCTCAGACAAGTTTCTGAATAGCACTTAAGCAAAGTTTTTTTGCCGTGAGCATAATACTCATGCAGCGCTGCCCCCAACACGCGCACATCCGCCACTGCCAAATTCAAGCCCTTCGCGCCGGTGGGAGGAACAATATGGGCGGCATCGCCCGCCAAGTACAAGTTGCCGTACTGCATGGGGTCTAAGACGAAGCTGCGCATCTGTGCAAGGCTGCGTTCCACAATTTTTCCGCGATTAACCTTATAACCTGCGCCAATTCTTTTCTCAAATTCATCGAAAAAAGCCGTGTCACTCCAGCGCTCAATGTTTTCATTGGGCGGAACTTGCAGGTACAAACGGCTTTTCTGGGGCCCGCGCATGCTCTGCAATGCAAACCCATACGGAGAATGTGCGTAAATAACCTCATCAACCTTCGGCGGTGCTTCCGCTAAAATGCCGAACCACGAATACGGGAAGACTTTTTGATAAACCTTCTGTATTTTTTCGGGGATATGCGCACGACTGATGCCATGGAAACCGTCACACCCCACTATAAAGTCGCATTCAATGCAACGTTCCGCATCTTCGTATGAAAAGTAAATTTTTGCCTTCGTTTTTGTCTGCTGCGGTGCAGGCTCTTCAAAATTCTCCAAGCGCAGCGCTTGTGCGTTGAAGAAGAGCGGCAGCCCCTTTGTTTCGCGTATGTCAATCATATCGCAAACAATGTTGCGTTGACCGTACGCCACCACTTGTTTGCCCGTCATTTCCAAGCCGTTTAAATAATACGATTGATCATTAAAATGCACATACATGCCCTTATGCACAAGCCCCGATTTTTGCAAGTTTGCGCCTACGCCCTCAGCTACAAATGTATCGACCGTTCCTTGCTCCTGAATGCCGGCGCGCAGCCTGGTGCGGACATGTTCACGTGGTCGGCTCTCAATAACAATCGCGTCAATGCCGCGATTATGCAGCATTTGCGCCAAAAGCAATCCAGCTGGTCCAGCACCAATGATCCCAACTTGTGTCTGGTGTGTTTTAACTGTCTTCATAGTAATGTAATCCAAAAAGTTTTTTACTGCATTGTGTTTTTTTTATGGCAAAGCTGTTGCAATGTTTCAGCAGCAGCTTTAGTCATCGACGCCGCTAAGGCATGTTCTGCAAGCATAACAGCAACAGCTTGCATTTCCAATGTTCTTCTCTGCGCGTGTTGATGGCTGCCCTGTACCAACCGAGTGAGCAAACGCTCATCCTTGCCAATGATTAAACCAATTTGCTCGCGCATAAAATCCTCGAGCTCAAATGCTTGTGCGGCTTGCAATGCTTCCAAAATGACCGCAGCAACTCCCTTGTACACCATTGAGCGTAGCAGTTTTCTGGTAGCAGCCGCCCCCACATCGGCGGCTAAAACCGTGATGTTCAAGTTGAAGACAGCCAGCTGTTCAGCAAATTTCGCGGCACCCGCCCCACTTGCTAAAAACGGCACGTTAAGTCCCAGCGGAGGCACCGGTGCCATAATGGCAACATCTGCAAAAGCAACGCCGCTGGGCTTGAGGATTTCATAAGTCTGCCGTTTAACGGCTGGAGAAGCCGTATTGAGGTCTGCATAACATTGCGATGGTTGTAAAATCGGCAAGAGTTCCCGTGCCACAATTTGGCTCTGTGAAGCATCATTGACACTGAGGATAAGCTCACTGCCGCGCGCAGCTTCAGCATTACTGGCGGCAAAATAAAGCTCAGCGGGGAGCTCTTGTTTAGGTTGCGGATCCCAACCACGCACACTTACACCAAGCTTGCAAAAAGCTCTTGCAAACGCCCCCCCCGCTTCACCAAGCCCCAGAATAGCTACACAAAATTTCATGCAATTTTTTTGCTGCCTGCAATCGCCTGCACCAATATGGAATTCATCTGCTTTAACTTTATAAGTAAGCCTACTTCCAGCCGTAAATTTCTAAACTTGTTTTACCGGCTTTAAGTTGTGTGCGTGTGGCAGCTTCTTTTTCCTCACGCGCGTGTGCTTTTGTCAGTGCTTCGTCGATGCGCCCCTGCGGAACAATCACAACACCATCCCGATCGCCCACCACAATGTCGCCAGGCGCCACCGGACAATTGCCGATGATAATAGCTTCGTTTAACGTTCCCGTGCCATGGTTGGTGGTGCCATGAATACAGCTGCCCCGTGCAAAAACAGCGAAGCCCATTGCCTCAATATCATCCGTATCGCGGATACAGCCATCAATGACCAATCCCGCAATACCGCGTGTCTTAGCACCAAGCGACATAAGGTCACCCCAGTAGCCCGCTTCATAATAACCATTGCAATCAACCAGCAACACATCGCCCGGTTTTGCGTAAGCATAGGCTCTGTGCAGTAAAACATTATCGCGCGGCATGGTGCTAACCGTGTACGCCGGGCCGCAGACTTTCATGCCGCGCCCAATCGGTTTAATAGCCGATGGCAAATTGCCAAACCACCCCAAGGCCTCACAAAGCGTGGCAGTGGAAAACTTGCCAAGTGCTTTTATTTTTTCTGCAGCAATACCCATTTTACACCCATCGCCCACCTTCACAATAGTATCATGCAAGACCCTTGTCAAAGAGACTGCTGGCGACAAGCGGCAGCAGTCGCATATGGGCTTCGGCGTACTGAATATCATTTTTTCCTGATATTCTACGGGCGTGATTGCCACGGCGCGCACCCAATTCGGTATAATAACTCTTTAAATAACTCTGCGCGCCCATTACCGCCATCGCTTCTACTTTTTTCGCGAAAACTGAAGTGATGTCGATGAAAGTATTCGGCATAAACTCACATAATTCGGGTTGATGCGGCTCAAAACAATACCACACGGGAGGCGTTATCGTTTTAAATGCAGCTTGCACGTTGGCGCCGCTTGCCAGCAAGCGTGCTTTTTGCACCACTTCATGCGTAAGCGGATGATCAGGGTTGAAAGGATCTTTGGCTGTATGGGTGAGTATGACATTAGGCGCGAACTCGCGCATCAGGGTACTCAGCCGCTCAAGGCTCTCCCGATTAACAACCAGGGGATAGTCTCCTAAATCAAAACAAACAAACTCAGCTCCCACAATAGTGGCAGCTTGCTGCGCTTGTTCGTGGCGAATTTTTTTGACGCTTTCCAGACTGCGTGTCGGATTTTCTTTCCATAAATTCCCCGACTCGCCGCGTTCACCATAAGACAACGAAACCACTTTGGCAAGCCCGCCCTGCTCCACAGTTTTAGCGATGCTCCCCGCCGCACGCCAGATGAAATCTGCTGAATGCGCGCCAATGACAAGCAGTTTCTTATCCATCTGCTTTCTTACAAATCATTGTTATTACTGCATACCTAGTGCAACTTAGACACTTTTTTAGAATATATCATGATTGCATTCCATTTAAGCTAAAGCCTGTCAGCTTAATGATACAATAGGAATGGCATATTTGGTTAAAAGTTAAATGCTGTCATAAAGATGTCGTTGGTATAAAATTATTAGAGGAAGCATTATGAAAAAAAGAATATTACCTTGGATTGCAAGTATAACGTTTGGCTTAGTATGTGCAAGCGCGTTATGGAGTGCTGAGTACAATTTTAAACTCCATCATTTTTTACCCCTGCAGGCGGGTATTCCAGCAAAATTTATCCAACCATGGATAGAGAAAATAGAAAAAGAATCGGATGGAAAAATTGTTATCCAGCAATTTCCTTCCATGCAGCTAGGTGGAGCGCCTCCATCACTGGCTAATCAAGTGAAAGATGGAACCGTGGACTTTGTATGGACACTTATGGGTTATACGCCCGGGCGTTTTCCCATTTCTGAAGCTTTTGAGCTTCCTTTTATGATGACCACCGCAGAAGCCACCTCTAAGGCTTTCTACGAGTTTTACGAAAAAAACATGCAAACAGAATTTAAAGATTATAAAATTATTACCCTGCACACGCATGGCCCGGGCATTATTCATTCCAGAACGGCTATTGAAAAGCTAGAAGACATGCGCGGTAAAAAACTGAGAGGTCCTACGCGTACCATCACAAAGTTGCTGGGAGTCCTGGGTGCGGTTCCCATCGGCATGCCTGTTCCTAAAGTTCCCGAATCGCTTTCCAAGGGAGTCCTTGGATGGTGCGCTGCTTCCATGGGAAGTTACACTTCCCTTAAAATCCAGCGAAATAGTCAGCAACCATACTGCTGTTGCCGGAACCAATGGTCTCTACACCGCTACTTTTATGCTGGCGATGAACTTGAATAGCTACAACAAGCTGCCAAGCCAGCTGAAAAAAATTATCGACAATAATTCAGGTCTTGAATTTGCAGCTCAGGCCGGACGCGTCATGGAACTGGAAGATCGAAGCGGGTTTAAAACGAGGTCAGACGCTTAACAATAACCTGATCACGCTAAGTCAGGCGGAGACAAAAAGGTGGAAACAAGCTTTCTCAAAAAGTTATCACTGACTGGATTAAACAAATGGATGAAAAGGGCCATGACGGGGAAAAGCTGGTCAAAGATGCCCGTGCGCTGATCCGTAAACACTCACGGTCATAAAGTGCACACCTCCCCCCTTGCAGCAAACACCGCGCGCGGTGTTTGCTGCAAGGCTCGGCAAATTGTCTCGCAGCCATTTCCAACCCAACCCAACACCTTGCTAAGCCGCTAAAAATAAGCCGCTGCTCGGTTGGCTCATAGTTTTATTGCAGCGATGCTTTCAATGTTTTTATAGAGACAAAGTGTTTGTTACACTAAGCCGCTTCTTTTGCATGATCGGTGGAATAGCGCTTTCTGCCGTGTGTCTGCTGACGGTAAGTAATATCATCGGACGCGCGCTTATCCCAATCGGTCTCTCGCCCGTCCCCGGTGATTTTGAATTGGTTGAGTTTCTGATAGCGTTCAGCATTTTTCACTTCCTCCCCTGGTGCCAACTGCAGGACGGGCACATTAGCGTCGATATTTTCCTCAAGTTCTTTCCCGCTAAGTTCACGACCTTTTCAAAATTGCTGAGTCACGCGCTGATGTTTGTTGTGATGTTGATCATCGCACTAAGGTTATGGAGCAGTCTCTTAGAAACGCGCGAATATGGCGAAGTAAGCTTCATCCTGCAAATCCCGATCTGGTGGAATTATTTACTGGTGCTGCCTGTGACATTTTTTTCAAGTTTTATAGCACTGTACAACATTTACGCCACGTTAACTGATAAATCGCCAAGCTCAGCTTCCCCCGCGCGTTGAGCTCGCGTTATTCCCAATGTCCGATCTAGCCATTGCCGTTTGGGCATTTCCCCTGCTGTTGCTGCTCATTGCAACCAGAACACCCGTAGGCCTTGCGATGATCGTCGTCGGGATTGCTGGCAGCTATCTGGTAAACGACAGTTTTCTGCCGATTTTTTCCTTACTCAAATCAATACCTTATGCCACCTTTGCCAATTATTCCTTATCGATCATCCCGCTATTTCTGTTAATGGGACAATTTGCCGCGTACAGCGGTTTATCCAAATCATTATTTGAAACAACCGAGGTCTGGGTGGGGCATTTTAAAGGCGGATTGGCGATGGCAACCGTAGCAGCCTGTGCCGGGTTCGGGGCAATCTGCGGTTCATCGCTTGCCACCACATCCACACTTGGACAAGTGGCACTTCCGCAACTGAAAAAGTACGGTTATTCCGACGCCTTGGCAACGGGATGTTTGAGTGCGGGCGGGACGCTTGGCATTCTCATTCCGCCATCTGTCATTTTAATTATTTATGCTATTTTAACTGAGCAGAATATTGCCAAACTTTTCGCTGCTGCCTTTGTGCCGGGCATTCTTTCTGCGCTTGGCTACATGCTTGTTATTGCAGTGTATGTTCGGCTTGTTCCAAAGAGCATCGCCCAGTCAGAAAGACGCGCACGCGCACCCATGAGCGAATTTGTCAGCGCTTTTTTTAAAAGCTGGATCGTGTTGCTGTTATTTGTTGTGGTGATTGGCGGTATTTATTGGGGAATCTTTACACCTACTGAGGGGGCTTCTGTGGGGGCTTTTGGAACGTTTTTAGTCGCATTGTTTAAAAGGGCATTGAGTGTGGAGACGCTTAAACGTGCGCTCCTGGAAACTGCCGTCACTTCGGCGATGATTTATTTCATCATCTTAGGCTCAGCTGTTTTCAATTCGTTTCTGGCATTTGCCAACCTCCCGCAAGCAGCCGCTGCATGGGTAACCGCGCAAAACTTCGCACCGTACGCAGTGCTGGCCATCATGTTGTTGTTTTATTTTGTATTGGGCTGTTTCATGGACTCGCTTTCAATGATCCTCTTGACCATTCCCATCTTCTTTCCAATTGTCAGCGGGTTGGACTTTGGTTTGAGTGCTGAGGAATTCGGAATCTGGTTCGGCATTATTACACTGATTGTCGCGGAAGTGGGTTTGATCACGCCGCCTGTTGGCATGAACCTTTTTGTCATCAATTCAATGTCCTCCGTTCCAATACACGAAACTTACAAGGGCGTGCTTCCCTTTCTTATCAGCGATATTATTCGCGTCGTGCTTTTAATTTTATTTCCTGCTATCAGCTTGTTTCTGATTTTTTAAATTTTTATCAGCTCAGTACTGCGTCGTAACTTGGCAAAGCAGTTCAGATGAAACCTTATAGGGGCTATAAAAATAGCAGTTTGTATGAAATAGTGATGGTAAAATTAAGCTATGGGCAAGACATTAGCTTTTATTCAAAAGGTGCCGCCTTATATTACCAGAGGATTTTCTTTCTTCTACAGAGCAGCAAAGTTTATAATTATCCTTGCCACGGCAATATTAACAGTTTTTGTTATATTTCATCGGGGTCCGCAAATAAAGACTTTGATTGAAGACAAAATGAACTATCAAGTTTCCGGAATTCTTGGTGTGATAACCTTAGTTGCAATAGAGGGGACTGCTGAGCAAAGTGATTTAGGAAAAGTAGAGGGTGCTAAACTGAACGTGGAGAAAGGAAGTGAAATAAAACACTCTCCTGAGCGAGAAGACTACAATCAAGTACAAGATGAAAATCTGAAAATAAAGAAATAGCCTAATATATGAAAAACCTATTTTTATCAATATTTGTTCTTATATCCTTTTTATATGCGCAGGATAATTTTGATAGTATTTATCATGGCGCTATTTATCAATATAATATTGGAAATTATGAAGAGAGCCAAGCGGGTATTGAAAAGCTCATTGAGGTAAAGTATGACAATCCTTATATTTATTTTGTGCTTGGGAAGATTTATAGGAAAGACGAGACATACAATCATACAAATGCTATTCTCTATCTGAAAAAATATATTAATTATCCAAGAATCAAAGAGACACCTAAAATAAGAACAAACAGGATGTATGCCAGCATTAATCTTGCTTATGAGTATCTTAATGTTTGGGGTTCCGATAATATCCAATTAGCAAAAAATGCCTTAGAGGAATTTACCGAAGATGCTGTTTTAAGAAAGGATCCCGATTTTCGTTTTTGTTATGCCACAGTTTATAATTCATCGGGTTTTTACATCATAAAAACAGGCGAATCTACAGCGGTCATTTGGCAGTACTATTTGCCTGCAATAAAAGATTTTGAAAAAGCTTTAGCTAAAAGACCGGAGCTTACGGTTGTGGCTAATAACTTAGCTGTAGCCTATATTAGAGCTATTGAACTACTTCCAGAAAATAGTGCTAAAAGAAACGAATATATGCAATCAGCTGCTTCGGTTCTCTCAAACAAACGTTATAAAAATAAAGAAAAACTAAAAGATACAAGGGCGTATTTTTACGAGGAAATATGCCCTGCTTGTGAAAAAAAATTGAAAGTCGGCTGGCTGGGCAACTAACAACTAGTAGGCAGCTGCTGCCGAGGTGGAGCTGGACGACTTAGGTTTGCCGCAGCCATTTCAATAAAAACGGAAAGCCCATCCCTATGCACACCACGCGTAACCAGTGAATGAATGCAATCATCACAGGATCTAAATTGTAAATGATCGCAATCAAGGAAACCTCGTGAATGCCCCCCGGGATGAGTGCCAAAAATCCCGCTAAAAAACTGTAATCGCTAAACCTGCTCAGTAGCCATGCAAGACTGGCTGCAACCGCGAGCATTAAAATTGTCATTGCAGAGCCGCGTATCCCGTCACTCAGCAATCCGCGCAGCTCCAATCCAGCGTAGCCGTGAGACAATCGCCACAGCCACCACAAAAAGTACAAAATTAAATAGTCCCACAGGAGGCGCCGCACTCACCAGTCCCGTAGCATAAAAAATGGTTGCAATGATACTCGCAGTAATAAAGCCAATGCCATTTAGCGGAATAAACCTATCGGCAAGCCAAGCAAGCGGAAGTGCGCTGCCAAATAATAACAGCCAAGCTCCTAAGTAATGGGCATGACTAAGTGGTTGTGCAGCAAACACGGCTTGTTCAGCGATGGCTAAAACATGCTGGAAATAAAAGGTGTGAGGATGAGGATCAAACAAATGCGCAGTGTTTGCACAATTGTGACGCGTTTGAGCGGCAAGTTTTGCTGTGTTAGCTGAACAATAATAAGCGTGAATGCACCGGGTAACGCGCTTGCCAGTGCATCAATTTTATTGAAGCCGCAAAGGCGCAGAAAATAATAACAAAGCGGAATGGTAATAACAAGTGAAAGTGCCAATAATAAAATCAAGACGCGTTAACATCGCCGCATAGAACTTCGCGCCAATAAATACTCCCACAATCATAATAGCATAACGAAGCGACCAGCTGGGCAGGTGCTTAAATGACGAAGCTAGCTTCAGCGCAGAACAGCCAAAACTACTCAGACTGAGCAAGAAAATGGGACCGAGCATCCAAGGAATGGGAAGCGATCCCAACAACGCAAACCACACACCACCTCCACCTACTGCAAACGTAAAAAGCTAACGGAGTGTGCTACTATAAATTTGGCGTCGCGTTTGCAAATTAATAAAAATTAAACAGGTAAAAATAACTCGCTAAGATAGCTGCTACAAGTTGTTGACTTAGTATGGAAGTGTACCATCATTAACAATCATCAATAGTTAGTGCTCAGTAGTCAATGCAATCAGGATGTTGCCCTACTGGAGTTGGCGTCTCTTCCCGATTGAACATTTGGCAGACTATTTTTTTATTAATTTTACTGCAAGGCAACCAACAATGAAAAATAAATACATTCGTTTCATTTCATACTTAATAACAAGTCTGTATCTGCTGGGTACTCTTATGCTGCTAAGTGCGGATTTTTCTGGCAAAATAATTGAATGGATTATCCCATTTAAAGAAGGCGGCGGCTCAGCTAACTGGTCACGTTTTTATGCTCCATTGCTTTCAGCTGCACTTCCCGGACAAACAACCGTTGTCGTCGGCAATAACGCCGCCGGTGGGTGGGTGGGATATGCAAGGCGGGGGGACATTGTCAACAGTTTGTTTATGGGAACCATCAGTGACAATGTTGTTGTCATCAGCTATTACGCTAGCACGCTAAACATAAACACAGCGGACAGCACTGAGGGAACGCGCGCCCAAACTACCAGCGCATTGCAAACGCCCATCACCACGGGCAGCGTGGGCGAAGTGTACGAAAGCTGGGATATTGCAGTTTGGGATTTCGGCAGCGCCACTCAGTACCCCATGTTGAAAAACCTGCCGCTCACTGATCGGAACAGTGCACAGCAGTCTGAGTGTTGTCAAACAGCTGCTGAATGCCACATACAGCGCTGTTATCATCATAAACGAAAAAAATTCGCACATTGTCTTAATGTGCGGGAGCTATGCAAATTTGTGACTAACCTGTGTTGTGAGACACTAAAAAATAAAATTTTTACGACTCAATGACGAAATAACCACATTCTGTACCAATAAACACAACCATTTACATATATTTTTACATTTAAATAATATATTTAATGTATTTCATATCTATGTTATAGTTATTTGCATATGTATGGTTGTTTGCATATGTAATGTAAATTGCTAGTACTATTTTTAGAGGGGCTATTTCATCATTAAAACCATTACAAGTATTTTTTCATTCACCACGGTTAAGGCATTTATCTTACTAGGTTTTGGTGCACTTACCATTTCAGGCTGCGCTGCCACTGAAGACTCTGTTGCCTCGCGCCTAACCCCACTGGAACAGGCACTTCAAGATGCTATAACTGTGTCGTCAACTGAGCTTTCTGGCGCAACTCCCGATTTTTATGTTGTTATTGACACCACTACTGATCCCGCTAATCCATCAAGCACCATTACAATTACTGGCTTCACCAATGTCTGTACATCCGCCCTGCCCTGCGCTGCTGCTGAAAACAACCTCGGCACTCTGAGTATTGAAGAGAATGTTAGGAGCTTCACCATCCAAGGCGGCCCTTTTAGTGCCGCCATTCCCGATCTTGCCAGCGCACAAAGCATAAACGTCACCAATGCAAACGCCCTCACCATCACCAGCCTTGCCGATAATACTGAACTTCCTATTCACATCATTATTAAATATAGCAGTGTATCAGTTGTTGACATTGTGACGATGGCTAACGACATCACTGACATTATTGCCTCCAGTTTTTTTTACTCCCCTACTTCCACCTCCCAAACACTCAATGTTGCCTTGAGTGCCGATACCAATACAATTCTACTCAGTGGCACAAACTTTGAGGACGGCAGTGGCAGCATCGCAGGTAGTCCCAGCCTCCCCGACGGTTACGCCGTCACCACAAGCAGCGGCGTGCCTTACACCTTTGCCGACCCCGACGGAACTGACCTCACTGCTTATGCTGCAACCGCATTGACTGAAGGTGTACTTAGCATTGCTGAGCGTGATGCTAACAACGCCGTTGTCAATGGCAATGAAATAACTTTCGCCGTTACATTGGAACTCGCCGCAATGTCCACCCTTGAACAAACCGATTTAACACTTAGCCCCGAGCACGCACAAGTCACCATAGACCACGAGAATGAAGAAATTATCATTACAAAACTAACCAATGCCTGTTCCATCCCACCCTGCATTGCCGCTGAGGACAATGCCATCGGCATGCTCACCATTACAGCGGCGTCCACTGGTTTTACTCTCACAAAAAATACAGAAACTGTAACCGAAGTTGACATCGCCATTCCCGATCAGGACGGCGCCACCAACACGCCCGATGTTCCCTTAGGCAGTGTAACATTCCAACGCACAGGTGACCGCACTTCCTTTACTTATGCGGTCATTGCCCAGTACAGCGGCACACCTGTCTCTGAAATTATCAGCAATGTGCTGCCGCCAGCACAGGTAACCGCTGCTGACATTATTGCCTCCAGTTTTTTTTACTCCCCTACTTCCACTTCCCAAACACTCAATGTTGCCTTGAGTGCCGATACCAGCACAATTCTACTCAGTGGCACAAACTTTGAGGACGGCAGTGGCAGCATCGTAGGTGGCCCCAGCCTCCCCAACGGTTACGCCGCCACCACAAGCAGCGGCGTGCCTTACACCTTTGCTGACCCCGACGGAACTGACCTCACTGCTTATGCTGCAACCGCATTGACTGAAGGTGTCCTTAGCATTGCTGAGCGTGATACAGACGACGCCGTTGTCAATGGCAATGAAATAACCTTCGCCATTACATTGCAACTCAATGCAATGCCCACCCTTGAACAAACTCACATAACGTTTAACCCTGATCTTGCAGACGCCATCGTCGACCACGAGAATGAAGAAATTATCATTACAAAACTGACCAATGCCTGTTCCATCCCACCCTGCATTGCCGCTGAGGACAATGCCATCAGCACGCTCACCATTACAGCAGCGTCCACTGTTTTTACTCTCACAAAAAATGCAGAAACTGTAACCGAAGTTGACATCGCCATTCCCGATCAGGACGGCGCCACCAACACACCCGATGTTCCCTTAGCCAGTGTAACATTCCAACGCACAGGTGACCGCACTTCCTTTACTTATGAGGTCATTGCCCAGTACAGCGGCACACCTATCTCTGAAATTATCAGCAATGTGCTGCCGCCAGCACAGCTAACCGCTGCTGACATTATTGCCTCCAGTTTTTTTTACTCCCCTACTTCCACTTCCCAAACACTCAATGTTGCCTTGAGTGCCGATACCAGCACAATTCTACTCAGTGGCACAAACTTTGAGGACGGCAGTGGCAGCATCGTAGGTGGCCCCAGCCTCCCTGACGGTTACGCCGCCACCACAAGCAGCGGCGTGCCTTACACCTTTGCTGACCCCGACGGAACTGACCTCACTGCTTATGCTGCAACCGCATTGACTGAAGGTGTCCTTAGCCTTGCTGAGCGTGATGCTAACAACGCCGTTGTCAATGGCAATGAAATAACCTTCGCCGTTACATTGCAACTCAATGCAATGCCCACCCTTGAACAAACTCACATAACGTTTAGCCCTGATCTTGCAGACGCCATCGTCGACCACGAGAATGAAGAAATTATCATTACAAAACTGACCAATGCCTGTTCCCTCCCACCCTGCATTGCCGCTGAGGACAATGCCATCAGCACGCTCACCATTACAGCAGCGTCCACTGTTTTTACTCTCACAAAAAATACAGAAACTGTAACCGAAATTGACATCGCCATTCCCGATCAGGACGGCGCCACCAACACACCCGATGTTCCCTTAGGCAGTGTAACATTCCAACGCACAGGTGACCGCACTTCTTTTACTTATGAGGTCATTGCCCAGTACAGCAGCATGGCTGTCGCTGAACTTATCAATAATGCCGGCGGCATAGAAAATATGCTGCCGCCAGCACAGGTAACCGTTAGTTATGGTAGTATTGGGCAGGATGCCGTTGTCAGCTGGAACAATGACGTCTTGACTATCTCAAAGCTCTCCAACCTCCCCGGTACTGTGGAAACAGGAACGGTGACGCCAGCTTCCAGCTTATTGCCCACAGGCTACTATGTGTCGTCTTACATGTTCACAGATCCCACTGGCAATGCTGCGACCAATCTTGACGTTAGCGAAGCCATTGTCATTGCTGAAGGCGATGCTGCCATAGAGCCGCCCGTAATCGACAATAATCAAGCTTTTTATGATCTGCATATCCCCATGAAAGCAACCCCTGATGTTGTGCTCACGGCTTCAGACCTTGACATCAGCATCACGAATACGCTCAACGCCATACAGGATGTTGCCACTAGTGACATAACAGTTGGTTATGACCCTCCCACGGTTACCATTACTGCCGCCGCCAATATTCATAATTTTAACGAAGCTGAACTTCGGGGTAAGTGGTGAAATGTTTACGCTTGAACTCATTGACACAAGCAGCACATTTTCCATTGATACTGCGAACCTCATAACCACGTTTAGTGAACCCGCTGGCACGGAAACCGTCACACTTGACCTCGGCACTTTCAATGCAGTAGAAGATATAAAATTGACTTCATACGACTTTAGCTTGGTGCTGGTGACCACTTATAACCTCATGCTGGACACTGAGGTCATTGCTGACATGGAGACAAGCGCCTCAGCTCCCTATGTCATTGCAGCTTGCACAAACCCTGCCACTGCTATTTTCACCATTGATGCCGATGGCAATACTAACGACCAGCACGACATTGTGCTAACTCCCACTAATTATTATTACGACACTGCAGCCGCTGCCAATAATACTAATGCCATTATCCTCACCACTGACACTGGCAGCACGTATTGAACTTTACGGGCGCCATTGGTGTACAGGAATGCGACAGCTTCGCAGGCGGTGACGGCAGCGCTGCCACGCCTTGGCAAATTAACAACGACATGCGCTTAAACCTCCTCAGTCGCCGCGTCAATGATGACTTCATAACCAGTACACATAACGATTATTACAATCGTTACTACACCCTCACTGCGGATATTAACATGGACATCATAGAAGCGCCCTGGGCTGAAAACAGTTCACATCCCAATGCCAATACACACGGCTTCGTGCCCATCGGCAAAACAACAGAGGCTACCAGCGACGATTTTTCCGACCAAACCAATTATTTCAGCGGGCAGCTGGATTGTGAAACAAACGCTACTCGTTATGTTATCTCCAATCTGTACATCAGCAATACCAATGAAACGGCAACTGAAACTTATAGTGGATTTTTTATGGGGCTTTTTGGCGTCCTTACAACTGGCGCCGTGCTTACTAACTGCACATTGGACAATGCAAACATAACGGGATACCAATTCACAAGCGGCATGGCAGGTTATGCCCGCATTGAAAGCAGCGACACCAGCATTACCATTAGCAGTAATACCATTACGAACAGCCGCATTGTGGCACATCATAGGTTCGCAGGCGGCATTGTGGGCTATGCCTATGGCAAAGGCAACAACGCCATGCTTGCCTTCACCAGCAATATCATTACAGACAACAGTATTACAGCGAGTAACAGCTATGTAGGCGGCGTCGCGGGAGCTATCTTAGCGACAAACGGCGCCAGCAATAACATCAGCAGTAATCTGGTGACCGATAACAACAGCATCGCCACTACTTACCGCGCAGGCGGCATTATTGGCCATATAAGTTCTGCCGACACAGCCAGCAATATCCTCATCCTGAATACCGTTACAAACAATAGCTTTACGGTTACAGGAGACGTAGGCGGTATTGTAGGCTACATTTATAACGTAAACGGCGGCAGCAGTATTCTCAGCAGTAATGCGGTGACCGATAACAGCTTCACAGCGACTACTTACAGCGCAGGCGGTATTGTAGGAATTGTGTATAGTGTTATCAGAGACACTTATGACTATGACAACAGCGTTGTCATCAGCAACAATACGGTAACGGGCGGCAGCATCACGGCTGCCAGCAGCGCAGGCGGCATTGCAGGCTCTGTATCTAATAATGGCAGCCGCGCCACCAATACCTTCGTCAGTAATACAGTGACAGGCAGCAGCATCACCAGTAGTACCAGCAACGCAGGCGGCATCGCTGGAAAAGTGGTCGCTAATACCAACAGCAGCAATCGCTTCGCCAGTAATACGATGACGGGCGGCAGCATCACAGCTGCCAGCAACGCAGGCGGCGCCATTGGCTATAGTAGTAATGCCGACGGCGGCAATACTACCATTCTTGCCGCATTTGTTACGACAACTATTAACACCAGCTCTGGCGGCGGCGGGTTGGTAGGATATGCCAACCAGGGGGACATTGTCAACAGTGTTTTTATCGGAAGCCTTACTGCAGATAGCGGTGCAGTGGGCGGTATCCTGGGGACTGCTGTCACTTCACCCAGCATCTCCAATGTTTACACTGCCGCCATTATCACAGGCACGCCTGACAGCTCTTATGGACTAGCGCCCACCAGTGAAATAACTGTCGTCAACAGCTACTACGATAACACATTGAACACAGGCGCAGCGGACAGTGCTTTGGGAACACGCGCCCAAAGCAGTGACAACCTGCAGCTCCCTACAGGTATTTCAGGCATTTATGCCAACTGGGATGCTGCCATTTGGGATTTTGGTACTGACACTCAGTACCCCATACTGAAAAACCTGCCATTCAGTGCTTCACAGCAGTGTACGGCTGCAAATGCCGTGCTCACCAGTGTCACGCTTGACTGTAGCGTGGCAGCTAGTGACACCAGTGCCGATTAATGTTTTTTCAGGTAGTAAGAAAATTCTCTTTGCCAAATTTTCAAAAATTAAACACATCTCACTTATTGTGATTTATTCTGCAAACACCTTGTTGCGTATAAAAACATACTAAATACATTATTTTTTGCGATAACATCTTTTTTTTTTATACAATTACTTTTTAATATTATAATTTACTTCAAATGCGAAGTGTTAGCTTATATGTGGTCATAGTTAATGCGTAGTTAATGCGTAGTTAATGAATTGACAGGGTATCATGCTAACGTACAAAGCAACAACTAGGTCAAGTAGCTTAGTTTCATCTTGATAGGGAGAGTTTTATTATGAAAGTTATTTATCGTTTAGGGTTAAAATTAATGCAATCTGTTAAAAAGCGGATAGCTCCTCTTTATCCACTGTTTCAAGCTGCTTTTCTGCTCAGTTTTAGTAGCTTATTCTTCGTTTTCAGTGCTTGTAGCGCTGCCGATGAAAGTTCCAGCTCCAGTCCCCTAATTCCCGAGCAAGTTTTAATGGATGCAATTACTATCAGCGACCTTGACGGAGGAACTTCGCTCCAAGCAGCTTCTGTTGACATTGCTTATGTTACAGACGATGTGACTGGCGAAGCTATTAGCGGCATTATTAACATTAGCAACATTACTAATATCTGCACCGCGTTGCCCTGTACAGACAACAAATTCAACATAGGTATCCTTACCCTAGGTTTCCTTAATATTGCATCCGCTGAAGATGTTTTCATGCTCCCAAATGAACTTGAAAATATTGATATCGCTATTATCGACCCAGAAGGTGCTACGAACATAATAGACGTTGAGCTTGGCAGTATTGCCCTCACGCATGTAAGCAATGGTGAAGCTTTCACCTACGATATCATCGCTCATTACAACGGGGTAGCGGTTACTGAATTTATCGACAATGCCGGCGGTATTGAAAAATTCATTGATGTAAACGTTAGTTTCGATCAACAACAGGCTTCTGTCAACTGGAACGATGGTTTCTTGACCATTGCCAATTTAGCCAATATTGCTGGTAATACAGCAGTGGGAAGCGTGACGCTTGTGCTTAGTGACAGCTTACTGCCAGCAGGCTATTACATGACTCCCAGCACTTATTCTTTTACAGATCCCGATGGAAAAGCTGCGACTAATCTTGAATTTAGCGAAGCCATTGTTATTGCTGAAGGCGATGATAGTGTGGATCCACCAACCGTGATCAACGACAATCAAGTTTCATACAACTTGCGCATTAACCTGCTTGCCACTCCTAATGTTATTCTTATTCCAACAGACCTTGACATCGCTATAACGGATACACTCGCCACTACACCAGACATTACCGCTAGTCACCTGACGGTTGATTTAGCGTCTCTCACCGTTTTCATTACTGCCGTCACGACTCTTCGTAATTTCAATGAAAATATCCTTACGCTAAACGCTGGAACGCTTAGCCTTGCCGCGTCCGCAAACAGCGCTGTCTCAATTGATTCAACAGACATCAGCACTACATTTAGCGACCCTGCAGGTACTGATGACGCTGCGCTCCAGCTTGGCACGTTCATAGCATCAGCTGGTGAAGAGACTAGCACATACTCCCTTGAGCTGATACTTTTACCTGCTTATGGGCTGCTGTTTGACAACATTGATGCCATTGCTGACAGGGAGACAAGCGCAGCGTCTTCCTATACTATTGCAGCCTGCGCCAAACCGTCCAGTTCTGTTTTCACCATTGATGCCAACGGTGCCACCAACATCATAAATGACGCGCAGGTGAACATTAATTATTATTATTACAGCGCTTCGTCCGCCAATAACATTCATAATCCCACCCTCATTGCCGGCGATGGCAGTGCACTGGATTTTACAGCTGCCATTGAAGTTCAAGCATGCGATAGTTTTACAGCAGGAACGGGCACTGCTTCCGATCCCTGGCAAATTGACAGTGACATCCACTTAGATCTCATGAGTCGCCTCGTCAACGCTTCCGATGACGCCACACACATTGAATATGCTGGGGACTATTACACCCTTAGCGCAGATATTAACATGGGTATTCCAGAAGCCCCCTGGGCCGAAGCCAGTACACATCCAGATGCCTCCACAAACGGCTTCATCCCCATCGGCAAAACGCCCAACCCTATTAATAGCTATGCTAGTGGACAAAATAATCAATTCTATGGACAGCTGAACTGTGCACCCAACGGCACCCGCTATAACATTTCCAACCTCTATGTCAGCAATGCTGATGCACGGTACATGGGACTTTTCGGCTACCTCACCAATGGCGCTAGAATTCTTAACTGCACATTGAAGCAGGCTAAGATAACAGGAGAACAATATGTAGGCGGCATTGCGGGTTTAGCGAGTAGTTCATCAATCATTTATTATCCCGTAAGTGTTGATCTAGAAGATCCTGATGTCGTCGCTTACATAACCAATGTTTCCCTAAATGGCAATAGCCTATTAAATAGCACCATCACGGCAGAATACAACATAGGCGGCATTATTGGCGGTTTAGAAGGCTATAGCTATGGCACCAATTTCCTCAGCAATAATACCGTGACCAATAGCTTCGTTCAAGCCAGCCTTAGCTCAGCAGGCGGCATTGTCGGAAAAGTATCGTCTGGAAAAACACAGTCTTCAGACAATGACAGCACTAATATCATCATCAGCAATACGGTTCTTGCCACCAGCATCACCACAGTCAAGCTTAGTGCAGGTGGTATTGCTGGATATGTCATCTATTCAAACAACAACGGCACCACCATTTTTAGCGATAATAATACAATTTCCAGCATAGTCATTGCTAGTAATTTTTCAAATGCAGGCGGCATCGCGGGAAAAGTAAATAGCTGGACTTATCTCCATAATACAACTTTCAGCAATAATAGCGTTGCTTACAGCAGCATCTCGGCTGGCATTTCCAGTGTAGGCGGCATTGTTGGACATGTAGATAGTTATTATGCAGACGGCAGCAATACGCTTATCATGAATACTGTTACTGGTGGTGACATCACGGCACAACTTCATGTGGGCAGCATTGTAGGATGGCTGAGCGCAACTTCAGCTGCCACCAATACGCTCAGTCAGAATACTGTTGCTCACGTCACCACCACAGCCAGCATTTCGAATGCAGGCGGCATTGCAGGCCATGTGAGCAGTAAAAACTATGGGCTTAATATCCTCACTAACAATAACAATACTAACAGCAGCATCATGGCTACTAGTAATGATGCAGGCGGCATTATAGGAAGCGCTTACAACGATAGCTACGGTAATACTATCTTAGAGGCGAATACGGTGTTAGGCGGCAGCGTCACGATTAACGAGTCAAATGTAGGCGGCATTGCTGGGAAAGTGGATAGTGTTGGCGCTAACAGCAGCAGTACGCTCAGCATGAATATCGTTGATGGCGTTAACATCATAACTGATAACAAATTCGCAGGTGGCCTTGTAGGAAGAGCGCTTAGCCGCAATAATGCCAGCAGTCGCAGTATCATCAGCAATAATATTATTACCAATGGCAGCATCACGGCACTATACAATGCAGGCGGTCTCCTTGGACAAGCAGATTGTACTTCGTCCGGCAAGATTATCATCAGCAGCAATGCCATTGCTGACAACGCCATCACATCAAGCGGTAATTCAGGCGGCGTTACAGGATATGCGTACAGTTTTAAGGGATGCACCAATATCATTGAACTGAATACCATTACAGACAATGACATCATCGCTAATGGCGAGCGCGCAGGCGGCATTGCAGGATATGTCTGGAGTTATAATGATGGCAGCAGTAATATGTTCATGGGCAATGTTATTACTGGCGGCGTTATTACCGCTAACAAATTTGCAGGCGGCGTTGTGGGCGTAATGCACAATTTACACAACGACGCTAATATTATTACTACCACTTTTGTCGCCACAACCATTACTGCCAGTAATGGAAAAGCGGGTGGCTTGGTCGGGGGCACTATTCGCGGCGATATTTCCGATAGTTTTTTTATAGGAACACTTAGTGTGAACAGTGGTACAGTGGGTGGTGCGCTGAGTTTTATTGATCAGATTGGCACTATTAACCCTGCACCAGGTATCACCAACACTTATGCAGTGGCACTCATAGTGGACACTCCTGACAGCATTAAAGGCCTGGCACCCACCAGTAAAATCGCTGTCACCAATAGCTATTACGATGACCTATTAATCACAGCTGCAGTTGACAGCGAACGCGGAGAAAGCACCAGCGCGCTGCAAATGCCTACCACTAATGACGGCATATACCAAAATTGGAGTGCGGATGTGTGGAATTTCGGGACTTCCTCACAGTATCCCGTGCTAAAAGACCTTCCAGCCACAGCAGCCGAACAATGTAAAACGATCAATATCATGCTGGAAACTTCCATAGACTGCACTTATAACTAAACTAAGCATATACTAGCGCAATGACGGCACCCGCTACGTAGTGCCGTCATCCCAGTAACAAAGTCTCCCAACGCGTCAGCTGCAACCGCTGCAGTGTGGGCGCGTTGTCATCATAAACAAAGTTTTGCCTGCACATTGTTTTAATGTGCGGAAGCTATGAATTTTAGTGCCTAACCTGTGTTGTTAGGCACTAAAATTCACTAAAAGTAGGCACTAAAATTCACTAAAAGGTAAAAAATTACGGATCAATGGCGAAATAACCGCATCCTGTACCAATAAACACGACCATTTATATACATTTTTACATTTAAATAATGTATTTCATATTCATGTTATAGTTATTTTTATATGCAATGCAAACTGCTATTTTTTTAAAGGAGATATTTCATCATGAAAACTATCATAAGTATTTTTCCATTTACCGCGCTTCGGACATTTATTGCACTAAGTCTTAGCCTCCTTGTGCTCTTAGGCTGTGCCGCCACTGAAGACACCGCCGCGCGTGCAGATCCAACTGTGCTAAATAATGCGCTGAAACTCGCTATTGAATTTGACGGTCAATTTACCGTCAGTACTGATCTTGACGCCTCCACAGGCATAGTTGCTATTTCAGAGCTTACCAATACATGCACCTCACCAGCGTGTGTTGATAGTTCTGAAGTCAATATTGCCAGCCTTGGCATTACAGAAGAAGACCCCGAAGTATTCACACTCTCAGCGGGTGCTGTTAATATTGACATTTCCGACCCGGTAGGCGCAGCCACTGCAACTGGCGTGAACTTGGGAACGTTCACCATTACCGCTGTAGCCGATGACGCCGTTATCACCTATACCGTCACTGCTGATTATATGGGCTTGCCTGTTGAAGAGCTGGTGGATGCGTTAAGCGACGAAAGCGACGACAATGGCATTGCCGATTTGGTTAGCGCAGAGCTGGGCACACAAAGCTCAAGCACAGCCAGCTACAATGCTGAT
Organism: Spirochaetota bacterium; assembly: GCA_965249715.1. Taxonomy (GTDB): domain Bacteria; phylum Spirochaetota; class UBA12135; order COTS27; family COTS27; genus COTS27. Next base: position 7,456 of record CBDFMP010000041.1, on the reverse strand, counting down.
GACAACCTCCTCACCATCAGCAGTCTCTTCAATACCGCTGATGACGGTACATCGGGAACGGTCACGATTGATGCCGCACTGCCCGCTGGTTATTATTTTACGTCCGCCACCTTCACTGACCCAGCTGGCACTGATGCTGCCCCCAACACCGCCGCTACTGCACTAACCATTACTGAAGGCGACGAGGCAACTCAAACCGTTATCGCCAATAATGAAGTCTCTTATAACGTGCAAATAGACTTTCTCGCCTTTGTACTTGCTGATGTTTTATCCAATGCCATACAAGTTACTCTCGTTGACACCACCGCCCTCGTGCCTACACATACAGTTACCCTTGACGAAGCCAATAACAGCGGCACGGTTATTATTACCGGCATTACCAATAATTGTCCTGATTACACTTCTGACATCCCTTGTACGAATGCCGCTACTGCGCTTGGCAACATCACCATTACAGAAGATGACACTGCGTTCACACTCTCAGCAAGTCCTGTCACTATTGACATTCCCGACCCGGTAGGCGCAGCCACTGTAACTGGCGTGAACTTGGGAACGTTCACCATCACTAATGCAGCCGATAACGCCGTTATCACCTATACCGTCACTGTTGATTATATGGGCTTGCCGATAGGAGAGCTGGTGGATGCTTTAAGCGACGAAAGCGACGCAATGGCATTGCCGATTTGGTTAGCGCAGAGCTGGGTGACACAAAGCTCAAGCACCAGCCAGCTGCTGGGCAGTCTTCTTCAATACCGCTGATGACACAAACGGTCACGATTGATGCCGCACTGCCCACTGGTTATTATTTTACGCCCGCCACCTTCACTGAACCCAGCTGGCACCGATGCTGCCACCTATTGATGTTTACTGACGACGAGGCAACTCAGCGCCAAGCTTCAAATACCTCCGCTTTTGTATTTGCTTTATCAATGCCATACAAGTTACTCTCGTTGACACCACCGCCCTCGTGCCTACACATACAGTTACCCTTGACGAAGCCAATAACAGCGGCACGGTTATTATTACCGGCATTACCAATAATTGTCCTGATTACACTTCTGACATCCCTTGTACGGATGCTCGCTTACCAATGCGCTTGGCAACATCACCATTACAGAAGATGACACTGCGTTCACACTCTCAGCAAGTCCTGTCACTATTGACATTTCCGACCCGGTAGGCGCAGCCACTGCAACTGGCGTGAACTTGGGAACGTTCACCATTACCGCTGTAGCCGATGACGCCGTTATCACCTATACCGTCACTGTTGATTATATGGGCTTGCCTGTTGAAGAGCTGGTGGATGCTTTACGACGAAAGCGACGACAATGGCATTGCCGATTTGGTTATGGGCACACAAAGCTCAAGCACAGCCAGCTACAATGCTGATGACAACCTCCTCACCATCAGCAACTTCTTCAATGCCGCTAATGACGATAAACAGGAACCGTCTCGCTTAGACCACACTGCCCACTGGTTATTATTTTACGTCCGCCACCTTCACTGACCCAGCTGACACCGATGCTGGCTACTGCACTGCTCATTGCTGAAGGCGACGAGGCAACTCAAACCGTTATCGCGGTAATCAAGTCTCTTATAACGTGCAAATAGCCTTCCTCGCCAACTTTGTACTTGCTGATGTTTTATCCGCTGCCACCGCAATTACTCTCACTGACACCCCCACTCCCGCCCCTACCACTACGGTTGACGTTGCTAATGGCACCATTACCATTACAGGCATTACCAATGATTGTCCTGATTACACTTCTGACATACCTTGTGCGGATGCCGCTACCACTGCGCTTGGCGACATCACCATTACAGAAACCAGTTCTGTTTTTACCATACAAAGCGGTACTGAGTTAATATTGTCCGTTGATGATGTTACCGGTGCGCAAAGCTCCAGCTTCACCAACAATGATATTCTCGCCATCACTACCGTTCTGGATGAAAGTTTTACTTTTGACGTCATCATTGAGTACAGCGGGATAGCGGTGGCGGACATCGTTACCAGTATAGGGCTAACAGCCGTGCTGCCCGTAAGCTTAGTCAGTGTCACGCTGGGCGATCAAACCTCAACGGATGCTGATTGGGTCAACAATGTTTTAACAATTTCTAATATCCTTAATCTCCCCGACGAAACGCCGGTCGTTGACGGTTTAGTCACCATTGATCTTCCATCAGCTGGACCCCCATCAGGATTAACAACACAGAACCCCATCACCATCCTGCTGCCAGCAGGCTACTACGTCACCCCCAACTCTTCTTATGCTGTTGCCGACCCCGATGACAACAGCACTAATGCCGAGCTTGCTTTTACCGACCCCGCCGACAGTGATGCTACTAATCTTGATTTTGCCGATGTCATCACCATTGCTGAAGGTGATGAAACTACACAAAGCGTGACCGCTGATAATGATGCCTCATACGCGTTAACCATCATACTAAGTGCACTTCCTTCCTCTGCGTTTGTGCTTAAAGCAGAAGACCTTGCCATCTCGACTTTTTGGGATGATGATCTTCCTGTGCTAGCTATTAACAGTGAACACTTAGCTATTAATTTAGCAACTAGCACCGTTACCATCACAGCTGATGCTGGTATTAGGAACCTCCTCCAGCTTAATGTTGAGCATAAAATTACTTTGAATGCTTCCCAAACGGGTTCCAATAAGTTCACACTAACTGAAACAACAATAATTATCCCCTCTGATGAGGATGGAACGGAATCCTATAAACAAGAGGACGCTGGCACTTTCACCATCACCCCTACTGACAGTTCGGATTTCACTTACACGCTTGACGTGGTGCTTGGAGTAAGCTATGTTATACCATTGTCGACCAGCCCTACCGGTTCAATTTCCGGTGATGTAATGTTTATTCCTGTTCCAGCTTATGATGAGAGAATTAATGTCTTTTATAAATGTCAAAAGTTGACGATTGGCGCTCCATATACCGTAGCGCTAGACAATGTTACAAAAAACCAAACGAGTAATTTAACTGTAACATCAGATCCTCAGCTATTTGGATACCCTACTACCACTAATATTAGTGATACTTACACTTTCACTGTAAGAGACACCAACAACGATATTATAAGTGAAAGTAATGAGTTTTCGATTTACTTAGCCGGTAGTGGCTTATGCGATAAGTTTGCAGGCGGCAACGGCTCTTCAGGAAATCCCTGGCGGATAGACAGCGACATCCGCTTAGACCGCATGAGCCGGCTGGTCAATGCCGACGACACTGTTGACGGCACCAATCACAGGAATAAACATTACATACTCACTGCTGACATTGATATGAACAACGCCAATGCACCCTGGGGCGACGGCGACAATGGCAAACCCTGGGTGGGTAGTGGTACCGAAAAGAACGGCTTTGTACCTATCGGCAAAGTAACGAATTCAACCAATAGCGATGCTGCTCATCAACAAAGTAGAAGCTTCACGGGAACACTGGACTGTGCCTCAAACACCATCTCCAACCTCTTCATCAGTAATACTAATGCCGACCTTAGCGCGGGTTATGACGGAACCTACCTTGGACTCTTTGCTTTCATTGACACGGGCGCAGCCATCACCGACTGCACATTGGTAAATGCCAATATAACTGGCGATCAATATGTAGGCGGACTGGTGGGGCAGATGCTCGACGGCACCGTCAGTGGAAATATGCTGAGCAACATAAACATTGCTGTGTCAGCCAACACCGCAGGTGGGTTAGTAGGGAACACGACAGGCGGTACCATCAGCAGTAATGTTGTTATTGGTGCTGACATAATATCCGGCGGTGGATCTTATATTGGTGGACTGATAGGGACCCATGCTGGAGGCAGCGTCAGCAGCTCTTTTATTGCTGCTAGTGTCACGGGTGGACTTAATATCGGCGGACTGGCAGGCACTTCCACCGCTGCCATTACTAACAGTTATTTCACTGGAAGTGTTACATCAAGTGGTGTTACTACTCCTATAGCCGGTGGCGGCGTAGCCCATGGCACTGGGAGCCTGACCAATGTGTACACGACTGCAACGGTCACTGCCACCACCAAGTACGGTTTAGCCCCCAGCGGTACAGCGGTCGCCAGCTACTGGGACAGCACCATTAGTGGCACCACCACCGCAGGTGCAGGTGTAGGGAAAACCACCGCTGAGCTGCAGGCAGTAGCCACTGGCAGCGGCGAAATCTATGCTGACTGGAGTACTGACGTATGGGATTTTACCGCAGGTCAATATCCTGCGTTGAAGGGTCTGCGCCTCTCAGTAACAGATCAGCGCAGTGCCGACGACTCCTACACAGATCCGACACCGTAACAGTTTTTTTCCCGCATGTTAAGAGAAGTTTATGTGCGGGAGAGAATTCCTTAAACGTTGCAGGAAGGGTTGGTGAACCTTTCCTGCAATGTTTTTCTTAATCCCGTTATTTTTCAGCAGCTATTTTCTTAGCTGCGGTACAAAGCTGCTGCTGCCATTAATAGTAGGGCGGCGCGCTCACAGCGAACAATCCACCTTAACTGCCATTTTTGCGGCGGCGTCAGTGCACAATCGCTGAAACTGCTCAGCCAGTTTATCAGCTTAGCGTGCAATTTTTCCGTTAATAAACTAACAGCTATCATGCTTTTCATAGTACACTAACTAATACAATATGTTTAACAGGCGTTATGCCGTAACTTAAAAATTGCAAGGAAATCAGTATGAATACACTCCGACCTCAAATTATTCCACTTTTGTTGCTAAGTCTTAGCATTCTTTCCGTTAATAAACTAACAGCTATCATGCTTTTCATAGTACACTAACTAATACAATATGTTTAACAGGCGTTATGCCGTAACTTAAAAATTGCAAGGAAATCAGTATGAATACACTCCGACCTCAAATTATTCCACTTTTGCTGCTAAGTCTTAGCATTCTCATTTTCTCAGGCTGCGCCGCTACGGAAGACTCCACCACGCGCAGCCCATTGGAAATGGCGCTCACTGAGTGCCATTTCCGTTGAACTGGACGATGGCACTCCATTAGCTTCTGCTGTTTCCATCGATACCACCACCGACCCCGCTAATCCATCAGGCACCATCACCATCAGCGACCTCACCAATGCCTGCGCATGCTACTCTGCCTTGTGCTGATGCTGAAGCACGACCTCGCCACCCTCACCATCGACTCAAGATGATCCTGCTTTTACCATTAATGGCATTACTGGAGATTTTACCCTAGACATCGCCGATGCTGCTGGCGCCAAAACCACCACCAACACCAACACCGACGCCCTCACCATCAATGATGGTAGTACTGATATTACATTTGACATCGTCGTAGAGTACAGCGGACAGCCCGTTAGCTGACCTTGTCACCGCTGCCGGCGCCAACGGCATTGCTGACCTCAGTCCCTCCTGGCAGTGCTAGTCGTTGCTTTTGATGGACAAAGATAACAACGCCACCAACACATGGAATGATACTGGCGATACCCTTACCATCACCGGGCTTTACAATCCCACTGGCAGTGGTACAGAAGGCTCTGTCACCCTTAATCTTGCCAGTGGTATCAGTCTTCCAGCACGGTTACACCCTCAGTCCCAGCTCCGCTACATTCACAGACCCCGACTGGCACTGCTGCAATAAACATCACCAATAACTTCAGCATCACTGAAGACGACACTACCAATCAAGTTTCTTATACTTTAGTAGTGGTGCTGGATGCAAAACCCGCTTTTACTATTGTTGACCTCAGCTCCGACACCCTCTCCGCCACGTACAATGGCGCAACCTTAACCACCAACATTGATGACACCGCCATCACCCTCTCCGCCACTGCCGTCCTCACCAATTACGACCACACCATCACTGCCCCAACTTCCGGCACTTTCACCATTACCCCCAACGGCAGCAGCACGCCATCAGTGACCTTTGCCATCAACGACCCCTCAGGTACATTAGAGCAAACCGTCACCCTCGGATCTGTTATCAATTCTGCCAACTCAGATAACGAATACACGATACAGCTGACCTTTACGGAACTTCCTTACACTTTGAACCTTGGCTCTGCCACTGTAGCGGAAAGCGTTGCTTCCACTACTTACACGCTCCCGGCTTGTACGCATTTTCTCCCCACCATTTCCAGTACGGATGCCGCTGGCGCTAGTTATAACATCGCCGAAGCCATCTTACCTGCCGTCTCGTCTTATTATGAAACCTATGACTCCACTGACCCCACCGCTACCAGTGACATTACTGCTGTTGTAGGCGTCAGAACCCTAAGCTATAGCAGTGTCACCGTTACCGTGCAGGACTGCACCACATTCGCAGGTGGCAATGGTCTAACTACAACTACCCCCTGGGAAATTGATAATGACATGCGCTTAGACCTCATGAGCCGGCTGGTAAATGGCGATGCCGCTTCACACACCACTTACGGTGGTGCTTTTTACGCACTCACCGCTGACCTGGATATGAACAACGCCAATGCACCCTGGGGCGACGGCGACAATGGCAGATCCTGGGTGAGTGCTGATGCCGGCGACAAGAACGGCTTTGTGCCTATCGGCAAAAGAACGAATTCAACCAGTAGGAGTACTGATCATCAACAAAGTAGAAGCTTCACGGGAACACTGGACTGCGACACACACACCATTTCCAACCTCACCATCAGTAATACTAATAACTCTGATAGCGATGGTTATGACGGACATAACATCGGACTCTTTGCTGCCATTGACGCAGGCGCAGCCATCACCGACTGCACATTGGCAAATGCCAGTATAACTGGACGCGACGCTGTAGGCGGACTGGTGGGGCGGATGATCGACGGTGCTGCCAGCGGTAATGTGGTGAGCAATGCAGACTTCATAAGTGTGCAACGAACAGGAGGGCTGATTGGGTTTATGGACGCAGGCATGGTCAGCAATAATTTAGTGACAAATGTCAACATCTTATTATACAATGAAAATGGAGGCGGACTGCTGGGAACACTGACTGGCGGCACCGTCAGTGATAATGTAGTCGTTGCTGTTACTGTGCAAGCAAAAAATGATTCTGGTACTGACGGATACAGCGCAGGCGGGCTGGTGGGAATTATGACTGGCGGCATGCTCAGCCGTAACTTTTGCTGCAGCCACCCTGAGCGGTGGATATGCCATTAGCGGACTGGCAGGTTCTTTCACCGGTGGCACTATTGAAAATAGTTATTTTACTGGAAGTGTAGCACTGACGGATGACCCAGCAGGCATCGGTAGTAACATAAGCGGCGGCGTGTTTTTCATCAACAGCACCGGGACACTAACTAATGTGTACACAAGCGCAACAGTAAGCATACCCTCAGGAACCAGCGGTATTATTCATGGTTTAGCTCCCAGCAGTACTACACTTACGGTCGCTAACAGCTACTGGGACAGTGACGAAACCACCCCCACCGCCACCGCAGATTCAGGTGTCGGGAAAACCACCGCTGAGCTAAAGGCGCTCCG
>CBDFMP010000040.1:0-61019 GCA_965249715.1 Spirochaetota bacterium | reverse complement strand
TGACTCTGTGGTCTATACTTTCTACAGCAACAAAATTATATCATGAGGTTAAGTGTAGGTACCCTATGACAAGCCAAGTCAGCGTGATGAATTACCAATTCTTCATATTATATCATGAGGTTAAGTGTAGGTACCCTATGACCAGATCGAAGATACTGACCGGTCCAATGGTTATTATATCATGAGGATGAGTGTAGGTACCCTATGACACCTGGAACGGGGTTATTTGCGGATGAAAAATTATATCATGGGGATGAGTGTAGGTACCCTATGACAAATCAGCACGATGATAGAAGCGCATGATGATTATATCATGGGGATGAGTGTAGGTACCAGATGACGGCAATACACTCATTAACAGTGGCGGGCTAGCCCGCGCGTTTAGCGCCGCGGCAGACGTCCCCCGGACTGCAGGCAGGCTTTCAGAGTTGGGAAGCGGGTGAAATGTTTGGTTTGCCGATAACTGCGTGAGCGGTAGTCGTGACAAATATCGGCTCTTGATTTTTTTACAACTTTATACTGAGTTTCAGTTTTCTGTGGTGTTTCAGCTTCTTCAAACCGCACCCATGTTTTGATTCCCTGTGCGCGTATCCTGTCAACAAATCTTTCATCTTTTTTAGAACTTAAAATTAATACGACGCCTGGTTTTTTGCGTTTGACTGTAGCATAGTGCAGGGATTGCCCGATGGCTTGCGCCCAATTCTTGGCAAAATCCACTTCAACAGCGTACTTAGCGGTGAGGCAGTCAACGCGCGTATTATCCTCCAGCCGCACTTCAGTGATGCCGTTATGTTCTGTACACCATTTATCGGCGTAGTATTTTTCGGGTAATTTTGCCTGTAACAATGCCGGTAGTAACAGCAGACCCAGGAGAATAATAAATCGGTGACTCATGAATTACTGAAGCTTAGCTTGCGGGCGGACTTCATGAGTAGCTGCAAGTAATTTTCAGTAGTTTATGAATACGGGAGGATCGTTTTATAGATTGACGATATCTGCGAAAAAATTCATGAAAAGTGTAAAAGTATGAATAGCCGCTGAGCGCAGCTGTGCAGGATTTACCTGTGTTCGGGATGAGCGATGCCCGGAAGCCGCGGGCGGTGGTAAACTTTGTAGCTTGCGGCAGGCTACCCGATGATCACGTCTATTATTAATTTAGGTTTAGGGATTGTTGCAGGTGCGGGCTGTGCCGATAGTCTTGCTAGCGAGCCCGTGCGCGCGATTTGTAAAATCCGTCAGCAGGACTTAAGGCAGTTTTAAAACAATGCCCTATTGCTGGAAAATTTGGTGTGGTACCATCTGAGTGAAAGCGATTATTCACTACGTAAAAATATTTTTTCATTTCAGAAGTCAAAGTAAAACCGCCACTATAAGCTGAATAATCTGGTAAAATTATCGGAGAACTTTCAGAGTTAGCTATTCCATTGCACTCATCAAGCTCCCCTGCGGAATTGTTATATTCATAATCTTGTATATAAAGCCCTGTTGGGGCTACTGGCGAAACCTTATTCAAAAAATCATAACGGTTTGGAAATGATTTGAGAACGTAAGCGGAGCTATGCGGCAAACCACCAGAAAGAATATAATAAATAGGAAAACCATCTCTTGCTAAACCAATTAAGACCATGCCGTTTAAAGGAGCATCAGTAGTTGGATACACACCAGTGTATTTTTTATAGATCTCTCTGGCAGCGGCTTCAGAATAAGCATGATAGTGATAGGCACCAGAATGTGGTTGCACATGACCGTAATACTCATCAAAGCCTAAGTCGCTGAACGTTTGCAGTGCATCTTGTCTATATAGACATGTGGCAGGATTACGGATTCTATTCCCATTTGCATCATAACATTCTGCGGTCAATGGATCTAACTTAACACCATCTAAGGTAATCCCAAACGCTTTTGGAAACTCAGCTGCAAGCTCAGTTATCGTATCAATTGCAGGAGTAGTCGTTAAGGTTATATGATAAGCTTGGGCAGCATAGGTATTGACATAAGCACTCTGAGCTAACGGATGCAATGGAATACCATTCGCCGTAATTTCCCAATTATTTCCAGACTGTGTGATTGAAAAAGAACTGAGTGGTGTGCTTATGAGTAGCGATGGTGATGAGACTGCTTTTATCTCCTTTATTTGAAAATCCACACCGCTCATCCCCAACGAAACTGCGTGTGCAAAAACCGCTTGGGCAGTTACCGCAAAGAAAATAATAAAGAGACTTAATATTTGTTTTCGGATAATAAGGTAGAGCATAAATGGCGGGTGTCGGTAATTTAAAATTAAAGAATATCTAAGATTATATCATCTAAATAAGTGCAGCTACCCGATGACGCCACGCGCGTGTTTATTTTATCCAGCAACCGTAAAATCATCCCTGTCGTTTAAAAAGCCATAATGTAATCGTTGTTTTGCCAATACCGATTTATCCAGCGAAAAAATGTCAACCGATGGGTTAAGTGATTGATGGGCACAGGTTTTTCCCAATCCATCAAATACTGTACTAAATCCACTGTATTGCAAATTATTGCCATCTTTTCCAGAACGGTTCACCCCTGCCGTAAATGCCATATTTTCAATTGCGCGGGCTTTCAGCAACGTACGCCATGAATCTTCGCGTGCAGCAGGCCAGTTTGCTATATAGATCAACAAATCGTAATTCTCTACATTGCGACTCCAAACAGGAAAACGAAGGTCGTAACAAATCAACGGGCAGAGCTTCCACCCTGCGTACTCCACGATCAGTTTTGTTTTGCCTGAACTGTAAAACTGATCTTCATGAGCATAACTAAACAGGTGTCGCTTATCGTAATATTGACATGCTCCATCAGGAGAAACCCAAAAAAGGCGATTGCAATAATCAGCTTTTTCTTTGTACGCAACACTGCCGCAAACCGCTGCGTCATGCTTGTTTGCTAAGCGCTTCATAAACGATATACTTTCCCCATCAGCTGCTTCCGCTATTTTCACCGGATCCATTGAAAATCCAGTAGCAAACATTTCTGGGAGAAGAATGATATCGGCGTTTACAGCTTGTGTAAGCGATTCAATTTCAGCAAAGTTCTTCGCCTTATTCTGCCAGGCAACATTTAACGAACATATAGCAATTTTTAAAATATTCTTCACAACCAACACTATAAAAAATGACTTAATGCTAAAAAGTACGGACTAGCTTGCTTGAACCCACTTGTTGTCAATTCTCCTGAGCGAAAGCTGTCAGCGTATTCTGCTTTATGATCAGTCATCATTATTATCCTTAATCCCGATTGGGATACTGTTAATTAATTGAGCAACTTATCCCCTGCTAATAAAATGACTGTACCATGTTTTTTGCCAATGTCAACCCCCCCTGTTATTATATCATGGCAATACAGGCAAGCGCCATCGGCTGGACGGCGGTAGCTGTCTCATTATTCCTTTATCAATAGCTGCTACCCCTACGCCGGAAAATCCAAACCTCGTCTTCGCGTTGGGGTTTAGCCTTCCGCTGGTGTTAGGATTAATCACCCTCCCCCTCGTGGGAGGCGATCATGGCGCGGGCATGGACTCGCTCAGTCGCGCTAACGGTGAAACAATCGCTATTGAAGCTGAATTGAGCGGACCGCGCTGTCAAGCTTAACATTGCATGGCACGTACTGTTCCACCCATGCTGTTAGCGGCAGGGGACAGTGAAGTTTCTGCCAATGGCACCAGCACGATTGCGCAGAAGGATAACCGCGCAAAAAGTGGTTTTAAATTAATGCCATTCTTTATCTTTTAAAAGATCTGCAATTTCTTTTGTACTCTTGTCATTCAACTGCTCGTTTCCCAAGAACTCCCTTAAGTCCTTATACCTAAATCCTTGTATGCCTCCTTTTGATTTTTTACTGAAGTTTGTATCATGGAATTCATGCTCATCAAGCAAATAATATTTAAAACCATTTTGATCATCGCCCCATTCAATTAGCCCTTCTTTTAGTCTTGCTTTTTGCTTTTCTGTTATTTCTATACCCATGGTTGAGCTGATGACTTCAAGCTTGCTTGACTCTTTTTCAAAATTGGCGACAATGCAATTTTCAACTGTTGCAAAAGTCCTCACAGACTTATTGTTGTATAATCCAAAATAAGTAAAAGCTTGTTTTGTGCCAATTGGGCAGAAATATATTTTATGTTTGTAATTCCAATCAAATGAAAAACCAGTCGGAACAAAAACAAGCTGTAGTCTGGAAGCAAATGTTCAATCATTAAAATCATTAAAAAGCAACTTTAGATTTTCATCATGCTCATTTTTTTTATATATCTTCCAAATTTTCAACTAAGAAAAAACTATATTTGAATGCTCATTTCTGGCTGTAGTTCTTTCAATCTTTTTTTGATTTCTTTTTCTTCTTCCGAACTGTGCTGATATGCCATAAAAAGTTTTGACTATCGGTAGAGAATTCTCTAGCATATTTTACTAATTTCTCTATAAACTCGACGTTAGACAATTTGGTTTCAATTATAATTTTTGAGGCATTTACTTCTATATAACCGTCAATGACACCTCCTTGAATTCCAATTTGTTGTTTAAAAATGGGGGACGGGAAATAGCCTTCGCTATCATTAATCATTTGAATTAAGTCCTTATAATACTCTGTTTTAATGTCGTTTAGCCTTGATAGCATCAGTAAAACATTATTTGTAACTGCATTTTCTTTTTGAAAATATCTTTGAAATTGACTAATTCTCATATTGTTTTTAATTTCCATTAAGTAAGCTCTTTCTTAATACAAAAAAGAGTATTTACCATACAACTAAATTGCTAAATATTAATATACAGTATATATAGCATTCCCTTTTAAAAAATAAGCTTAAACTATTATAATAGACCCTTCATCCTCAAAGGTATACTTTAACCATTTAAAGAAAACTTTAATCATGAAATTCTTAAAATCACTATTATTACTCACCTTTCCCGAATTGCTTAAATTCAGCAGCATTCGCTCAGTATGCCTCTTAGCTTTCTGCGCTCTGCTCACAATCCTCTCTGCCTGTACATCGGCTGATGACTCATCACGTTCATCAGACACTATTTTCACGGTGGAACTGAACGAAACGGCACTTACAGAAACAGAAACATCAAACCCGCTGACAATAATCACAACAGCTTCAGCTACGCTATCCGCAACCTTAGCTGCCTGTGCGAACTTTTCAGACATCACCTTTACGGTCACCGACCCTGATACTGGTTATACCGCTGCACTGGACAGCACTGCCAGCAGCGCTTACAATTACGATGATCCCAATGCAAACACAAATACGATTGATGTAATCATCACGGATACTGAGCTGGACACTGAGCTGGACACTGAGGCTGCTCGCATCCCCATTACCGTAACCTTGCAGGGATGTTATCGTGTGGAGATATCCAGTAGTGACCTCACTTCTGATACTGATCCATTGATAGTCTCCTCAGACCAAACCAGCACACCTGCCGCCACGCTGGCTGCTTGTAAGAGCTTTCCAGACAGCACCTCCTTTACGGTCACCACCGAACCGACGACTACTACAGGTTATACCGTTGCATTTGCCAGCTCTGCCAGCAGCGCTTACAATTATGATATTCTCTCTGAAAATACGCAAACGATTAATGTAATCATCACACGCACCAGCGACAGTGCTGAAGTCGCAAGCATCCCCATTACCGTAACCTTGCAGGGATGTTTTGCTGTGACGATATCCAGTAGTGACCTCACTTCTGATACTGATCCATTGATAGTCTCCTCAGACCAAACCAGCACGCCTACCGCCACGCTGGCTGCCTGTGCAACCTTTTCAGCCATCACCTTTACGGTCACCGACCCTGCTACAGGTTATACCGCTGCATTTGACAGCATTGCCAGCAGCGCTTACAATTACGATGATCCCAATGCAAACACAAATACGATTGATGTGATCATCACACGCACCAGCGACAGTGCTGATGTCGCAAGCATCCCCATTACAGTGACCTTGCAGGCATGTTATCGTGTGACGATATCCAGTAATGACCTCACTCCTGATTCACTCACAGTCTCCTCAGGTCAAACCGCCACGCCTACCGCCACGCTGGCTGCCTGTGCAACCTTTTCAGCCATCACCTTTACGGTCACCGACCCTGCTACAGGTTATACCGCTGCATTTGACAGCATTGCCAGCAGCGCTTACAATTACGATGATCCCAATGCAAACACAAATACGATTGATGTGATCATCACACGCACCAGCGACAGTGCTGATGTCGCAAGCATCCCCATTACCGTAACCTTGCAGGCATGTTATCGTGTGACGATATCCAGTAATGACCTCACTCCTGATTCACTCACAGTCTCCTCAGGTCAAACCGCCACGCCTACCGCCACGCTGGCTGCCTGTGCAGATTTTTCAGACATCACCTTTACCTTCACCGAACCTACTACAAGTTATACCGCTGCACTGGACAGCGCTGCCAGCAGTGTTTACAATTATGATGATCCCAGTGCAAATGCAAACACAAAAACGATTGATGTGATCATCACACGCACCAGCGACAGTGCTGATGTCGCAAGCATCCCCATTACAGTGACCTTAGCAGCGTGCATGACGTTCAGTGTAGAAATAGCAGGCAGTACTGAACTGAGTAACGGCGGTACTTCTGTCAGTGATACTCCCGTAACGGTCACTACCGGGAACACCCCCACAGCTTTTACATTGGCTGCCTGTGCGGACTTTTCACCCATCACCTTTACGGTCACCCCTGCAGATTATACCGCAGCATTGGTCGGCAATCCTTATTACAGCACAGCGAATACCATGATTTCGGCTGACATTGTCATCACAGCTGCTGGGCAAAGCACCTCAGCCGCGACAATAACCATTCAAATACAACTTAACAACTGTTCACTCGATGGCAACAACTTCGCCGACGGGGACGGCACAAGTGCTACTACTGCTTGGAAAATCAATAATGATCTGCGCCTAGACCTCATGAGCCGCTTAGTAACCAGTTCTTCAAGCTACCGCGATGACTACTATAAAGTGACAGCAGACATTGACTTGGGACAAACAAGTGCACCTTGGGCGGAAAACACAGGCGGTAGTGGCTTTACACCCATCGGCAGTGATAGTGCCAAATTCACAGGTAACATGGACTGCGCTGACCACACCATCTCCAACCTTTACATCAATCGGTCGAGTGAGGATGACATCGGACTTTTCGGAGTCATCACTAATAACGCGATAGTTGCAAACTGTACGCTCAGCGATGCTAAAGTAACTGCCAACAACTCCGTAGGCGGCATCGTGGGATATCAGGCTAACGGCACCATCAGCGACAATACCGTTTCAAATGCCACTATCACAGCCACCAACGACGACGCAGGCGGCATCGTGGGATATCAGGTTAACGGCACCATCAGCAACAATACCGTTTCAGGCAGCTCTATCAAAGCCAGCAATGACGACGCAGGCGGCATCGTGGGATTTCAGGATAACGGCACCAACAGCAGCAATACCGTTTCAGGCGACTCTTCTATCACAGCCACCAACAATGCAGGCGGCATCGTGGGAAAACAGGATGACGGCACCAACAGCGACAATACCGTTTCAGGCGGCGCTATCACAGCCACCTCCTACGCAGGCGGCATCGCGGGAACTCAGAATGACGGCACCATCAGCAGCAATTCCGTTTCAGGCGGCGCTATCACAGCCACCACCAACTACGCAGGCGGCATCGTGGGATGGCAGCTTGACGGCACCATCAGCGACAATACCGTTTCAGGCGGCGCTATCACAGCCACCAACTACGCAGGCGGCATCGTGGGAAAACAGGATAACGGCACCAACAGCGACAATACCGTTTCAAATGCCACTATCACAGCCACCAACAACTACGCAGGCGGCATCGCGGGAACTCAGAATGACGGCACCATCAGCAGCAATTCCGTTTCAAACAGCATTATCACAGCCACCTCCTTCAACGTAGGCGGCATCGCGGGACAGCAGCAGGGTAGAGGCACCATCAGCTTCAATTCCGTTTCAAATGCCACTATCACAGCCGACAACGAAGCAGGCGGCATCGTGGGATTTCAGGATAGCGGCACCATCAGCAACAATACCGTTTCAGGCAGCTCTATCAAAGCCAGCAATGACGACGCAGGCGGCATCGTGGGATATCAGGATAGCGGCACCATCAGCAGCAATACCGTTTCAGGCGCCTCTTCTATCACAGCCACCAACTCCGCAGGCGGCATCGTGGGATTTCAGGATAACGGCACCGTCAGCGACAATACCGTTTCAGGCAACTCTTCTATCACAACCACCAACTCCGCAGGCGGCATCGCGGGAACTCAGTATGCCGGCACCATCAGCAACAATACCGTTTCAGGCGCCTCTTCTATCACAGCCACCAACAACTACGCAGGCGGCATCGTGGGAATTCAGTATGCCGGCACCATCAGCCATAATTTTAGTGCAGCACTGGTGCGTGCCAGCTCAGATCTTAGTGGTGGGCTAGCAGCTTACGCAAATGATACTCTTAGTAACAACGCCTTTATCGGCGTAGTCTGCACGGATGCCACCAGCGGCACAGCCAGCGGGGGTGTAAGTAGCATTGCCTCAAGCCCCTCCCTAACGCTTAGTAACTCCTATACAGCGGCAAAGGTGACGGGTAACACAAGCTATGGCCTGGTGCCAAGTGGTAGAACGGTGAGTACTAGCTACTGGGACAATACCCTGAACTCCAGCACAAGCGGCGAAGGAACTGGGCAGAGTACCGCTGACCTGCAAACCCCCACCAGCACCACAGGAATTTACAGCAGCTGGAGCAGTACTGTATGGGACTTCGGCACCAGCAGCGACTACCCCGCGCTGAACGGACTAACACTCACACCCGCAGAGCAGCGTACAGCGGGAGCAACCGCACTGGCACGCAGCTGTCCCTGACTCATAAGACTCATAAGGTCTGACACCAGCGGGGCGCTGCCCCGCAACCCCGCTGGGGCTTCGCCCCAGCCCCCAGCAGGGACTTTCGTCCCTGCACCCGTAATAAGTATTGCCGCGGTTGTTATCCACTAAGGCTGTCAAGCACAGCACACTCAATGCAATGCACCACCGCGCACTGCTATCGGGGAAGATAATAGTAAGAATGTGCTGCCGCAGGCGGCTTGAAACGAACCACAAACTGTTGCTGTTTGTCGATAGTCCGCAGCCCATACCGCTCAGGGCTTCATGCTATCAATGGGATTGATTGGTGTGTCCCTATATCCCTTGCAACGGGGAAGATGCCGCTCGGAAAGTTGTCAATCGCCCCATCAAAAAACCTGCCAAGCTTAAAATAAACAACACATTTTTTTAATTTTAATAATTTTATTCTGTTAACATCTTTTTATGTTATGCTTATAATTGCGGTATCCGCCTAACATCATTGCATAAATTAATGTATCAAAAACATTAACAAAAGAAGTCAATAACCCTTGAAATCACTATTATCATTCACCCTTCCAAAATTGCTTAAATTCAGCAGCATTCGCTCAGTATGCCTCTTAGCTTTCTGCTCTCTGCTCACAATCCTCTCTGCCTGTACATCAGCTGATGACTCAGCAGGCCCTGCTTTTACGGTGGAACTGAGCGGAACGGCACTTACAGAAACATCAACGCCGCTGACAATATCCACAACGGATGCAGACTTGCAATCCGTCACGCTGGCTGCTTGTGCGGACTTTTCAGCCATCACCTTTACGGTCACCGACCCTGCTGCAGGTTATATTGCAACATTGGACAACACTGCCAGCAGCACTTACAATCACGATGATCTCTCTGCAAACACACAAACGATTGATGTGATCATCCGCAACAGCGATGGCACTGAGGCTGCTCTCATCCCCATTACCGTGAGCTTGCAGGGATGTTTTACTGTGACGATAGCCAGTAGTGACCTCACTTCTGATACTGATCCATTGACAGTCTCATCAGGCCAAGCCAACACGCCTACCGCCACGCTGACTACTTGTACGGTCTTTCCAGCCACCACCTTTGCGGTCACCAATCATAACACAGGTGTGACGCTAACAGGTTATACCGCGGCATTGGACAGCACTGCCAGCAGCACTTACAATCACGATGATCCCTCTGCAAACACACAAACGATTGATGTGATCATCACACGCGACAGTGCTGAAGTAGCGCGCATTCCCATTACCGTAACCTTGCAGGCATGTTATCGTGTGACGATAGCCAGTAGTGCCCTCACTCCTAATTCACTCGCGGTCTCCTCAGACCAAACCAGCACGCCTACCGCCACGCTGACTGCTTGTAATGCCTTTCCAGCCACCACCTTTACGGTCACCGAACCTAATACAGGTTATACCGCTGCATTTGACAGCATTGTCAGCAGCTCTTACAATTACAATGATCTCTTTGCAAACACGCGAACGATTGGTGTGATCTTCACGGCTACCGGGCAGAGCACTGCAGCTGCCATCATCCCCATTACCGTAACCTTGCAGGCATGTTATCGTGCGATCATAACCAGTGCCAGTAGTGCCCTCACTCCTGATCCATTGATAGTCTCCTCCGGTCAAACCGGCACGCCTACCGCCACGCTGGCTGCCTGTGCAGATTTTTCAGCCATCACCTTTACCTTCACCGAACCTACTACAAGTTATACCGCTGCACTGGACAGCACTGCCAGCAGTGTTTACAATTATGATGATCCCTCTGCAAATGCAAACACACAAACTATTAATGTAATCATCACACGCACCAGCGACAGTGCTGAAGTCGCAAGCATCCCCATTACCGTAACCTTGCAGGCATGTTATCGTGTGACGATATCCAGTAGTGCCCTCACTTCTGATACTGATCCATTGATAGTCTCCTCAGACCAAACCAGCACGCCTACCGCAACATTGGATCCCTGTGCAGATTTTTCAGGCATCACCTTTGACGTCACCGAACCTGCTACTGGTTATATCGCTGCATTCGCCAGCACTGCCAGCAGCGATTATGACTATGATAATCCCAATGCAAATGCAAACACACAAACGATTAATGTAATCATCACACGCACCAGCGACAGTGCTGAAGTCGCAAGCATCCCCATTACCGTAACCTTGCAGGCATGTTATCGTGTGACGATATCCAGTAATGACCTCACTCCTGATTCACTCACAGTCTCCTCAGGTCAAACCGGCACGCCTACCGCCACGCTGGATCCCTGTGCAGATTTTTCAGGCATCACCACTACCGTCACCGACCCTGATACTGGTTATAGTGCTGCACTGGACAGCACTGCCAGCAGCGATTACAATTATGATATTCTCTCTGAAAATACGCAAACGATTAATGTGATCATCACACGCACCAGCGACAGTGCTGATGTCGCAAGCATCCCCATTGAAGTAACCTTATCAGCTTGCAGCACGTTCAGTGTGCAAATAGCAGGCAGTACTGAACTGAGTAACGGCGGTACTTCTGTCAGTGATACTCCCGTAACGGTCACTACCGGGAACACCCCCACAGCTTTTACATTGGCTGCCTGTGCAACCTTTTCAGCCATCACCTTTACCGTCACCGACCCTGCTGCAGGTTATAGTGCAGCATTCGCCAGCTCTGCCAGCAACACTTACAATTATGATGATCCCAATGCCAATACGCCGCGAACTATCGACGTGATCATCACGGCTGCTGGGCAGAGCACTGCAGCTGCTAGCATCCCCATTGAAGTGACCATCTTAGAGTGCAGTATCAGTGTAGAAATAGCAGGCAGTGCTGAGCTGAGTAACGACGCTGACGGTAATCCTGTCAGTAGCCATCCCGTAACGGTCATGACCGGGCAAAGCAGTGCCACAGCTTTTACATTGACTGCCTGTGCAACCTTTTCAGACATCACCTTTGACGTCACCGACCCTGCTTCAGGTTATACTGCAGCATTCGCCAGCTCTGCCAGCAGCGATTATGACTATGATAATCCCAATGCAAATGCAAACACGCAAGATATTGATGTGATCATCACGACTGCTGGGCAGAGCACTGCAGCTGCAATCATCCCCATTAGCGTAAGCTTGCAGGGATGTTTTCGTGTGACAATAACCAGTAGTACCCTCACTCCTAATTCACTCGCGGTCTCCTCAGACCAAGCCAACATACCTACCGCAACATTGGATCCCTGTGTAGATTTTTCAGACATCATCTTTACGGTCACCGACCCTGCTGCAGATTATACTGCTGCATTGGTCGGCAATCCTTATTACAGCACAACGAATACCATGCTTTCGGCTATTGCTATCACAACTGATGGGCAAAGCACCTCAGTCGCTACCATAGCCATTCAAGTGCAGCTTAGCGAATGCAATAACTTCGCCGACGGGGACGGCACCAGTACTACTACTGCCTGGGAAATCAATAATGATATGCGCCTAGACCTCATGAGCCGCTTAGTCGCCAGTTCTTCAAGTTACCGTGATGACTACTATAAAGTGACAGCGAACATTGACTTGGGACGAGACAGTGCACCTTGGGCCGAAAGCGAAAGCACAGGCGGTAATGTTTCCCCCTTTATACCCATCGGCAGTGATAGTGCCAAATTCACAGGTAACATGGACTGCGATGGCCATACCATCTCCAACTTTTACATCTATGTGGAGGATATTGACAATATCGGACTTTTCGGAGTCATCGCTAGCGGCGCGATGATTGCAAACTGCACACTCAGTGATGCTAAGATACATGGCAAAAACAATGTAGGCGGCATCGTGGGAACTCAGTCGGGCGGCACCATCAGCAACAATGCCGTTTCAGCCGCCTCTATCACAGCCTATGCCTACGCAGGCGGCATCGTGGGAACTCAGTCGGGCGGCACCATCAGCAACAATGCCGTTTCAGGCGCTTCTATCGCAGTCGACGACAACTCCGCAGGCGGCATCGTGGGATATCAGTCTAACGGCACCATCAGCAGCAATGCCGTTTCAGGCGTCTCTATCACAGCAGGCTATGGCGCAGGCGGCATCGTGGGAAGCCAGAATGGCGGCACCATCAGCCATAATTTTAGTGCAGCACTGGTCTATGCCTCTTCATATAGTAGTGGGCTAGTCGCTAGCTTTAGTAGCACTATAAATCCTATTAGTAACAGCGCCTTTATCGGCGTAGTCTGCACCTCCGGCGGCACAGCCGGCGGGGCTGTAAGTACCAGCAGTGGAACGATTACGATTGAAACCTCCTATGTAGCGGCAAAGGTGACGGGTAACACAAGCTATGGCCTGGTGCCGAGTGGTGGAACGGTGAATCATAGCTACTATGATAACGAATCAAACTCTTCTGCCAGCGTTACGACAGGTGCGCAGGATACCGATTCCCTACAAACCCCCACCAGCGCCACAGGAATTTACAGCAGCTGGACGGACACCTTTACAGACAGTTCAAGTACTACAGTCAATGTATGGGACTTCGGCACCAGCAGCGACTACCCCGCGCTGAACGGACTAACACTCACACCCGCAGAGCAGCGTACAGCGGGAGCAACCGCACTGGCACTCAGCTGTCCCTGACTCATAAGACTCATAAGGTCTGACACCAGCGGGGCGCTGCCCCGCAACCCCACTGGGGCTTCGACCCCAGCCCCCAGCAGGGACTTTCGTCCCTGCACCCGTAATAAGTATTGCCGCGGTTGTTATCCACTAAGGCTGTCAAGCACAGCACACTCAATGCAATGCACCATCGCGCACTGCTATCGGGGAAGATTATAGTAAGAATGTGCTGCCGCAGGCGGCTTGAAACGAACCACAAACTGTTGCTGTTTGTCGATAGTCCGCAGCCCATACCGCTCAGGGCTTCATGCTATCAATGGGATTGATTGGTGTGTCCCTTGCAACGGGGAAGTTGAAATTTTAATAATTTTATTCTGCTAACAGCTAACATCTTTTTATGTTATGCTTATAGTAGTGTTTGATCCGCCTAACATCATTGCATAAATTAATGTATCAAAAACATTAACAAAAGGAGCTATTAACCATGAAACCCTTGAAATCACTATTATCATTCACCCTTCCCGAATTGCTTAAATTCAGCAGCATTCGCTCAGTATGCCTCTTAGCTTTCTATGCTCTGCTCACAATTCTCTCTGCCTGTACATCAGCTGATGACTCATCAGACCCTGCTTTTACGGTGGAACTGAGCGGAACGGCACTTACGGAAACAGAAACATTAAGCCCGCTGACAATAATCACAACAGCTTCAGGTACGCTATCCGCAACCTTAGCTGCCTGTGCAGATTTTTCAGGCATCACCTTTACGGTCACCGACCCTGCTACAGGTTATACCGCTGCACTGGACACCACTGCCAGCAGCGATTACAATTACGATGATCCCAATGCAAACACACAAACGATTAATGTAATCATCACGGATACTGAGCTGGACACTGAGGCTGCCATCATCCCCATTACCGTAACCTTGCAGGGATGTTATCGTGTGACGATATCCAGTAGTGCCCTCACTTCTGATACTGATCCATTGATAGTCTCCTCAGACCAAACCAGCGCGCCTACCGCAACATTGGATCCCTGTGCAGATTTTTCAGGCATCACCTTTGACGTCACCGAACCTGCTACTGGTTATATCGCTGCATTCGCCAGCACTGCCAGCAGCGATTATGACTATGATGATCCCAATGCCAATACGCCGCGAACTATCGACGTGATCATCACGGCTGATGGGCAGAACACTGCAGCTGCTAACATCCCCATTGAAGTGACCATCTTAGAGTGCAGTATCAGTGTAGAAATAGCAGGCAGTGCTGAGCTGAGTAACGACGCTGACGGTAATCCTGTCAGTAGCCATCCCGTAACGGTCATGACCGGGCAAAGCAGTGCCACAGCTTTTACATTGACTGCCTGTGCAGACTTTTCAGCCATCACCTTTACGGTCACCGACCCTGCTGCAGGTTATACTGCAGCATTGCACAGCTCTGCCAGCAGTGCTTACAATTATGATGATCCCAATGCCAATACGCCGCGAACTATCGACGTGATCATCACGGCTGATGGGCAGAGCACTGCAGCTGCAATCATCCCCATTACCGTAACCTTGCAGATATGTTATCGTGTGACAATAACCAGTACCAGTAGTGACCTCTCTCCTAATTCACTCACGGTCTCCTCAGGTCAAACCAGCACGCCTACCGCAACATTGGATCCCTGTGCAGATTTTTCAGGCATCACCTTTGACGTCACCGAACCTGCTACTGGTTATACTGCAGCATTCGCCAGCTCTGCCAGCAGCGATTATGACTATGATAATCCCAATGCAAACACGCAAGATATTGATGTGATCATCACGACTGCTGGGCAGAGCACTGCAGCTGCAATCATCCCCATTAGCGTAAGCTTGCAGGGATGTTTTCGTGTGACAATAACCAGTAGTACCCTCACTCCTAATTCACTCGCGGTCTCCTCAGACCAAGCCAACATACCTACCGCAACATTGGATCCCTGTGTAGATTTTTCAGACATCATCTTTACGGTCACCGACCCTGCTGCAGATTATACTGCTGCATTGGTCGGCAATCCTTATTACAGCACAACGAATACCATGTACAGCACAACGAATACCATGCTTTCGGCTATTGCTATCACAACTGATGGGCAAAGCACCTCAGTCGCTACCATAGCCATTCAAGTGCAGCTTAGCGAATGCAATAACTTCGCCGACGGGGACGGCACCAGTACTACTACTGCCTGGGAAATCAATAATGATATGCGCCTAGACCTCATGAGCCGCTTAGTCGCCAGTTCTTCAAGTTACCGTGATGACTACTATAAAGTGACAGCGAACATTGACTTGGGACAAACAAGTGCACCTTGGGCGGAAAACACAGGCGGTAGTGGCTTTACACCCATCGGCACCACTGACCTTCTCCCATTCACAGGTAACATGAATTGCGCTAACTATACCATCTCCAACCTTTACATCAATCGGTCGAGTGAGGATAATATCGGACTTTTCGGAGTCATCACTAATAACAACGCGATAGTTGCAAACTGTACGCTCAGCGATGCTAAAGTAACTGGCAACAACTCCGTAGGCGGCATCGTGGGATTTCAGGCTGACGGCACCATCAGCAGCAATACCGTTTCAGGCGGCGCTATCACAGCCACCACCAACTACGCAGGCGGCATCGTGGGATATCAGTCTAACGGCACCACCAGCGACAATACCAATTCAGGCGGCGCTATCACAGCCACCAACAACCACGCAGGCGGCATCGTGGGATATCAGTCTAACGGCACCATCAGCAACAATACCGTTTCAAATGCCACTATCATAGCCACCTCCTACGCAGGCGGCCTCGTGGGAAAGCAGTATAGCGGCACCATCAGCAGCAATACCGTTTCAGGCGACTCTGCTATCACAGCCAGCGGCACCGCAGGCGGCGGTCTCGTGGGAGAGCAGTATAGCGGCACCATCAGCAACAATACCGTTTCAAACGGCGCTATCACAGCCAACACCTACGCAGGCGGCCTCGTGGGACTTCAGTCTGACGCTACTGACGGCATCACTGACGGCACCATCAGCAGCAATACCGTTTCAGACAGCTCTATCACAGCCAACGGCATCGACGCAGGCGGCATCGTGGGAAGGCAGTCTAACGGTACCATCAGCGACAATACCGTTTCAGGCGACTCTTCTATTACAGCCACCACCAACGCAGGCGGCCTCGTGGGAAGGCAGAATGGCGGTACCAACAGCAGCAATACCGTTTCAAATGCCACTATCACAGCCAATGACATCACCGCAGGCGGCATCGTGGGAGCTCAGTGGGGTGGCACCATCAGCAGCAATACCGTTTCAGGCGACTCTTCTATCACAGCCGCCAACGACTACGCAGGCGGCATCGCGGGAGTTCAGAATAACGGCACCATCAGCAGCAATACCGTTTCAGGCAGCGCTATCACAGCCACCTCCACCGCAGGCGGCATCGTGGGAGTTCAGGGGTACGGCACCATCAGCCATAATTTTAGTGCAGCACTGGTGCGTGCCAGCTCAAATTACAGTGGTGGGCTAGCAGGTTACGCAAATAGTGCTCTTAGTAACAACGCCTTTATTGGCGTAGTCTGCACGGATACCACCAGCGGCACAGCCAGCGGGGGTGTAAGTAGCCTCAGCACATCCCTCACCCCCCCCTCCCCCTCCGACCTAGAGCTTAGTGACTCCTATACAGCGGCAAAGGTGACGGGTAACACTATATTAGGCCTGGCGCCAAGTAGTGCAACGGTGAGTACTAGCTACTGGGACAATACCCTGAACTCCAGCACAAGCGGCGAAGGAACTGGGCAGAGCAGCGCTGACCTACAAACCCCCACCACCGCCACAGGAATTTACAGCAGCTGGAGCAGTACTGTATGGGACTTCGGCATCAGCAGCGACTACCCCGCGCTGAACGGATTATTACTCACAGCCGCAGAGCAGCGTACAGCGGGAACAGCGGCACTGGCACTCAGCTGTCCCACTGACAGTCCATAAGGTCTGACACCCAGCGGGGCGCTGCCCCGCAACCCCGCTGGGGCGAAGCTGCTGCCCCCAGCAGGGACTTTTGTCCCTGCACCCGTAATAAGGTATTGCCGCAGTTGTTATCCACTAAGGCTGTCAAGCATAACGCTCAATGCCTTACCGCTGGATTGGGATGAACCCGTGCCCCTGCTAAATAATATGCAGGGTCGCTACTGTTTGCAACAGCAACAAATCTATGCCTTAGGTTTAAGTTTTTTGGCGATATGCTCAAGACCAGTGCTAAGAGTTTTTTTAGCTTCTGCTCCAGCTTTTAGCAATTCCTGCTTGACATGATTGAGAGGTTCTTGCGTATTATTTTTAGTAGCAGTGAACATGTTTTTAGCGGTTCCAGCCGCGGTGGATAACACAGTAAAACCAGTTTTAGCAACATCAGCAACAGTTTTAGTTGTCATGGAAGTAATGGAGCTGGCAATATTACCAATTATAGAAGCTTGATTGATAGAAGCTTGATTGTTTTTTGCACTAGTATTATTGGGTTTTTTCATAGTGATTTCCTTGTAAATGGTTAATGTGGGCTTAGTCATAAGATAATAGTGTAATTTTAAAATGACAAGTAGTAAGCAATAAATGTTATAATACAAAAAAACATATCAAACAACCATTAATACGGAAACATAACCATGCCGCAAACATTCACCCCCGCCTTAGCAGAAACCCTTAACACCGTCCTCAGCGGACTGATGCGACGTTACCAAGAACGCGTCCCGGACGTAAAAAAAATTCTTACCCTCATGCAGGAAGCCGGCATGATTAACAGTATGGATGACATTGAGAATGATCACATCGCCTTTAGAACAATGGGCGTTCCCCAGCTGGGTGTGGCATCGTTTGAAAAAATCTTCCTGCACTTAGGCTACAAAAAAAAAGCGCAGTACCACTTCCCCGCTAAACGCTTGGATGCCTGGTGGTACAGCCCCCCATTACCCCAATACCCGCGCATTTTTGTTAGTGAATTGCGCGTCCATGAACTGGATCCTAAGTTTGCAAAAATCATCCGTTCTTATACCGATGAAGTCACCTCAGACCCAGTGGATGCCCTTGATTTAAACGATGGAGCGGCCATCGACAAGTTTCTTCATCGTGGCTTGTGGAGATTGCCAACACTTGCAGACTTTAATGCCTTGCAAACGGCAAGTGAGTACGCTTCATGGGTCATTTACAATCGTTATTATCTCAATCATTTCACCATCAGTGTTCACAACCTGCCGCGTGAGTTTCAGACCATTGAAAAGTTCAATACTTTTCTAAAACACCATGGTGTGAAACTCAATGACTCCGCCGGTGAGCGCAAAATCAGTGGCGACGGAAAACTCATTCAAAGCTCAAGCGTTGCCGAGCTGGTGCAGGGAGAATTCGCCGATGGGCACGGCGGGATCGCAACAAAACTGATCCCCGGTTCCTACGTTGAGTTTGCCGAACGATTGCCGCTTGCTGAGTATGAACATTTACCCGCAGCGCAATTAAAACGTGAACATCGCCGTGATGGCTTTGAAATCAGCAATGCCGATAAAATCTTTGAAAGCACCTACACACAACAAACCGCCAAACGCGACGCTTCGGCATAACGCATTTATATCATGATCATGGGAATGAGTGCAGCTGTCTTATGACGCTAAACACGCACGACATATAAGCTGAGTACGTTATTTTTAAGATTGGGAAATAGACAGCTACTATACAAGTTTTTTGTACGATACTTTGTACTGCTAGTAGTAGCTCGTAAATTGAACTTTATAAAGTACACTCAAAATCTTGTTATAAGATCTCTAATACATTCACGATATCCTGACAAATGTCTAGAATTAATTTGTACTGTTTTTCCATGGATGTCATAGTTAGTGGCTCTAAGCATATGAAGAGGACAACCTTCATGAACAGCAACACGGAATGTGGAATGCATATCTCGCACATCAAAAAACGTGTTTTCAAGTCCATTTTCAGAAAAAATTGACATGTGGTTGTTTTTTAGAGTTTCGACAGTTGTTTGAACATTCTGATACATGCCAGCAAAAGCACTGGCTGCATCGCTATCATACTGAGTACTTTGATTGAATGGTACTAAATGAATAAGTGGTACATCAATTCCGTTATTTCTTATTCTAGTATGAAACATATCAAAATTGTTATTGATGCCATAGACTAATGAAGCAACATTTTCAATGCCACGTGCAGAAGAATTGTCTGCCGTGCATGGAACGATGAGGCGTTTAGTTGCGATTAAAGCTTGTTTGGTATAAATTGCAAAACTTGGATTACAATCTATAAAAAATACGGCTCTCCCTCCCTTATTAATCGAAATGCCTTCTGTAAGATCTAAGATCCATGAGTGTACCTGCCTCCAAGCATTCTCCGGCAAATCTAGTCTAGCTAGTCCGGTCATACTATCGACGAGTCGTTCTAAAATAGGATCTCCTACTACTAAATGAAGATTTTGGGGAAAATAATCATTATTATCACTTGCCTGAATAGCGTAAGAGCTTTCATTTCCTGTTCTTCCGTAAGGAGTATTTTCAATGCGATTAATAAAATATCCCCCCAATGTATTTCTTGCTTGGATTAATTCTCCTAAACGACGACTTCCCCTTTCATTCCCTCCCAGTAAAACTTCACTAATATTAGCCTGTGGACAAGCATCGATGACAACTACCTCTCGTTTTGGATATTGATGTGCGTATTCTGTTGCTAACATGAAAGTTAATGCAGTTTTTCCCACTCCTCCTTTGTTATTCCAAATAGCATAGCGTTTGTTTTCAAGTGTTTGCTCTTCTTTAATTCCCTTTAAAATAGTTCTTTGTTTTTCAGTAGTTTCATTAATTTTATTAACCATCTTTTACTCCTATTTTTCTAGCGGTGCAAAAAAGCCGTTTGTTTAAATATTATAATGCTTTTTTAATGTCAAATTGTATTTTTATGGTCAAGTAGGATATATTTTATTTAACTTATGATTTATCGTTTTCTAGTCAGGGAACTGGGGGACAGCCTAGCTTGTACCATTTCAACACGTCCGTGCAACAGCCACTCGGCACAGATGTTGTATGCTGATTGGATGGCAACAATCGCGGGTTACAGCTGGTTTACCCTACAGTTAAGCAACAGCTTAAATTGACCATCTTAGCATTATGAATTATGCAACTTTAAGAATATTATTGATTATATCATGGGGATAAGTGTAGGTGCCCTATGACAGAGAATGATAGAATTTTTAATAGTATTTTTATAAAATGGTATGATATAATGAATTTGTCCTGAACATCCTTTGAAATAGCAAACATAGAGTATCTGTTATTAAAGATTGTAAATAAGATTATGGTAATTTATTAGGTTAGTAAGAAATTAAAATGGAAACAATTGCTAAAGAAAAGACAAAAACTTTAACGGACATTATCCAAAAAAAACGCAATAATTTGAAATGCGAAAGACTTGATATGTCCTTTGGAGAGTTGATAAGTTTATACCGTAGGGACGAGTTAATCATTTCACCAGAATATCAAAGAGCTTTCAGGTGGGATAAATTTCAACAAACAAGATTTATAGAATCTCTATTACTAGGTATTCCTGTACCACCTGTATTTGTAGCTGAGGATTCTAATGATGGTACGTGGGAATTGATCGATGGATTGCAAAGACTATCAACAGTTTTTTCATTTTTTGGTTTGTTAGAAGAACATGATAAAAACAACAATTTAGTTTTAGAAAAAGGAGAACTAGTAGAAGAGCTGGAAAATGTTAAAATAGAAGATCTTCATTTTCGCCTCTTAAGTCAGATTAGAAGGGCTATCTGTCGTGTGGAAATTCTTAAGTCGAGCGATACTAACGTTGACATGAGATACGAACTTTTTAATCGCTTGAATACGGGAGGCACGTCACTGTCAGACCAAGAAATTAGAAATTGTATTATCAGAGGCCACTCAAATGAGCTTAATGCATTTCTTATTAAGATTGGCACAAGCGGTTTATTCAAGAAGCTAATAAAACCATCTGACAATCAGCTTCAAGAGATGTACTGTGAAGAACTAGTTTTAAGATATTTAACATTTAAAAATGGTGAACTAACTATTGAGAAAAATTTACAATATCATTTGACTCAATATATGAAAAGAGTTTCTTTAGGAAAAGAAGAGTTTGATATTATAAAAGAAGAGGATGAGCTTATTGAAAGACTAGAGTTTTTAGAAGAATATTCTGAAGAACGATTTTTTAGAGCTGCAAATGGAATCCTCGCACCACATTATTACGACGCTATAATGTTAAGTTTGAATAAGTATTATGAATACTATAAAAAGCATAAAAAAGAGTTTTTAAAGAAAATAAAAGAACTAAAGGAGGATAAAAAGTACGAAGAAAAAAGAAGTTACGCGTACTCTATTAACAGAACAGAGGTTGCAATCAAAAGAGCATTTGAAATATTTAAACCTAATGAATAAACGATTGCGTGACATCATAACGGAAGAGAATGGGTGGCGGAATGATGAGCTCGCTACAATGCAAAAACTCCTCTCTCGCTTTTCACAGGAAGAAGAAAAAACGGTAGTCTCAAAATTATGCCTTCCAATGATCTATGCTCACTGGGAAGGTCTTGTAAAGAGTTCGTTAAAATTGCTTGCTGAAGAATTGCATAAGTTAAAATTAAAGTACGGCGAAACAAAAACAGAGTTTTTTGTCCTGGGGATGAAAGACAAATTTGATGATATAGTATCACAAAAATCTTTTAGCAATAGATGTGATTTTATAAATTTTTTTTTGGGTACTATAGGAGAAAATATTGAGCTCAAAGGTATTGGAATTAACACAAAATCAAATTTAGACTTTGGGGCTTTTGAGGATTTATGTGAAAAGTTTTGTTTGGATATAAAAGAAATTGAACAAGAAAAAAAAAGTTTAGATGATTTAGTAGAAACGCGAAATCATATTGCCCATGGTGAAAACGCAAAAGCAAGAGAAATCAAAAGAATTAATGATTACTTTGCCTTATATGAAAAGCTTCGTGACTTACTTTTAGACAGTATTGATAAGCTAATAGATGAAAGAAACTATGTAAGGAGTGCATAGTTTATTAAACTTTTCAAGCAATAACTCAGCTATCATTTCATTTTCCGCTCTTTAATTGTGCCTGCTCCAGTAGCGTCACGCGCGCTGCCGTTGTCTGCCCAATCTTAGTGGTCTCTCCCAATTTTTTCTCGACATCAGAAACGCGAACATCCATGACGGTCAATCGCATACTGGTATCGCGGTGACTTATTCTTACATCTTCACCCACGCGACGTATCTCTGTACGTCCAGCTTGCACTTCTTGTAATACCTTGAAACCAATAGAACCTTTATCTGATGGATGAGTCGTCTTCTGCGGCTGCGCTGAAAAAGTCGATAATTGTTCCGCAGCTGCTTTGTCTAACACCATTTCACCGCGCCCATGCAATAACCACTCGGCACTGATGTTGTATGCTGATTGGACGGCCACAATCGCGGGTTAAGCTGGTTTACCCATACAGTTAAACAATCATTATGAATTATGCAACTTTAAGAATATTACTAGTTATATCATCGGGATGAATACAGCTACCCGATGACTGACTTATAATTAATTACTCGGCTCATTAGATTTATCTCTATTTTCAATTCCCGCTTTTTTTTCTTCTGGTAACTGAGCAACCATCTCGTCAACTTTCTTAGGATCGGATATAGTTTTTTCTACTATAAAGTTAACTAAAAAAAATAACCCATTCACAATAGCTTTATTATCCTCACCAGTCAAATCTATAACTCCTGCGTGCGCACCTCCCTCATTAGCAAGTATCCTCACAGTGTCTAGACTTTGTATAACTTTCTCAGGTAAACCTTTTTGATTTAACTTTTTAATTCTGTCATTAAGCGTTCCTTCCTTTTCTCCCAGACGTGCAGTTAATTTCTCTAGTGCCACTCTTAGTAATGCAGCAGCAGCTCTGGGGGATATATCCGCCACACCTCTAGCTTCTTCATAGATTTTCTTTACATCATCAGGCATATCCTCATCAGGTAGTGGAGCAGTAAATGCTTGAGGAAAAATCATTTTTTCACCCAACCATACAGAATATTCTTTACAGTACTGACAAATAGATATGTTAAGTTCACTAAGATTCTTATAATGTTCATCAATATAATTAAGAGTTCCACGCCTTAATTCTGTAACATTAATTGTTATTCCGGAAAGACTCTCTATCCTTTTAAAATCACCCTCGCTTAAGTGACCATCCGCACAGTACATTTCACGCCATTTTTGATGTGCCCACACCTCACAGTATGGACAGGTAAAGCTTTGTTTACCATAACTTGGTGGGAAATATTTATTTCTTTGTATTTCATTCATTTCATTTTCCGCTCTTCAGTTGTGCCTGCTCCAGTAGCGTCACGCGTGCTGCCGTTGTCTGCCCAATCTTAGTGGTCTCTCCCAATTTTTTCTCGACATCAGAAACGCGAACATCCATGACGGTCAATCGCATACTGGTATCGCGGTGACTTATTCTTACATCTTCACCTACGCGACGTATCTCTGTACGTCCAGCTTGCACTTCTTGTAATACCTTGAAAGCAATAGAACCTTTATCTGATGGATGAGTCGTATTCTGCGGCTGCGCTGAAAAAGCCGATAATTGTTCCGCAGCTGCTTTGTCTAACACCATTTCACCGCGCCCATGCAATAGCCACTCGGCACTGATGTTGTATGCTGATTGGATAGCAAGCGCATGAAACAGCTTCAGCTCACGCTTGCCATTGACAATCAGACTAACCGCTTCCTGATTTAAACCAACTTTTTCTCTTAACTCAACCTGTTTGAGCTGCTGAGCGGCTAAAAATTGTTTAAACCTATTGGATATATCGTTATTTTTACTTTTTACCATAAAATCGCCCGTAATACTTGACAAAAATAATAGTTTATTATATTATTCAAGATAAATAACTTAATTTATCTAATACTATATAACTATTAAAGGGTTGTTAACAATGATGAAAAAATTAATCGGTTACACAATATTATTAGCAGCATTAACGTTCAGTTCACTTACTGCAGCGACGATTTTTTGCGAAGGGTTTGAGACGGGATATATTGCTGGGCATTGTTACGGCGATACCTATTGTATAGAACCAATTACCCCAATATGTCCCTTGCCGCGTTTGGGTGAGCATAGCTTTATAGACGGCTACAATCGCGGGTTCCTACAAGGACTCGCAAAGGGGTATTAAAATTTAAGGCTGAGCCTGGTTAATTATAACATACAGGCTCAGCCTAAAAAAAGCAAAACAATCACGATCATTTGACTAAGAGGCTAGCCCAATGATCATGATCGTCTTGAGACAGTTTTAATACGGTCTCAAGCCTTTTTTAACCAGAATAGGCAGGACGTTATCGCGGAAGTATGGGAACTCTTTAGCATAATCCAGAAAGGAAATTGTCGTTCCAGCAAAACCAACTTTGGCTAAAGACTCAATTCCGTCTGCAACTTGCTCAGGCGTACCTGTTAATGGAAACCCACCATGACCGGCAGCCATCCTATCGCGGATTAATGCCAACAAGTCATGCGGAAAAGATTGCGCATTTTCAAATTGCAGCTCGATCAAGTTATCGACGGCTTCCCAATCAGCGTTTGTTTGTGCGTAGCGTTTCAGTTCATCTTTGGCAGCTTGTTCTGTTGGGCGGCAGCAAATATGCGCGAATGTAAAGACACCCACTTTGCGCTTAGCCGCGGCAGCTTGCTCTTTCAATGCAGCCACTTCTTCCACTGAACGATCCAAATCGATGGCGGGCGTGAAAAGGAAGTCGGCATTTTTAACAGCAAACTTACGTCCTTGTTCGGACCCTGCGGCATTCAAGATTGCCGGTCTGCCGCCAATAGGTTGCGGATGACTTAAGGCATTTTTCAGTTTAAAGTACTTGCCAGACCAATCGAAAGCTTCCGTACTCTGCCAATGTTTTTGCACAACATCAAACCATTCTTGTGCATAACCGTAGCGTGTTTCATGGTCACTGGGCAAATCCAAGCCCAAAGCGCCGTATTCAGGTTTATTCCAACCCGCCACAATATTCAACCCCACTCTGCCATTGCTTACGTGATCGATAGTCGCCAGCTGCTTCGCCACCACCACCGGTGAGTTTGCAGCGGTATGTACGGTTGCAAACACATTGAGCTGCTTTGTCGATGCCAATAGCGCGGTTGCCCAGGTGATCGTTTCCAAAACAGAATAGTGAAAATTAGTTTCCCCACCATAACCTATCCAGCGAGCAATCGGCAGCATGAAATCAATATGCGCATCATCCAATAACTTCGCCAGTTTTAGATTGTTTTCCCAGCTGCTTTCCCAGCGATCTGCTACTTTACTCACGGTCATGCCGCCCGAACAATTTGTCGCAAATGTTCCAAGCTTAAAATAATCACGTTTATGAAAGTCTCTCATAGTCCTAACCTCATCTTTACAAATATAATAAATTTAAAATTTTAGTTTCTTAAATTAGATTTTAGTTTTTTTGCATTAAACAATATATTATTCTACATTACATTTATCATTTTATGCCTAAAATTACGATTTTAGTTTTTTTTAACTATATTTTAGTTTTTAAGTTAGCTCCCGGCAGCTAACCAAGTTACGCTCTCATTGAGCTAACGTTGCACCTTATATTATTGATAATGAGGACGATTGAGCTTGTCTTCCATCGTATCCGCCGAGGATGGAGCCAATACATCGGCGGCATAGAGAAGTTAAACAATCGCAGTCCCAGGACTGCCATTGAATAATACCCGATGGTGTATCGGACGTGTTTATTGTTTAGCGCGGCTGTTTGATGTTTTAAGGCTTGGCGCGCCGCGCAGCAAAAAGATTTAAAACAGTAGGAAGGATTAGCAGAAACAATGCCAACAGGAGAATTGAAAATGTGAGGGTATTCGTCCACAGAAATGACCAAGAGTCGTCATTAATAATGAGGGCGCGTCTGAGGTTGTCTTCCATCATACCACCAAGAATGAAACCTAATAACATCGGCGGCATGGGGAAGTCAAGCAAGCGCAGCCCCAGGGCTGCCAATGCAAAAATCACCATCAAATAAATATCAAAGGTATTGAATGAAATAAAATAAACACCGATGAGTGAGAAAAAGATAATCAACGGGGTAAGGATTTTTGCAGGGATCGCTAAAATACGGGCAATGTAGGGGATCAATGGCAGATTGAGAATGAGCAGAATGCAATTGCCAATGTACATCGAGACGATCACCGACCAAAAGACAGCGGGATTTTCAACAAAGAGACGCGGTCCCGGTTGGATGCCGTAAGAGATCAATGCGCCAAGCATAATAGCGGTTGTCCCTGAGCCGGGGATGCCCAATGTCAACAATGGCACAAAAGAACCTGTACAAGCGGCATTGTTAGCAGTCTCAGGTGCAGCCAAGCCGCGCACAGAGCCTTTGCCAAACAGCTTGCCTTTCTCCTTACCGGCAATGCGTTGTTCCATGCCGTACGCTAAGAAACTTGCGATGGTGGCACCGGCACCGGGCAGCACACCGACAAAAAAACCAAGCAATGATGAACGACCGATTGTCGGGACCATCTCCTTGCGTTCAGCGCTTGAGATTTTCATACTGCCGAGGTTTTTCATATTGAATTGTTTGTTGGCATTGGTGGCGGGGTTGGATTTGATGGCAGACAACATGGCTTCTGAGAGTGCGAATGTTGCCATCGCTAGCAGCAGGAAGGAGATGCCGTCGATGAGATCGATGATGCCGAAGGTAAAACGCTGCACACCTTGGGTTTGATCGGTACCGATGGTTGAAAGCATGAGCCCCAGTACGGTCATGAGCAAGGCTTTGACAATGTTGCCTTTACCGGCAAAAGCTGAGACAGCGGTAAGCCCCATGACCATGAGCGCGAAATAGTCGGTTGACCTGAAAGCGAGGGAAACCTGTGCCAGCGACGGCGCTGCCACTAACAACAGCAGCGCACCAATAGTGCCGCCGGAAAAAGAGGAATAGGCTGCAATGGCTAAGGCTTTTCCTGCGAAACCTTTTTGCGCCATGGGGTATCCATCGAAAGCAGTGGCAACAGTACCTGCGACGCCTGGGGCATTGATTAAAATGGAAGAAGTGGAGCCGCCGAAAATAGCGCCGTAGTACACGCCTGCCAACAGAATAATGCCTGTTGACGGGTCAAAACCATAAGTGATGGGAATCATCAATGCAATTGCAGAGATTGGGCCTAAACCGGGGAGCATCCCAATAAAAGTACCGACAAAACATCCAATGAATACCATCAGGATATTATTGAATGACGCGGCGGTCTCAATGCCGATGAGAATACCTTCTAACATATTATATATAGCTGTAAATATAAAAATGGATTGCGCTATTTTTTATCGATGTTTACACCATGCACAAGGCAAGCTCAGTGAGCTATGGTCTTTTTAAAAATTCTGGGAAAGGATTAATATAAATTCCCAAAAACTGTGTCATCATCACCCAAAAAAAGACAACGATAGGAATAGCGGTGAAGAAGATCACAAGCGGACGACGCTCACCTAAGATCATAAACCCTGCGATAAGAAAAACAGAAGTTGAAAATAGAAATCCTAATGAACGAACACTTAGCCCGTACGCCAGCATAGTCAGGGTCAGATAAAACCCGCGTTTCCAGTCAAGTTTTTCAGCTTGGGGTGTGGGGGATTGTTTTGCTGGTTTCTGAGCTTTTTGCGGCAAGATGATCAGGATAAGTGAAAAAACTATCCCCAAGCTCATCAAGCCGAAAGGAAGTGTTCGTGCGGTAAACGCTTCTGCTGCTTGAAACGGCAACAAGACTATTTGAAAGCTCATGAAACCGTACACAATGGAAAACAACAAAATAATAAGCGCGCCTATTTTATCTTTACTCATGGAAATCAAACATGTTCAAACATGTTTTAAAAATATAGCTGATTGTGTCTCCCCAAGCTTGCAAAAGCGACCAGCACTAAACCCTGAGAGCTGGAGCTGCTCGCTTTCACAAACCTACGCGGGAGACAACCCTTATGCCGCAGTACTGCTGCTGCTGCTGTTGCGGTTACTGGAGAAATCCAAGTTCACGCATAAGGTTGCCGATAAGTTTTTCCTGTTCTTCAAGAAAAGCAACAAACTTATCGCCTGAATTAAAAATGTTGACCCAGCCATTACGTGAGCGTACGGCTTCCCACTCGGAGCTTTTGTACATTTTTTCAAGTGCAGCAACATATTCAGCTTGTTTGGCGGCAGACAGTCCGGGAGGACCAAAAAAACCGCGCCAATTCACAAATTCAGCGCCTTTTGCACCAGCCTGCAAACATGTCGGGATATGTTTAGCCACAGGAACACGTTTGCGTGATGTGACACAGAGAATGCGCACCTGACCTTGTTTTTCTGCAGCCACAGCTTCGCTGAATCCTGTTGAAAGAATTTCAATTTCTCCCGAAAGCAATCCCGCCATTGCCTTACCGCCTTCACCGTTATACGGTACATACTTCAGGTTGGTCGGAGACGAGTTGCCAACTTTTTGCATGATTAAAGCTGCGACAAGGTGATCCATACTTCCTGAAACAGACCCGCCGCCAAAAATAACTCCGCGCGGGGTTTTTTTGTATAAACGCGCCACCTGTTTAAAAGAATCAAACTTAGAATCATCTCGCACAACCAACGCTGCATAATCACCAATTGTTCCTGCAACAGGCGTCAAATCGCGAAATGATTGTGGAAAGACCTTTTGCAAAGAGCGGATGACAATAGGAGTGGAATTCACCATCAATGTTCCATCCTGTCTGGAAGCCGTCTCAATAAGATGCGCAATCGCTTTACCGCCACCGCCACCGGACATATTTTCATAAGAAGCTGATTTCACAATGCCGGCATTGGTAAGCGCTTCGCCTGTTCCGCGTGCAGTGCCGTCCCAACCGCCGCCTGCACCACCAGGAATTAGAAAATGAATTTTATCGATGCCATAAACTTGTGCCGTTGCCATAACCATGACTGCCAGCATAATGATGCCAGCTCTGTTAAAGAAGCTTGTGCACCATTGTAGTGAGTGTTGTTTAATTGGTTCCATAAGGATACTCCCAAAATTAAAAATTTTAACTATTAACATATTTGCATTTGATTTACTTAGCAACTACTTTCAACGTGATGTAGCTTGATGGAACGCAAACGCGTTAACCTTGCTCTTGGTTACTTTCCCTGAAACCGTACTAAGCCCGGACAACGATGAAAACTTAAAGCTCATAAAGCTCCATAGTCACTAGCTTAAGCATATCATACTATAGGGATAAAATATTCCATTAATAAAACAAAGTGCTAATAAATTCTTAAATTCAAGTTTATTCGCAATAATTCCCATTATATCACGGGGATGAGTGTGTACCCTATGACTGACTTATCGTCAAGTACTTGACTCATGAGTGCGCACCTCCCGTATTAGCAAATATTCTCACAGTGTCTAAACTCTTTATAACTTTCTCGGAGTGAGAAAGGTTTATTTCTTTGCGTTTCGTTCATTTCCTTTTTTCGCTCTTTAGCTGTTCTTGTTCCATGCCGTCACAGCCGCCGCCTGCACCACCATTTGGTTAAACGGCTTAGCTGCTCTGATAAGTTGTATTTGAATGGATTCATGTTTGCTGCAGGCACCATGTTAAGTCTATCATATTAAATGAATTCATTATAAAATAATGGTTAAGAATTTTTATATGTTAAGAGTTCTTATTTATTGTTAAGAATTCTTATTATATGCTGCTAAAAAACAATGTTATTAATACCACCATGCAGGCGCGCGATTGGCTGCTGCTCAGTATTCTTTCGGTGTTATGGGGTGGATCATTTTTTTTCATGGCAGTAGCCTTGCGTGAATTGCCGCCGCTGACCATCATTGCTGTGCGCGTAAGCGGTGCGGCTATTGTCCTGTGGGGGCTATGCCTTATCAGTGCCCAGCCCATCCTGCGTTCATTGCGCAGCTGGCGTGCCTTGTTGATCATGGGGATACTGAATACAGCCCTGCCGTTCAGTTTTATTATCTGGGGACAACAGTACATAGCATCGGGGCTTGCCTCCATTTTAAATGCCACCACTCCCATTTTTGCCGTACTCATAGCCGGCGTCTTCCTCAGCGATGAACGCATAACCACCGCTAAACTGGCAGGTGTTTTGTGCGGGTTTGCCGGGGTCATCGTCCTGATGGGGCCCGCAGCAATCAGCGGCTTCAATACCAATATTTTAGCGCAGCTTAGCATCCTGGGCGCCGCCAGCTGTTATGGTTTTGCCGGCACGTATGGGAGAAAAATAAAAGGCATTGGTCTGGCGCCGCTGCCAGCCGCTACAGGGCAGCTGACAATGGCTGCCCTTATCCTGCTGCCGTTGGCATGGTTATTGGAAAGCCCCGCACTGGCAATCAGTGCCGCCAGCATTACTGTATGGGCTGTATTGGCTGCATTGACATTGCTCTCTACTGCACTCGCGTATATTATTTACTTTCGTGTCCTGGCAACATCGGGTGCCACCAATGTACTGCTGGTGACATTTTTAGTGCCTGTTACCAGCATTGTGCTTGGCAGTTTTATTTTAGGCGAAAACTTGAGTATTGAGCATTTTATAGGCATGGGCATCATTGGCATGGGGCTTGCGCTCATCGACGGTCGTCTTTTTTCAAAACTCAGACAGCTGCAGCCGCTGCGCAGCAATAAATCCTAACATTTCAGTCCCCGCACTGGCACTCAGTGCCGCCAGCAGCATGTATGGGCTGTATTGGCTGCATTGACATTGCTCTCTGCACTCGCACTCGTGTCGTATATTATTTACTTTCGTGTCCTGGCAACATCGGGTGCCATCCAATCAGTACTGCTGGTGACTCATTTTTATTGGCTGCAGTGCCTGTTACCAGCATTGTGCTTGGCAGTTTTATTTTAGGCGAAAACTTGAGTATTGAGCATTTTATAGGCATGGGCATCATTGGCATGGGGCTTGCGCTCATCGACGGTCGTCTTTTTTCAAAACTCAGACAGCTGCAGCCGCTGCGCAGCGATAAATCCTAACATTTCAGTCCCGCACTGGCACTCAGTGCCGCCAGCAGTACTGTATGGGCGGTATTGGCTGCATTGACATTGCTCTCCACTGCACTCGCGTATATTATTTACTTTCGTGTCCTGGCAACATCGGGTGCCACCAATGTACTGCTAGTGACATTTTTAGTGCCTGTTACCAGCATTGTGCTTGGCAATTTCATTTTAGGCGAAAACTTGAGTATTGAGCATTTTATAGGCATGGGCATCATTGGCATGGGGCTTGCACTCATCGACGGTCGTCTTTTTTCAAAACTCAGACAGCTGCAACCGCTGCGCAGCGATAAATCCTAACATTTCAGTCCCGCACTGGCACTCAGTGCCGCCAGCAGTACTGTATGGGCGGTATTGGCTGCATTGACATTGCTCTCTACTGCACTCGCGTATATTATTTACTTTCGTGTCCTGGCAACATCGGGTGCCACCAATGTACTGCTGGTGACATTTTTAGTGCCTGTTACCAGCATTGTGCTTGGCAGTTTTATTTTAGGCGAAAACTTGAGTATTGAGCATTTTATAGGCATGGGCATCATTGGCATGGGGCTTGCGCTCATCGACGGTCGTCTTTTTTCAAAACTCAGACAGCTGCAGCCGCTGCGCAGCGATAAATCCTAACATTTCAGTAATTGCTTGACAGCGTTATTGCATGTTACAATACTCAGTGAAATTATTATTAATACGCTAATTACATCCCTAGTCTGGAGCTTTATAATGTTTAAATATTTTCTGTTCAAGTATTCTTTATTAATCAGCAGCTGTTATGCACTAAGTATCCTATCGCTAAGTGCAGGCAATACTCATCAATGGGCACCCGTAGTGGAACCCCTGCTGCATAGCCCATCCACCAGCATTGCAGTTGCTCGTGCTGCCAAACCAAACTATAAAACTGTGCGCAAAACATTGGGCAACCCTGAAAAAACGGGTATCCCGCAACGCAATGCAGCCTTAAAAAAAACTCAGGTAGAAGCCGTTTGTGAAAAAAGTCCAGCTCCCATTATTGTCAGGTACGGTTACAATAAACTGATAGACGCGCAGGGCAATGAAGTCCCCCCGCAGGGACGCCCCACACAAGTAGGCTACCAATTACTCGTCCTTTCACAATATGTGCCAGAACACAACAACCGCGAAATGGCGCGTATTTTTGCAATAATGAGTCCCATTCGCGAAGCGCTCATGTGCGATGTCACCAACGTTTCAGAAGCTAAGTGGGCTGAGCTCACAAAAGTTTTAACATTGAACAACATCAAAGTCACACAGCAGCTTAGCGGCACGCCGCGTGAACAATATTACTCCTCAGCTGGCATCTTCGCATATTTGCGCTTGCAAGGGCCCGATTATCATCCGATGATGAAATATTTGGAAGAAGCAGAATTAGAGCTCAAGTGCCTTGCCTTTAAGGATTTTGATTTTATAAATCCTGTAGGCGATAATCACTGCACCATCCATAATATTGCTGAGGGGTCTGGGATCAAGCTTCCTTAGTAGAACAAGCTCATTCATCCACAAATGCCTTGGCAGACACCCTTCATCATAAAAAGTGGAAGCGCGCTATTCAAACAAGCTGAGTGCCGCCCTACCATGGAGGAAGCAGCGAAAGTCAGGTTATTTTAGGCATGCCTTATAAAAACCATGGCTGCTTTCGTGTTTCTCTTTTCACAGCTTCCCAAGTCGTCTCCGTGAAATCCAACACTTCCAGTTTGTCTAATGTTAAAATTTAAAATAAAACAACTTTCTCACAAAGTTTTATCATAATAATTAAATTATTTCATAATATTTTAGCATATTTATGTAAATAAGCTAGATGAAAGAGAACATTTCTGATAGGTTGTTGTTTTTTATTAGAAAAAATAAGCTTAAACAAGATCAGGTTGCTAAGCGAATTGGCGTTGTGCAACGCACAATCAGCGACTTTTGCAACGGTAAACGCGAGCTAAAAAAGCACTATATCCTTGCATTGGAGGCAGCCTATGGGCTCAATCCAAGCTGGCTGCTGCATGGCCATGGGTACATGTTCCTGACGCGCGGCAGTAATGGAAATAGTGGCAGCATCCCGGTACCGGCATCCCAATATGCAGGAACAATGCTGCAAGAACCCCCTATTACCAAAGGTGATGAAATTCTTCACGAAGTGCGCGACGTCAGCAGCAACGTACAAGGACTTTACACGGGGCAACGCGACTTGGCAGGCGACGTGGAAAAACTTCACAGTACCAGCCGCAATTTAGAAACAAAAATCAACCACATTGCCACAAATGTGGAAGATCTGCGCTCCGGGCAACGCAACTTGGAATCGCGCATTGGAACATTGGACATACGCCTGACCAATACCGAAAGTGAAGTTAAGGAAACCCATAAACGCCTGAACGCACTGGAAAAACGCAATGTATAATCAAAAACGCAACGTATAATCAGTATGGAACATTGGACATACGCCTGACCAATACCGAAAGTGAAGTTAAGGAAACCCATAAACGCCTGAACGCACTGGAAAAACGCAATGTATAATCAAAAACGCAATGTATAATCAGTATGGAACATTGGACATACGCCTGACCAATACCGAAAGTGAAGTTAAGGAAACCCATAAACGCCTGAACGCACTGGAAAAACGCAATGTATAATCAAAAACGCAACGTATAATCAGTATGGAACATTGGACATACGCCTGACCAATACCGAAAGTGAAGTTAAGGAAACCCATAAACGCCTGAACGCACTGGAAAAACGCAATGTATAATCAAAAACGCAACGTATAATCAGTATGTTAGCAGAATAATTTAGTTAGCTCAGCTCATCCACCAAATTTCAAAACTATTTTAACAGACCATTTTTATGCTACGAACACTGGTAAAGATTTTATATATTTTGGCTGCCTGCGTTATTGTCTGGACGTGCAGCATACAGCAAAATGAAAATGTTGTGGAAGAGTTCACAGACATCTGCGAAGCAAGTCCTGCTGCTTCCATTGTCAATTACGGCTACAATAAGGTTCTGGATGAGCTGGATACTGAAGTTGCTCCGACTGGACGCCCCATCCAAGTTGGCGATTATTTAACCTCCATATCAGATTATGTTTCAGACCAAAATACACGTGAGTGGGCGCTTATCTTCTCACTTATGAGTCCTATCCGTGAAGCATTGAGCTGCGATGTAACCAGTGTGACACAAACTGAGTGGGATGACCTTACAGAAGTTTTAGACCTGAATAGTATTAAAACCAACCAAGATCTCAGCGGTACGCCTACTGAACAATATTATTCATCAGACGGCATCTTCACACATTTACAGGATGGCGCAGATTATCATCCCATGCTGAAATATTTGGAAGAAGCGGAGCTGGAACTCAAATGTCTTGCTTTTGAGAGCAGCTTTGACTTCACGAACCCTGAGGGTGATGATCACTGCGAAATACACAGCATTACCCAGGGCTCTGGTATCACACTTCCTGAAGCTGATACAACCGATGATACAACAGACGAGACCCCCGATGATACAACAGATGATAACCCCGATGATACAACAGACGAGACCCCCGATGATACAACAGACGAGACCCCCGATGATACAACAGATGATAACCCCGATGATACAACAGACGAGACCCCCGATGATACAACAGACGAGACACTGCGATGATACAACAGCATAACCCCGATGATACAACAGACGAGACCCCCGATGATACAACAGACGAGACCCCCGATGATACAACAGATGATAACCCCGATGATACAACAGACGAGACCCCCGATGATACAACAGACGAGACCCCCGATGATACAACAGATGATAACCCCGATGATACAACAGACGAGACCGAAGACATCTGCGAAGCAAGTCCTGCTGCTTCCGTTGTCAGTTACGGCTACAATAAGGTTCTGGATAATATGGATACTGAAGTTGCTCCGACTGGACGCCCCATCCAAGTTGGCTATCAATTAGTCGGCATTATTTAACCTCCATATCAGATTATGTTTCAGACCAAAATACACGTGAGTGGGCGCTTATCTTCTCACTTATGAGTCCTATCCGTGAAGCATTGAGCTGCGATGTAACCAGTGTGACACAAACTGAGTGGGATGACCTTACAGAAGTTTTAGACCTGAATAGTATTAAAACCAACCAAGATCTCAGCGGTACGCCTACTGAACAATATTATTCATCAGACGGCATCTTCACACATTTACAGGATGGCGCAGATTATCATCCCATGCTGAAATATTTGGAAGAAGCGGAGCTGGAACTCAAATGTCTTGCTTTTGAGAGCAGCTTTGACTTCACGAACCCTGAGGGCGAGAATCACTGCGAAATACACAGCATTACCCAGGGCTCTGGGATCACTCTTCCTGAAACTGATACAACCGATGATACAACAGATGATAACCCCGATGATACAACAGACGAGACCGAAGACATCTGCGAAGCAAGTCCTGCTACTTCTATTGTCAGTTACGGCTACAATAAGGTTCTGGATAATATGGATACTGAA
Organism: Spirochaetota bacterium; assembly: GCA_965249715.1. Lineage (GTDB taxonomy): Bacteria > Spirochaetota > UBA12135 > COTS27 > COTS27 > COTS27. Next base: position 24,927 of record CBDFMP010000040.1, on the reverse strand, counting down.
GTTGCTCCGACTGGACGCCCCATCCAAGTTGGCTATCAATTAGTCGGCACCACAGCTTATGTTTCAGACCAAAATAAACGCGAATGGGCGCTTATCTTCTCACTTATGAGTCCTATCCGTGAAGCATTGAGCTGCGATGTAACCAGTGTGACACAAACTGAGTGGGATGACCTTACAGAAGTTTTAGACCTGAATAGTATTAAAACCAACCAAGATCTCAGCGGTACGCCCACTGAACAATATTATTCATCAGACGGCATCTTCACACATTTACAGGATGGCGCAGATTATCATCCCATGCTGAAATATTTGGAAGAAGCGGAGCTGGAACTCAAGTGTCTTGCTTTTGAGAGCAGCTTTGTCTTCACGAACCCTGAGGGCGATGATCACTGCGAAATACACAGCATTACTCAGGGCTCTGGTATCACACTTCCTGAAGCTGATACAACAGACGATAACTAAGCTGCCTTGCTGCCATGAAAGAGGCAGCAAGAGGCCTAGCCCTAGCTAGCTCCCCGCAAGAAAAGGCATCGGCCCCCCGCGTTTCTCTTTTCATAGCCTTCAACACTTCCAGTTTCTCTAATGATAAAATTAAAAGTAAAGCAATCTTTTCATGAAATTTTATCATAAAAGTTAAATTATTTCGTAATGTTTTTGCATATTTATGCAAATAAGTCAAATGAATGAGAATATTTCTGATAGGTTATTGTTTTTTATTAGAAAAAATAAACTTAAACAAGCTCAGGTTGCTAAGCGAATTGGCGTTGTGCAACACACAATCAGCGACTTTTGCAACGGTAAACGCGAACTAAAAAAGCACTATGTCCTTGCCTTGGAAGCAGCTTATGGTCTTAATCCAAGCTGGCTGCTGCATGGTCGTGAGCAGATGTTCCTGACACGCGGCAATCATGGAAATGGCATGACAGCACTGGCAACGCGGTATGCTGAATTGCCGCCGCAGGAACCCGCCATCAGCAAGAGTGATGAAATTCTCCACGAAGTGCGCGACGTCAGCAATAACGTTCAAGGACTTCGTACAGGACAACGCGACTTGGCAGGCGGTATGAAAAAACTTCACAGCACCAGTCGTGATTTAGAAACAAAAATCAACCACATTGCTACCGATGTAGAAGACCTGTGTTCCGGGCAGCGTAACTTAGAAACGCGCATCGGAACATTGGACGTACGCCTGACTCATACCGAAAACAAAACTAAAGAAGCCAGTAAACGTCTGAATGCATTGGAAAAACGCAGCGACTAACCGGTACGTCGCCAGCTAGCGTTCCTTTTTCAAGCAAAACGCACCAATCCTCTGAATTAATGATTGAATAGCCTAAAGTTCACGGCTGCGTACGTGGTACGCACAAACAATGGCTATGAGACGTACAGTTTAAAACTGCACATTGAAAATACCTGCAAACAATCCGAACAGGCTAAAAAGTATTGCGGAGGGAAGTTTCCCTCCCTCCCCAGTACTCAGGCCAGCTTATTGCACAAGCGCTAAATCAACAGGAATAAACTTAGGCAGTTTTTTACGCTTGAGATGATCGACCGCGGCTTTAACGCCCAATTCGCCGATCTTAGCGGGCTGTTGTGCTACCGTAGCCCTGAGTTTGCCTGCGTTGACAGCCTTAACGGCATCGTCAACAGCATCAAAACCAACAATAATAATATCGCGCTGGGCAGCTTCAATGGCTCTGAGCGCACCCAGTGCCATTTCATCGTTATGCGCAAAAACAGCAGCAATGTCTGCATTGCCTTGTAAAATGTTTTCCATAACAGAAAGGCCTTTAGCGCGATCAAAATCGGCAGGTTGGCGGGCAACTACATTAATGGCAGAACCGACAAGTGCTTGATTGAAACCCTTGCCACGATCACGTGCGGCGGAAGTTCCGGGGATGCCTTCCAATTCCACCACATTGCCGCTGCCGTTAAGCAGCTCTTTAATCAAGTTGCCGGCAAGCTTGCCACCGGCGACGTTATCAGAAGCAATATGCGTGACCACTTTGCCGCGTGTGGCAGACCTATCAAGCGTGATCACCGGGATTTTTTTACGATTGGCAGCACGGATGGCATTTCCAACGGCATCGGAATCAGCTGGATTGATGAGGATGACTTTGACTTTTTTAACGATGAGATCTTCCACATTCGCCAACTCACGTGCGGAATCGTTTTGTGAATCCAGAATCACAAGTGTAAACCCTTGTTTGGCAGCCTCAGCTTCAGCACCTTCCTTAAGTGTGACGAAAAAAGGATTATTCAGCGTGGAAAGAACCAGACCGATGCTTGTTTGTTGTGCAAAAGCGGTTGTCGTCAGCAAAAGCATAGCGGCAACGGCAATTAATAAATAAATTTTCTTCATAAAAACAACCTTAATAATATTAGCATAAAAAATATTTTTATATGTTTAGTGTTCCAAAATTGAACGTCAAACCAAGCCTTAATTGTGTAGCTTACAGCATTCACAGCAGACCAAGCTTGCTCACTCATTATAACATAAATTTGAAAAAGCTCGTAAAGCTTCTGAGGCTAAATAAACTAAGTTTTGCGATCCAAGAGCACAGCAAAAAGAATAATAAGAGCTTTAACAATCATCTGATAATAGGCGGGAACGTTAAGAATATTGAGTGCATTTGCAAGAATGGAAATGAGGATGGCGCCCGTTAAAACGCCTGCAATACTGCCGCGCCCGCCCGCCAGACTCACCCCGCCAATAACAACAGCAGCAATAGCATCCAGTTCGTACGCTATGCCTGCAGTGGGTGTAGCCGAACCAAGGCGCGCGGCTAAAATGAGCCCAGCAAACGCTGCCAACAGCCCGGCATAACTGTACACAAAAAGTTTGACCAGCTCTGTGCGGATACCTGCCAGCTTAGCCGCTGCTTCATTAATGCCGACTGCGTAAATATAAAGCCCTATGCGCGTATAACTGAGAATGTACCAAGACAGCAGGTAAATGATAACGATGAAATAAACTGGAATAGGGATGCTGAATAAATAACCATTTCCAAATTCATCGAAACGCTCGGCAGCTGCAGAAAAACCAGTAGAAATGGGTCTGCCATCGCTGAAGACCAATGTAGTCCCGCGCAGGAAGGTAAGCGTGATCAGTGTCATAATAAAAGGCTGCAGCCGACCGTAACTGATCAAAATACCATTGAGCAACCCAAAAAACATGCCCGCCCCTAAGGCAATGACAAAGCTCAGATAAAGATTAAACCCCCAGCTGCCAAGGCTGGCGGCACCCAATGCACCGCACATCGCAAGCACTGAGCCCACTGAGAGATCAATGCCAGCTGTAAGAATGACGAAGGTCATCCCTGCGGCGATGATGGCATTAATGGAAGCTTGTCTGAGAATATTGAGAATATTCTCAGTGGTTAAAAAATTTTCATTCATCATTGAAACAATAATGGAAAAGAAAATAAGTCCCCAAAGCGCGCGATTATGCGTTAAACTCTTTTTTAAAAACAGAACAAACGCGGGTTTCATCATCCTAACATCCGACAAACAATAAAGATTTTACCATAACACAGCTGCTTAGTGGGCACAGCTGCTTAGTGGGCAAGCATCAGTTTCATAACTTTCTCGGAGCTGACCTCATTCCTTTTAAATTCTCCGACAATTTTATGATTGCACATGACCAAAATACGATCGCTAAGCGCCAGTACTTCTGAGAGCTCTGAGGAGATCATCAAAATAGCAAGCCCGTCCTGCTTCAAGCTATTCATGAGCTTATAAATTTCCAGCTTAGCCCCCACGTCAATGCCCCGTGTGGGTTCATCAAAGATAAGCACTTGGGGTTCAGTAACAAGCGCACGCGCGATGGCAACCTTTTGCTGATTGCCGCCCGAAAGCTCTTGCGTGAGCTGAGCAATGTGCGTGGTTTTAATATTTAACGCGCGCGCGCGTGCTTGCGCAACGGTTTTCATCTGCCGAAGCCGCAAATGGATAAAAGCCGTAACAAAGCTACGGAGACTGGCAATGACAATATTAAAAACAATGGAGAGCTGCAAAAAAAGACCGTCTTTTTTGCGATCTTCGGAAACATAACAGATACCGTGCCGAAGTGCCTGCCGGGGATGTGTGATGGCATAGTTTTGCCCATTGATTTTAAGAATGCCGCGCGCAGGACCGTAGAGACCAATAATGGCACGCGCCAACTCCGTGCGCCCAGAGCCCATGATGCCAACAATGCCAACAAGTTCGCCTTTGGCAAGTGTAAAAGAAACAGGCTGAACAGGTCCGGCACTAAACTGTTCTAATGCCAAAACCGGCAAAACACTTGTAGGACGTGCGGGACTGTAAGGATAATGTTCACGAATGGTGCGCCCGACCATCAGATAGACCAATTCATCCTCGGTTGTGGCACTGAGCCGCCGTTCGCCTTGTAGCTTGCCGTCACGCAAAACAGTGATAACATCGGCAAGGAGAAAAATCTCCGGCAGGCGATGTGAAATATAAACAATGGCGCGTCCTTCCATTTTTAAACGGCTTATCAGCTTAAACAATGTTTGTGTTTCTTTATGTGTAAGCGCCGTTGTGGGTTCATCGAAAATGATCAGCTGTGCCGCTAAACTCAAGGCCTTGGCTATCTCAATGAGCTGCTGATGACCCATACTCAGCTCCCCCAAGCGCAGCTCCGGTCTGATGTCCACATCCAGCTGTGCCATGAGTTCAGCTGCTGCGCTATTCATACTGTCTCTATTGAGCTGTCCCCAGCCATGGGTGTGTTCACGACCGAAAAAAATATTCTCAGCCACACTGAGATTAGGGAAAAGATTCAATTCCTGATGAATCAACGCAATGCCAGCTGCTTGCGAGGCAGCAATACTATTGAACTGTACATGCTGACCGCGCCACCTAAGCTCACCGGCATCGGCTTGATAAATGCCCGTGAGCACTTTCATCAGCGTAGATTTGCCCGAGCCGTTCTCGCCTAAGAGTGCCGTGACCGTTCCTGGGAAAACCTTAAAATCAACTCCGTCCAGCGCACGCAGTCCCGGAAAATTCTTCACAATACGCCGCAGCTCCAATAACGGAGCTGGTGAAGCTGCAACGGAATTCATGACTATTGTTGACTATTGTTGACTTGACAATAGTTAACTATTGTTAACTATTGTGGGGACACCCATAAAGCTAACAACTTAATAAACAACTCCTGAGCGTAGGATGACATTAGCAAAAGGAGTCTGTTCACCGGTACGAATGATAGCGCGTGTGCGCAATGTTTGTTTTTTAAATTCTTCATGCGAGACAAACGTAACGGGAGCTGGAAGTGTTTTAAGCATCCAGTCTGCAAACTGCATGTTTTTCCCGGCTAAACTCTTCCATGCAAGTGTGACCTGTTTGGTTTCCTCCGCCGCCACAGCAGCTTCAATATGAAACTCGGATAAAATGGCACTCAGCGTCTCCTCAAACGACGGCACACCTGCCGTCAGCGCCAGTTCAATCCTGCGCACAGCTTCCGGGATTGGCAATCCACTATCAGCGATGCAAATGGTATCGCCATGCCCCAGCTGAGCGATAAGACGTGACAGTTCTGCATGAAGTAATTGTGTTTTTTTCATAAGTTTCCTCAATTTAAAATTTTAAGCTTAATAATGATTACAAATAAATAACAGTTTTTTATTGAGCACGGCAAAAAGCGTTTACTTCTTCCGCCCTGGGAATGGCATCCTGCGCGCCAGCTCTGGTGATGGTAAGCGCCGCTGCCTGTGCAGCAAAAGCCATTGCTTCAGCATTGGAATGCCCCTGTGTCAAGGCGCTGAGATAAGCACCGATAAAACTATCTCCCGCAGCAGTTGTATCGGTCGCCACAACCTTCACCGCGGCCTGATAGACTTCTTCGTCTGCCGCTACGTACAGCGCCCCGCGTTCCCCCAAGGTCACAACCACCTTAGAACTGCCCATCGTTAACAATCGCCGCGCAGCACGTCTAGCACTGGCTACGTCGCTCACCGGCAAATCCGTTAACTGCGCCAGCTCGGTCTCATTGGGAATAAGGATATCCACCGCACGCAGTACTTCAGGCGACAATTTCACTGCAGGCGCGGGATTGAGCACCGTCTGCAGTCCCGCTGCCCGCAATGCCGCAACACGCTCAAGTGCATAAATCACCGTTGCCAACGGACACTCCAACTGCATCAGTAAAAATTGTGAAACACTGATAGTGGCAAAAGCCGCATCCACAGCTTCCCTGCCCACCAGCGCATTGGCGCCCGCAATGACCACAATCCTATTTTCCCCCTGAGCATCCACCCAAATACTCGCAATTCCCGACGCAGCGCCCGCCGCCACACGGACATGCTCCGTATCAACGCCATTGTGCCGTAAATTCGCCCGCAATGTTGTTGCAAAACTATCGTCTCCTATACATCCCACCATACGTGCCACACCGCCAAGTTTGGCTATCGCCACAGCCTGATTTGCGCCCTTGCCCCCGGCAAATTCCTTAAATGTTTTCCCCATAAGCGTCTCTCCGCTCACAGGCAAACGCTCAGCATGCACAAAAAGATCCATGTTAATGGAGCCCAATACCGTCACACCCGAACTTTCTGACATCAACTTAGCTATCCAAAACTCCCAACTAATACACTGCCCGCTTAATCATCGCACCACAGCTGCATAGCTCTTTATTATCTTGTCTATTATACCATTGCCTACAGCCACTCCAGTGCAGACAAATATTACTTGCAAATCTCCACCAAATGCCAAAAGCCAGCCATTCACCGTACAAAACAATGTATAATAAAAAAATATTATTCACCCATCAACATTCAAGCATTATTAAGGAGCGCAGTTTCCATGTGTGGTATTATCGGATATGTAGGCAAAGGCGATCTTCCGTCTGTCCTTGTAGCAGGTTTAGAGCGACTTAGTTACCGCGGTTACGATTCCAGCGGCATCGCGGTCATCGGTCAAAACGAACTGGCTGTCTGGAAAAGCGAGGGCAAAGTTCAACGCCTCATCCAACGCCATACCAACGGTCTTAAAATCCCCGGTGGCACCGTTGGCATCGGACACACACGCTGGGCTACCCACGGCCCCCCCAGTGATGTCAATGCTCACCCCCACACCAGCGCCAATCATCGCATCGCCGTTGTGCATAATGGCATTATTGAAAACTTCGCCGCCATCAAAACCCGCCTCGCTCCCCAATATCTCTTCCAATCCGAAACCGATACTGAAACTATCGCCCACCTCATTCAGGCACACACCGAAACCCAACCTACGCTCCTTGCTGCATTGCAAGCTGCATTGGCAGAGCTGGACGGTCAGTACGCACTCGCCATTATCGCCGAGCAAGCCCCCAATACCCTTTTTGCTGCACGTAAAGGCAGTCCGCTCATCATCGGCATTGGCATACATGAGTACTTCATCGCCTCCGATCTTGTTGCATTGCTTCCGCATACGCGCCGCGTCATTCACTTAGAAGACGGACACATCGCTGCGCTCAATACAGCTGAATTAAAAATTTTTGACCAGACTGGCATTCCCGTTAAGCCTAAAATCACCACGCTCAATGTCAGCAGCCAAAACGCCACTTTCGCCATGCCCACTAAAGCCGGGCATCCTCATTACATGCGCAAGGAAATCTTCGAACAGCCCGCCGTGCTCAAACGCATCGCCGAAACTTATATCGATGGTGCACACACGGTAACCATCCCATCACTGGCGCCGCTTGCAAAGCACCTCAACAAATGCGAACGTTTCATCCTGCAAGCCTGCGGCACATCATGGCACGCCGGGCTTGTCGCCAAATATTGGATTGAAGACTTCGCGCATATCCCCACCGAAGTCGATATCTCCTCCGAATTCCGCTATCGCCGCATTCTCGCACGCAGTCACGATATCGCCCTCGCCCTCTCACAATCCGGTGAAACTGCCGATACGCTCGCAGGCATCCGCGAGTTTAAAAAACTCCATCCCGCCGCCGCCGTCATCTCCTTCATCAATCGCAGCTCCACCACGATGGAACGCGAGTCCGATGCCATCGTTCCATCGCTTGCCGCTATGGAAATTGGCGTCGCCTCCACAAAAAACTACATCGCGCAGCTGGGCACGCTCTTTCTTTTTGCGCTTGCGCTGGGGCAGAAACGCAAGATCATCAGCAGCCAAACCGCCGCCCACTACTTAAAAGAATTTGCCGCATTGCCTGCCAAAATTGAGCAGATCCTCGCGCAGCGCGAAACCATCACCGCCTGTGCCGCACGTTATGCCAATCACCAAGGCTGCTTTTTCATCGGGCGCGGGTTCAACTACCCCACCGCATTGGAAGGCGCGCTCAAACTCAAGGAAATCTCCTATCTCTACGCCGCAGGGTACGCCGCAGGTGAACTCAAACACGGCCCCATCGCCCTCATCGATGAAAACATGCCCGTCGTTGTCATCATCCCGCAGACCAGCCATTACGCTAAGATGATGAGCAATTTGGAAGAAGTGCGCTCACGTAAAGGACGCATCATCGCTATCGCCACCGAAGGCGATGCCAACATTCACGCACTCGCCGATACTGTGCTGAGCATTCCGCCAACCATCGAGCCGCTGACGCCGTTACTGAGTATTATTCCATTGCAGCTCTTCGCCTACGATGTGGCGGTGCGCCTGGGACGGGACGTGGATCAACCGAAAAATCTGGCAAAGAGTGTGACGGTGGAGTAAAACCTGCAATATAATGATCGAATTAAATGCGCGCGTTATCTTAGGAAGTTAAAAGATGGAGACATTACCCGCCAAGAAAAAAGAAATGTTACCTACTAAAAAAAATAAAGGACTTTTCAGTAGAATAAAAAATAAAGTTAATGCTTCTAACAAAATCTTTACAAGCAAAGAAAACTTCTCCCGTGCCTTAGAAAACTATGTTAGGAAAAACATTATACCTAAAATTAGTGAAACCGTTAGGACAATAAAAGTTAACCAACAAGAATCAAGAATAAATATTAAAGAATTACAACAAAGACTTGATGTATTGGAACAACAAAAACCGAACACGTTAAAAGAACAAGTTCAGTCTTTAACCCAAGAAATAAAAAAAATTAAAAAGAAAGCTAAAGTCTATTTTATTATCGCTATTGTTATCAACCTCATAGTTGCGACAGGATTTGCAATTCTAATAAAATTACCTTGAATATTCCTACATAAGCTTAGTTCGCACGGTGAACCGCTCGCCTCACTTCCGATAATGCTATAATATCAATTATCTGATATAATTTTTACACTCAAAAGCATATAAGGGGCTAAGTTAATGTCAGAAAGCTATCAAACGAAAGATTTTGATTATCACACAGGCGGAATCCAAGGAACACTCTTTGACTTGTTAGAATTCCCTCCCCCCACATATAACATTAGTGTAAAAAACAACAAGTATCACTCCCAGCCACAAGAACCAAAAAATGGATATTTCCAACTTCAAAATAGGCGTTATTTAGGCAATAAATACAAATTGCTCAGATTTATCAAAGCTATAGTTTCTGATAAATGCGGCTTCGTGCATTCATTTTGCGATATTTTCGCCGGTACGGGTGTTGTGGGTGAATATTTCAATTATCCAGCTGCAAAGATTATTGCTAACGATTTTCTTTCTGCAAATCATGTTTGTTTGCAGGCATTTTTAGGAACTGCTGCCGAGCTGCAAAAAAGCGTACTTGAGAAAATAAATCATCTCAATAATTTGCCAAATGATAAAGAAAATTATTTTTCAAAACACTTTGGTGGCACATACTTTACAAAAGAAAACGCACGCAAAATTGGTGCGATAAGAGAAGAAATTGACAACATTGCAGAACTTAAGGATGAGAAAAACCTTTTAATTTGTTCATTGATTTATGCAGCAGATAAAACAGCCAATACTGTTGGGCATTATGATGCGTTCCGTAAAAACTTAGACATGCTTCAACCAGTAAAATTACTCATGCCAGCTGTTCATTATTCCCATAATGCTAACAATGAAATTTATAAAGCGGATGCCAATACGCTTATTAAAAAAATTTCCTGCGATGTTTTATACATTGATCCGCCATACAATTCACGCCAGTATTCCGATACGTACCACCTTTTAGAAAATCTTGCAGAATGGAATAAGCCCGCGGTCACGGGAATTGGTAAAAAGATGAGCCGCGCACATGTTAAAAGTAATTATTGCCTCAAGAGTGCAAGAAATGCTTTCGCAGATTTGATCAGCCATGCACAATGTAACCATATTTTGCTTTCATATAACAATACAGGAGCGTCAAAAGATGGACGCTCCAATGCTCGTATGAGCGATCAGGAAATCTTACAAATTTTAAATAACAAAGGTACTGTTGAAATTTTTAAGAAAGACTACAAAGCCTTTACAACTGGGAAAAGTAATGGAGAAAATAATGCCGAACGTATTTTTTACTGCAAAGTAAGAAAATGATTATGAAAAAGCCTTGGTCCATTACGACAACATTGCGGAACCCTGATAGGTTGCGAAGTTTTTTGGTTGTCTTGCAACAACTTGAAAACTCTGAATGGAATTACGCGAATCAGAGAAAATATCAAACCCTGCTGATTCAAAACAGGGTATATGGTTATGGGAAATCACAATTTTATAATGACCTTACTCAGGAACAAATTAAATTAGTTAACAATCAATCAGAAAAAATATCTTATGCGCAAGCAGAAGATATTTTTAATACCAAAGCCTATGAAGACCCCGCAATGCGCGGCAGACAATCCATCAATCCTTTAAAAAAAATTGGGCTTGTTGTCACTGAAGCTAATAAAGTAAAAATAACAAACTTAGGGAAATTGTTTTTAAAGGAAAACTTTGAGCTTGGAGAAATTTTTTTCAGAAGTTTCTTAAAGTGGCAAATACCAAACCCAGCCAGCAGAGATTATCCAGCTAATGGAGCCTATAATATAAAACCATTTATTGGAACCCTTCAGTTGATCCGCAAAGTTAACCAAAAAGAAATTGCTCGTGGGAACGCTGCAAAAGGCATAAGCAAAAAAGAATTCTCGCTGTTTGCACCAACCCTGGTGCATTATCAAAATATTGATTTATATGCAGAAAAGATCATCAAAATACGAAGTGAACTGTCTGGAAAACCACAGCAAAAGCAAAAAGAAATTTTCACTGCTCACAAAAAACAATTTGCTCATGAGTTTTTAAATAGCAATGATGAAGCTGAAGTCAATAAACTATTGAAAAACTTGCAAGACTATGGAGACAATGCCATTCGTTATTTTCGTCTGACCAAATATATTTATATTCGTGGCGGCGGATTTTATATCGACTTAGAAGCAAGAAGATTGATCGAACTTAACTCTTTGCTTAACAAGGATCATGCACAATCGAAGTCATTCACTTCAAAAGAAGACTATCTTACTTATATTTCTGATATTTCAAAACCAGAGCTGCCCTGGGAAACGCGCGCGAGCTACACTAAAATCATTAAGAACTTAGTGCGGGAGCTGCAAAAATATGAACGTGCTTTACAAAAAGAACATCGTGCCATTAAAGACTTGCAAACCATGCAAAATGCTGAGTTAAAAGCTTACATCACGGAGTTAAGAACATATCAACGAGTTTTACAAGATGCGGAAAATCACAAAAAATCTCAAGCAATTAAGCAACTTAATGCCTGTATTCAAGACCTCGGAAATATTTTTAATTTTAAAAATCGCCCACTGCTGCTTGAAAAGCTATCAACATTTGGATTATACGCGCTCAATGATGCCTTGAAGATTCAACCCAATTATCCTGTTGGCGACGACAATGAGCCAATATTCACCGCACCAGCTAATAAACCAGACATAGAATGCTTTTACGAAAGTTTTTATGCAATCTGCGAAGTTACAATGCTCAGGAGTCGTGATCAGTGGTACTACGAGGGGCAGCCTGTCATGCGACACTTACGTGACTTTGAGCAAACACACAAGAACAAGCCTGCCTATTGTCTATTCATTGCTCCAAAGTTGCATAGAGACACAGTCAATACTTTTTGGAACGCAATCAAACATGGATATGAAGGAGGACAACAAAAAATCATTCCCCTTTCAATCGCACAATTTATTTCGGTTCTGGAAGCATTGGTCGCAATGAAAGCCCATGGGCGTTTTTTGCAACATACGGAAATTTCGTGCCTGTATGACAAGATTGTAAATTCATCAAGCTCATACCAAGATTCCAATACATGGCTGCAAAATATTCCAACCATCATTTCTGCATGGACTAAGCGGATTAGTGCCTAACCAACATGAAAACAAACATTATTTACAATGGTGATTGCATTGAGGTGCTCAGTGAGGAAGTTGCTGAAAATTCTATCGACTTAATTTTTGCCGATCCTCCCTACAATCTATCTGGGAATGGGTTGAAATGGCGAGGAAAAAAAACTGGTGGCGATTGGTACATGGTCAACGAGCAATGGGATAAAATGACTGCACCAGCTTATATGCAATTTACAAAAAGCTGGTTAGCAGCATGTAAACAAGTTTTAAAAACCAAAGGCGCAATTTACGTTGCCTGCAGTTATCACAACATCGCTGAGGTGATGATTGTACTCAAACAACTTGATTTTAAAATAAATAATATTATTACTTGGTACAAAACAAACGCCATGCCAAACATGACCAAACGCGTCTTCACGCACGCAACAGAATTTGTTGTTTGGGCAGTTAAGGGAAGCGGATGGATATTTGACTACGAAAAAATCAAAGAAATCAATCCTGAAAAACAAAAAGACGGAAGCCTAAAACAAATGCGCGATCTTTGGGAATTGCCACTTGTACAGGGAAAAGAACGATTGCGTGGTGATGATGGACGCGCATTGCACCCTACACAAAAACCGGAAGAAATGCTAAAAAGAATTATTTTGGCAAGTTCACAAAAAGGAGATATTGTGCTCGATCCTTTTTTAGGAAGCGGCACAACAACTTATGTGGCAAAAAAGTTTAGTAGAAGGTGGATTGGAATTGAAAGGGATTCTAAATACTTTAAAATATCACAAAAGCGTATTGAATAACATTACTCAAACAAAATAAAACACGCCATACAAAATTGAAAAAAATCGCATCCCCCGCAATGCCCGCTCCGCGCGGTGAACTCCCCGACATAACCAACACCGCTTCCGAACTTCCAATAATACCACACCCCCGCTAACCGCTGGGTATTGTCTCCCCGTAGAACAGCCTGCATTGCATTGTGCGGCGGTGTTATCAATGCCCAGCAGCACCAGCAGCCATTGGCTGCTTGCAGGTATTAGCGGGAGTACGATGCCGTAGTCCCACGGGGTATTCCAGCACAATGTCCGGGCAGCAGCATGTTATACTATGGCATTGTAGTTAATAGTCCAGTGACTTTTCAATCAACGAAACAAGAGTAGAATTTGAAAACTTTAAATGCTGAGCCAGCCACTAAGCTGAGGCATGTTTTTAAAGTCCACAGCTATATTAGCTTATACATGGCACTCTCCGTCAAAGAATACTTGCAAATAGCAGCGGAGGACATGATCATACTAAGTTACCACAAAAATAAAACATTGCTGCAATCCATCCCAACTGAGCTCAAAACTATTTATGCACCGCTGCCGGACAACATTACCAATGAAGGAAAGCTTTATCGCAAGCTGGTGGCTTCATGGATGCGTAAGTTAATAAGATTTTTCAAGTTTTACCGTCACTATCGCGAAGTCGTTGCAACACTGAGGGAAGCTCCGTATATCTTTTATTGCCATGGAATAGACATTCCATGGAGTTGTTTTTTTGCCACTTTTCCTACTTGCCAACAGATAAACTTATTAGAGGAAGGATGGGGTGCATCTACTAAAAAGCTGTGGAGCACATTTAAGAATTTTTTAGCACATGCAGGGAGCAGCTATCAGCAGCACTTTAAATGGCTGCCCGCTATGCCCGGACATTTATTACGATATTTTTTTCACAAACAACTATATTTCTGGGATTATAAACGTTATGGCAGAAAACAAATGCAGATTTGTGCTTATACGATAAGCTCAGCTGCTTACAATGGGCCTTTTTTTAAAAAGTTCATTATTCCATTTTATCAGGATTTAAAAATTGACTTATCCATGGTACCTGAGCAAGCGACCATTTTTTTCATGGACGGGGTGGTTGACTACAACGACTATTTTATTATAGATAAGGAGCTTTATTTTAAACGTCTGGAGTTTGCAATAAAGCAGATCACCGCCCCTGAGTTATTTATCAAGTTTCATTTAGGCAATACAGCTAAGACGCGCGCGAAGCTTGCTGCATTCATGCAAACAGCGGGGAAAATATTTCATATTTTACCAGACACATTGCCTTCTGAGCAGCTGCTTATGCAAAAGCAACACCTCACTGTTTATGGCATACGAACGTCCTGTCTATTATATGCCAGCGCGTTTAAATGCGAGCACGTTTATTCTTTTGAAGACTACTTCTCAGCTCTCTATGCAGACCCAACCCTGTACAATCAAACCAATTTCAAATATGCCCGTACTGTTTATAAAAAAAATGGCGTTAGCTTTTTAAAACCACCACAGGAAATGGTGGAGCATCGTTAAGCTTAATTGTTGTTCGGCACAGCTTCACACTACATCGTTCACATGGATTACCTGGCACCCGATGAAACATATTTTTAAAATCCATAATTATAACAGCTTATATATGGCACTTGCCATTATGCAGAAATACAAGCTAGCTACCGATGATGTCTTATTTTACAACTTTGAATGCAAGCCCGTTTATCTCAAGGCATTACCGCCAGCAGCAACCGTTTTTCATGTTCATTATACTGAGCGGCCATGGATGAAACGCTCCATTTATAAAAAATTAGTTCCTGCTGATCTTCGCAAGGCTATCGTTTTTTTATTATTGTATAAACGCTTCAGCCACAGGTTGCCGCCCCGCCAATCAGAATATATTTTTTATCATCATGGAATGGGGAATGATTTAGTCGGTTTCCTCTTAACCGCTCCGCAGTGTACACATGGAGCATTGGTAGAAGAAGGTTCTGCTTGTTATAGCAAACAGATTTATGCCGCGTTTGAAAATTTCTTGAAGCTGGCAAGTGACATTGGCAATAAACCCTTAAAACGTTTTCCCAAATTCTTAGCGCATTATCTTAGATTTGCGTTCCATAAAAAAATCTATAAATGTTATGCTAAGTATTTCCCGGCAAAATTACCTCAGGCAAAAGCTTACGTCCTGAATAAGGAGGCATTTGCCACTGCGCGCATTCAGCGGGAAGTTATTCCATTTTATCACGATAAAACTTTTGTTGCCAAAATAGCCAAGCTCCCCACTAAGGCTACAATTTTTTTCATGGATAGTACAATTGATAAAGCAGACTGGATTGCCGACAAACCCGCTTATTATGCAGGCTTGCAAGCTGCATTTCAACAATTACCCAATGACACTCCCTGTTATATTAAATTCCATCAAAATAACACAGCAAACACACAACAAAAAATCATAACAATACTGCATAATATTGGCATCACAACACGTCGTTTAGCATCCGACATACCTCCCGAACAAATATTTTTACAAAAAAAACATTTAACCATTTATGGGCTGCGTTCATCGGCACTGCTTTATGCCGGTATTTTAAAAGCAGGGCGTATTTTTTCTTTGGATGAATATGTTGCCGCCACTTATCATCACCCGAAGACTGACTTGCGAATTGATTTCACTAACTTGAAAACAATCTATCAGAAAAATGGCGTGCAATTCTTACAACCAACACCTGCTCAGCTAAAACATCGGACCCGTTCCTCGCGTACCCTTGCAATGTCTTAACATGATGCCATGAAACATGTTTTTATTATTCATAGCCATATCACATTTTATATGGCGCTTGCCATCGCTAAGTTCTGTCAATTAAAAGCTGAAAGTATTGTCTTGGTGATCATCTTCAATGCTAAAAAAAAACTGCATTTAGCTGCCGTCAGTCCACAATCACAAATCATTGAAATATCGCTGCCGCGTGCAGTTTATCACCCGCATCCGCTTTACAAAAAGCTGGTGCCGCCTGCTTTGCGCCTTGTGCCGATGTTCTTCAAACTTACTGCACACCTCAAATCCAAAATGCTGTCACCAAGCTGCACCTACACGCTGTACACACCGGATATTGTTTTGGAGCCGCGCAGATTTTTTGCAGCAGCACCTAATTGCAGAAAAGTGGTGTACATGGAAGAAGGAACAGCATCGTATTATCCTTCTTATTTCAATCGCTACACAAACTTCGCCCTCAGCGGCAATCGCCGCGGCTCCCGCTTTATTCCCTATCGTTTAGGGCATTTCCTGAATTTCCTATTCAAAGAGACATTCAATGTCATGCGTTATCGCTACCTAGAGGCAAGAGCTGTCCAGCAACAAGCTTATGTATTTTCCAAACAAGCCTTAACGGCAGTTTTTTTTAAGCCGACCGTCATCCCCTTTTACAAAGATCCAACAATAGACTTAGCCATTATTCCAGCTAAAGCCGCGATTTTTTTCATGATCGGTTCAGGTAATTTTCACGATTGGCTCAGCGATGAACGCGAATTTTATAAACAACTGGCAGTGGTATTTAAAAATATTGCCGCGCCCAAGCTTTATCTCAAATATCATTTTTCAAATAACGCTGTTGTCCGTAGTCGCGTTGAACACGCGTTAAAGCTCGCCGCTAAAAAATTTGTACCGCTGCCCGATGCCTTGCCATCGGAACAACTTTTCTGCCAGCGTCAAAACCTGAAAGTGTATGGCATTCGCTCATCAGCATTGTTATACGCACGGATGCTGAGCAAGGCAGCCGTATGCGACTACGATGATTATTTCACAAATACATATACACCCGCCTTTCAAAATATTCATGCCCAGTTGCGCAGCCTTTATGAAAGCAACGGTATTCGTTTTGCCACCCCATGAAATCCCAACCACAAAAACTACTTGCCATTGTGCCCGCGCGCGGCGGCTCACAAAGCATCCCGCAAAAAAATATCGCCCTGTTAAACGGCAAAGCACTCATCACTTATACGCTGGCTGCTGCGCTGGGCGCTGAGGACATTGACACGCTGCTTATTTCATCCGATGACCCCGCCATCATTCATTGCTGCCAAAACTTCCTCACAGAACACCCTCACTCCGCCACCGTAGAATTTCCGCCGCGCCCAGCAGCGCTCAGCCAAAATTCCACGCCCATTATCCCGCTGCTCTTGCATATTCTTATCCCGCTCAGGCAGACATATCAGAGTTTCATCCTGCTGCAACCCACATCGCCGCTGCGCACAAACAGCGATATTAATGCCGCCATTAAAACTTTCACTGCCGCCAATGCCGATGCCCTCATCAGCGTACGTGCCGCTCCTGCCGCCGCTTACAAATATTTCAAACTTGTGCCCGCAAACACAGCCGCGCCAGCCACCGCAAACAAGCCCGTTCATACCCTCAAAGGCATGGTTAACGATGATGCTCCCTTTTGCAATCGCCAAAGTATTCCGCCCCTTTATGCCGCCACAGGAGCTATTTACATGGCTAACCTCAAGTTATTCTTAGCCCATAAGAGCTTCCTGCTGCCCAAAACCATTCCTTTTAACATGCCCGCCGAGCGCAGCTTAGATATTGATACACACAGGGAACTACAACAAGCCGAAAAAATTTTCAAACCGCAAGCACCGCGACAACACTAAAACCAGCCTCGCAGTACATTTTGGGGCATTGTTTGTTATCAGGCTCCTCAAAAATCCCTGAATTTATTGCCGCTAATTGGACATTGAGAAAAAATTATTTTTGTTATATGTTTCACAAAAAAATCGCTTGACTGAAACAAGTTAAAGTTTATAATTATAGCGGCTTTATCGGAGGTTCCTGATAAAGGTTTTATGAATATTTATTTTCAACTTTTTAGTTAATAGGTCAATAGGTAAAAAATGAAAAAACTATTTCAACTCAGCTTGGCAGGCCTGCTTACACTTGGTCTGCTCAGCTTACAGGCATTCAGCCAACAAAATAAAACCATTTTGGGCGCAGGAGCAACCTTCCCGTACCCTCTTTATGCCGCTATGTTTGCTGAGTATAACAAAAAATATGACGTAAAAGTCAATTACCAATCCATAGGCTCAGGCGGCGGCATCCGTCAGCTTAAGGCGCGTGTTGTTGAATTTGGCGCAACAGATACTTTCATCAAAGACAACGCGCTTGCCAAGTACAAAGAAAATGGACAAATTGTTCACCATATTCCCATTGTCCTTGGTGCCGTTGCTGTCACCTTTAACCTGAACACCATAAAAAACATCCGCTTGAATGGCGAAACGCTTGCTCATATTTTTAACGGCGCCATTACCCGCTGGAACCACCCGGCGCTGCGCAAGCTCAACCCCGGGCTGCCGCTGCCCAATCGTCCAATCATTGTCGTGCGGCGCTCCGATGGCTCAGGCACCACTTCCGTATTTTCTGAATTTCTTGCAGCTTCCAGCCACGAATGGAAAAATTCAGTAGGTGTTGGCAAATCGCTCAACTGGTTTAGGAGCAGTATTGGCGCCAAAGGAAACGAAGGCGTTACCGGACAAATTAAAAGTATCCCTGGTGCCATTGGTTATGTCAGTCTTAACTATGCACTGGCAGCCAAGCTGCCGGTGATTGCCATTGCAAACGCCGATGACAAATTCGTCAAACCCTCAGTGGCCAGTGTATCTGCCGCAGCCAATGTAAAACTTCCAGCGGATACACGGCTTAAGCTAAGTACACACCCCGCAGGTAAAGCCAGTTACCCCATTTCAACCTTCACGTGGATTGTCTTTTATGCGGATCAATCCTACAATGGACGCACACGTGAGCAGGCAGAAACATTTAAAGAGTTACTTAGTTGGATGGTCACGAAGGGTCAAAAAAATGCGCAGCCGCTTTATTATGCACCACTTCCCAAAGCTGCACAAAAAGCAGCACTTAATATCATCGACAAAATACACTTTGCCGGTGAGAGCCTCTAAGGCTGTATTTAGCACGGGTTCGCTCAAAATTAGTTCAACCGCCCAATAACACATAAAGAGGGTTTGCGCTGAGCGGAAAGCTTGTTTAGTGGCTGTGCGTAAAATACTGGTATGATTTCTGGTAAATTCCTTGCATAGAACATTAAAATCAGTTTAAACTTTCTTAATTGGTTCTCCGTTATGATCCTCCTTTCACTGCAGCGGGTCATGTCTGCTGAGTTTCTTGGGTAAGGCTTGCCGCTAAGCTTAAGTCTCATCATTGCTGACAGGTGCTCACAAGCTCGGTGTTTTCAACGGCGGTGTTTTCAACGCCCCTTCTGCTCATCTTTCTCAATGGTATTCGGCGATCGTTTATTTAAAAGCATTCTCTTCACGCTTGCCTGCTTAGCACCGCTGCTCACCCTAGCTGCCCTCATTACCCTTGCAGACGGGTTTTCAGAAGCCTTTACCCATACGGGGTTAAAGTTCTTCTGGACCAGCAAATGGGACCCCGTTACACAGGAATTTGGTGCCTTGGTCTTTCTCTTCGGTACCTTCGCCACCACACTCAGTGCACTGCTGCTCTCGTTTCCATTTTCGCTTGCCATTTCCATCTTCACAGGTGAACTCATGCGCGGCAGCAAATTGGCAGCCATCATCTCCAATCTTGTTGACATCATTTCCGCCATACCCTCTGTTGTCATCGGGTTTTGGGCTATCTTCACGTTCATTCCCCTCATGCAGCACCTGCAAATTTTTCTCGGCGCCATCCCGTACGGTACAGGGTTCTTGTCTGCGACCATTATTTTGGCATTTATGATTATTCCTTTCTCCGCCACATTGGGACGTGAAGTCATTGCACTGGTACCGGAGTCGCTTAAAGAAGCCGCTTACGCTATGGGGGCTTCACGATTTGAGGTCATCCGTTACGTCATCCTTCCTTATGCCCGCTCTGGTCTTATTGGCGGGTTTCTCATCTCCACTGCACGCGCCATTGGCGAAACCATGGCTGTTACCATGCTCATTGGCAATGTCAACCACTTGCCTTCAGGCATTTTCAGCCCAACCAATACAATGGCAAGTCTGATCGCTAATGAATTTGCTGAAGCCAGTGAAGATATTTATTATTCCGCTATCATCGGCATCTGTCTGACATTGCTCATCAGTTCCATCCTGCTCTCCTACTTTGCACGTAAGATCATCAAACGTTTTATTGTCTGAGCAGCACCATGCGATTAAAATCAAAAAGCTACCAGCGCTCAGCGCCAACAACCACTGAGCCGCCGCCCGGTGCCGCTAGCGGCGGCATTGCAATTACCATTGTTGGGACTGTGTTTATATCATTTTTTGCCACTCTCATAGCCACGCCGCTTGCCATTGGCGAAACCAGTGACGCTATTTATTATTCCGCTATCATCGGCAGCTGTCTCACACTGCTCATCAGTTCCATCCTGCTCTCCTACTTTGCACGTAAGCTCATCAAACGTTTTATTGTCTGAATGACACCATGCAGTCTGTAAAAATGCACCCGTGCTCAGCGCTAGCAACCACTGAGCCGCCGCCCGGTGCCGCTAGCGGCGGCATTGCAATTACCATTGTTGGGATTGCGTTTATACCGTTTTTTGCCACCCTCATAACCACGCCGCTTGCCATTGGCGAAACCAGTGACGCTATTTATTATTCCGCTATCATCGGCAGCTGTCTGACACTGCTCATCAGTTCCATCCTGCTCTCCTACTTTGCACGCAAGCTCATCAAACATTTTATTGTCTGAATAACACCATGCGGTTAAAATCAAAAAAATACCAGCCATCAGCTGAGTCCGCAGCTTTTGCCTATCGCAAATTCAAGAACCGCTTATTCAATTTTTTTGTCGTAATTTTAACCATCCTCGCGCTTATCCCGCTCTTTCTCATTATTTATCACGTGCTGGTAAACGGAATAAGCAGCATCAGCTGGGAATTTCTCACAACCACTGAGCCGCCGCCCGGTGCCGCTGGCGGCGGCATTGTCAATTCCATTGTTGGAACTGCGCTTATATCGTTTTTTGCCACGCTCATAGCCACGCCGCTTGCCATTGGCGCCGGTATTTACCTCGCGTTCAATCAGAAAGCTGCCATTAGCGAATGGGTTTATCTCTCCTGTAATGCCCTGCAATCCATCCCCGCCATTGTTGTGGGCATTCTCGCTTATGTATGGGTGGTTGCGCCCATGGGCAGATTTTCACTTATTTCGGGCAGTATAGTTTGCGCTATTATGATGTTCCCCATCATCGTGATCTCAACGGTGGAAGTCATCAATATGGTTTCCAAAGAAGTCATTGAAGCTGCTTACGCCATGGGCGGCTCCTTTTTCAGTACGGTGCGCAAAGTGGTGCTTCCCATTGCCACGCCAGCACTCACCACTGGCGTGCTCTTAGCGCTGGCACGCATCACCGGTGAAGCCGCGCCCATCCTCTTCACCGCCTTCGGCAACCCCTTCCTGTCATTCGCCCCCACTGAACCTGTCAGCACATTGCCCATTACCATTTATAAATTTGCGATCAGTCCTTATGAAAACTGGCAAAATATAGCCTGGGGCGCATCGTTCATCCTACTGGTTTTTATTATCCTCGTCAATTTCCTGACAAAATTGCTGGCACGTAGAAAAATATAACACTGAGCGCACTTAGGCATGTCAGCTTCACTGTTTTTAATTGTCAAACCACGTGTATAAAGTGTATAATACAAAGCCGCCTAAAAAGAAAGTGAAGCCACAAATGAAGTCACTTTTATCATTGAATAAAACATCCAGCTCCTTGCGCAAACCCTCCATTACCAGGCGCCGCAGTACCATAAAGAATATTTCTGAGCGCTTCAGTAACGATGCCATTCTCAGTATAGCCGATTTAAACGTTTATTTCGGCACTCATCACGTATTGCAGAACATCAATATTCAGTTTCCAACAAAAGGTCTTGTTGCCATTATGGGCCCCTCTGGGTGCGGCAAATCCACACTCATCCGCGCCATCAATCGTTTGCATGAACTGGATACACAAGCTAAGGTCTCAGGCACCATCAAGCTGCACGATAACAATATCCTGACACTCCCGGCAATGCTGGTACGCAAACGCATAGGCATGGTCTTTCAACGCCCCAATCCCTTTCCCAATATGACCATTTTTCAAAATGTGCTGTCGGGCTATATCCTCACTGGCATGAAATTAAATCGCCGCCAGCAAATAGAAATTGTGGAAACAAACCTGCACAAAGCGGCACTTTGGGATGAAGTGAAAGACCGGCTTCACCAGCGCAGCACCTTTCTCTCCGGCGGTCAACAGCAGCGCCTGTGCATTGCCCGCTCATTGGCAATGGACGTGGAGCTCCTGCTGCTTGACGAACCAACCTCCGCGCTGGACCCCGTAGCAACCGCACGCATAGAAAACCTGCTGCTCACACTTAAAAAAGAAGTTCCCATCATCATGGTCACGCACAATACCGCCCAAGCAAGTCGTATTTCCGACTACACTGCTTTTCTTTACCTGGGCGAGCTGATCGAGTACAATAAAACCAAAACCATGTTCACCGTTCCCAGCGATAAACGCACAGAAGCTTACCTCATGGGACAATTTGGCTAAACCCGCCAGTCCTCAAACGCAATGGAAGAATTACACTTAGAAAAAGAACTCAGCACCATCAAAAAACGTGCAACAGAGATCCTGGAGCATTCCCACACCATGCTCAGTACCAGCATTGAGGCCCTCTTCAATGCTGATGACAAACTGGCGGACAAGGTTATTCACACGTTTGAAAAACGCATGAATGAGCTGGAGGTTTTGCTTGAGGAACGCTGCATTGAGGCTATCGCCCTGCATCAGCCGAAAGCTAAGAATCTGCGCTACTTGATTATGCTCATCAAGATCAATAACGACCTGGAACGCATGGGCGATCTGGCGCTGAGCATTGCCAGCTACACGCTGGATTTCATTGACATGAAAACAAATTTTGACATTAGTTTCCTCCGCGAGCTTGCCAATGCCACGCTAAAGCTTCATAGCCTTATGCAGGAAATGCTGATTCACGAAGATACAGACAAAGCCATTACTGTTATCAAAAAAGACAGCACGATCAACGCACTCCGTGATAATGCGATTAAGGTTGCCAGCAGCAAGCTGAGCGTTCAAAATAATGATTTTCACCTTTTTTATTGCATTGTCCGCATTATCCAACGGCTAGAACGCGTTGGCGATCTCTGTAAAAACATTGCTGAAGATACGCTCTACATAGCAGACGGCAGCATTTACAAACATTAAAATACCCCGTGCTGTTAAGCGCCGCGCAAAATACTGGCTTCAGGCTATAATTTAACAGCCAACGCCGTTCCCCTAGCTGGTGAGGACGGCAAACCCTTGTAAAAACACAAGGTGTTAAGCAGTAACTTCTAGCTCAACATAAAAAATCCGCTAAACAACGCTAAGCATCAACATTTAACAAGTTTCATCATGCAAAAAACCACCGACACTTCCCGCACCATTGTCATGTTTCCCGGTCAAGGCTCTCAGCAGCCGGGCATGGGCGAAACACTTTTTAAAACATTCCCCAATGAAACCGCACAGGCAAACAAATTGCTGGGTTATGATGTAACATCGCTTTGTTTAGACCCCGCGCAGCAGGCAAAACTCAATCAAACGCGCTACACACAGCCGCTGTTATTCTTTGTCAATGCACTCAGTGAACAGGAACGCCTGAAGACAGGCGGAACAACAGCTGAGCTTTACATTGGTCACAGCTTGGGTGAATACAATGCACTGCAGGCAAGTGGTGTCTTTTCATTCATGGAGGGATTGGCACTGGTGAATAAACGTGCGCTAGCCATGGAAGCGGCTGCAAAAACTACTGCCGGCGGCATGCTGGCAGTGCTGGGCATTGAACAAACAGTTATTGCGCAGACCATCAGCAAAGCGGGAATGGAGACAAAGGTATTTATCGCTAATTTCAATGCTCCCACACAAATTATCCTTTCTGGCGAAAAAGCCGCATTGGAACAGTTAAGTCCTGCGCTCAGTGCCGCCGGTGCGCGGCGCTGTGTAATGCTGCCTGTAAGCGGTGCATTCCATTCACCCATGATGCAAAGCGCGGCAACCATCATGCAGGAGGTATTGACAGCCGCCGTGCTCAATCCGCCGCAAGTGCCTGTTTATGCCAATTTGAACGCCCAACCTTATGCAAAGGACAAAACTTCCATTATTGCCACGCTTAGCGCTCAGCTGACCCAGCAAGTGCGCTGGAGTGAAACCATCACCGCCCTACGCGCACTCAGCGGTGAAAGCACATTCATAGAAGTGGGGCCCGGCAAAGTGCTCAGTGGTCTGCTCAAACGCATTTAAGTTTGCCAACCTTTCATCAGTCGGCACGCTGGCATGGAAGATCTGCTGCAAAAAATAGTCGCCGCCACACGGCGCCATAACCAAGCCAGCTGGGCAGCCTGGGAAGCTGCGGGTAGTCCAGACCCCAAACCAGACCATAAACCTCTGCGGTTCCTGCCTGCACCCAAAACTCAGTTTAAGCTCATAGCCGAATGTAAACACCACTCACCTGTAAAAGGCATTTTACGCAGCCCTTATGAGCCAGCAGCCATTGCGCGCGCCTACCAGGACGGCGGCGCCAATGCCATTTCCGTCATCACCGAGCCGCATTTTTTCAAAGGCGCGCTCAGCCAGCTGCGCGCCGTGCGCGCAGCCACCACATTGCCAATCCTGCGCAAAGATTTCATTGTCCACCGCTGCCAGCTGGCGGAAGCCGCCACTGCCGGCGCCGATCTTTATTTATTGATCAAACGCATCCTTACGGATACAGCATTAACAAACCTCGTGCGTTACGGTCAGGAGCTGGGACTCACACCGCTCATTGAAATTTTCACGCTCAGCGAGGGACTCAGCGTGCTAAAGCTGCTCACACGCCGCCAGTTAATCACAAACGTCATCATTGGCATTAATAATCGCAATCTCAGCACCTTCGCTGTGGATTTT
>CBDFMP010000039.1:0-61380 GCA_965249715.1 Spirochaetota bacterium | reverse complement strand
AGGCGCGGTTTTTCATATTTTTTAAAATGAAAGTGCAATTCTGGGCGTTTGCCAAATTCAATCATTTCTGCTGGGATATTTTTAAATTGCAATGTGAGCGCGGCGCCGCTTAGTTTGGCGGAGAAGTATGCGGGAAAGCGCGCCTCGTTAGCGCGCTGCACCGCTACGTAGAGCTGCTGTGCGCTAAGCGCCGCCTGCAATGGCAGCATGCCCAGCAAAAAGCTGCCCAAAACAATAAAAACAATTTTGCCGCTTGTCATACGCGTACAGTGCAAAAGTAGCTAAATGTGAGCTTGCATGAGCAAACGGCTTGCAAGTTCACTGACAAGCTGTAGTATTCTCAATTTGTGGCAGCAAGGTTGTTTCACCCTTTGATGAGTTTGAAAAAGCGTTCTTCGTAACGTTCAAAAATATCATGCTGCAATAACAGTTTGCCAAGTTTGCGCACGCTCTCCTTGTCTTGTTGGGCATGTTTAAAAAGCTGTTCAATCTCCTTTTCCAATGCGCGCGGGATGCCGTGTTTATCCAAAAGTCCGCGTTCTTCTATTTCAGTCAGATTCGTCTGCATGGACATTTCAATAATTTTCATACAAGCTTTAATAAGCGAAATGTTCCAAGTTGTTTCATCACCAGCAAAGAGAATTGCGCGATCCTGTTTAGCGGACTTGAGTTGGTCGCCTAGTTTTAACAGTGTTTCAGCAAAGCTATGTTGTTCCATCCAGGTTTCACGTTCCACATTATGAAAGCGATATTCAATGAATGTGAGTGGAAAATTTATTTCCTGCATAAATTTACCGGCAAAATTGATTGCCTCGTTATCCATATTACTGAATGTTTTTTTAGAAGAAAAGTATGGAGTGACAATAAGCGGCGTTTTAATATGCAGGGCGCCTTCATGGACGCGAGTCTGTTCGCGTTTACTTTTAGCGGCAAAATAATAGGTATAAATGGTGCTGCCAAAGGTGGCAATCTCGCGTTTGGGCATATGATAGATTACCGTGCGTTCAAACGCGCGTTTATTACGAATGTACTGTGGGTCTCGTCTATCCATGGCTATTAAATAGTACTGTGATTTAGTATTTTAGGTTAGTGATTAATGGTAAATTTTTAAAGTTGATACCATTGCAACAACATTTGGTCAAATGTTGTAAAATCATTTTTAAGTGTCATTTTCAAGATTAGTTGCTCTGTATAAGTACCAATTCCCGGCACCAGATGAAGTGTCTGCTCGCGCAGCATCATTTGAAAGTTTGTTTCTGTCATGATACTCAGTTGGTAGGCAGCCAATCTGAAAAATGCTCGGCGTTTTCCCATTGCCAGCAGCAAATAATAAAGTTGAATCAGCGTAACCGTTGCCAGATCCTTGACGGAGAGCCAATTACGATAAAAAGGCGGTGGGGGCATGAAGAATAATGTCAAATTGCGCAGTTTTTCTCTGAAAGTCTGCTCCAATGCCAATGTGCCCTGTGCGGCAGCAGACAGCGTCCCGGGTTTGGCATAAAATTGTTTAGCGGCAGCAGCAAAGCGCTTAAGTGACGGCACCGCTGGTTGTGCTGCTGTCAGCTGTTGATAAAGTTGTGTCCGCGTTTCTGCAAAAGGAAACGTCAACATGATAAAGTTGACTCCCACTGTTTTCAGTTGCTGCACCAATTCCAAGAGACGTTCAGTTTCTGCTGCGATGTCCCAGGGAGCCAGTGAAAGGATCAATGCTCCCAGCGGCACGCCGCGCTGATGCAATTCCTGCAAAGCCGTTAAGCGTTCCTGCACAGCGGGGAGTTTAGGTTCCAGCACAGTTGCTTCCGCTGCCTCCATAAGTGTAAAAGCACTCACGACAAGCGGCAAACCAGCACCTGCAGTAAATGCAGCATGTCCAACATGAGCATCCATTAGCTCCACCAATGTTGTTGGGTACTTCGTCACACTAAGCGCGCGGTGTCCGTGTTCATGGAGAGCTGCCAATACACGCATTAAGAGCTGCGGTGCCAGTGCCTGCAAGGAGGGGCTAAAGGGATCGTGAAAACCTGCGCCCAAGCCAATCAGTTCAGCATGCGGGTGATTGGCATTGGTCTGTGATTGTGCGATTTGTAATGCCGCCAGTTCTGCGGCTAGTTTAGGCAAAACGTTTTCATAATGAAACACTGGGCGCAGCTGCGGCATAAATGTAGCGGGGCAGTATAAACACGCTGCTGGACAGCCTTTATAAAGATCGAGGCTATACCGTGCGGGGAACCAGGCATCCAGAATACGATGGCGCTGCAGCAATGCACCAGCTGGTTCCCGATGCAATTTAACATCACGAAGGGCAGGTCCCGCTATCATTATATGCGGTTAACGGTTACGTTGATGACGAATAGCCGCTAACACGGATTGAGCGCGTTTACGAAATACCTGATCTAGGCGACTCACATTTGCCAGCTCTTGCTGCATGACAGCAGCGGCTTCTTTCACGGAAGGCAAGGCTGCGCGTTGTTTGCGGGCTACATAAGCAAGAATACTCGCCGCCCGTTCAATATGTTTTTGTAAGTTTTTTTTCTCCATCGGCATAGACCTCCATCATAACCTTAACATCAATAGCTCCACTATCTATTTAATAAATTAATAAATTAATAATCGTTATGTCAAGACTTCTTGCCAGCTTCCTTAATAGTATTAAATGCCAGCTCCGCCGCCGTGAGTGTGCGGGCTATATCGGCATCCGTATGTGCCGTAGAAAGGAACCATGCCTCATAAGGAGATGGTGGAAGAAATATTTGTTCAGCCAACATGGCATGAAAAAAAAGTTTATACTGAGCGACTGCGGTCGTCATCACATCAGCAAAAGAATGGACAGCTTGGTGCGCTGTAAAAAAAACACTTAACATTGCGCCCAGCTGCGTGACCACCACAGCCACGCCCGCGCGTGCAGCGGCTGCACGCAATCCCGTCGCTAAAACATCGGTGTGTTTTTCCAACTGTGGGTAAATCACCGCTGCCTGTTCGGACAGTTCGTTAAGTGTCGCCAGCCCGCTTGCCATTGCCAAAGGGTTGCCTGATAGCGTCCCGGCCTGATAAATAGGGCCTACTGGTGCCACGTTGTCCATTAGTTTAGCGCTTCCGCCGTAAAGTGCTGCAGGCAACCCGCCGCCCAGCACCTTGCCCAGTGCCAGCAAATCAGCGCGCACACCCAGCCGTTCCGTCACACCGCCCAAGCCTACGCGAAAGCCTGTCATCACTTCATCGAAGATTAAGAGTGCTCCCGCAGCGGTTGCCAAGTCCCGCACGGCTTGCAAAAACCCGGGCTGCGGCAAGACAACACCCATATTGCCGGGCACAGGTTCTAAGAGGATAGCGGCAACATCGTCGCGATGTGCGTCCAGCTGGGCACGCAGCGACTGGAGGTCATTGAACTCGCAGAGCAGCGTATCGCGCACTGTAGCGGCGGTGACACCTGGCGATGACGGTTGTCCCAGTGTCAGTGCCCCTGAACCGGCTGCCACCAAAAAATGATCGCTATGGCCATGGTAACAGCCTTTAAACTTGATAATTTTAGTGCGTCCGGTCACTCCGCGTGCCAAGCGCACCAAAGACATCACAGCCTCCGTTCCGGAGTTCACCATCCGCACCTTCTCCAGCCCCGGAACGCAGGCACAGACACGTTTGGCCAGTTCCGTTTCAGCCAGTGTGGGTGCGCCAAAGCTTGTCCCTAAGGGAACAGCAGCTTGCAATGCCGCCTGCACGCGTGGGTGTGCGTGTCCCAAAAGCATAGCGCCCCAGGAAAGCACATAATCCAAATACGGACGTCCTTCTAAATTATAGAGAAATTGCCCATTGCCGCGGCTGATAAAAAGCGGGTCGCCGCCTACGCTTTTAAATGAGCGTACTGGCGAGTTCACGCCGCCCACTAAAACAGTTTGTGCTGTGCGAAAAGCATCGGCATTCGCTGAGGACACAGGTTGGTTTTTCACAAGTCAAACAAATAAAATGCTGCGCAAAAGTTCAGCAAAACAGGCAAGCTCGGACAAGCTGAGCAATCACTTCGGGTGCGCCTATGCGGTACAGGCAGCCGGTGCAGCAACAAACAAAAATAAGCTGTGTTTACAAGTTTGCCGCAACGGCTTCCCAGTTGACAATATTCCAAAACGCCTTAATATAATCCACACGCCTATTCTGATAGCTGAGGTAATAGGCATGTTCCCAAACATCCAGGCCCAGCAGCGGTTTTCCTTTATAAGGGCTCAGCGCCATAAGGGGATTATCCTGATTAGGTGTAGAACCAATGGTCAGCGCTCCGCTGGCATCACTGCACAACCATGCCCAGCCGCTGCCAAAGCGTTTCATGGCAGCAGCTGCAAACTGAGTTTGAAAGTTGGCAAAAGAACCGAACGTTTGTTCCATGCGTGTGCGCAGTTCGCCATGCGGTTCATTTGTTCCGCCGTCCGGCCTCGCCGTCAGCAATGTCCAAAAGAGGCTATGATTATAATGGCCTCCGCCATTGTTGCGAATAGCGGGTGCCGTTTCAGTGGTAATATTTGCCATCAGTGTTTTCAGCTCAAGGTCAGCCTGGGCTGTTCCACTAGTGGCTTCGTTCAATTTAGCCACATAGGCGCCGTGATGTTTGGCGTGGTGAATTTCCATTGTGCGGGCGTCTATGTGCGGTGCCAAGGCATCGGGTGCATAGGATAGTGGTGGTAATGTATACATTATTTAATCCTCATAAAAACAATATTTTAAACAATTAACAATACTTTATGAGCAAAGCTTGCTCGGCGCGGTCTGGTTGTGAAGTTTAAAGGATGACTTCCAGCTGCGAAATTTTTGGTACACGCACCGCCTCGCGAATATGTTTATTGCGAATAAACAGCTCTAATAAGTCGTTGTGCAGTTTACCCGTTTTACTTTCGCTTTTCAAAATATCAATGGCTTTCGTGACTTCCATGGACTTTTTGTATGGACGATCGGCAGAGGTGAGTGCGTCGTAAATATCACAAATTGTCATGATCTTAGTTTGATTGGGAATAGCGTCACCCTTAATGCCAATGGGATAACCACTGCCATCCATTTTCTCGTGATGAAAATGCGCAATTTCCGGGATATGTCTCAGTTCGTCGGTCCAGGGGATCTTTTTAAGAAATTCAAATGTATGGCTGACATGACTCTGAATTTCCAAACGTTCGGTTTGTGAAAGTGTACCGTAAGGAATACTCAGGAGCATTTCTTCTCTACCGGTCACCAGTTTTTCTTTAAAAAACATTCCGTCGACATCCATGTATGAACAGTCTTCAATAATGCGTTTAACTTCATCGGTAAGCGGAACACCTTCATTGCAGCGTTCAATGGTGCGGCGATGTTCCTTAATTTCGGTCAATTTTTTTTGCTGTTTAGCCTTGATCATGCTGATATCCTGTTCCAGTTCGATCATTGGCATGCCGCTGCTGCTGCCTTCGCGAAATTTTTCCACCATTTCACGATAGCTTTCCAGCTGAATATTCAAAGCAAGAATATCGAATTTACGCAACAGTGAAACAAAATTTTGTTCTTCCATTTTATGCGATTTGAGCAGCACCGGTTCGCGTACGCCTATTTTGCCAAAATCGTGCAGCAGCGATGCGTATTCCAGTTCACGCAGTTGCGTTTTATTAAAAAACCAATCATCGAAAATCCCGCCTGCCTTATTGCAACTTTCTGCCAACAATGTAGAAAATTTAGAAACGCGGAAAGAGTGGCCGGAGGTAGCGGGGTCACGTTGTTCTACGGCGGACACGGAAGCTTCTACAAAGCTATGAAAAAGATTGTCAATCTCATGATAAAGGATGGCATTTTGCAATGAAACCGTTGCCAGACTGGCAAGTGCGGTCAGACTGACAGCATCATCTTCATTAAACGACTGGACCGCTGATTCCTTGAATGATGCGTAATCGATGATCTTGTTGTAAGACGATTTTTTATTGATCAGTTGAATGATGCCGATAGTCTCAGCTTTCTGATTGATCATGGGAACGACAAGCATGGATTTTGTGCGGAAGTTTGTTTTTTTATCGAACTCACGATTAAAGGAATAACTTTTTGACTTGCTGATCAGATAAGCATCTTTAATGTTAAGCGTCTCGCCGGTAATAACGGTATAACCGCCGAGGCTCTTCTCGCTGATGGGCATGGAAAACCTTGAGAAATGCAATTCACGCGATATGTTCTTGGAAATATAAAAAGTCAACATATTCTTATCTGTTTTGCGCAGATCCTTGTCCATACCGCGGATGGCAATGGAGCCTGCATCTGCGTGGGTAATGCGCATAGAATTGTGAAGAATTTCTTCGAGAATTTTAACGGTATCGCGTTCCTTGGAAATGCTTAGACCAATATTTAAGATTTCTTTTGAAATTAGTTCTTCTTCAGCTTTAACAACCGCTGGGACAGCGTTGGATTTTTGTTGTTTGGCTGCACTACTGCGGCGTTTTTTCAGTGTGGCTAGTTCTTTTTTGACAAGCAGAGCTTGCAATTCTCTCAGTAAAAGTTGATGAAAAAGCGTAAAAACGCTGAGTGTACTTTCGTCGATAAACAGGCAATTGGCAAGTGCAGGCAGCTGCGGCAAATTTTTAACTTGTCGTTTTTTATACGGGATGAGCAGGATAGGCGGGTTCTGTGCATGAAGCACTTCTGCGCGGTTTAGCCAGGCAAAAAACGGCGGTACGACAGAAGTGGCAGCGGGTTGCAAGGATTCTCCTGTCAACACCGCTGGCGGCACAATGACAACATAAGGCAAAAGCTGTGTGTCAACCTGTTTAGTGGGTATGGAAACAAAGGTCTTCCATTTTTGAAGTCCCAATTTTTTTAACTGAGTGCGAAAAGGGCGCAGCTGCGCTTCCACCTCACGATGGACAAACAGATCAAATTTTATGGTGGTCTCAGCTGGCTGTGCGGGTGCAGCGGCATGCCGGCTGGGTTTAAGTTTTGCTGTGTTTTGTTTTAAATTTTTCATGATAAAAAATACACGATTATTTAATGATAGCCATGATCAATTGCAAACACTTCATAAACGAATTTACATCAGTTTAACCCGTTATTGAAGCAGTTTCATAAGCTCTCTGTTAAGTATTATAACATATTCCAAAAAAAGCTTAAGCTGAGCCCTTACAATTTAAACCATAAAACCATAACCATAAAAATCTTAACAAAAACCGTGTCCTCAGTAAGCTTAACAAGTTGTTAAAGTCCACTTCAAATCACCGCTCACCCGCTCACCGGTATTGCCAAAAACAATATTCTTCACCTCACATTGGCTATCCATAACCTAAATAATGATATTATTCTAAGGAAGACAAGGATCGATCTATTGGCAATTTTTTAACACTGAGTTTTTCTTGAAATTTGGGTGTATATTGCAATAGTATCATGTTCTGACAATGTTTGATGGGATTTTATAAATGCGTACATTCTTATATTTTTTAGGTTTAGGGCTGGGGATGATTATACCTGCGACCGCGCAAACACCGGCAATGCCGCAAACAGCCGCCGCCGTTCCACAGGTTGCGGTGATTCCTATCAACGGGGACATAGAGCCTGCTGTGCTTGTTTTTTTGGAACGGGCTATTGCCGAAGCTCAAACCAAGCCGCTGCAGGGCATTATTTTTAAGATTAATACATTTGGCGGCAGACTGGACACTGCTTATGACATTGTCCAGCTGCTTTCTTCCCTCAACCACGCTGAGCTGAGCAGCATTGCATTGGTGGAAGATAAAGCCATTTCCGCTGGAACGCTTATTGCGCTCAGCTGCCATGAATTGTACATGATGCCGGGCTCCACACTTGGAGACGTTGCACCCGTTGCCATGGGCGGCGAAGAAGGCGTGACCATGCTGGGTGAAAAATTTCAATCGCCGCTGCGCGCCAAATTTCGTGCGCTTGCTGAGCAAAACAACTACCCCGTCAAGCTCACTGAGGCCTTTGTCTCAGCTGAGCGCGCCATTTACCTCGTCACTTACCAGGACGGCAGCAGCGCCTATTTAAATAATATTGAATACGACGATCTGAGTCCAGACGAACTGCAAAACATTGTCAAGAAAAAAACAATCGTAGCCAAAGGCGAGCTCCTCACCATGAATGAACAGGAAGCGTTAACCTTAGGATTTTCACGTGCAACCGTAAGCAACATGGACGAGCTGCTTGCCCTGCGTTTTCCCAATGCTACACTCAGCGAATATCAAACAAAAACCAGTGAAAAAGCTTCCGCGCTCATCGCCCGTTATGCCGGGATTCTCATATTTATAGCCCTGACCGCACTTTATTTGGAAGCACAGAGTCCGGGGTTTGGCATCTTTGGCAGTGCAGCGCTGCTCACATTCGCCGTGCTCTTTGCGGGTCTTTTTGCTGTTGAATTGGCAACTTATGGCGAACTGGCACTGCTCATCAGCGGCATTATGCTTATTGCTTTAGAGGTGTTTATCTTTTCGGGCACCCTTATCAGCGGCGTGCTTGGCGTTGTTTGTGTCCTGGGTGCGCTGCTGCTCATGCTGCAGGATTTCACATTGCCACAGACGTCGTTTGAAAGCGAACTTTTACGGGAGAATCTCATCACCATCAGCATTGCGTTCATTGCCGGGACAGTTATGTTTTTCTTCTCTTTCGCAATACTTAAAAACTGGCGCCGCAGCAATCCTTTAGTCTTAAACGCGACTCTTCATCAGGGAACGGCCCTTCCTGCCAGTTCGCCTGCCACCAGCATAGCGGTCAATCCCGGCACCATTGGTACTGCGCTCAGTGATCTGCGTCCATCGGGAAAGGTCACCATTGGCGGCAACGTCCACGACGCCATCACCGATGGCAACTACATTAAACAAGGCGACAATATTATTGTGGAAGGTTCCCATGGCGCCAGTCTGCTTGTTGGCATCCAGCGCTAGTTGGGTTCATTGAGTTTGCTGCAAATTAGACCATTGCACTATGTTAAGCTGGTTAGGTATATTATTTTTGGTGCTGAGTTTGCTGCTGATCCTTATTGATCTGCTGTTTATTCCCACCGTTATCCTCTCGCTGCTTTCAGTATTGGGCTACCTCACATTTCTTTTGTATCTTTATCACAATGGAGAGGTTACATTGGCAGTGACGCTTTTTATCAGTTTCATTAGCTGCGGCAGCGGCGGCGCGTTTCTGGCGCTGCGCTACAAATGGTGGAAAATCATCAGCAATCAGCAATCACTGCCGCGCGACGAAAGCATGCGACATTCACTAAACGCGCTCACAGGACAAACAGCCGTCACGCTCAGTCCATTGCGGCCAACTGGAAAAATTCTGCTCGCCGGCAAACGTTATGATGCCATCGCCAGTTCCGCTGGTTTCATAGCAGCAAACGTTTCCGTACGCATCCTCAAAGTAAGCAGTGCGCAGTTAGAAGTCATAAAAGTGCCCCCAGCTTAAATTTGTCAAATTATTCACAGCTGTAAAAACAATCACAGCAATAAGCAATTCAAGGCTATAATAGTAACGTATTCAGCATTTAACCAAGAATTTCACAATGTCAAGGATTTCACAATGATTGGCCCACTTTTTTTACTTATTGTTAGTATTTTCGGTTTAACCGTTTTCTTTTATTTCGTTCCCATAAAATTATGGATTGAAGCAATGGCCTCAGGTGCTTATGTTGGCATTTTTCGGCTGATCGGGATGCGGCTGCGCGGCATGCGCCCATCTTATGTGGTGCATCCGTATATTTCTGCACGCAAAGCGGGCATCAACTCCATCAATCTGGATGCGTTGGAGGCACACTATTTGTCTATTGGCTCACGCGATCCCAATGTGGGGGTGCGTCTGGACAACGTAGTGATTGCCGTTATATCCGCCAATCGCGCGCACCTGGATCTCAGTCCGACGCGTGCGATGTCCATTGATCTGGCGGGACGCAACGTGCGCGACGCTGTGAATACCTCAGTCTTGCCGCGCATCATTGAAACGCCTAAGATTGCAGCGGTTGCCAAGGACGGCATTCAGGTGATTGCGCTGGCGCGCATCACTGTCCGCACAAATCTTGAACGGCTGGTGGGCGGCGCGGGCGAAGAAACCATCCTTGCGCGCGTGGGAGAAGGCATTGTCACAACCATTGGTTCTGCCGGCAATCATAAAAATGTGCTTGAAAATCCCGATGCTATCTCGCAAACAGTCTTAAAAAAAGGTCTCGATTCTGGAACCGCTTTTGAAATTCTTTCTATTGACATTGCCGATGTTGATATTGGTAAAAACGTTGGTGCAGCCTTGCAAACCGATCAAGCCGAAGCGGATAAAAAAATTGCCCAGGCTAAGGCTGAGGAACGCCGTGCGATGGCGATTGCATTTGAGCAGGAAATGAAAGCGCGTGTAGAAGAATTTCGCGCTGAGTTGGTGAAAGCAGAAGCAGCCGTTCCACGCTCCATTGCCGAGGCCTTCAAACTCGGACACCTTGGTGTCATGGATTATTATCGGCTTGAAAACATTAAGGCTGATACGTCAATGCGCTCGTCGCTGGCAGAAGATGATAGTCCGGCTACCAGCAAAGAGCCATAAGCCTTCATCAGGCTAGGTTAGTTGCTTGAAAGAGCAGGTGAGAATCATTACAAGGTAAGTGTTGCATGGAATCATTTTTGGATGATTTTGGGATATTTATTATACCGTTTATTGCACTTATGATAGTGCTGCGTAAAATATACAAAAGCGCGCGTACTCTAGAACAGGAGGCGGACGAGGACCAGCCAAGTACTGAGCGTGCAAGCGGTGGCAACAGCAGTGACTTTGTCTTCAGTGATCCGCTTGAAACCCCTGTCCCTGTTGCCCGCAACAAGGAAAATTACACACTTACGACAGCCGCTCCTACGGCCCATACGGATCTACCGCCGTTAGGAACAGCTAGTCCAGTTCGCGCGGAAACTGTAGCTGACAGCACTAAGCCAGCCCAGGAGCGCCTATGCGGCAATTTGCGACCCAGCCGCGCCACTCAGCCGGAGCTCCTTAAAGATCCCCATTTTTATGGCTAAGCTGCTGCATGGGCCGCGTAGCAACAGAACAGAGCACCCCAGCGGCATGCGTAAATTTTAAGCGAACAAGCGTTTAACTGCCTCGCCGCTAAATTGCTTGGATGGGCAGGTTGAAACCACCGCAAGGTCCAGTGTCGCATGGAATCATTATTGGAAACTGTTGGGCTGCTTATTCTGGCGTTTATTGCACTTGTGTTTTATGGACTGCGTGTAATATTCAAAAGCACGCGTATAAAACAGGAGCCTGACGCGGACCAGCCAAGTACTGAGCGTGCAAGCGGTGGCTACAGCGGTGAGCTTTGTCTTAAGTGATCCGCTTGAAACCTCTGTCCCTGTATGCCCGCAATAAGGAAAATCACTGCACTTACGACAGCCGCTACGGATGCGGATGACCCCAAGGAGCTTTCAGTGCGGCTTAGCGGCACTGCAGTAAGATTTTAAGCGAACAAGCGTTTCACCCAGCTGCGCCACTCAGCCGCTCCTACTCCCCATCATCTGCTTGGATGGGCAGGTTGCAACAGAACAACACCACAAGCGTACCAACGGATGTTTCGCATGGTGCAGCGTCAGCAAGTCCAGTTCGCGCGGATACTGTTGCTGACAGCACTAAGCCACCCCAACAGCGCCTGCGCGTTTAGCTGCGAAGCACGGCTAAGCGGAAACTTCTTAAAGATAGTATTCTTATGGACTGCGCTGTAATATTCAAAGGCACCGCGTGCAATGAAAGAGCACGGCAGCGGCATGCGCAAATGCCGAGCAAATTTTAACCGTGACAAAGCGGCTCCGCTGAACAAGCCTAAACGCGTGGCGCGCATTTAGCTGCCTCGCCACTGAACAAAACACGGCTAAACGGAAACTTCTTAAAGGTAGTTTTCTTATGGCTGAGCTGTTGCGAGCACCGCTTGCATTGAAAGAGCATCGGCAGCGGCATGCCCAAATTTTAACCGAACAAAAAAAAAGGCTGCCGAACAAGCCTAAACGCGTGACGCGCATTTAGCTGCCTCGCCGCTGAACAAAACACGGCTAAACAGGAAGCTTCTTAAAGGTAGTTTTCTTATGGCTGAGCTGTTGCGAGCACCGCTTGCATTGAAAGAGCACGGCAGCGGCATGCGTAAATTTTAACCGAACAAAGGGCTACCGAACAAGCCTAAACGCGTGGCGCGCATTTAGCTGCCTCGCCGCTGAACAAAACACGGCTAAACGGAAACTTCTTAAAGGTAGTTTTCTTATGGCTGAGCTGTTGCAAGCACAGCGTGCAATGAAAGAGCATGGCAGCGGCATGCCCAAATTTTAACCGAACCAGCTAACGGGCGGGCGCGCATTTAGCTGCTTCGCCGCTGAACAAAACACGGCTAAACGGAAACTTCTTAAAGGTAGTTTTCTTATGGCTGAGCTGTTGCGAGCACCGCTTGCATTGAAAGAGCATGGCAGCGGCATGCGCAAATTTTAACCGAACAAAGGGCTACCGAACAAGCCTAAACGCGTGGCGCGCATTTAGCTGCCTCGCCGCTGAACAAAACACGGCTAAACGGAAACTTCTTAAAGGTAGTTTTCTTATGGCTGAGCTGTTGCAAGCACCGCGTGCAATGAGAGAGCATTGAGAGAGCATGGCAGCGGCACTGCGCAAAGGTTTTAACCGAACCAGCAACGGCAGCTAACGGGCGGGCGCGCATTTAGCTGCCTCGCCGCTGAACAAAACACGGCTAAACAGGAAGCTTCTTAAAGGTAGTTTTCTTATGGCTGAGCTGTTGCGAGCACCGCGTGCATTGAAAGAGCACGGCAGCGGCATGCGCAAGTTTTAAGCGAACCAAATTTTAACCGAACAAAGGGCTACCGAACAAGCCTAAACGAGCGGACGCGGCATTTAGCTGCCTCGCCGCTGAACAAAACACGGCTAAACAGGAAGCTTCTTAAAGGTAGCTTTCTTATGGCTGAGCTGTTGCGAGCACCGCGTGCATTGAAAGAGCATGGCAGCGGCATGCCCAAATTTTAACCGAACCAGCAACTAACGAGCGGGCGCGGCATTTAGCTGCTTCGCCGCTGAAATTTCTCAGGAAAGCCGCTCATCACCTCCTGGAATATTCATATTTATTGATACTGAGTGCCGTGTGTTTGCCCACCTTGATAGCATACGCGATGTTTTGTTCAACAACGCGCTCAATTTTTCTGCGGAATGACGGAAAAACTGAAAAAAATCGCGCCATGCGCCAAAGAAATTTATTGGTCAGGACTATGTAAGTTTTAACATTGAGGTACTGCGTTTTTTCAATTTCGCGAAACGAAACATCAACGATCATCTTTCCCGTTAAGAGCGTGAACGTTTTATAAGTGCCTTCCACAAAAAAAACATAACGATGTTCAGCTGGATCAGAATGGATGATATAAAGGGAACCTTCCATTGTGGGAGGTTCGCTAACGTTAAACCAGCGGTCGCTCATTTTCTCTACAATGTACTTAGTTTTGCTGTAACGGCGTCCTTTCTCAACTGTATAAACTAAATCCGCGAACATTTTGTCAAGAATTTCCGGCGGCACCCTAACGCTGGCAATAATATTCGTATACATGGGGAGCAGATTGAACAGTTCGCTGATTTTTTCTTCTACAGCGACACCTGGTAAATCCTTGGTTTCATGAACTTGCAAATATTCTTCCTGTTCTAAGCTAAAATCTTTTTGTTTATAAATAATCGTAGCAGAAAGCGACACTTGCAATAATGCTGCACTTATAAAAAAAACAAAAAATCCAAACCAATTCCAATGCAATTTCGGTCTATAAAACTGCGATAAAAGGTACGCGCGCGAGCGATTATTCAATTGTTTTTCCATAAAACCTTAGATCTTTCCTCAATAAAAATTACTAACTGAGCTCTGCTGAAGTGACTGAGCAGAAACCGCTGAAACAGTTACCCTATAATTAAACACAATTTTTTCAGTTTAAGGTTAAAAAAACATAAAATACAATCATAAAATCAATAAACATAAAAATTATTTATTGAGCTGATTAATTTACCGGGTTAGTTTTACCAAAAACTTACTTGCTGATACATTGGTTAAATGGTACCATGTAACTATTCACAAGCTATCCAGTTTAAGTTTACCCTAGGTTCTGGCACATAAACGCTGTATTCATGCAAAGACCAGCTTTAAAATACACACTTCCCTTACCGGCTGACTATCACGTGCATTTACGCGATGGCGAAATGCTGCGTTATACGGTGCCATTGACTGCCCGCGTGTTTGGGCGTGCGCTCATCATGCCCAATCTGCAACCGCCGGTTAGCACGGTGGCAGCAGCATTAGCTTATCGCAAACGAATTTTAAGGGTATTGGAAGGTCGGGTTGCCTATCAGCGATTTGAACCGCTGATGGCGCTGTATTTGCAAGAGACCACCACGGCAACGGACGTGGCAGCAGCAGCCGCCAAACATCCGGTCATCTGCGGCTACAAATATTATCCGCGCGGCGTCACCACCAACG
The DNA here is from genome assembly GCA_965249715.1 of Spirochaetota bacterium. GTDB lineage: Bacteria > Spirochaetota > UBA12135 > COTS27 > COTS27 > COTS27. The sequence continues at coordinate 46,928 of CBDFMP010000039.1, read as the reverse complement.
CACAGCACGGCATTCGCTCCATAACCGCCATAAACCCTGCGCTGGCTGCCATGGAACGGTTGGGCGTCCCGCTGATGATCCATGGCGAGAGTCCGGATGCCACTGTGGACGTGTTTGATCGTGAGGCGCATTTCATTGAAACTGTGCTCAGTCCCCTGCTGCGGCGCTTTCCTGCGCTAAAGGTCACTTTAGAACATATCAGTACTAAAACAGCCGTTGATTTTATTGCAGCGGCAGCGCCGCATGTCAAAGCGACCATCACCTTGCACCATCTCATGCTTACCCGCACAGAATTGTTAGGGGATGTTATTAGGCCGCATTATTATTGCAAACCTATTGTCAAACGCGTACGTGATCGTGCTGCGTTGCAAGACGCTGCTTTCGGGAAATTAAACGCCCGCCAGCAATTTTTTTTCGGCAGCGACAGCGCCCCCCATGCTCATCACCTCAAAGAAAGTTCTTCAGGCTGTGCCGGCATTTTTACGGCACCGTTTTTAATGGAACAGTTGTGTGAATTGTTTTTAAGCCAATCATCCGAATCGTCCGAATCGTCCGCTACGCTTGAGCAGCGCATCAATGCCCTCAGCGCCTTTGCCAGCACCACAGGCACAGCGCATTATAAGCTGCTGCCAATTCCATTCAAGCTCAGCCTTTACCCGACAAACACCTCAACGGAAAAAATTCCTGCGCGCTACACTTTTGGCAACTGTGGGCAATTTATTCCTTTTATAGCGGAAAAATCGCTAAAATGGCATTGTGAGCAAATTTTTGAGCCTGAAAAGCCTGATTCATGCGTTTATTAGATGAGTATGTTATAGCAGGCAGTACAGGCATAAGTCCGTCAGTGTTGCTACTGAGCATCGGAGCTAAAAAATTCACGATTTGTAAAAAAGTTATAGTACCATAAACTAAAATGAATGAGACGTCAGTTATTCCACAGAAGCTGTTTGGAAATTTTTTTCATCGCCTGTCCAATAAACAAGCAATTTGTTCAGACAGCCAAAGCTTGCACGGTCCGTCAGTAACATCCTTAAACGTACAGTACCAACGCACACATATTGCCATGGATGAAGTTGTTGCTGATAAACAGACTATTCTTGCAGATGCCGCCCTCATGCAAAAGATAGCCAACGGCGATGGCGAGAGTTGCCGTGTAGCGATGGAGCGGCACCTTACGCAAATTTATCGCGTAGCTTATCGCATCCTCCACGACCCAAACGAAGCGGATGACGTTGTGCAGGAGGCTTTTATCAAGCTTTGGCAATTAGCGCCTGCATGGAAGCCGCAGGCAAAAATTTTAACCTGGCTATACAGGGTGACCATGAACGGTGCCTTAGACAGGCTGCGCAAAAGACCGCGTGGCCGTGAAGTCGCTTTAGCCCCGTACACTCCTTACCTGCAAAGCACAGCTACTTCAGAAACCAACTTGGAAACAGAAACACAATTAGCGGCTATTGCGGACATTCATAAAGCCATTAAACAGCTGTCGAAGCGTTATCAAACGGTCTTGACATTATGTTATTTTGAAAACTTAAAAATTAAGGAAGCCGCTGAGGTCATGCAAATTTCGGCTCGTGCAACCGAATCGCTGCTCAAACGCGCGCGCACCCGCCTAAAATCCATCCTGCAAAAATACTCATCAGAGTTGCCCACTATACGTTAACCAGCACCGCGTTAACCAGCACCGCAAAATTTACCAAGTCCATTAAGTTATGAACCCACTCCGCTCACTTCGTGATTTTTACAAACACCGCCAAACACACCGCCAGCTACAAACTTTTGGCAGCGACCCCGCACATTGGCCGACAGCTCAGCTGAGCCACTTAAAAAACGCTGTGCACATAGCCAGAACTCATGCGCCAATGCTGCAGCTGCTGAAACAAGAGCAACGACTGGATAACAGCCTCAAACAACTGCCGCAAGCCGCCGTAGTGCCGCCTGTTTCTGCTGCTCTTAAAAACAGATTGCTAGCGGATGCTACGCGCATTTCCCAGCGCAGGGCCGCGGCGCTTGGTGCCAATAATCGTTCCTTGTTGTTTGCGTTGAAACCGTCACTTATTTTTTGGCAAAATTTTAGAATTTCACTTGCCTCAATGGCGGTTGCCCTTGTTTTCTGTACCGGCATCTTTTACACAAAAATTGCAATTTCATCTTCAGCGCTTCCTGTTATGAAAAATGAAACCGCATTGCTCTCGGATATTAGTTTTCTGCTCAGCAGCGCCGATGAAACCATTGAAACAGAGCTCATTACTCTAACGATCAACCCTTAACAAGTATAAGTCCGCTAAGCCTACAGTCATTGCCTGTCCATCATGAAACCCTGGGTCAAATTTCTTTTTATCCTCTCGCTATTTGTGAATGTTTTGCTTATTGCCGATATTATCATGGTTGCATTCAACCATCGTCCGCATTATTCGTACCTTGAAAACAGTACTGGGCTTTGGGGCATTTCACGCAAGGGCGCGGGAAAGTTGCTGCGCTATGCAATGAAAAAAGATCCTGAGCTCCTTGACAACCTCACGAAAATGCGCATCCAACGTAGCGAAATTGCATACAAGCTCGCACAAGAACCCTTTAACAAAAAAGCTGCTAGCGACACGTTTACACAGATGCGCGCACAAACGATGACGGCACAGCAAAAATTGCATACTATCTTCATTGAATATATGGCAGCTGCACCACCGGCTGAGCGTCACGAACTCATTTTGCATTTCCTTGGCAAATTCAACCCCCCCCCCCAAGAAATCGCCGTAAAGCTTCAATCTGGCGTGATCGTATGGAACATTTTTTTGAACCCGACGATGATCATGACGATGACGATGACGATGACGATGATGATGATGATGATGATTAAAAGTAGTTTGTAAACTCATCGGTCTCGACATTTTTTCACGACTACTTCAAGTCTCAGTGGCGTCTAATGACAAACCACACACGGATAAGCCCTTGCATTGTTTAGTAGCGCTGCGGGTCTGTGGTTCAACAAAATTCCCTCATTGAATTTTAGTTCTTAACAGACCTGCCGCATCCCTCTCCCCTTAGCGGGATAGTGCCTTTTAACGCTGCTTACATACCAGAAAAAAAATAAAAAATCAGAAATGCGCATTTTTTTTGCGACTGTTTAAAGCCGCTCAGTAGTATCATTAGTACGCCCAATACCCACAGGGAGGCGGCACAGCAGTGCCGCCTCCCACTTTATTTCACGACTACTTCAAGTCTCAGTGGCGTCTAATGACAAACCACACACGGATAAGCCCTGCATTGTTTAGTGGCGCTGCGGGCCTGTGGTTCAACAAAATTCTCTCATTGAATTTTAGCTCTTAACAGACTGGCACCATCCCTCTCCCCTTAGCGGGGTGCGGCATTTTAACGCTGCTTACATAACAGCAAATATGCCAGCAAAAAAAAATAAAAAATCAGCAATGCGCATTTTTTTTGCGACTGTTTAAAGCCGCTCAGTAGTATCATTAGTACGCCCAATAACCACAGGGAGGCGGCACAGCAGTGCCGCCTCCCACTTTAATTATTAAGAGAATTCATTTATGAAAAAAACACCCCAACACACCCCCCCATGCAGCCATTCAAGTTTGCGTGCAACAATCATCAGCAAGAGCCTCTATCTGAGTGTCATTGCTGCAATATTGTTTTTCAGTACATCCCTCATGGCGGTGTCCGATAGGCATCGCTACGGGAAGCACTACGATAACGGCAGCAAAAGCTTCGGTCACTATGACAATGACCACGGTGCCATGCTGGGCGGAATATTTGGCGACTCCATGGTTGATTACGATACTGACGACAATGGTAAGCTTTCCAGTACTGAGCGCACAGCGCTTATGACGGCACGCTTCGGCAAAATAGATGCTAATAACAACAACAACCTGAGTACAGCTGAGTTTGAAAAATTTTTCACACAAAATGTTGAACGCGAAGCCAAAGCGCGTTTTGTCATGAAAGACCTTGACAGCAGCGGCGAATTAGAAGCTGCCGAATTAAATTTTCGTGATCGCAACAGAAGCCGTCGTGATTATCGCGACTCAACCGGGCCACGCGGCGAGCATTTTGACATGGCAGCTGCAGACGCCAATAATAATGACGTGCTCAGTGAAAAGGAATTTTTAGCATTCATCCATTTGAACAGCACACGCCACGCCAAGGCAACTTTTATCCGCACAGACCTCGATCAAAACGGGAAAATCTCAGTCACTGAGTTTGCCAGCATGATGAGCCCGCGCGGCTTTGCACGACGCGACGCGCGCGACTTTGGACGACGCGACTATTAACAGCCCATTTTTATAATCCACCACAGGAACCATAACATCCACATCCAATAGCGGCTGAGCTGCTTAACTAAACAAGCAGCTCAGCCGCAACAATTAAAAAAACATTACCATGACACAAGACAATTCTAATACTAACAAAAAACAACCCAGCGAAGCAGCTACTGAAAAAAAATCAGCGCTCGCCTCCATTAAAAACCACAAAAAAAAGTTTATCTTCATCGGCGGCGGCATTCTTTGTTTTGTCATCCTCATAAGCATCCTGGCAGCTTTTAAACATCGTTATGGAGGCTATCGTTATTATGAACGTTTTAGTTCTGGTGATTATCGCGGGCAGCGCCATGGCGGACGTGACCAACGCCACTATGACGGGCGCCATCAAGCTTTCAGTTTTACCAAACAACACAGCTTCATCACCGGTAGCGCATTCGGTGATCACCTCAACAATTACGACAACGATGGCAACGGCATCCTTTCTGCTACTGAGCGCACGACGTTGATGACAGCGCGTTTTGACAAAATAGATACTGACAGCAACAAAACTATCAGTGCAGCTGAGTTTGAAAATTTCTTCACACAAAATGCTGTTCGTGAAGCCAAAGCGCGTTTCGTGCTCATGGACCTTGACAATAGCGGTGCCTTAGAACTAACTGAGCTGAGCGACACGCGCTATCGCAATCGCAACAAAAGTCGCCGCGGCGGACGCAGTGAAGCTGCAGCTATTGATAAAAACAATCCACTCAGTGAAGACGATTTTTTAATGACCGTCCAGACAAACAGCACACGGCACGCCAGGGCAACCTTTATCCGCACAGACTTCAATCAAGACAAACAAATCTCAATAACGGAATTTGAAAGCACGATGGGAGTACTTGGAGCTGGCACAATGGGAACAGGGAACATTTGGACCTACTGAGCGACTGCCCATACCATCGCAAATCATCCTCGCTAAAATAGCGGCTTTTATATCTGGCTTTATTAATCCATTTTCATTTATCACTATATTTAAATTTAAAGGAGCTTCATGATGACACCCACTAATAATAAAAATCAAGCCTCTCGCCCGCCAGCTATTCCTCCCAAATCCCGTTTCTCAGTATTAAACGTTATAGAGAAATATCAGGAAGTTTTCTTCGGTACGCTTGTTGTTTTTATCGTCGTCGTCACGGGGACAATGCTGTTGTTCATCCGTTATAATAAACCTAACACTACATACAGCGGTACTGACCAGCTGACGCAGGCAAGCCCCATTGCGGCGAACGATGGCCGTTACGCATACAGCAACACTGACCAGCAGCTGCAGATAACCAGCGTTGCAGCAGACGATGGCCGTTACGCACGCAGTGTTGATCAGCTGACGCAGGCAAGCCCCATTGCGGCGAACGATAATCGTTACGCATACAGCAACACTGACCAGCTGATGCAGATAACCAGCGTTGCAGCAGACGATGGCCGTTACGCACGCAGTGCTGATCAGCTGACGCAGGCAAGCCCCATTGTGCCAAATAATAATCGTTACGCATACAGCAACACTGACCAGCCGCTGCCAGCAACCCGCGTTGCAGCAGCCAATCGCCGTTACGCCTACCACTACTCTGACGACGATCGCCGTTACGCCTACCACTATGATGATGATGATGATCGTTATGAATATCGCGGCGGCTATGCTGATGACGATGACGATGACGACGATGATGATGATGACCGTTATGAAGATAACGGCAGCGGCAGCGACAGGTCTAGTGATCATTACGCATACATTGGCTATGACGATGACTAGTCACTGACCCTTATTTCTGCATTCTGTCCTTTAAACGCCATGGGAAAAGACAAAGAAATCATTTTTGGTTTGCTCATTATTCTCATCGTCCTCGTTGCCGGGGTACTGCTGTTCACAATCCGCAATAACAGCCCTTATAACAGTTATAACAGCTCTTATAACAGCCCTTCTGGATACCGCACTGACGCTGATCAGTTGACGCAGGCAAGCAGCGTTTCACGTGGCAATGGTCGTTTTCAATACCGTGACGACGATCATTACGAATACCGTGGTGATGATGATGACTAGCCACAGCACACCCAAGAACACCAGCTGCGTTGAGGTTGAAACACACAGCCAACGCCGTGCCGCAGCTTTCACCGCAATGTCCGTTCCGTACTGTTGCAGCATCACAATTTGACAAACAGCAATTTTTAAACAGACTTTACTATTTTTACTGCATTTTAAAGGACCCCCAATATGAATCCCACTTATAATAAAAATCAAATTTCCCACCCGCCAGCTGCTCCTTATGAATCCCAGTACTCAGTACTAAATGCCACAAAGAAACATAAAAGCAGCAGTTTCGGCGCGTTCATTACGCTCGGCTTCATCAGCATCGGCATATTGTCAACCCTGTTTGCAAGCCCTGGTGAACATCGTTACGGTTATGACGATGATGACGATGATGATCGTTACGAATACCGCCGCGGTTATGATGATGATGATGATGACGACGATCGTTACAAATACAACGGCTATGACCAGCAAACACGAGCAACCACCACTGATGATAACACTTGGCGCCGTACCTCCGCTAATGCCGGGGCATCCGCTAATTCCATTGGCGGATTTAGTCTTTATACGCTCTTTGACGATGAGTTTGCCGACTACGATGCCAATAACGACAACCGCCTAACAGCAAAAGAGCGCACGGCAGCCGAACAGGCGCGTTTTGCGCAGAGCGATGCAAATAATAATCGTGCTGTAAGCAGAACAGAGCTTAGTAACTTTTTTAAAAAAGCGTTCACACGTGAGTTACGAGCTGATTTTGCAACTTTAGATCTGAATAACAACTCCAGTCTCAGCAGTGACGAAGTCCGGACAAAAATGCCGCAACAGTTTTTTCGCGCAAGTGACAGCAATGCCGATAATGTGGTGAGCGAGCAGGAATATATACAAATTTCCTTGCAGCGTTTGCAGCAGCGTGTCCGTGCAAATTTTATTCGTGTTGATCGCAATAATAACAATTCATTGAATTTTAACGAATTTAGAAATTTTTTGCGGCGAGCTTCATAAACATTCATACACCTAAGACAAATGCGGAGGGCCCGGCACTACAACACTAAGCTAAGCCTAAACTAAGCCAAGCCTAAAGCATTTACACGGCAGGGCTGGCTCATGGTATAATAATCATACTCACCCTGAGTCAGCCGCCCTGCCGCCTTATGACCGCACCTATCCAAGCTGCCGCGTCCAAAGCGGTTCCTGCAAAAATCCTCACAACCGGCATCAAGCCCACGGGCAAGCCGCACCTTGGCAATTATTATTGTGCCATCCGCCCGGCCATTGAGCTCAGTCTGGAAGCGGATACGCAGAGTGCGCATTATTTTATTGCCGACTACCACGCGCTCAATGCAGTCAAGGATGCTAAGCGGCTACAACAAGAAATACACGAAGTGGCTGCAACATGGCTGGCTTGCGGGTTAGACCCTGAGCGCGTGACGTTTTACCAGCAATCGGCGATCCCTGAAATTTTTGAGATCACCGTCCTGCTCCTGGCCTATACAGCCAAAGGATTGATGAATCGTGCGCACGCTTATAAAGCAGCGGTGCAAGCGAATCAAAAACAGGGACGCGACAGCGATGACGGCGTGAACATGGGATTATTCAACTATCCCATTATGATGGCAGCCGATATTCTTGCATTTCGTACAACATTGGTGCCTATTGGCAAAGATCAGCTGCAGCACTTGGAGCTTACACGCGATATTGCCGAAGCGTTTAACCGTGCGGTGGGCGAGGATTGTCTGCAGCTTCCTGCAGCGCGGCTGCACGCCAATGTGGAGACGGTTGCGGGCATTGATGGGCGCAAGATGAGCAAGAGTTATGGCAATATTATTCCGATTTTTGGCACGGAAGCGGAATTGCGGAAGGCGGTGATGAGCATTGTCACCACATCGCAATCGGTAGCGGAGCCCAAGGACCCTGATGTTTGCAATATTTTTGCATTGTACAAGCTTTTTGCTACAAAAGCGGATATCGCAGCTTTAGCCAAGCGTTATCGTGCGGGCGGGCTGGGCTGGGGTGAAGCGAAAACGATGCTGACTGAGCTCTTGCTCAATGAATTTAAGACCTTGCGTGTGCGTTACCGGGAGTTGATTGCCGATCCTGCGTATTTGCAGGCAACGCTTAACCGCGGCGCTGAAAAAGCGCGTGTTGCTGCGCAGCGCACGCTGCTAGCCATGAAACGCCTTAGCGGCGTGTGTGTCTAAGGGTCAAGTAATGCTTGCCGCCAAATTCATTCGTGACCATGCCGAAGCGGTGGAGGCGATGTTAAAACGCCGGCACCTTGATATTAAAGCTTTTGGCGGGCAGAGCATCGCAGAATTTACAGCCAATGAAAAAAAGCGCATCACGCTCTTACAGAATTTGGAGGCGCTAAAAGCCAAACGCAACCACATAGCCAAGGAAATGGCGCAAAAAAAGGCGCGCGGCGAAAGCCTTGTCGAAGTGGCGGGACATGAGCTGGGCAGGGAGCTCAAAACACTTACGGAAGAGCTAGCTGAAGTTAGCGCCAAAAACGATGCTCTGCTGCTGGCGCTGCCCAATATGCTGGCAGACGAGGTGCCGGTTGGTGCGGACGAGGAAGTCAATCAGCTGCTGCGCAGCGGCGGCACGCCGCGGCAATTTTCCTTTAAGCCGCGTTCGCACACTGAGCTGAGTCATCAACATAATTTGGCTGCGGGACTATTAAATGGTCTGGATATGGAGCGTGCGGCACGGGTTGCTGGGGCGCGTTTTAGCATCCTCAGCGGTGAAATGGCTGAGCTGGCGCGTGCGCTTAGCAATTTTTTTCTCACACAAAACAAAACAAAAGGTTATTTGGAAGTATTGCCGCCTACACTGAGCAATAGCCGCAGTCTGCGCGGGAGCGGACAGCTGCCCAAATTTGCTGCGGACGTCTTTCGCCTTGGTGAGAAGTATGACAATTATTACCTTATCCCCACAGCTGAGGTACCGCTGGTCAATTTACATGCCGGTGAAGTTTTACCAGAGGACGTGTTGCCGCGTTATTACACAGCAACAACCTCCTGTTATCGTTCGGAAGCGGGCGCCGCTGGGCGCGACACGCGCGGGCTTATCCGCCTGCACGAATTTCATAAAACCGAGTTAGTCCAGCTCGTGCATCCAGAAACCAGCGACACCCACCACCAACAGCTCGTCAAACACAGCGAAGAGCTGTTAAAGCTCTTAGAATTACCCTATCGCATCATGCTGCTCTCCTCAGGCGATACAGGATTCAGTGCATATAAATGTTATGATTTGGAAGTGTGGTTTCCAACGCAAAATAAATATCGTGAAATATCATCCTGTTCCAACTGCCGTGATTTTCAAGCAAGGCGCGCCAACATTCGTTATCGCGGCAAAGACGGCAAAAATCACTTTCTGCATACGTTAAACGGCTCTGCGCTGCCTATTGAGCGCACATTGGCTGCCATTTTGGAGAATTTCCAAACAGCAACGGGCAGTGTGATGGTACCGGCTGTCTTACAACCTTATCTGCAAAAGCAGGAGTTATTGTTAAAAACCACAAAAAAATAGCAGACGCGCGGGGTAAAAGTGGTTATACTAAACTTGAAACCAAGAGTATTTGTTCACCGTTAACATTGAGGGTTTAAATATGTACAACGAAACCATTACCGCACCCATCCGTGCCGAATTAAAAACAGCGGGCATTCAGGAGCTCACCACAGCTACTGCTGTCGCTGAGTTTTTCAAAACACAGCAGCAGGGAAAGACGGCTGCGGTGCTGATTAATTCGGTCTGCGGCTGTGCCGCACGCACGGCGCGTCCGGGGTTTTACCAATCGCTCACCACAACCGATGTTTCCATAAAACCCATACACATTGCATCTGTTTTTGCAGGTGTGGATACTGAGGCGACAGCAGCCTTACGTGAACATTTACCGGGCATGGCACCCTCCTCGCCATCGTTGGCATTTTTCCGTGGCGGTGAGTTGGTGCATTTTTTGGGCAGGGAAGCTATTGAAGGCGCGGACGAACCGCTGTTAGTGCAAGCCTTGGCATTGGTGTATCAGAAATATTTTGGCAAAACCGTTGATGCGGCTGTTGAGGTGAAAGACCCGTTTGCATTGCTGACGATGACACCGCAGGAGCTGGCAGAGGCATTGAAACGTAAGGAAACCGCATTGTTTGATTGCCGCACCGGTGATGAATACACAGCAGGACACATTGAAAGCGCAACGGTGATAACAGAAGCGCAGGCGGCAGCAATGCTTGAAAATAAGCAGCACGAAGAGGCGCTCACGTTTTATTGCGAGGACGGCACGCAGAGTTTGCGGGCGGCGCTTTATTTCAGGAGCAATGGCTTCAGGACGGTGCGGGTTCTTGCGGGCGGTTTACGCGCCTGGCGGGCTGCTCAGCTGGCTATAAAAACTGAAAGCGCTGAATAAAGTTTTATAAAAAGACGATCAAGTAACAAAAAGTGCAGTAATGCCGCCCTTTGGGCAGGGAAGCCAAGCCATTGAAGGCGCCGATGAACCGCTGTTAGCGGAGACCTTGGCATTGGTGAATATCAGAAGTATTTTGGCAAAGGCGCGTCGATGACGGCTATTGAGGTGAAAGACCCGTTTGCATTGCTGACGATGACACCGCAGGAGCTGGCAGAGGCATTGAAACGTAAGGAAACCGCATTGTTTGATTGCCGCACCGGTGATGAATACACAGCAGGACACATTGAAAGCGCAACGGTGATAACAGAAGCGCAAGCGGCAGCAATGCTTGAAAATAAGCAGCACGAAGAGGCGCTCACGTTTACTTGCGAGGACGGCACGCAGAGTTTGCGGGCGGCGCTTTATTTCAGGAGCAATGGCTTCAGGACGGTGCGGGTTCTTGCGGGCGGTTTACGCGCCTGGCGGGCTGCTCAGCTGGCTATAAAAACTGAAAGCGCTGAATAAAGTTTTATAAAAAGACGATCAAGTAACAAAAAGTGCAGTAATGCCGCCCTTTGGGCAGGGAAGCCATTGAAGGCGCCGATGAACCGCTGTTAGCGGAGTCCTTGGCATTGGTCTATCAGAAGTATTTCGGCAAAATCGTCGATGACGCTATTGAGGTGAAAGACCCGTTTTGCCTTGCTGACGATGATGACAAAAGCGCAGGCGGCAGCAATGCTTGAAGATAGGGCAGCGCGCGAAGAGGCGCTCACGTTTACTTGCGAGGACGGCACGCAGAGTTTGCGTGCGGCGCTTTATTTCAGGAGCAATGGCTTTCAGGACGGTGCGGGTTCTTGCGGGCGGTTTACGCGCCTGGCGGGCTGCTCAGCTGGCTATAAAAACTGAAAGCGCTGAATAAAGTTTTATAAAAAGACGATCAAGTAGCAAAAAAGTGCAGTAATGCCGCCCGCTAAGATATCGTCTAACATAATGGCTTGCGGGGATTGGTGTGCATCCACACGCCCAATGAGGCCTGGTTTCATAATATCCAAACAACGAAAACAAACAAACACCGCACTCACATAAAGTGTGTGGCGGATGGGACTGAGTGCTTCCATGGTGGAGAGCTGGGAGCGGATGAGCAGCGGCAATAAACTAATACCCATACCAGCCAGCTCATCTATAACCATCGGTTTGGGGTCTTTTGCATGGAAGAACTGTTCCACAGCCGCACGCGCCCAAACAAAACCGCAGCCGATGCTGCCAAGCAGCAGCGTAATGAAAACAATACTGGCAGCAGGCTGCGGCACAAAGAACATGAGTAAAAGATAACAGAGCGCCATGGCTGCGCTTGCAGCCGTTCCTGGCATGCGCGGCACATACCCTAAGTGAGCGGCAGTAAGAATAAACACTTGCAGCCGTGCTGTTAGTTTACGCTGGTTGATCATTTTAACAGCTGAGTGCTGCTGCGTTTGCCAGTTTGCCATAACCGTCCTGTTTGATACACGTACATGGCACCTGAATAAACCGTGATGCACATGGTTAAAAAAATCAGTATATTGGGAATATGCTGATAAAGCGCTGTCCAGGTGGGCGGCAAACCAAGCTGCCATGAAAAGTACTGCTGCCAGCTGGCATGGGGGACTGCGGTAAATGCGGGCACGGACACAGTGCCTTGTGCCGCCAAAAAATCCTGAAAGGATCTGCTGTCATAAACCACAGCGGCACCAAACAGCATTAAAAACAAGACAAGCTGCACGGTCATCTGAAAAAACGTTTTGAGTTTGGCGTGCGGGTCGCTTGTTATTGGAAAACCGGTAAAACGATTGAAGACCCGCAGCAGGGTCACTAGCAGCTCGCGCGCAGCAATGATCGCCACCATCCACCACCACAAACGAATAGGCGGATAAAACAAATACCCACAAAACACTGAGAGCACAAAGATTTTATCTGCAAGCGGATCCAGCCACTTGCCTAAGCGGCTGGCTGTATTGTAATAACGTGCGAAAAATCCATCCAAATAATCCGTGAAAGCGGCAATGCTATAAAAAATCAATACGTAAAAAAACCGCGTACTTTCAAATGCGAACCCTTCAGCAAAAAACCATATATAAAGCAGGACTGCCGTAAAGCTGACGCGTAAAATGGTGAAAGCATTGGGGAGTTGCGCTTCCAGGCGGCGTCTTAGTGTTGTGGGGTTTGCCACACGGGTCTCCGTCAATTAATATAATCCGTAATGACCAGATCAAAGAGCGTCTCATTATCGTAATTGGCAAGCCACTTAATGATCTTAGTAGTACTGTAACGATTGTACTCTTCCAGGTGAAGATTAATCGGAATATTATTAATAATAAGCGCTGCCGAAAGATAGTTGCCTACCTGCAATTCCAAATGTTCATCTGCTGTAATGGTCACCGATGCCCCGGTGGATAAATTAACGGTATTTTGACGTCTTCCGTCTATGTTATAAGAAAGGTGAATGGGGAGAGAACGTGCATGGACATAAACGGTGATGGGCAGTTTCGCTTGATTTTCCAATAAGGTATAGTGTTTGCCCACCAAAACATGTTTGTGGGTATTCCAAAGCTGTTCATAATCCACCTGAACAACGCCAAAAAGCAGATTTTCAACAAAGATTACAGCCAGTTCGCCTGAGAGTTTTTGGTATTTCATTAAGAGTTCTGCAGTATCATCGTTATCCAGATCTATAAAATGTTTGGTGTGCAGATTTAAGTGGTGTTTGCTGCCATTAGTGGTTGTAAAACTAAGTGTTTCAGCGGTCACCTCGGTAAGTGAAAGCAAGACGATGGTATTGGCAAAAAAGATGCGCAGCTGATCTCCTTCACTGAGTTCTAAAGTTTGCGACTGCCCGTAAAGCGCGAATACGTGCATGCGTTTTTCATACTGCTGGGTGCCCAGCGTGTCCAATGCCAGTCCTCTGGGCTTAAAGGCAAAGAACCATAACAGGACAGCAATGCCCATAAGCAGTGCCAGTGCCACGCTTGACCATAAGAGATGCGTAAAAAATTTGGAAGCCTGTCCACGGCCACGGCGGCTGCGATTGCCATTAGTGCCCACCACAACCGTTTCTTCATCGTGCGTCTCTGGAGCGGCAGCGTCAAGAGGGGACTTCAAGCCTGTGCGCTGGTGCCTGTCTTCTTCCAATAAAAATTCAGGAAATTTAGGAGTAAAGTTTTCATTCTTGAGCAGTGAAAATTTCTCTGCTTCAACAGTATTCAATTCAGTTTCCAGCTGAGTCACCAATGCAACGCGCTGTTCGGCAGGAAATTTTAAATATTCGAACAGATCTTCTGCTAAACTCAAAGTATAAACTTTTGCGGGCAAATTCGCAAATTGTTCAGTTTCCAGTTTTTCAATGAAGCGTTCAGAAATATTGGTATGTTTGGATAGCTCCTTGACGCTGAGTTGGAGCTGCGAACGCCCTGCTTGAACAGCCTTGCCAATAGAGACATTGGCAGCATTGTGAGCTCCTACTTGTTTATTCACGTCAGTCCAATAAATTACAAGTTTTACGCAAAAAATAACGAGCTTAAAATAAAAATATCATTATTTGAACGAATTTTTAATCACTTTTACATCTGGATCAAAAACAAATTCAAAAGTATTTTTAGGGAATGATTCATCTAAAATGATATTATAAAAATAAACATCCACGATTTTTTTATCAATACTCTCCGAACGGCTGCGAATAATCAGTCCATCGGGCTGCATCCAAACGGTCATTGCCGCCAGTCCGCGCGCAACATCTTTGGCGCGCAAAGCTAAGTGATAAACACTGGGTGTTAGCATTGTGGTCACATTAAAAATTTTGGCTGCCGCTTCATCTAAAACAAGTTCAAGCTCTTCCGTAGCGGCAAAATCAAAATTGTAATGCATTAGTAAAAAGTCCAAACTGGAAGTTTCAATGCTGACAAATTCAGCAACTGCCTCGTTTGTTAGTATTTCTTCGTAAACAATGCTATATTTGGGTAAATGGACGTACAAGGTTTTTTCACTGCCAAACACATCCAATTCCACCTCGTCTTTATTGTAATAAGTCAAGCGCACAGAATGGGGTTTTTGAATAAAGAGTTTGCCCTGCCTTAGTTTACCTTCAAAATGTTCCTTGATGTCTGCTTGATAAGTCTGATAAGTTTTAAATTTCTCAGCGAGAATTGTTTTTAGTTCTTCAATGGCAGTTGCAGAGCTCAGTTCGGTTGTAAATCCGCTATTTTGGGCCTGTAAATCCGCCAACAAAATTAAACCAATAAGTCCACTCAGCCACAGGAAATTTGCTACCCACTGATTCAGTGTATTCATAAACATTATTGCCCGCATAAAAGAATGGTAACGTTTGGTGGGGGCATTTGAGCTGAGCTTTAACGGTTTTAGCGTAAAATTGTTCTTGGTTTAGCGCCTTCCGCTGCTGAAATGTACCCTTTTTCTTCCATCAGTTCGACAATTCGTGCAGCTCTATTATAACCTATTTTAAGCCTGCGTTGGAGATAAGAAGCGGATATTTTGCCTTCTTCTTGCGCAATGCTCAGTGCATCATTAAAAAGCACATCCTCAGTCAAGTCACCCTTTCCTTTGGCACGCTCGCCATCGCTGGCAGCAGCTGCTAAAATGGCAGCTTCCACACTATCTTGAATAAAAAGATTGCTCTGTTGCCTGAGCGGTGCAACCAGCCGCTGGACGGCATTATCGGTCATAAAAGCGCCTTGGATGCGGCTGGCGGCAAGTGCGGTTGCGCTCTGAAACAGCATATCGCCTTTGCCTAGGAGTTTTTCGGCGCCGCTGCCGTCTATAATGGTCCGCGAATCAATTTTGGAAGAAACTTGAAAAGCAATGCGTGATGGAAAATTCGCCTTGATCACACCGGTAATAACGTCCACACTCGGGCGTTGTGTGGCTAGGACCAAATGAATGCCCACTGCACGACTCATGGCGGCAAGGCGTGTGATGGTATCTTCCACTTCGCGGCGTGCGGTCATCATTAAATCGGCAAATTCATCGATGATCACAACAATGTACGGCAGCGTTCCCTTAGCAAACTGCGTCGTACGTGTTTGTGCGGGAGCGTTTGCAGCCAAACGTTCATGATAAGATGTCAAATTACGTGCACCGTGGTGTTCCAATAGTCGGTAGCGTGCCTCCATTTCACGCAATAGCCACTTTAGAGCTTGTGCGGCTATCTTTGGATTGCTGATCACTGGCGTCAATAAATGGGGGATGCCATTGTACATGTTCAGTTCCACCATTTTAGGGTCGACCATTAAAAAGCGCAGTTCATTAGGCGAACGTTTAAGCAAAAGCGATACAATTAATGTATTGATCAGTACCGACTTGCCGCTGCCGGTAGCGCCTGCCACCAAAAGATGCGGCATTGCCGTCAGGTCGCTAACCACTGGTTCACCCAGGAGTGAAGCACCAAGGACAATCGGCAATGCTGCCTGTGTGCGTTGAAAAGCACGGCTGGCAGCCAGCTGCGCCAAGGTGACCATCTGCCGCATGCGTTTCGGCAGCTCAATGCCAATCACCGCTTTTCCTGGAATAGGCGCAACAATGCGAATAGCCGGTGCTGCCAGCGCCAATGCAAGATTGTCCGCAAGGTTCATAATGCGCGCCAGGCGAATACCGGGTTCAACTTTAAGTTCATAACAGGTGATGACGGGGCCGCTTGCAGCATTGACAACGTCAACAGAGATGCCAAAATCGTTGAGCGTCTTTTCTAAGAGCACGCCGCTCTCGGTTATTTCTGCTGTCTGCTTACGGTGTGTGGGAGTGTCCGCAGTTTGGGGACTGGCGGCAATAAGTGTGGTTAGCTCAGCGCATAACTTTTGTCTGGCGTGAAAGAGCTTGGCTTCCCGATTAATAATCCTGACACCAAAAGCTTGTTCTGCTGTTGTGTCAAGCTGCACGGGACTAGGCGGTGCTGGCTGCGCGGGAGGTTGCAAGTGATCGGCAATAAGCGTGGCTTGGCTGGAAGCCTGATGCGGTGCGGCAGCCGCAGCTTCAATGGGTTCAATAGTTTCAATGGTTTTATTGAGCTCATCAGCTTCAGCTGTGGCGGGTGCTGCCGCCGCTGTTTGCCATGGCCCGCGCAATAAAGAGCTGGCTGTCAAATCCAGGATTGGTGAAGTTTGCAATTTTTCACCGACGGTTGTTGATGTACGCAAGCTTTCTTCAATCACATTGCGCAGTTTGGCAAAACTAAGCGGCGATGTTCCCGTTTGTTGGTGTGTCGCAACGGGTGCAGAGGGTGGTGGTTCAGCTTGTTGCCGCGGAGTTGTTTGTGGTGCAGCAGCAGGATGAGTGGTATAAACTGGCTGCAAACTTGCGGCAGCAGCAGCAGTGCCATGCTGGCGCAACGGCGTAAATGACAGCTGGTCGCAGCGGTTCAGCAATCGTTGACTCAGCTGTATAAATTGTCTGAAGAGCTGCCGCGGCACTAAGGCCTTGGCAAGTGCCCAGGCTTGTTGGGTTTTAAGTTTCAGCCAGGTGCTGCCGCTGCGTAACAGGGCTCGTACAGGAAAGTCGAAAATATACACCCATACAATGGTCACCGCCATTAGAGCTGCACTTTTAACAATCAATAAACTAAGCTGGACAAGCGAAGCCAATGCCGCGGCGTCGCGTTCAGCGCTCTGTCCCAAAACAAAGTTACGCACCATGGCTTCCAGCAAGGCATGAAAAAAGTGCGGGAACAAACCTGCCAAGCTATTTTCTGTCAGTTCGTTCCAATTCAGTAAAAAAATATTAAAAACAAAAAACCAACATGCCGTGATAAAAATTTTACGCACCAGCTGATCCAGAGCGTCTCTTTCAAACAGCAGATGACAGCCAACAATAAAAAACGCAACGGGAATAAAAAAGGCGGTGAAACCAAGCAGACGATTGATAAAAAAATCAGCGACCCAGTAAGCCGCCAGCCCAAAAAAATGCTCACTGGCAGCCGCTGCCCCCAAATAGGGCAGTAAAATCAGCAAAAACACCTGCGCCAACGCTGTCAGCGCGTATCCCCATAATTTACCTGAGTGTGAAGTTGTATTCTGCACAGCGGCGTTGCCATTCCCTGGCGTCTCTACATGAACATTTTTCATGCCTGAAATCCTTTAAGCATGCCTCAGCGTTCAGCAAAACACGCAAGCTGAAACACTTTCTTATCATTATCTTTAGCTCAGCCATTGTCCATAACCAAATTTGAAACAGTGCACCGCAAAGCTACGGAGGCTATTTTTTACTCAAGTACTGTAAGGCGTTCAGTAAAGCTGCAATGCCCTAGCATAAAACTATAGACGCTTTTATAAGCTAATGATATAATATCACGGCAGATGGGCCGCTAGCTCAGTTGGTAGAGCAACGCCCTTTTAAGGCGTGGGTCGATGGTTCGAGCCCATCGCGGCTCATAATTTGCTCATGACATGCAGGGACATTGTAAGCTGGGGGCGTTTGGAATTCTGCAATGTTCGTTGCTCTCAAGTCTCCATCGTCTAGTGGTTAGGACACCAGGTTTTCATCCTGGCAACCGGGGTTCGATTCCCCGTGGAGATGCATTTTTTGCTAAACCACGCGGCTATCATTGCTTTGTTTTGGGAGCTTATGAATCCACATTTTAACGTTGCGCAAGCATCGGAGCTGATTGGTTATTATCTGCCGCAGGTCAGCCGCAGTTTTGCGCTGAATATCAAACGTTTGCCCAAGTCCACGTACGTTGTCGTTGGTCTGGGTTATCTTATTTGCCGTATTCTGGACACTATTGAGGATGCGCCGCCGCACAAGCTTAGCGACGCGAATAAGACGTTATTGTTAAACCGCTTCAGCCAGCTCATCCATAACAATGCCGCACCTGCAGCTTACGCCCGGTGGCTGCGCGGCCCTCCACTTTCCACCGCCAACACGGAGCTCTCGCTTTCCTCCCACCCGTATGAAAACGCCCTTGTGTATGAAATTCCGACTATTATTGGCTGTTGTCACAACCTTGCTCCAGCCTACCAGCGTGTTTTACAAAAACCTATTGCCGAAATGGCTGCCGGCATGGCGCGTTTTTGTACCCGCTATCAAACACAAAAAACCAAAATCATCAGTACCATTGCCGAATTAAAGGAATATTGCGGCATTGTTGCCGGTACCGTTGGAACGCTGCTTACAGAGCTTTTCGTCCTCAAAATACCGCAACCCGCCATTAGCGCCAAACTCAAACAGCTCAGTTCGCGTTTTGCACTGGCGCTCCAGCTCACCAATATTGCCAAGGATTTTTATACAGATGCCACACGCCATTGGTGTTACATTCCGCAAGAGTTATTCAGCGCGCATAACCTCAGTTATGAAGCTTTCATTGCCCACAGCAATAGCCAAAAGAGTAAAGCCGTGCAAATGGCACTCATCGCACTTATTGAACCCGAGCTGCGTGCTGCCTTGACTTATGTCCAAACGCTCCCGCATTTTTTAAATGCCTATCGGCGGTTCTGCTGGCTGCCGCTCATCATGGCAGCACAAACTATTGCGCTGCTGAAAAGTCAAACCATGGCTCCCCATAAACACTATCGCCATAAAATCAGCCGCCTCAGCGTAGGATGGGATCTTTTCACCACACCCATCGTCACCAGAAGCAACAGGCTCTTAGCGCTCTATTTTCAAGCTGCATTGGGAAGTTCCAGTCAGCAGCAATAATCCACTGCTCACAAAAACAGCTGTTTTTCAACTTCTTTAAAATTCAGCTGAAATATACAAAATCAAGCCTTGTTTTTTTAAGCTAATATTAGAAAAACAGCTTTTTTGTTATTTTTTTTTATTTTTAATAAAAAAAAATTGAAAATATGATAATAATGTTATAAAATATAGCTTATTGATATTGACATTAAGCGCAATCAGTAAATTTATCCTCTTCAATAAACCGTTTCAAACCTTAATCGCTCATGACTCGCAAAACACCGCAAACGGGTGCTGAAGTTCTTATAGCAGGGCTTGTTCACCAAGGCGTACAGTATGTCTTTGGCTACTCTGGTGGCGCAGCTATGCCCATTTTTGACGCTATTCTCGATTCCAGCATTAAATTCATCCTCACGCGCCATGAACAAGGTGCCACACATATGGCAGATGGTTATGCCCGCATTACAAAAGAACCTGGTGTCGTCCTTGTGACCAGCGGCCCTGGTGCAACCAATACGATTACAGGCATTCTCACCGCCCATATGGACTCTGTTCCGCTTGTTGTGCTCACCGGGCAGCAAATTACATCCGTGCTAGGCACGGACGCTTTCCAGGAGACCGATATCTTCGGCATCACTATGCCCATTGTCAAACACAGCTACCTTGTCAAAGACACGCAGCTCATTCCGCAGATAGTGGAAGAAGCTTTCCATTTGGCACGCAGCGGCAGGCCCGGTCCTGTGCTGATAGATCTGCCTAAGGACATTACCGCTGGACCTTATCATCCCCCGACGCAAGCTCAGGCAGCCGCGCGCACACCCACATTGGACATCCCGGGGTACACGCTGCCTGAAGCCGCTGCGCAGCCTATTATCACGCAAATGGCGGAGCTCATCAATAAAAGTTCTAAACCGCTTATTCTTGCCGGGCGCGGCGTACTCATATCCAACGCCAGCACTGAGCTCAGAACGCTCGCCAAAAAATTGCAGGCGCCCGTCACCACAACACTGCTGGCAAAAGGCGCTTTCCCTGAGACCGATACGCTCTCACTGGGAATGTTAGGCATGCACGGCACCGCTTACGCCAACAAATGCCTCATTGACTGCGACCTGCTGCTCTCCATTGGCTCGCGTTTTGATGATCGCATCAACGGCAAACCCAGCCGTTTCTGTGAAGAAGCAAAAATTATCCATATTGACATCGATCAAGCTGAAATCAATAAGGTTGTTCGTCCGGATCTTTACGTTATTGCCGAAGCCAAAAGCACATTGGCTGCGCTGATTCCACTGGTGAAACCGCTGCCCACTACAAGCTGGCTGAAGACCATCGCCCGCAACAAAAAACGCTACCCGCTCAAATATAAGAAAAAAGGCGGTCTTAAAGCCCAGCAGGTCATTGAAAAAGCCTTTGAACTCACACAAGGCAAAGCCATTATTGCCACCGACGTCGGTCAACATCAGATGTGGGCTGCCCAATTTTACAAATGTCATTATCCCTACCAATGGCTCTCCTCCGGCGGTGCCGGCACCATGGGGTTTGGGTTCCCGGCAGCTATTGGCGCGCAGCTTGCCAAACCGAATGAACCTGTGTTAGCCATTGTAGGCGATGGCGGATTTCAGATGACGTTTTACGAGCTTTCCACTGCCAAGCTGCTAAAACTTCCCATAAAAATTATTATCATCGACAACAAGTATCTGGGCATGGTCAGACAATGGCAGGAACTTTTTTACGAAAACAGGTACTCTGGTGTGGATATGGAAGGCAACCCGGACTTTGTAAAAATCGCCCGCGCCTACGGCGTGAAAGCTTTCCGCATCAAAAAAGGCAGTGACGTCGCTCCTGTTATCAATGAAGCCTTAGATTATAACGAAGGTCCCTGTTTGATCCATGCCGAGGTCGTCAAAGAAGATAATGTTTTCCCAATGGTCCCCTCCGGTGCCTCTGCTCACGATATGCTTATACGCCCTCCCAAGGGCCGTATCAAGCTGGCAAAACCCGTCGGCAGTACCTAAACGCTGCCTCAGCAGCCAGCTGCCAAAAATTAAATAGTTTAAAGGAGCCGCGCCTGCCATGTCCGCATCGTCATCCGCAGCAGCACCCGCCGCCCTCCGTGGCGACATCCCTGCTGCCAACCCCATAGAACTCCACACCATTTCCATCCTTGTACAAAATAAGCCCGGTGTCATGGTACGCCTTTCGCTCATTTTCTCACGCCGCGGCTTCAATGTAGAATCGCTTGTCGTCTCGCCTACCAGTAATGCAAGTTTTTCCCGCTTCACCATCACCGTCAATGGCGACAAAGAAAACTTAGAGCAAGTCATCCGCCAGATCCGTAAATTGGTGAACGTCATTAATGCTCACGATCATTACAATAATAAAAATGTGATTGGGCGCGAGCTGGCATTGATTAAGGTGCGGCTTGACCAAGACAACAAGAATCTGTTTGTCATCATTGATCATTTCAAGGCGACCACCATTGATATCTCTGATGAAGCGCTTGTGGTGCAGATTACCGGCTCCACTGAAAAGTTAGATGCCTTTATAAAGATATTGGAAGCCTATTCCATTATTGAGGTAGTCCGTACTGGCAAAGTGCTCATTCGCCGCGGCAGCGAAGCAACTTAAACATAGCAAAGCAACTTAAGTCGTCCGCAGCCCCCAAAAAATCCAAGTATCATAAGCCACGTTAAGCGGCTTATGGGTATTACTCAGCTAACAGCTACCCACCAGCACAGTCACCTGACAATAAGCTGCGTTAAGCGGCTTGCACGAGTGAAAATCCTCAGATCAGTCGCGTTTATATTTTGGCTCGCGATAAGAATGGCACTTAACCTAAAATTATCGCCGTTCTCCCCATGGATTTCATGACAAACAGTGTTTTTTTAACACATTTTACCCCCATTGCTAAACAGGCAAATTATGCTTGTTTAAAAAAATTTTTTTACACTGTGGGTGAATAGTAAAAGTGCTATTATTTTAAATAAATGGAGATTTCAATATGGGTAATTTTAATTACAAAACACTAATTATAATAATTAAAATGGAATTATTATAATCTTAGCTGAAGTTTATAATACTTTATACCCATAAGGTTATCGTAGCACCAAGGTGTTCTGCCCGCGGACATGAATACCTTGGCGAGCTGCGGTTGCTGCAACAGAAGCTAGCTATCAGTAGTTGATCTGCTTTCCAATGGCAGGACTTGGTGCCGTGGCAGGTGTCATTGACTATTTTGCCTACGAAGGCATAAAAAACATGCGATAAGAGACTCAGCTAACACTAATGATAAATCCGAATGAGCGCGCAAGCTCTTAAAATATGGAAAAAATTAAATTACAATTTCTTCGCAATTTATGTTATGCTCATTGTACACCGTGATAGGGCTTATATAATCATAAAAAACATAACCAAAATGAAAAAAACTAACTCCAAACACACAATATCCAAAGCAAGTGAGACTACAATCGGTAGTGCTGTCATAGGTGGCGCCGGCGGTGCCGGTATTTACACTACTACCGGCGGTATCGGATTGGCTGTGGGAGGAACTGCCATCAGTATTAGTTTACTCCCGCTGATTGCCATCGGCGCTGTTATCGGCGGTACCATCGGCTACATGGGACATTATGCAGCCAAAGGCATGCGCCAACAACAACGACGTTGACATTGGCACTGAAAATCGGATAAGTACTCGCAGCTCTTTGTCATCGTCTGTCCTTTTGCAGCAGAATCTGAATATGAAAAACCCCAAACCTAGAATTACAGACGATCCGTTAGTCATAATTTTTATTGCCATAGTAGGTTATGTTGTTATTTACCTCATTACCGAAACATTAGTACTTAACTTTATTATGCCCCAGGTTTTAAACACTGACGGTACGATTAATCCTGAGAAAGTCAGAATCTTGTTCAACTTAGCTTTAGGTATAACGACCACCACCCTCTATACTATTTTGGGTATCATTATCTTTCGCATTTTTAAGAAACTAAAGAAATGTTTCCGTATCCAATAATTCATATTATACTCCTTGTAGGATAACGCATTTTGTAAAATCATAAAAACTTCTTTAATAAAATGAAAAAAACTAAACCAGAGAATAACAACATATCCGTAGTGAGTGGAGCTGGCATTGGTGCTGGCGTCGGTGCTACCGTTGGTGCTGGCGTTCACAGTGCTACGAGCAGCGCGGGACTGGCGGTGGCGGGAACAGCTATCGGCATTGGCTTAGGGTTAATGATAGCCATCGGTGCTGCAGCTGGTGTAATCGGCTATTATGTCTACAAAGGCATACAAAGCGAGAGCGAAGACTCAGCCGACACTGATGATAAATCCGACTGAGCGCGCGCCACGCTAACAATCCCCGTACCGCGCCGCTTGGATAATCCCGCACTAAAATAAAAATGTGACGGGACCCGAGAGTTGTGCGTGGATTTCCATATGTGCGCCAAAAATCCCGCATTGCAGGCGGCGCCCCAAACACGCACGGAAACAATGGATAAACTCTGCCATTAGCGCACGCGCCAGTGGCAATGGCGCTCCTTGCGAAAAATCGGGACGCGTGCCTTTAAAACGTCCATAAAGCGTAATTTGACTGATGAGCATGAGTTCACCGTGTTCCGCCAGCGAACGCGCTAAGCGCCCGCCGCCGCCAGCTTCAGCAGAAAATATTTTTGCACGGTAAATGCGCTCCACTATATGCTCGCATTCCGCCCGCCCCACAGCAGCATCCTCGCTCCCCACAGCTACATACACAAGCAGCCCGCGCCCTATGCGTCTGCGTGCCAGCACACGTCCTGCCGCAACAGGCTCAGTCGCCACACATTCCGCGCTGATAACACGCTGCACCAATAATTTCATTCAACCCGCGCGCCGCGCTGCTTAAAATGGTATCCCTGCTTTCTGCCAAAACAGTTGCGCAAGCTGCTAAACTAAACCTTAACCATCCAAATCAAATTTTAATTAATTGGGTTCACCTTTTTCCGTACGCGCTAAATAAAATTCAACACGCCTGTTTTTGCGATAGTTTTCTTCGGTAAGATAAATACGTTCATCCTCACTAAGCGAGGCATCTTCCACCAGTTCTGGTGCAATGAGCCGTTCACTTTCACCTGCACCGCGATACGTCATGATCTTAGCGGGCACTCCGCGTGTACTGAGTGCGTTGAAGACGGTACGTGCGCGGTCTTCGGAAAGCTTTACGTTATAAGGATCACTTCCGCGCGAATCGGTATGCCCTAAGACCTCAATCTGATATTCTGGGAAGCGCGCTAACATCAATGCCAGCCGATCCAAAATTTGCGTAAAATCGCCCACCATCCGCGCTGAGTCGTATTTAAAATTAATGCTATTGATGACAATGCGCAGTCTGCCATCGGCAAGCCGCTCCACAAAAATATCCACCTGCACTGTATCCATCGTCACCGTGCGCAAGCCAACTGCATCCGTTGTTTCCAAAAAGGCAAGGTAATCATTTGCCGATTCCACAAGTTCGCCATGTTCACCCACGCCATCCCAGTTAAGTTGTTCATCCACTGCGCCATCCCAGCGAAACGTCTTAAACGGCGGTGCCGCTGCTGCATAAGCTGCAAGCGTTTGTGGAAAAACATTGCCTTTGGCGTCAAGCTGGATACGGCGAAAAATGGAGAGTTGCGTACGGCGAATTTCATGGTTATCGGCTGCCTGCACGCGCAGGCGCAGTATTTCACGTTCGTCATCGCCATCCGGTGAAAAGTACTTAGGGTCATGCTGCAGGTTAACGGTGGGCGGCGTATTATCGATTGTGAGCGACTGCGGCGCGCTGCGCACCTGTGCGCCCGAAGCAAAATTTGCCTCTGCCGTCACCGCATAAACACCACTGGGCGGTATGGTGTGTGCGGCTTTTGCAGTCGCTGCCGTCTGCGGCCAAACGTAGGGGCTGGAATGACTTTGACGTGCGAGGGTTTGGGTTTTATCGGGAAGATTGAGCTGGTAGCGCAGTTCTGTAAAATGCCGCGTGCTGGAAAGCTCTGGCGTGAGTGTGATTTGTTTGGCTGTTGCCTCGGGATGAAACGAGAGCAATGGCGCTGAGAGCGCCAGTGTGAGTGTTGCCTCTGTGCGCACTAATTCAAACGGCAAAGCTTTTGTTTGGCTGACATTACCGGCGGCGTCGCGTGCGGTGACTTGATAATGATACAACCCTTCCGCTGCAGCGTTGCCCAGATCATTCACACCTGTCCATTTGATCTGCGGCGGCAGTGCGCCTGTCCAGCTTTTCTCACGCACCACTGTTGCAGGCTCACCTGCTGTGCTCAGCTGCACTTCAAAGACATCTTCCTCCGCCAAGACCGTTGAAGGAGTCAAGTGATTAACCGCGATAAACGCATCCAGGCGTCCATCCTCATTCGGCGAAAAGAGCGGCGTGGTCACTTCTACGGCTAGCTGCGGCGGCAGCGTATCAATATAAAACTGGCCATAAGGCGTTGTCAGTTCCTCGCCTGTGGAAAACTTCACCACCGCACGATAAATATATTTCCCGTCTTTAAGCCGCATGCCCTTAGCGTCTGCGCCGCGCCAGAGAAAACGATTAGTGTACGTCGTGAAGGGGATTGCCTTCACGCGGCGTTTATTCGCCATGGCTATTTCAATGCTTCCCTTTGTCAGCAGCCTGCGGTACACTTCTGAAATATTCAATAAAAAGCGAACGTCGTCTTTAATGCCATCATCATTGGGTGAGAAAACCTTAGCCGATGCACGTAGACGTACATTCACCTGCTCGCTGATCAGCTCAAAAAAATCCGTTGTGACTTCAATGCTATTAGCCAGTGCATCCGTCCCGCGCAAGCGGTACTGGTACAAACCCGGGACAATTTCAGCATTATTATTTTTGCCATCCCAGCGCACCCGTTCAGGCACCGCGCCTGTGGTCTCTGGGAAATCATAAACCAGCTCGCCTGCTTCACCTAAAATAGCTGCCCGATAGGTATCCTTAGGAGTGCCGCTAACGCGCTGCGTCACGCTCAGCTGTGCTGAACCGCCTGTCAGTGCGGCAGGATTAAAATAACGTTCATTTGCTGTTGCGCTTAACTGCGGCGGGGTATTGTCCACGGCTAATGCCAATGGCTGCGAGTGAATAATATTGCCTGAGTCAAAGGACGTAACCAGCTGAGCGGTGTACTTGCCGTCACGCAGGATAGCTCCATTTGCATCCTTACCGTCGTAAAGCAGTGTTGCTTTCAAGCGTCCCAGTCCCGCAAATTCCATGACTGGCTCTTGGCTGCCGGCGGGTGTGATGGTCAGCTGCCAGCGTTCTAATCCCCGTTCGCTGGACAATGCGCTATCGAAAGTGAGTGTGTCAAAAAACCCGTCGCTATTGGGAGAAATGGCTGGGAGCGACGCGGAAAATTCAAGTACTTCAAATTGCCGCACTAAGCGCAGCGATTTGGAAACATGTTCGGAAACATTGCCTGCAAAATCACTCACCACAACATGAAAGCGATACAAGCCCTCCGCTGCTGGGCGTCCATTGTCCTGCAATCCATCCCAGCTGAGGGTCTGTGCCTGCGGCGCCAATGCAGAATAACGCCGCACCACCTTCGTCATTTCGCTGCCTTCACCGCCCGCCACCACGGATACCATCAGCGTATCCAAGGGATAAAGCTGCTCCGTCGTGAGTGCTGCCGTCAATGTCTCCTTGCGCTCATCGCCATTGGGTGAAAAAATGGTTTCGTTCAGCTCCAGCTCAGCCTGCGGGCTCAGCGTATCGATCACAATAGGATATAAATCAGATGTCTGCTCATTGCCATTAATGTCGCGTGCATAATAACCCAGGTAATAAATTCCATCCGCCATTAACGCATTATCATCGCTTACGCCATTCCATTCCACATAACCGGGCGGCGTCACGCCTTCATCGCGTTTAAACAGGCGTTGAAATGAACGTTTAAATGACAGAGCTTCGCCTTCCACTGCCGAAGCAAGCGAAAATGTTTTTATTGTCCGAAACCGCGTATCCACTTTCTGGTAAATGATCACTCGCCATACGGCAAGTTTGCCTTCATCGTAAATGACGACTGGGATGGTGAGCACGTCTTTTTTACCGTCCAAATTCGGTGAAAAGTAGCGTACGGCATTGGTAAACGCGGGGATTTCGGTTGACTGAGCGCTGAGTGCTGTTACAGCACCTAACCATGCCAAACAAAAAAGCGCCAAGCGCAAGAGCTGCGGCAGCCGCGGCTTAAACATCAGCAACACATCATTACTCCGTACATTAATATTATGCTCATCACTCATTGGTTATTGGTCAGTCAGCATAAACCAGTTCTGTTTATGCAATTTACAGCATTACCGCGTTCTCCGCCCATAAACGTCATTACGGCGGCAGCAGTTCCAATGTTGCCGCCGGCAACACACCTTCGCCCGCAAAAATGGTGGGATCGATCTGCGGCGCTTCCTGATCCTTGTAACCAAATGTAAAACCCAGTTGAAGTGCACCGCCCAGCCCGCTTATCGTCAAGCTGTCGCGCTCTGTTTCAAGCAGCCAGCTCCATCTCAGCACAATGTCTGTCTCGGGCACGGAAAATTTAAATGCAATACTGCCCATCAGCGGGAAGTACGTCGTGACAAGCGGGTTATAAAATCCGCCGACACTGAATATAAACTCAGGGAAAACAACCAAACCCGTATAAACGGTCTGCAGTATACCGCCCTTAACGGTGAAATTAACAGGGTAAGAAAAGCCGATGTCCAGCAAGAGCCGCGCTGAGTAGCCGCTTTGCGGCACGCGCCCGCGCGCCAGCGTCCCCCGTTCAGCGCGCGGCAGCACGGTCAAAAAGTCAAAGCCCAACCCCAATAACAATGGATCAATCGTTTCGCTCAGCAGCCATGTCGCTGTGCCTGAGCGACTGAAGGGCACCAATCCCAGCTCACGTACCGCAATGCCATAACGCACACGCCTGAAAGAAAAACCACTTGGCGACAGTACATCAACGGCGGGTAAAACAATAAGCGCCGCATCAATATTAACACCGACAGGAATTTCAACACCGCTCACACGTTCACGTACGGTTGATGCAGCATCAGCTTCAAGTGCATTGTAAGCAATCGCCAAATTCATGCCAAACGCAAGTGTCTTAGAGAGGCGTTTGGAAAAGTTGCCCGTCACTGCAAAATAAATTCCAAAATCATCATCCGAGGCAGGAATAACACCGTCAGCATTTGTAGCTTCAATGGGCACGGAGCCATAAAAGCTTGCACCAAAAACGCCAAAAGCTGTAGGATGCACATAACTCAGTGCAAAACTGCTGCGTTCTGTGCCGCGCACAAAAGCATTGAGTGAAAAATCTTTACGTAAAAGCGTAGCAGGCGCGGCAGCATTATCGACAAACAGGGATCCTGATGCATCCAACCCCAGAACAGCGCCGCCAGTACCCAAGGCTTCCACAGAATAACCCAATTCATACAGCTCCGAACCTTGTACCAATGGATAAGCTGCGTTCAGCTCCGTTGCCTGCCAACCACTTTGCAGCAAAAAACCGCTAAAAAGCAAGGTACAAAACCAGTTGCGCCATTTAAAGCAGCGCGGCAAACACCTAGTCGTCACCAATAAAGCGGTAGCCAAAGTTTTATTATTCATAAAAATCCATCATGGAAGACATATCATACGTTTCCACTACCATTGTACTATTGACTTTACTGCGTGACGCAAGTTAATATAAATTTTAACCCTGCGCGGCAAGAACTGAGGCCTTAGCGGGTAAAGTAAATTTCAACACGCCGATTAAGGCGGCGTTCAGCTTCAGTCTGATTAAAGTTAAGCGGGTTGCTTTCGCCGCGCGCCAGCGCCTCAATGCGACCTACATGGACGCCGCCAGCAATGATAATATCGCGGACAACACGCACGCGTGCGATTGATAAATTCTGGTTATACAGTTCAGTGCCAAGGTCGTCGGTAAATCCCAGCAAGCGCACCTGAACAGCAGGTTGCAAAATCATAAATTCAGCCAGCTCCTGCAATAAAGAAAGCTGTTCAGGTTTCAGTTCGGCGCTGTTAAAATCAAAAAGGAGGCGCTGCAAAAATTCATGAGCGGCGGCAGTCTGTCCTGTTGCAGTAAAACCGTAACGGCGTCTGAGGCTGGCAAGGGTACCGTCAAAAAGCTCTACATCCACTGCTATGACTTTCCAAACATCCACAACTTTCGCAAGACGATAAGTAAAAATACGCTGACGTTTAAGTGGCTGTGTTGTTTGCAGTTCACTCCAGTTCCGTTCAAGCTGCCCGGTTAATGGATTAAGGCTCTCGCGCAATCGTTGATAAAACTCGTGTGTCGCCAATAAAACAGCCACTTCTGCTTCCTGCCCCACTTCTGTGACGCGCAACAGTTCTGCTGAGAGAATATCGTAATCTGTAGAAGAAACCAGAAATTCCATAAATTCACTTAAGATCACGCGGCGTTCTGCTGCCGTAGCGGTCACCAAACGCTCATAATAAGCAGTTGAGCGATAGGAATTGGTAATGAGTGCTGTAAGCTGGAAATGGCTGAGATAGGCTTCCCAGCGTTTCAGCGTTAACGTGCGCAAAAGTGTTTTGACCACTGCACCTGCGCCCGCACCCGTCTCAGCCTGCTGCGGCGGTTTGGGTGCTGTGCCC
This sequence comes from Spirochaetota bacterium, assembly GCA_965249715.1. Classification (GTDB taxonomy): domain Bacteria; phylum Spirochaetota; class UBA12135; order COTS27; family COTS27; genus COTS27. The sequence continues at coordinate 16,940 of CBDFMP010000039.1, read as the reverse complement.
ACAACAGGAACAGGCGGCGGCTGTGTCAAAAAGTCTGGCTGTGTTTCACCTTGGACTTCTGCACGCGCGGCAAAACCCGCTTGCACTTCTATGCGCAGCGGCGCCACTGACAGCTGATATTGTTCCTGCGCCCGTGAGAGCGGGTAAAAGCTGCCGCTCACCTCGTAAAACCCGGGGTGCGTGAACTCCACATATTCATCCAGCCGCACCAATACTGAAAATGTTTCACCTGCCGCCAAGGTCACTTCACGCGTAAATGCCGGCACCGCGGCACCAGCAGCACGTGCGTATTCCCATTCACGATATGCAAATGTGGCAAAATGTTGCTCATTCGGACGTTCAGTCCCCGCCGCCCAATCACCTTCCATTGAAAACATATCCTGACGGCTGTTGACCGTGAAGGTCCACTGTTCATAAGGATGTTCCCATAAGCGAAAACGATAATGGGCATCGGTTGCCGTGTTTTCAAATAAGAGTCTGAGTAAAATAGGCTCGCCCAAATAATGCGCTGTTGGACTGGGTGTTATGGAAACCTGCAGTGCCTGAGCGGCAGCCGCTGAAAATTCAAGTGCCTGAGCCTGTGCGCTCAGCTGCTGAGTGCTCACTCCGCTGAGCGCGGCAGTCACCAATACAAAATATAAAATTCTTCTCATCATGCCATAACAAGCGGCAGCAGCAAACAAATCCCCATGATGAAATCACCGCGCACCTTGTTACAGTTTCGGCATAATCTGTGGAAGCTTGCCATAAAAAATGTCATGGCGTGCCGCCGCGGCACATTTAAAGCTTCTTGAGCTGCTCTAAGATAACGTCGCGATGGATAATTTCAAACATGCTAAAAGCTTCACAAATTTTCTCAACATGTGCACGCGTAAATTGACTGCGTTCACGCAGCTTAGGCAGGCGGCACACCACATATCCGCCTTCATTGAAAACTGTAAAATAACGTTCTGTATCAATATTTTTTTCAATATGCGAAAATATTTTAATGTCTTCTTGTGTATGATAAGGCGTATATTTTACGCGATAACCGTACTCTTCAAGAATATTAATAACTTTCTGCTTCAATAATTTTTCATTTTTCATGATTGAACCCCCTATAAAACAAATCCTCTTGAAGAGTCTGCCATCATTAAAAGCAAAAGCAAAAGTAAATTTCCGAGACCGCCGCGCAAGGGCAAGTTATCAAACAAGCTCATGCCTGCAGCCAGTGCACTCAGGATAACACAAAAACCAAGTTACAACGTCAAGTGGGGGAGACTGCTGACATGCAGTCTCCCCCACCCAAAGCAAGCAAGGCTTAATGCCACCCGCACACAAACAAACAGCATTAAAACACGTGTCCTAATGCTGCTCTGTCCTCAATGCGTACGATTATTGTAAGAGTTGGAGGACTGATTGTGCTCGCTGGTTAGCCTGAGCAATCATCGACAGCTGTGCTTGTGCAAGAATTTGATTGCGCACTAAGCTGGAGACCTCGGAAGCCATATCCACGTCTTTGATGCGGCTGCGCGCAGCTTGTAAATTCTCAGAGCCTACTGCCAGGCTGGTGGTGACATTGGTCAATCTGTTCTGATAAGCGCCTAAATCGGCTACTTGTTTATTGACGCGTTTAATAGCATCGTCAATCACAGAAATGGTGCGATTGGCCTTACTGGGTGCACTGATTGAAATGACAATGTTGCCCGCTTCATCTTTAAGCGACAGTGCTTGTGCGGTAAAGGTACCAACATAAGCACGAATGTTCTGATCAACATTGGCACCAACATGGAACCACATGCTGGCAGTAGGAACGCCGCCAAACTGATCATTGGCAAAACGTCCGGTCAACATATTCAGACCATTAAATTGTGCGTAGGACGCCAGACGATCCACCTCATGAACCATCTGCGAGACTTCGACTTCAATCTGCAAGCGATCTTCAGTAGTGTAAATACCATTCGCCGCTTGGACAGACAATTCACGAATCCGCCGTAAAACGTTATTCGTAGTGGTAAGATATCCTTCCGTTGTCTGAATAAAGGAAATGCCATCAAATGCGTTACGTTCAGCCTGATTAAGGCCTTCAATCTGCGCGGTCATTTTTTCGGTGACCGCAAAACCGGACGCATCGTCTCCCGCCTGGCTAATCCTATGTCCAGAGGAAAGTTTTCTAAAATTAGTGTTAATATCTAACTGTTGATATTTACTCAACCGGTTAGTATTGACACTTGCAATATTGGTTTTTATAATCATGTTCCCTCCATGGAAACGCTTAAATGGCGCTAACCGTCAACGCAAGTCCGCCGGGGACTCACCATTCCCCGCGCGCAACAAAATTCAGCCTGCTGCGCGAAAAATGGGTCACATCATGCGTACTGGATTGGCGTCAGCCTTACTCTTCATAACAAATATCGGAATAGAAAGCTTAAAATTTAAAGCTGAAAGCAGTTTTTACAACATTTTAACAAATTTTTACCCGTTGTCACTTCAGCGCAAGTACGGTTTAGTCAAGGTTTGGGTGCTTAAATTCACGCGCAACCAGAAAAACTTCACGTGAGCGGCTGCGTGTGGCTTGCGGACGGGCAAGCGTCACTTTTTCAAAATATTGTTTAAGTTTTGCCAGCAGTTCTTGTTCCTGTCCACCGGCGTAATATTTTGCCACAAAAAACCCTCGCGGGTTCAGCGTTGCAACAGCCAGCGTTAATGCGCAAAACACCAACTCATAAGAATGCACGGCATCGTTACTTCGCACTCCTGTTGTTGGCGGCGCCAGGTCGCTCAGCACGCCATGGAAGCGTTTATTGAGCTCGGCCGGCTGCAGCGTCTGCACGTCGCGTTCAAGAAAAGAAAAATCCTTGAACATTCCAGCGGGAACCGTCACGGGTTTGACATCAACTGCGACTACATTGCAATTACCGGCTGTGCGTTTGGCTAAATATTGCAGCCATCCGCCCGGATGTGCGCCCAAATCTAAAATACATTGCCGCGGACGCAATAACTTAAACCGCGTGTCCAATTCCTCCAGTTTATAATAACTGCGCGCACGAATTCCTGTTTGCTGTGCGCGTTGTGCATAAGCGTCCTTGATAAAATCTTTACGTTTCATGCTCCGTTATTGACAAAGTCTCCATTTAAATTTATAATTAACACGGTTCAAGCAGCTGCAGCCGCCAAAAAACTGGCGACCGCTTAGCAGCCCGCCCCTGAGCCTGCGTGCCAACACACGCCCAAGGGTGTTTAGCTCAGCTGGTAGAGCGCTACCCTTACAAGGTAGATGTCGGCGGTTCAAGCCCGTCAACACCCAGTTTTTCACTTAGCAGCTTTCACTTAGTAGCTTTCACTTAGTTATCTGGCAGTAACAGCTCGCCAAGTCAGCAAAAGCTGGCACACGCGCCGCCAGTAGACAGACCATACACGCGGCCGTTGGTGTCTATGAGCAAAGCGCGCAAGCAATTTAAGAATATTTATTAACTGAAACTTTAGCCTTGGTTTGTTCGAAAACAGGGAAAAAATTGTCTTTAAATTTCTAGAATAGAATTTCTAGAAAAAATAAAAAAAACTAATTTTCAGACAAGACAAAAAATCAAATCATAAATTTACAAAAGACGATTTAAAATAGTTCGAGAAGAGATTGAAAAATGATTCTTATCAAAAATCAGTAAAATTAAAAAATCAAATCAAAGTCATTCATATAATTTTGAGATTTCAGAGAGAATATTAAAGCATATCGAAAGAAAAAAACTACATAAATATTAGATAATTTCATTCAAATTCATACTTAAAATCACCTAAGAATATCAGTTCAATTAAAGAGCTAGAATTAATCAAATTCGGATAAATTATTCGTTAGAATAGAAAAGTTATCAAATCAAATTTAGTTGGCAAGAATTCAAATAATTTTACTGCAAAATAATTTCAGTTAGATTTTGGAGATTGATAATCTAAGAATTAAAATCAAAAATTCATTTAAGATAATTTGGAATCTTGAGAGACTTGGAGAGAGATTTTTATCATCAAGATTGAGATATAAGATTTTTAATTCAGTCCAGATTATCAAGAATTAAGCGATAATCACTTCAATAAAATCTAAGACAAAAACAGATCAACAAAATAAAGGTAAAACTCTTTCTCAAGATTAGAAAAATAGTATCTTGCAAATTCAGTTGTAAAAACTATTTAAACATTCTTTAAAATCAGTCGAAATTCATAGGAAAAAGACAATTTTCGCAGGGTGGATCGGTTACAAGGGATTCTTTAATCATAACAAAAATGTAAAATAAGATCTTCCCTACCCGAGTAACACAGTCACCAACCATATGTATTCGTTCATGCCTCCAAGAATGGATGGCACGCCGCATACATCAGCCGTTGTGTGTAAAATTTCAAATTAGAATAAGTTAAACTTTCACCCTTATAAGTGAAAAGAAGAACCTATAACAAAAACAATTCATATACTATATTAGAATTCCACAAATTAAAGACGTATATTGATTGCTACTTATTTCAAACCGATTTAATTAGCAAGCATGGCAACAGAAAAGTATTTTGATGGAAAAATATCTGTTAGAGAATTCCTAGTTGATTTTTTTGGAGCGTTAATGCCAGGAGTGTTTTTCCTGATATTCATAACGACATGTTTTGTAATTCCAATATCAACATTATTACTTGCTTCAGAATGTTATTTGTTTGATAATTGTATAATAATTGATCAAGTCTTCAAAAATGAAAATATATTGGATGAAATCTGGAAAATACCAATTGTTTTCGGTGTTGTGTTATTCTTACTTTTTTAGCTTTTGCTTACGTAATAGGGACATTATTCTATAGAAAAGATCCTAAGAAACCTGACTTTAGAAGTTTCATAAAAACTACTAGAAAATTTAAAGAAACAGATGATTTATCAAAATGGGTCGTAAAAGTAAAACAAAAGAGAAAAAAAACAACAGGCATAACAATTATTAAACATGAGAATAAAGCAAACAATGCAAGTCAAGAGAAAATTAAAAAACCTAGTTTTATTCAATTACTAAAATTACGTTTTTTGCCAAATCTTAATATTCTCAATATAAATTTTATTGATTTAATTAAATTGGTACTTTTCCCTAACTATAAATCATACATAATTGAAAGCACTAATAAAGATGTCGTATCTCCAAAAAATATAACAACAAGAACTGTTGATGAAGCCGAGGTTCAATTTCCTTATAACAATTTATATAAATATTTAATTGAAAGAGGTAGGCATGATTTAGCAGAGTTAATCCAATGGGGCTCTTCTCCAGAAATTAATAAAGAAGGAGATGCTTACAAAGCTCATTCAAGATCAAAATATTTTATTAATGCATTAAAAATTAGATTACAATTCCACTGCCCAGAACAATGTAGTACATTAGTAAAAAATGAAGCACATATTAGATTATCATCTTCAATGTGGTATGTTTCCAATGCTATAAGATATGAGTGCATGACAAATTAGTGGCGAGTAAAATACGGGAGTTTAAAGGAAAAAGTAACTTAGAGTTGCAAAACAAAAATCACACAACCTTTAAACATCCCGAAGCAAGATATGGAAAAAATAAAATTAGAAGGCAAAATCAAAGAAGAAATAGAAAAGTTGCTAAACCTGAGTGAAGAATACATAGAAAAGGAAGTAGGAGTACACGAGATAGAGAAAGGACTTTTACAGCAATTATTACAATTAGGTTTGGTATTGTTAGAAGTAATAATTCTAAAAAAGCTAAAAGAAGCGGAAGGCTACATTTTGAAAACGAGTATAGAGTCGTGGTATAAAAAGAATGGGAATAAAGAACGAAAATACTTAAGTATATTTGGTGGATTATGAATAACTCGCCCAAGTTATATCAGTCAAGGTTTGGGCCAATTTCATAAGATAGATGAATATTTAAAATTACCAATAGGAATTTATTGGTCCTATAATATTCAAGAATTAGTTGGAGAAAGTTCATCAGAATCGGATTATGCCGAGAGTATTAACTTATTAAATAAACTGTTAGGCCTAGGATTAAGTGGGAAGTCATCGGAAAGGAATGCGAACCGTTTAGGCGAATATGTTGAGGATTTTTATGAACAAAATAGTATTGAATTAAAAGAGGAAGGACTGTATTTTAGTGCTGGCTTTGATGGAAAAGGAGTACCAAAAATAAAACCATCGAAAGAGATTAGGGATAATCCAAAAGAGCGATTGAAACGAGGAGAAAAGAAAGGAGTCAAACAAATGGCAACGGTCTCCGTTACCTCTAGTTTTACGCCTCAACAAAGGGATTACGAGTCAATAATATTAGGATTGATGGGGAAAGAAAAAGAGGAATGTAAAAAAGAGGAGGATGGTTATAAAGAAAATAAAACTACGGATAATCGATTACACAAAAATATACATAGAAGGGCTTTTTTAGCAGATCAAGACAAAGCTGTTGAATATGGCATACAAGAAATAAAGTCAAGGATGATAAATCCTAAAAGTCGCTTTGTAGTTCCAATAGATGCTGGGATTGGATTAGAGGACAAAGTAATGGAGTATGTTGAAAAATACAAACTGAAAAGTAAATTTGATGGGATCATACTAGACATTGTACATGTAAGTGAATATGTATGGGATGCCGCAACGGCAATATTTGGAGAACAATCAAAATTTAGAAGAGCTTGGGTCAAAGAGATGTTGACTGATTTATTAAAAAGTAAAACACTCAAAGTAATTGAGGATTTAAAATTGAATTACGACAAAACAAATTTATCACCAAACAAAAAAGAACAGGTAAAAAAAGCGATAACTTATTTTACAAACCATCAACACAAAATGGACTACAAGTGGTTTTTAAAAAAGGGTTATCCAATTAGTTCGTCGATAGTTGAATCAACTTGTAAACATCTTGTCAAAGATAGGATGGAACAAAGCGGTATGAGATGGTCTTCGCAAGGTGCTCAGAATATGATGAATCTAAGAGCGGTGAAAATAAATGGAGACTTAGGTGAATTTATGAATTTTGTAATCCAAAAAGATAGAAAAGTCGACTTGATCAATTGTGCCGCGTAAACACGAAAGCCACTAATATGTCACGCACTCAAATCCTATGATATATTTTCCAAACTACATTTTAAAAAGAGGATTTTGCTCAAGCAAAAAACTACAGCGAAAAAGCAATTCTTTTAGCCAAAAAATGAAAGTCCGACAATGGCAGTTGAATGAATTGCAATCCAATCTCGATAAAATACTGGCAAGTATTACTGCCAAAAACAAATAAGTATACCATTAGACTTTATGTCCAAAGAATTTGTATGCAGCCCCAATGATCTTTTTGACCAGTTTTTCAGTTTTTTTCTCGTCCGTAGCGCGGCTACGCACTCCAAAAAGAACTTCAATCTGACCAAAAATTTCTATTGGCTTGCTATACAAAATCTCTAGACATAAAGTTTATTCTAAAAATGATAGTTTAATTTGTCCAATTACTTATTGTTCAAAAAAATAAATCCTCTTTTGAATTTTGGTAGTGCCCGAGATGCCCCCCTAAGGAGGTGGATTTCTAAATTAGATTAAACAAATATAAAGTATGAACCTGTTAGAACAAATTGAATTACTAAAACGCATTGATGCACTAGTCAGAAGAAAGGCTACAGGAACCTCAAAGCAATTAGCAAATCGTCTAGGTATTTCTAGAACTTCGGTTTTTCGATATATCAAGTATCTTAAAACATTTGGAGGATCTATCGCCTATGTCGCACAAGAAAAAGTTACTACTACAAAAAAGAATTTGTGTTAAAGTTTTAGTGATTTAGTTAAGTGCCATTACTGAGCGGCACGAAATTTGAAAAAGAGGTGCATTCCCCCAAAAGTGCTATTATAGAGTAACGAAAACGCTCTATTATGCACACAACATTTGAAGAAATCCTTGCACCTCTGAATAAATATTTTGAGGAACAAGGTACACAAATTGACAAACAAACGGGCTCCAGGAAATTATTCTTCGTCGATTTTACGAAGAATTTAATATATGCTTTTGTGATGGGGATACCGACATTACGGCAGCTCATCACTGATTTAGAAACGAGTGATAGTAGTGGATCACTAGGATTAAAACAAACTCCTTTTTCCACGATGAAAGATGGTTTTACTCGTTTTCCATCTAAGTTCTTTGAAAGACTGTATCAACATGTTTTACGTTCTTGTGATTGGATGCGAATAGAAGCCTTTGATGAGCTCGGTATTTTTCAATTAGTTGACGGTAGTATTTTTCCTACTCTGCGAAGTATGGAATGGCTACATATAAAAAATCAAAAAAGGCTATCCGATTACACTTATCCTTTGAATTAAACAGGATGTTACCTGTCGATTTTATAGGGTTAAAGGCTAATTTCTCTGAGAGAACCTTTCTTTTAAGTATTGTCCAAAGAGGAATAACTTACATTGCAGACCGAGGTTATTTTAGTTTTGCTTTAGCGGCCAAAATCGAATCTGCCAAAGCTTTTTTTATTCTACGAATAAAGGATAATATAAAAATAGGTCAATCAATTGATCTTCGAATTACTTGCTCTGAAGGACAATCCATGCTCTTTGTTTTAAAAAACTTACAGATCAATTAGTTCGATTTGAATCAGATGAATTGCAAAAGTTATCGCCTTATCCAGTTCGAAGTATTGCAATCAAAGTTTTGCATCTGTACCAATAGATTAGATTTGACCACTTGCAACTCATTATTCTTTACGCTTTCCGTTGGCAGATTGAATTATTTTTTAAACTAATCAAACGAACTATAAAAGGCTTTCACCTTTTCAACAATACCGAAAATGGCGTTAATATCCAATTTTACATTTTAATGATTACTGCCATTTTACAATTGCGAATAAAACAAGTTGTTACCCTTATTTCTAAAGAAAATCAGACACTAAATCAAAATATGAATATCAAAAGTGTTAACAATATTGAGCAAATTCCCACTCACCTTGGCCATTGCCCTGATTTATGGATTAAATCTTTAACAGATTCTATCCAATCTTTTTGGAAAATTGGATGTCATTGGATTCGTAGACTTCAAAATTTTATATCTAAACCTTTCAATTTAAAGGTCATTCGTAAACTCGAACCTAACTAACAACTAGCGTGCCGCTCAGTAATGTTATTTAGTGCTACAATCGAAGGGCAAATTGAAGTATCTCCTTGGGAAATTCATGAAGGTCATAAAGGAATTATCGACTTTAAAACTAGTTCTCATGGAGATCCAATCGCATACAGCCAAAAGAATATTCCTGTTGACACGGATCAAGGCTGGAAAATAGCTCCCAAAAATTCAGAAGGCAAAGTGGAGATTAAAAGAAAATTTACCATAGCTAAAGAAAAATGTAATCAACAACTTGACTTCACTTACTTTCAAGCAGAAGTAAGCATTCCCCAAAATGTAAATGTAAATGTAAATGAGTTTACAATTTCATACGATAAAGCAGATGATGGGGCAAGAATTTATTTCTTTAATTCAAAATATCCGCTGGTCATTTTAATCCTAAGGCAGATTTAAAATTTAATCAAAAATCCGTAGGGTCTGTGAACTTAAAAGATCAAGTCGTAAAAGGAGAAGTCAATAGAGTTGTAATTGTACAATTTGACGATTGTGGTTCTTGGAATAATCTAAAAGCTAGCGTGACAAAAATATAAATTCAAAAGTTCCCTGCATATTTGTAGTGACAAAACCAACAAAAGGTGCAAGGAACAAATGAATCTAGAAGCAAGATAAGCTTATGGCGAGAAAAAGCCAAAAAGCGGAGCAAAGAAATTAGTGCTCAAAAGAGTCGGCTAAAAGAGTTAGGCTCAAGTCGGGATAACTGGAAATCGAAATATAAAGGGATGAAGGCAAAGAATGTGGAGTTGGACAAAGAACTAAAAAGAGTTCAAAAAGCGATTTCGAAGAATACGGTTAAAATGGAAAAGCCACGGAATCATAGCTATAGTGTTCAAGTAATAATGTTATGTATCTGGTAGGTTGTCAAAAATTTAAAATATGGCGACACAACATTTAGAGATTATACGAATCGTGTTAAATTCGATATTAGAAGGTTTGGTGACTAATTATACAGGAGAGAAATATCAAAGGAATGGATCAGATGAAGGGCGCTATCAACGGTGGGGTTTTAATCCGGGAAGTGTAAAAATAGGTGGACAAAGAATCAAAGTTGATGTACCCAGAGTACAAGATAAAATAACTAATAAGAGTCAAAAACTGGAGGGTTACGATTCTTTAAAAAATTTGCCTGAACAGGATATATCATTAATGAAACAGGTTTTACAAGGGATAAGTACAAGGGATTATAAAACAGTAATAGATCGCTTACATGACAGTTTTGGAGATAGTGCGGCAAGTGTAAGTAGACAATTTCAGCAAAGAAGCAAAAATGCCTTAGAAGAGTTTGAAGCAAAACGATTTGATGGAAAAAACTTTCTAGCCTTATTTATTGATGGCAAGTATATGGCCTCTGATCAAATGGTTATTGTGTTAGGAGTAACAGATCAAGGACGAAAAATTCCACTAGGGATAGTTCAGACTTCTACAGAAAACAGTATAAGTATCGGTTCTTTACTAAGAAATTTAGTCGACCGAGGTTTGAAATTTGAACAAGGCTTATTGTGTGTAGTTGATGGAGCCAAAGGATTAAAAAAAGCAGTAAAGGATGTGTTTTCAGATGCGGCTATCATACAAAGATGTCAATGGCATAAACGAGAAAATGTAGTCAGTTACTTATCACCCAATAGAAAGGAAATTTATCGTAGACGATTACAAAAAGCTTATAATGAAGATACTTATGATGAAGCTAAAAAAGCACTTGTAGAAATTCATGAAGATCTTCAAAAAATTAATCGTAGTGCAGCTAAATCTTTACAAGAAGGTTTAGAAGAAACATTAACTTTACATCGACTTGGATTATTTCAAACATTTGGACGGTCATTTAAAACCACTAATTGTATTGAGTCTTTGAACAGTGGACTAAGAAAATATATTGGAAGAGTTACTAATTGGTCAAGTTCTGATATGAGATATAGATGGATAAGTTGTGCCTTAATGGATTTAGAAAACAGATTGTATAAAGTCTGTCATCATAAAAAACTACCTCAAATGAAAGCAGCTTTAAAAAGAGAAGTACTAGCTAAAAAAGCACAGAGAATCTCTTCTTTATTATTGCACAAGGTTTTTATTACTAACAAACAAATACCTCGTAAAATCATCAACGAATTTCCAGTTTGAAAAAATCTAATTAAGCGACTATAAGCCGTTTCAATTTTAAGTCGATGACCTAAAATCTTGCTTAGTCTTTTGGCACATTTATTCAAATTTGTACTTTGTACAGCCAACATGCAACAACACAATTGAAGAAGTTGGTTTAATTTTTTCTGGGTAACTTCGGGGAAGAACTTTTGTAATTCCCTTGAATTATTTAATTCTAACATAGCGAATAAAAGATTTGTCGTGATCTCTTTTTATTCGCTTTTTTTATGCCAATTTCTTTTATACCTTCATATTACAATTTTCTAGTGCTCAGTAGAATACGCTTTGCCTTTAAAAAGGATAAGTAACAATGTATTCTATATTTAGATAGTGATTAATGGAAATGAGTTTATTAAGTACTTGGTTGCCATTAATGTTATTTATCTATTTTTATAGAAATTCTGCGACAGGTTTCCCTGAGGGAAGCCTGTCTTTTTTTTTGTAAAAAACAAAAAGAGTAGGAAGAGTGTTTTGTTTATAAACAAAGTCAATGAAGCGATCCTTCGGCAAATCTCCAAGACCTCCTGGTGGAAAAAAATATTTTTATCCCTTTACCGATTTGTTCATGAAATGGGCATCTACGCCAATTTTGGCGGCCATGATAACCGAATGAAGCGCAGAAGAAAAAAATCTCGTTTCGACAAATGGTAAGCATTCGATTAAGCCAACAAATGAAAGCCCAATAATAAAAACGACAACATCAAAATTCCTACCAATCCAAATAGAAAATATTTTACCTGATTCATACTATTTATTTTATTTGGCTAATTGTAAGACCTTCCCTTGTCGATGCAATTCTTTTTTTAGTTGATCAAAATTTTCATAAATCTTCCCTTGCTCATTTTTCCAATGGAAATTCAATTCATCCTCTTCTAGATTGACTTTAGAAACGATATACTCCATTCCTTTAAAATGTATTTTTTTCATATTTATTATTATCAAGTTCAGAGAATTGACAGCGAACGGTTTCTACATCGTGAATTTCTAAGGCCAATTTTCCGCCAATTGTCGACTGAAATCAAAAGTCATTGGCCACCAGAACCATTGTCTGATGACCAATGATAACTCACTCCATTAACATCCGTCGCATTCCTGATACTTGGTCACTTGTTTGAAAAAATGCCCATGTTCTGCTTTTGAAGACAAAAAGAAAACAATTTCTTTACAAGAATAGGTCGTAGAATTAGACAATAGTAAATCCAACTCTCCATCTCCATCAATATCTCCCATCCAGTGTAAGAAAATGCCACCTTCATAGCCATCGGCATACCACCCAGGAATATCCATTTTATAAATTATTTTATCCTCACGATCTCCATCATTCGTTGTTCGTCTAACGTGGAGTTCATAATTTTTGATCATCGCAATCGGGTTGATGTCTTCCCCGCTTTTGTTCTCCAGAATCCGTCCTTTCGCATAAATATGAAAATGGGCATTATCTAAAGTCAAAGAGACGGACTCGCCGGGATAAAGAAATTTATCATCAAAAGATTTTCCGACAATATTTTCCCTTTGCCCCAGGTCGAGTCCGCTAATCAAAAACTCCGGTTGATCATCTTCACGCAATTGAGCATACTGATAAGGTGGAACCTCTGCTAGCTCAACGGTGTCTATTTTAAAATCACAGGTTCTTATCTGGAATCGTTGTTCATCAATCATAGGATTGTTTTGGGTCAAATACAACCCAACATAAGTGCGGCTTATTTCATAATGTTCTACAAATTGTTCGTCCGGCAAGATGACATCAATTGAGGGCAACTCCTGCATAAAACCACTAAACATATACCCCGTTTTACCTCGGTAATAGGTTTTGAGCCACTTTCCATCAATTCCTTCAATCACATCTTCTTCTCCTAAATATTCAGGACAAACCATGACTTCTTTTCCATAAGGAATAGCCATCACTTTGATGGATTTTAAATTGGGAATTTCTCGCATACTCAAGCCAGAACCGGCGGTTACCAAATAAGGCTGTCCCGCACTGCCCGAACAATCATACTGTTGCGCATCGGCACTAAACAAATTGAATACAAAAAATAATAAGCTACTGATTTGAATGATGGTCGATTTCATATTGGTATCTTTTTTATTTAAAAATTAGATCTTTCTTCGTCAAATATTTGGATAAAAACTTATTGAGGTACAAAGGTGTTCTTTCCTGTTTTCATCGAAGGCATTACGTTTTCGATGATGCTGCTAAAAACGTTGGCATCTGTATTACTCGGCAAAACGGCAATCTCTACTTTGCTAGCTAATTCCTTGTTGACCAAGAACGAGGCATAGATTGGATTGTCGGTACAGAGTTGAGCAAATTTGACCTCTCGTACTAACTTATTTTCCTCTAGTTTCTTTTCCTTATCAATGGCCAACTGGTCCAGTTCTCTTGTCTTTTGAATAGCCAAGTTTAATGTAAAAAAATAAATTAGCCAAAAGGTTAATTTTGTGAATGACAATAACAAGAGAAAATTTGACTCAACTATTACCCAGCCTTAAATTAGCAGCCTCTAATTTAAAAGGAAGCGCAAGAAGAATGTATTTGGGTCAGTTAGCCATAGATTTAGGATTAGGGGGAAAAGTATTGGTGTCGAAAAAATTAGGTATAAGTAGACAAACTTTACGCAAGGGAATAAAAGAAATACAAAGTGGAGAAATACAAGAAGATAATTTTCAGGCAAGAGGAAGAAAATCATTGGACCAGACTAATCCAGGATTAATAGAATCGATACGAGAAATAGTTGATGGATCAAGCCAAATAGATCCCAAATTTACAAGTACTCGACTGTATACTCGATTAAGTGCAAAATCGGTAAGGGAAGAATTGCTAAAAAGAGGGTATAAAGAAGAAGATTTACCAAGCAATCAGACCATTTTTAATAAAATGGTAAGTCTAGGCTATAAACGAAAAAAAGTATCAAAGACAAAGCCTAAAAAAAAATAAAAGCAACAGATGCAATATTTAATCAGTTATTTGAAGAGAATAAGAATGCAGACCAAAACTCAGGGGTATTGAGAATATCTCATGATGCAAAAAATAAAGTATCAATAGGCAATTTTTCAAGAGGAGGGAAAAATTGGAGTAAACTTGAAGCCGGAGATCATGATTTTGCCAAGGAACATATCACTCCATTTGGCTTATATTTACCAGAGTTTAAAGAAACAAGCCTATATTTTACTACCTCTAAAGTAACCGCTGATTTTATAATTGATAGGCTTATTGATTATTGGGCAAAGCATAAAAAACGTTTTCAACATATCCATACTTTGGTAATAAATGCAGATAATGGTCCAGAATGTCATAGCCGAAGAACCCAGTTTATAAAAAGAATATGTGAATTTGTTAGAGATACAGGCTTGATAGTTAAACTAGTTTATTATCCACCTTATCATAGTAAATATAATCCAGTAGAAAGAGTTTGGGGAGGATTAGAACAGCATTGGAATGGAGATATTATGGATAGTAAAGAGACCATTTTGAAGTTTGCAAGAAATTTTATCTGGGCAGGTAAAAAAGCAACTGTTCAAGTGTGTGACAAAATATATGAAACTGGAAAAAAACTTTCTGCAACTGCAATGGAATTACATGAACAAGCTATTGAACGACTAAACTCAACCATTGGAAAATGGTTTGTTACTATTTACCCAGACAAGGTTAATAAAATATTATACTCCGGCTAATTATTTATTTTAATTTGCCCGCTAAACAACAAAACACTAAAGCATAATACGAAATGGTGGATCAATTGATTTTTTTTTCATGACTGCGATTTTTTATTGGATGTTATTCTTAAATACAATCACAATCTATGACCCTTTCCAATGGATTGATGGGTGGAACTATTAAGTGCAGCAATTCAACGATTATTCGCAACGAATGGGGAAACAGCTGTAAAAGGACGATAAAAAACAGGAATGATACGAGTTGATCATTCCTGTTGAGGGATTTTAAACGATTTAGTGTGAAACCCATTACTTATTGCGATAACAAATCGAACAATCATGTAAAGGCCCATTCGTGTCGCTTATTCATCCAAGCGAATAATTGCACCACCTTTTAGTACCAACTTAATTTTTCGCAAATGGCGAATATCTTGAGTCGGATCTCCTTCCACTGCAATCAAATCTGCGAACAAACCTGCTTTCACTTGTCCGATTTGATCTTTTAAACCAAATATTGCGGCATTTCCAGCAGTACAAGCTTGTAAAACAGCTAAAGGAGTCATGCCATATTCTACCATCATTTCCAATTCTCTGATATTATCACCATGAGTGAAAACGCCCACATCGCTTCCTGCACAAATCAAAACACCAGCTGCCAGAGCCAATTGAAAACTTTTGCGCTTTTGTACGATACGTTCAGGTGTTTCTTCTATTCCTTTTTTCCAACCTCGATATTGCATAATCGCATCACCAGCCGCTAATGTAGGACAAAGCGCCACTCCCTTTTCTGCCATGAGTTTAAAAACTTCCGCTGTCCCGCCATCGCCATGCTCAATTGTGGCAACTCCAGCTAAGGTAGCTCGACGCATTCCCTCCGCTGTCCCAGCATGAGCCACTACAGACCGTCCGCTACTATTGGCAATTTCAACGATCAATTTCAATTCTTCTATCGTAAAAGTAGGTCTTGCCTCTCGCATCGGGCCCCAACGATAATCGGCATATACTTTAATCAAATCTGCGCCATGCCCAATTTGATCTCTCACAACTTTGATCAATTCATCATAACCATCCGCAGCCTCTGCTCCCAATGGAACTTCCACATGAGGAGCAAATCCCCTTGGTCCATAACTGCCCGTAGCAACAATGGCTCGACCTGCTACAATCATTCTAGGCCCAGGAATAATTCCTTTTTCAATCGCCGTTTTAATGCCAACATCGGCATAACCTGCTCCTTCAGAACCCAAGTCCCGAATGGTTGTAAACCCAGCCATTAATGTATTGCGAACATGGACGGTAGCGCGAGCGACTCGTTCCGCTTCTGATTCTACCAGTACCTGATCATTCCAAGATGCCTCATTATAAGAATGAAGCAAAACATGAGAATGTCCTTCAATCAACCCCGGAAGTAAGGTGGTGCCAGGTAAATTGGTGATTCGTGCATTAGCTGGGGTTGCGAGTGCCTTCGCAGGGCCCATGGCCTTAATTTTATCGTCTTCTACCCAAACGACCCAACCCGTTCGCAATTGCTGGCCATCAAACACACGATCCGCTTTTATCACTATCGAAGTGCTTTTGGAATCGACTTGGGCAAATACTGAAGTAGAAGAAAAGACGAAAAAAATGAAAAAGAAAGAGCAAAAAGAAAGATAGAGAATTGGAGACAGTTTAGGCATCGGTGTTTTGATTCTAAAGTTAACAGAAAGGAGCAAAAGAACAAAGAAGGATGGATCTTCTTGAAAAATGGAACTAAAAGAAAGATACAACGCTATTGAATTAATAAAAGGATATAATGCAAATATTATTATGGCTTTTGGTCAGGGTGGTCCCTCCTTTATCCGCCGCCGCCGACAAAATTCGGTGCAATTTCTAGCCTTGACATACCTCTGGGTGCTCTGTTTCAACCATAAAATGGTACAAGTTCATCATTAAAAAAGGATCCTTTTGAACGTTCTTCACTATTTAGTAGTGGCTCAAAACAACTTGAAATTGTTCAACTTGTTTTTTTCAATGTACTTAGACACAACAGGTGGTGATTTT
>CBDFMP010000038.1:0-53831 GCA_965249715.1 Spirochaetota bacterium | reverse complement strand
GCTCAGCTTACAAAAGCGCAGGCGTGGTGGGAAGCGAATGTAGAGTAAGTACAAAAGCCAATGACAACTGCTATTTCTCTGAGGTTTACGATGTGAGACTCAGCAAATACGGTCAATGCGGGGCAGTAAAAGCTATTTTACCCGCTTAGGATTTGTTAATCCAATAATTTTACTTGCAAACATATTATTTTCATGTTATAATATGTATGCTGGTGACCATAGCGAAGGGGGTACACCTGTTTCCATCCCGAACACAGAAGTTAAGCCTTTCAGCGTCGATGGTACTATCATGTTTAGTGATGGGAGAGTAGAACGTTGCCAGCACTTCTTCATTTTCAAACAGATGAGGAAGTAGCGATTTCAATGTAACGGCTGAGTGGCTATTTTCTTATGAAAATAGTATTACTGAAGCCATGACTCCCGCCAATTCACCGCCTAAGCCTGCAATATCGGCTGTCCAAGCTAATCAGCATCGGGATACCGCGTCGCTGTCACTGCTCTCAGCTGTGCTGACAGACGATGACAAGTCGCCGATAACAAAGCTGCTGGACGCTCAACCCGCGTATGTTCGCCGTGAGCTCAAACGCTGGCTCTTACAGCGCAAGAACTTTGATGTTTCCAGCTACACCAATATTAGCCAGTCGCTGCGTACAGTACTGAACGATGCTGCACCCGTGCTGCCGCTGAAAATTGTGCGGCGCGTGCAGAGCGGTAAAGATCGCACTCAAAAATTCCTGCTGCAAACACTGGACGGACAGCACATTGAAGCGGTGCTGATCGATAACAGCAGTAACACAAATACCAGCCGCTCGCCAGCACAAGCACAATCGCAGGCGGTACCGTACACCTTATGTTTGTCATCGCAGATAGGCTGTCCGCTCAGTTGCGATTTCTGCGCCACCGGAACAATGCGTTTTGCCCGTAACCTCAATGCAAGCTGAGCTGCTTAGTCAATATCTGCAGCTGGCGGCAGCACCCGATGTCAATATTGAGCGTATCGTCTTCATGGGCATGGGCGAGCCGCTCTTGAATTTGCAGAATGTGCTGAAAGCGATAGCCGTTTTCACAATGCCGCAACAGGCTGATGGGATTGGACTGGGGGCAGGCAGGATTAGCATATCCACTAGCGGCATATTGAAGGGCATTGACCAGTTGGCAGCGGCTGCCGTCAATGTGCGGTTGTCGTTGTCATTGCATGCGGCATTGCAGGGCACGCGCGATGTTATCATGAGCGATTTTAAACATGTATCGTTGGCGGCGCTGCGGGAGACCTTGGCAGCATATCAACGGCAGAAACGCAAACCGATTTTAATTGAGTACATCATGATTGCTGATGTGAACGATGACGCTGAGCACCTGCGTGCGCTGATTGCGTATTTGGCAGGTTTGGATGTGAAGGTGAACCTTATCGCCTACAATCACGTGCGCGGCAAATCGTATCAGCCCAGCACAGCAACGCGCATCCATGCCTTTGCGATGGGGTTACGAGCGGAGCGTGTACCAGTGGTGCAGCGTTATAAGAAAGGCGATGACATCGCCGCAGCTTGCGGACAACTAAGTACGTTGAGTAGTGATGTACGCCCTGCGCTGCGCACTGAGACTGCCGCAGTTGTTTCGTAAGCGGGTATTGGCACGGCAGGCGGGAGAACAGTTATGCGCTTGTTAGGCTTTCACTACTGCGGCATTGCCAACTGCAAGCTGATGTGTTTGCAGCGATTGCAGCGATTGCGGTTATTGCCATTATTACGTTGTTTAATGTTTTGTGGCATCGTCTGCGGCAATGTGAGCTGGGGTGCATTGCAGGCGACATTGCTTCCTTATAAGTTTCTGAGTGAAGCTGGTTTCACCGTGCATTTCACTGAGCAAAGCGGGCGGCTGCAATTTACCTACGCTGCAGGCAATAAAGCTGCTGAGGCTGCTGCGCTCAGTGGCGAGTTGGTGCGCGGTTTTCCGTTTTTCAGGGTAGGCGAACATCATTACGCGCTTCCCAGTGCGCCCTTCAATGGCAAAGCTGGTTTTGCCCTCAGCGATGAAGCAGGCGCCTTTTTCAGCGATGTCATTGGTTTTTATCTTAAACGTTTCGCCAAGCAAGCTGTTGTTACACTGATTAAGGCTAAGCCTGGGCCTCCTGCTCAGTCTGACAATAGGTCGCAGTCGTTGCGGCAGCCGCCCTTAACGCCAGTTTTTGCGCCGCGTTCTGCGGATGCGGCGCGCATTCATACAGTGATATTGGATCCGGGGCACGGCGGACGCGACCCGGGGGCTCAGGGCTTCGGGTATAGGGAGAAGACGATGGTACTGAGCTTCACCAAGCAGCTGGCGAGAATGTTAAAAGAGCGCAATCCCAAGTTAAAGGTCATACTTACGCGTAAGACCGATCGCACACTCAGTATTCAGGAACGCTCTGCCATTGCCAATAGGCTGTTGAGCGGAGAACGCAATGCCATCTTTGTTTCATTGCATCTCAATGCCTGGTTTCACGGACGCGCACGCGGCTACGAGGTCTATCACCTCAGTAGTGACAGCGATGTGTTTACGGTCAAGTCGCAACATCAATTAGAGCACGAGACATTTTTTTTTCCGTATCAACAGGAGGATGTGCGGCAAGCTTTTGCATTGTTGTACACCATTCAGTATGCGCGGGAAAGTGAATTATTGGCGGAGTTGATGCTGCGGCATTTACAACGGGCCTTGCCGCGTTATGCGCGGCTTTCCAGCGCACGGCGGGAGACTTTTTATGTATTGAAAGGTACGCTCATGCCCAGTATTCTGATTGAATTGGGCTACATCACCAATGAAGACGACCTGCGTCTGCTGCTGAGTGACACCCGTCGTAAACAGCTGTTGATTACTATTGCGGGTGCATTGGAAAAATACATTGATATTTTTGTGCGGACAAGGGGCTTCACAAAAGAGGTCTTTCAGCTGGAAGCATTTTAAGCCGCACCGCCCGCTGATGTTATGGGCAGCGCGCGGTAATTGAAACTATTAACAGGCACTGAGCATGGCAAGCTTTTGCATTGCTGTACACCATTCAGTATGCGCGGCCTTCTAGCGCACGGCGGGAGACTTTTTATGTATTGAAGGGTACGCTCATGCCCAGTATTTTAATAGAATTGGGCTACATCACCAATGAAGACGACCTGCTGCTGAGTGACACCCGTCGTAAACAGCTGTTGATTACTATTGCGGGTGCATTGGAAAAATACATTGATATTTTTGTGCGGACAAGGGGCTTCACAAAAGAGGTCTTTCAGCTGGAAGCATTTTAAGCCGCACCGCCGCTGATGTTATGGGCAGCGAGAAATTGAAACTATTAACAGGCAGCTGATGCTGGCAAGCTTTTGCATTGCTGTACACCATTGCCGTTATGCGCGGCTTTCCAGCGCACGGCGGGAGACTTTTTATGTATTGAAAGGTACGCTCATGCCCAGTATTTTAATAGAATTGGGCTACATCACCAATGAAGACGACCTGCTGCTGAGTGACACCCGTCGTAAACAGCTGTTGATTACTATTGCGGGTGCATTGGAAAAATACATTGATATTTTTGTGCGGACAAGGGGCTTCACAAAAGAGGTCTTTCAGCTGGAAGCATTTTAAGCCGCACCGCCCGCTGATGTTATGGGCAGCGGCAATTGAATTGAAACTATTAACAGGCACTGAGCATGGCAAGAGCTTTCATTGCATCTCAATGTCTGGTTTCACGGACGCGCACGCGGCTACGAGGTCTATCACCTCAGTAGTGACAGCGATGTGTTTACGGTCAAGTCGCAACATCAATTAGAGCACGAGACATTTTTCTTTCCATATCAACAGGAGGATGTGCGACAAGCTTTTGCATTGCTGTACACCATCCAGTACGCACGAGAAAGTGAATTATTGGCGGAGCTGATGCTGCGGCATTTGCAACGGGCCTTGCCGCGTTATGCGCGGCTTTCCAGCGCACGGCGGGAGACTTTTTATGTATTGAAAGGTACGCTCATGCCCAGTATTCTGATTGAATTGGGCTACATCACCAATGAAGACGATTTGCGGCTGCTTGGTCCGTTATGTGTTAATCAACGTAGCCTGCGCTGCTGCCCATATTCACATCACAATTAAGCGTCACATTGTCACCCAGCGCAGCATCCGCGGCTTGGCATTGCTCAGCAGCCGTAAGCGGCAGTCCCTTCAGCATGGGGTACTGCTGAGCAGCACCGAAGTCCCAGTTACTGGCATCCCAGCCATCGTAGACGTCACCGGAACCTACGGTGGGCGGGGCGGTAGGAGTCTGCAGTGCACTGGTGCTTTGTGCTCTAGTTCCTGTACTTGCGTCAGCTGCGCCTGTCGTTAGCGTGCTATCGTAATAGCCACTGGAGATCGTCATTCCTGTAGGTGCCAGCCCATAAATGGGGCTTCCCGTCACCGTTGCCGCCGCATAGGAGTTGCTAAGCTCTGAACTGCTATTATTACTCATCAAGATGCCTCCGACCGTATTACTCATCAAGATGCCTTCGACCGTATTGGTGGTGGCAGCCTTGATGCTGCCGAAAAAGACACTATTTTGGATCACTCCTGAGAGGTTTACCCCCACCAACCCACCAATATTAGACCTGCCTCTCACAGTTGTTGCGACAAACACGCTACTGATGCTGGAACCAGCTAGATAACCTGCGATGCCGCCCACATAGTTATGAGTTGCTTTAATGCTGCCGCCACTTAGCGTATTATGGCTGAACGTACTATTGCTCGCAATCCCTGCGATGCCGCCTATATAGCTCTCTGCTGTGATGCTGCTCTCATTTATGGCGTTACTGCTGAGTATAGTGCCGCTGCTGGAATTATTCACATATCCTACAATGCCGCCTACATATTGATACGTTACCGCGATACTGCTGTTACTCACAGTATTACCGATGAGTATAATGCTGTTGCCGATAGCTTCGCCTAGGATGCCGCCCACATAGTAAGTTGCCGTGATGTTACCGCCACTTACAGTATTATTGCTGAGCGTACTATTGATTGCAATCCCTGCGATGCCGCCCACATGATTATTTCCCGTGATGCTGCCGCCACTTGTCGTATTACCGCTGAGCGTACTATCGTATGCAATCCCTGCGATGCCGCCCGCACTGTTCTTTGTCGTGATGTTGTTGTTGTTGTTTACAGTATTCTGGCTGAGCGTACTATCGTATGCAATCCCTGCGATGCCGCCTGCATTGTTCTTTGCCGTGATGCTGATGCCACTTAGAGTATTAGCGCTGAGCGTACTGTCGTTTGCATACCCTGCGATGCCGCCCGCATAGTTATTCGTTGCCGTAATGCTGCTGCCGTCACTCACAGTATTACTGCTGAGCGTACTACTACCGTTGTAAGGATTCGTCACATACCCTGCAATGCCGCCCACGTCATTATTTCCCGTGATGCGGCTAGCGCCGCTCACAGTACTATTGCTGATGAGCGTACTATTGCCGTTGCCAGTAGTCGTCACATACCCTACAATGCCGCCCACGTCATTATTTCCCGCGATACTGCTGTTACTCACAGTATTATCACCGAGCGTACTACTGCCGTATTCAACATTAATCACATGCCCTGCAATGCCGCCCACATCATTATTTCCCATGATGCTGCTACCGCCACTCACAGTATTACTGTTGAGTATATTTGCGCCGCTGAAAATATGCATACCACCTGCAATGCCGCCCACATCATTGTCTCCCGTGATACTGGTGTTACTTACCGTATTATTGCTGAGCGTACTGCGGCCGCCTCCAAGCAACACAAAACTGATGATGCCGCCCGCATAATCATTACTGACCACAATACTGGTGCCATTCACACGATTACTACTGAGTGTATTGTTGCCGTTGTTAAAGTTATTCACAAATCCTAGGATGCCGCCCGCATAATAAGTTGCCGTGATACTGCCGTTATTCACAGTATTATTGCTGAGCGTGTTGCTGCTGTTGTTGTAACTTTGCATAGTTCCCGCGATACCGCCCGCATAATAAGTTGCCGCGATGCTGCCGCCATTCACAGCATTCCCGTTGAGCGTACTGCTGCTGCTGCTGCTGTAACTTTGCAGAGCTCCCGCGATGCCGCCGGCATAGTCATCACTTGCCAGGATCCTGGTGTCACTCACAGTATTATGACTAAGTATACTTTTATACACACGCCCTGCGATACCGCCCGCATAATAAGTTGCCGTGATGCTGCCGCCATTCACACGGTTGCTGCTGAAGGTAATGCTGCTTCTGTAACTGTACATAGCCCCTGTGATGCCGCCCGCATTGTCACGGCTTGCCGTGATCGTACCATTTATCATGGCATTACCGCTAAAGGTAATATTGCTGCTGCCGGTGTCTGAAGCTGTAGCATACATAGTTCCTGCAAAACCGCCTGTGTAGGAGTACCCACTTATGTTTGCATCGGTGAGTGTGCAATTGGTGATGACAACGTTATTGGTAAGGATGGCGAAGAGGCCGATGAAGCTTCCATTGTAAAATCCCGCCGCAGAGTTATCCGTATTACTAATGAACAGCTTGGAAATGGCATAAACATTAGCGTTGGCAGCACAGTCCAGCTGCCCGCGGAAGTGGTTAGTTTGGTAGGAGAGTGCATTACCGGGGGCATCAGTGGTTTTGCCGATGGGGATGAACCCGTTTGTATTCGCCTGCGGATGTGTGCTGTCTTCAGCCCAGGGTGCGTTGGTATCGCTCATGTCAATGTTTGCAGTGAGGACGTAGTGGTCATCGCTGTAAGTACTGTATGTGCTGTCATCATTGATAAGGCGGCTCATGAGGTCTAAGCGGATGTCGTTGTCAAGTTGCCAGGGATTTTCGGGAGTGCCGTCATCGCTGCTTCCGCCTGCGAAGTTATTGTCGTTTAAGCTGCATTCCTGCACAGCAATCACTCCGTCAAAATTCGGGTTGCTGCCATCGGCGGCGCTGAGGCTGATGGCATTGGTAAGTTTAGCGGTGGAGCTGCCGTCATGATAATAATTAATGTTTGCCGTTACGGAACTGACGTAACGGATGGTGCCGTCAGCGGCAATGGTGAAGACAGCACTCGCTGGTTTATGGCAGCGTGCAATGGTATGAACAGCTGCGGGTAGGATGGTTGTTTCCATGTCTGCAAAAGCGATAGGACCGCCTGCGGTGTTCAGTTCAATGCCATAAGCAGGCACCAGCAGCAAACTAAGCGTATAAGTAGTGGCAGCAGAATTTTCTGTTGCGCTGAAGCTGCCAAGGTCAAGCATGGCGGTTTCTGTACCAGCGGGCTCGGTAAACGTGGTGATGTCATCAGTATGCAATGTGATGCTGGAGTCTGCTGCTGAGGTTAATACAATTGTTCCAGCACGCAACCCAAGTGCCGTTACCGTTTCGTTAAAGTTGCGAATACCAGCGGCGGCAGTAATGAGCACACTGGGAGCGTCATCATATTGGATAATACGCAGTTGCGCTGAGGGAATGTTGTGTGCAGTACCCAGTGTATCCGTGACGGTGATATTCAGGTCTGCAGCTGTGAGAACTACAGGAGGAGTTGCACCTATGTCAATGTGTAAATCATAAACATTGTTATTGCCTGCGGTTACAGTTGGCGGTGTTTGGCTGTCATCGCCTTCAGCAATGGTAAAGGCAGCATCAACACTTATGGTGGCCGCATCCGTGCCGTCGGGGTCTGTAAAGGTGTAAGTGACAGGATTAAGGTAAAACCCTGCAGGCAATGAGCTGGGAGTAGGCAGTGTCACCGTTCCTATTTCTGTATTACCGTAGAGGTTGGCGATGTTTGTGATGGTTAAACCATGACTCTCCCAGCTGCTAAGGGCATTGGCGCTTTCTCCGCTGCTGCTGTAAACAACGGTTACTGCTGTCGGCGGCAGCAGTGCCGCGATGCCGCCGACATGGGCGATGATGTCATTGACGGGCGTGCCTGTGTACGTGGCAGTAACGGTATAGGTAATGGCGGCAGCGCCGCTATTAGCGACGATGATGCTGCCGAGGTTAAGCGCTGGCATATTGGTAGCGCCGTCCTGGTCTGGGATCATCAGGGTGGCGCGCTCGCCGTTATCAGTAAAAGTCCCGAAGTCAGTAATGGTGAACACTGCAGCATCATGACTAAGGCTGAGCGCAGCAATGTTTGTTTCTGCAGTTGTGCAGGGCGGAACGGCACAGGCATTAGTCAGACCGCTAAGGGCAATGGTGGCGGTGGTGGCGCTGTCTGCTGTTACGCTGAGTAAAACATCGTTGAGTGGATTACCGGCAGGGTCGCTGATGAAAAAAAACGCCGTGCCAAAACTGCTGTACTCAGTTAAGCTCAATGTAACATTGAACGTGGCTTCATTATTAGAAATAACATCGCCGTTTAGCTCACGTTCGGCAATGCTGAGGAGGGCAGTCAGCTCATAAGTAGGCACAGCGTCAGTGCCTTCATCGTCAGGGTCAGCAAAGGTATAAGCTGTGCCGTCAGGTTTAGTGACGGCGAAGCCAGCAGGCAGGAGACTGCTGGAGGTAACGGAACCTACAGGTGGAGCGCTGGCAGGCGAGGCGGCGTTGGTGCCTGTGAGTGCGATGGTGCTGCCGTTATCGCTGAGGTTGGCGCTGAGGGCACGTCCACTGAATGCAGCCTCAATAAGGGCAGCTATGCCGCCGTTATTGGCGGCATGGGCGATGATGTCATTGACGGGCGTGCTTGTGTAAGTGGCAGTAACGGTATAGGTAATGGCGGCAGCGCCGCTATTGGCGACGGTAATGCTTCCCAAGTCAACATTCGCTGTATGGCCAGCATTGTCCTGGTCGGGAATGTTAAGTGTGGCGCGCTCGCCGTTATCGATAAAAGTCCCGAAGTCAGTAATGGTGAACACTGCAGCATCATTACTAAGGCTGAGCGCAGCAATGTTTGTTTCTGCAGCTGTGCAGGGTAAGCGGGTGCAGGCATTCGTCAGACCGCTAAGGGCAATGGTGCCGGTGGCAGCACTGTCTGTTGTTACGCTGAGTAAAACATCGTTGAGTGGATTACCGGCAGGATCGCTGATGGAAAAAAATACGCTGCCAAAGTCACTGTATTCGGTTAATGCCAATGTAACCGTGAAAGTGGCTTCATTGTCGCCCATAACATCGCTGAAGGTGCCGTCGCCATTATCCACGCGTTCAGCAATGTTCAGCATGCCTTCAGCCAGCGTAGTGGTGGGATAATCGTTGGTGTCTTCATGGTCAGGGTCAGCAAAGCTATAAGCTGTGCCGTCAGGTTTAGTGACGACAAAGCCAGCTGGCAGGGTGCTGCCGGCAACAATGACACCTGCTGGGATGGGTGTGTTGGGGGTGTTGCGGCATTGGTGCCGCTGAGCGTGATGGTCGTGGTGATAGGGTTAATGGCGGCGCTGAGCTTGCGTTCACTGAAGGTAACATCAATAAGGGCAGTCATGCCGCCGTTATTGGCGGCATGGGCGATGATGTCATCAATGGGTGAACTGTTGTAAGTGGCAGCGATGGTATAAGTGATGGCAGCATTATCACCGCGCGTGACGACGATGTTGGTGGCTACTGGAAAATTAATGTCGCCTGTACTGATGGCGCCAGCTTGGTCGGGGATACTGAGGAAGGGAGTTGTTGAAGCGCTATTGGCGAAGTTTCCAAAAGTTACAGTGGGAAATGCGGCAGTAAAGTCATCATTTTTATTAACGTTGAGCGTAGCAACGCTTGTAGCAGCAGCGTCGCAGGGTGGAGTGGCGCAGAGGTTTGTGATTTGACTAAGGGTGATGGTACCTGTGAGAGTATTTTCAGTTGTGGCTACGGCGATGGCATTGTCAGCAGTGATGGGGTTGCCGTTAGCGTCGTTGAGGCTGAGAAAGCTTTCATCAAATAAAGTGAGTTCGGCTAAGTTCATGAAAATAGTATAATCATTGCTGTTAGCGGTGCCTGTTTCAGCGATGGTGAGCGAGGTTGTCAAGATGGCGGTAATGGCAGTGATGGTATTATTATCGGGGTCGTTGAACGTAAAGTCTGTGCCGTCTGGGGCGGAGACGGCGAAGCCAGCTGGGATGATGGTGGTTAGGCCGTTGATGGCGCCTGAGCCTGAGTAAGTATTTGTACCTGTAAGGGTGATGGTATTAAGGTCGGCGTTCAAGCTTGGAGTGAGTGATTGCGCGGGGGAATTGCCATAAGTGAGCGTGGCGGTGATGAAGTTGGCGATGCCGCCGGCATGGGCGATGATGTCATTGACGGGCGTGCCGCTGTACGTGGCAGTAACGGTATAGGTGATGGTCTCAGCGTTTTGGTTAGAGATAAGTATGCTCCCCAAAACAACATTTGGTGTATACTTAGCGCCGCCCTGGTCGGGCAGACTCAGGGTAGCGGTTGGGACGTCGGTATTATGGGTGAAGTCTTCTGAGTCAGTAATGGTGAAAACAATATCCTCTTTAGTAAGAACAAGCGTACCGATGGCGTCTCCTGCAGTTATGCAGGGCGGAACGGCACAGGCATTGGTCAGACCGCTAAGGGCAATGGTGCCGGTGGTGGGGTCGTCGTCGTTTGTTGTTACGGCGATGGAATAATTGCTGAGCGGGCTGCTGGTTGGAGTATGAATGGTGAGGAAGGCATTGCCAAAACCGTTGAGCTCAGCTAATGCAAGTGTAACGGTGAAGGTGGCTTCATTTCCATTGACAACGGCGCCGTTGGCATTACGTTCGGCAATACTCAGCTTGCCTTCATTTAAGGTGTCGGCGGAGTAAGCGGCGATGACAGCTTGATCGGGATCGGCAAATGTGTAAGCTTTGCCGTCTAGCTTAGTAACGGCAAAGCCAGCTGGGAGAGCAAGGGAGTCCCCCGCGTTGTTAAGGCTGATAGCGCCGCTGCCATTGACAAGGTTGGTGCCTGAGAGGGCGATGGTAGTAGCGGTGTCTGTTAAGGCTGCAGTCAGTCCTGCATTGCCAAAAGTGGCACTGATAATATTTGTAATTTCAGCAGGAGTGTTGACAATAACATTGATGAGCTCCGTAACGGGAGTGCCGTTGTAAATGGCAATAACGTCATAGGTGAAGGCTGTATCGTCGCTGATGCGAGTGATGGCAATGGTGGTTAAGCTAACACTTGCAGCAGCAGCACCGCCTTGGTCTGGGATAATAAGGGAGGATGTATGCTCAGTAGTGGTGAAATCCGCGTTAGCTGCAATGGTAAAAACTGCGTCGTTATGCGACAGCACAAGCGTACCAATGATATTTTTAGGATTGACGCAGGGTGGGACAACGCAGGCATTGGTGATATTTTCAATAACAATAGTGCCATCGCCGGTGATTTCACCGATATCATTAGTTGTATGCTCAAAATAAACAGCAGCATCCTGCAATGAGCTGCTGCCGTCAACACCACTAAATGCGATAGCATCATCCAATGCCTGTTCAAATATTAAGTGATTGGAAACGCTGTCATCGGCGGAGGTACAGGCAATGAAGCTGGTGAGTGAGGCATTTAACAAAAGTATGAAAACAACTTTAAGTAATTTTTCTAGGAGTGAACGGGTATACATTTGAGGTTGTTAACTTGCTGAAGTTTATCATAAAAAATTCTGATTTAACAGCTTAAGCTTATTTTCTTGATTTTCAGACAAAAATATCCTTGAAATGTCTTAATCATAACATAAAACAGCAACTTTATGAATAAAAACAAATAGCCAAATAACAGCTGAATGCTGCGAAAGCTTCACAGCGGGAATTTTTGGAAGAGTAAGCCGCCGCTGATGTTATGGGCAGCGGGAATTGAAAAAAGTATTAACAGGCACTGAACATGGCAGGAGAAGGTTTGCCATGTTCAGCAGTGCTGGGCGCGGCTGGCTTGGTCCGTTATGTGTTAATCAACGTAGCCTGCGCCGCTGCCCGTATTCACATCACAATTAAGCGTCACATCGTCACCCAGCGCAACATCCGCGGCTTGGCATTGCTCAGCAGCCGTAAGCGGCAGTCCCTTCAGCATGGGGTACTGCTGAGCAGCACCGAAGTCCCAGTTATTGGCATCCCAGCCATCGTAGACGTCACCGGAACCTACGGTGGGCGGGGCGGTAGGAGTCTGCAGTGCACTGGTGTTTTGTGCTCTAGTTCCTGTAAGGTCATCATTTGCGCCTGTGGTTAGTGTGCTGTCGTAATAGCTGCTGGAGACAGTCACACCTGTAGGTGATAGCCCATAAGTGCTAGTTCCCGTCGCCTTTGTCACCGCGTAGGAGTTGTTAATCTTCGAAAGTGCAGTATTACTCGCTAGGATACCGGTACCCTTGCCGCTGTTATCATTAAGCTTGCCGAAAAAAACGCTGTTCGTGATTTCTCCAGCTCTGCTTACCCCCATCACCCCACCATTAATCTTGCCGTTCACAGTTGTTGCAATAAACATGTTACTGATGATAAGTGTGCTGCTATTGTTGTCATACACCGACCCCACGACGCCGCCCGCATAGTTTGATTTGTTTTGATTTGCCGTGATGGAGCCACCCGTCACACTACTGCTGCTGATCAGAGTATCGGTGTTGCTGTTGCGGATAACCCCTGCGATGCCGCCCGCACGGTTGCTTGCCAAGACGCTAGTGTCACTTACAGTATTAGTGCTGATATTAATGGTGCCTTGTTTTCTATTCGTCACATACCCTGCTATGCCACCCGCGTCTTGACTATAAGCTTCGATGGTGTTGTTACTCACAATATTATTGATGAGCGTAACGGTAGCGCCGCTGCTGGAATAATTATACACCATTCCTACGATGCCGCCCGTATGGTCGGTTCCACGGATAGTGCTATCACTCACAATATTATTGCTGAGCGTAACACTCGAGGAGTAGTTTACACTCCACGTTTTTCCTGCGATGCCGCCGGCTGACGACGTGTTGACCGTAATGGTGGCGTTACTCACGCGACTATCGCTGAGCGTACTTTTCTGCATTTGTCCCACGATGCCGCCCGCAAAGTAGTTTGCCGTAACACTACCGCCACTTAGACTATTATTGCTGAGGCTAGCTTGATAGGCCTCCCCTGCAATGCCGCCCGCATATTTGGCTGCCGTAAAACTACCGCCACTCACACTATTATTGTCGAGGCTAATGCTGCTAGAGTTATTCCTAATCAACCTTCCTGCAATGCCGCCCGCGTAATTCGACTTGGCCGTGATACTGACGTCTGTAATAGTATTACTGTTCATGACAATACTGTAGTCGTCGCCGCTATTAGAATTTTTTACATATCCTGCAATGCCGCCCGCGTAATGCGACTTGGTCGTGATGCTGCCGCCTGTAATGGTATTACTGCTCATGACAACACTTTTGCTTGTATTATTAGAAACATGAACATATCCCGCAAAACCGCCCGTGTATTGATATCCCGTTAGTTTTGGATCACTGAGTGTGCAGTTGATGATGACAGCACCATTTGTCAGGAAGCCGAAGAGCCCTAGCTGACTTCCTCCCGCATTACTGATGTATAGGCTGGAAATGGCATAAGGATTAGCGTTGTAGGCACAGTCCAGCTGCCCACTGAAGCGGTTGGTTTTGCCGATGGGGATGAACCCGTTTGTATTCGCCTGCGGATGTGTGCTGTCTTCAGCCCAGGGTGCTTCGGGAATGCCCATGTCAATGTCTGCAGTGAGGACGTAGTGGTCATCTTTGTATGCGCTGTCATCATTGACAATGCGGCTCATGAGGTCTAAGCGGATGTCGTTGTCAATTTCCCAAGGATTGTCAAGAGTGCCGTCACCGTCTGCAAAAGTATTACATTTCGCAATGGCAATGGTCGTTAAAAAGTTTAACACACTGTCATCGGCAGCCGTTAAGACGGGAGCATGAGTATTGTAGGTTAGATCAATGTAAGAGTAATAATAATAAATACCTGCGCTCACTTCATCCAAAAAGTTAGTGGTGGAGTCAGCAGCAATGGTGAAAACAGA
Source organism: Spirochaetota bacterium (assembly GCA_965249715.1). Lineage (GTDB taxonomy): Bacteria > Spirochaetota > UBA12135 > COTS27 > COTS27 > COTS27. The sequence goes on along the minus strand of CBDFMP010000038.1, from coordinate 39,930 downwards.
GCTGGGCGGTTTAGTGCAGGCTGGAATAGTCGTGTAGGGAGAAGAGCTGCTTGTTCCCACGTCAGGGATGACCTCAGTGCCCAGTAAAATGTTATAACTGGTTGCCAGTACTAATTCAAGGGTATAAGTAGTGGAAGCAGAATTTTCTATTGCGATGATGCTGCCGAGGTCAAGCGTTTCGGTTTCCGTGCCGGTGGGGTCATTAAACGAGGCGTTGATTTCCGCTGCATCAATGGAAATAATGCTGTCTGGTACATCAGCAAAGTCAGCTGTTCCAATATTCAACCCAAGTGCAGCTATTTCTTCGTTAAAGTTGAGAATACCAGCAGCGGCAGTGATGGTAACGCTGGGAGCGTCATCAAACTGGTCAATCTGCAATTGAGCTGAAGTGATGTTGTGTGGCGTGCCGCGTGTGTCGGTGATGGTAATACTCAGGTCTTCAGCTGTAAGAAATACAGCAGGAGTTGCCAACAGATTAATGAACAGTGTATAAGAAACGCTATTTTGGACGTCGGTGTCTTCAGCAATGGTAAAGGCATTAGGGACGGTTAACGTGTCTTCACCAGTGCCGTCTGGATTTGAAAACTGGGCACTGGCAGTGGTAAGGGAAAAGCCTGCGGGCAGCAAGTTGGGAGTAGCAAGCATTGTCGTCACCGTTCCCATTGCCGTGTTATTGTCGAGATTGGGGATATCCACGATGGTTAAAACATCATTTTCCCAGCTGAGTATAGCATTATCACTCTCTCCCCTATCGCCAAAATCGATGTTTATTGATGCTGGCGGCAACAGTGTCGCGATGCCGCCAGCCTTGGCGATGATGTCCGTGACGGGAGTGCCTGTGTAAGTGGCAGTAACGGTATAGCTGACTACAATATTAGCGTCTTTGTCAGAAATAGTAATGTTTCCTAAATCAACATTTTGCGTAGAAATAGCACCTTCCTGATCAGGGATATCCAGAGTGGCGGTGGTGCCGGCATTGGTGAAATTTTCGAAGTCCGTAATGGTGAAAATAGTGTCATCTTTAGTGATGACAAGCATGCCAATGTTTGCTCCTGTGTCCGCGCAAGGCAGGTCAGCGCAGGCATTAATGACGGTTTCGATAACAAGAGTACCGCCGGTGATTTCACCGATATCATTGGTTATATGTTCAAAGTAAGCAGCTGCGTCGGGCAGTGGATCGCCGTTAAGATCGATAATTTTGCTAGCATCATTCAATGCCCGTTCATACAACGTCAAGGAGGATGGAAGATTGCCACCACTGGCGCTGGAACAGGCAGTAAAAACGGAGAGCAAAGCGCTTAGTTGAAGTATGAGAGCAAATTTGGGCATTTTTTCGCAAGAGAATTGATAGCTTTGTTTTATTAAGTTTACAAAATTCATAATAAAAACTCCTAATATTTAAATAATAACATAAAAAGCAATTTTATGAATAAAGAAAGCAATTTTATGAATAAAGAAAGCAACTTTATGAATAAAGAATATTTTCTTAAAATGCAAATAGCTGAGGGTGGGTGTGTAAGTACTGGAGGACAGGCGGCGGTACCAGGTGGGCGATGGACGCACGGCGTTTGAGGCGGGCGCGGAGCTCACTGGCAGCGAAAGGCAGTCGTGGTGTTTTTGTTAAGAAAGTGACACGCGCTGCTGGCGACAGCGAAGCAGCGGGGGCTGCGGGTGCATCGGCACGCGTGTAAATACAGATGGGAAAATGTTTGCAGATCCAGGCGCTCTCGCGCCAGCGATGCAGGGAATGATAATTGTCACTCCCCATAATGAGGACAGCGTGCGGCAGCCGCCGGGTTTGTCTGAGGGCACGTAATGTAGCGGCGGTATAACTGGGAACTGGCAGCCGACCTTCAATGTCGTCGACGCTAAAGTGCGGCCAATGCTGCAATGCGGCTTGCAGCATGGCTAGGCGTGCTGCAAAATGCTTGCGAATGAGCGGCGTTTTGCGCGGGCTGGACAATGGAACTGGAACGATGCTTTTAAGCTTGAACGGGCTGAGCGGCGATGGAATGAAGCGGACTTCCTGCAGCGGTACGCGCCGCAAGGCAAGGTCAGCGATGATGATATGTCCCCAGTGGATGGGGTTGAAACTGCCGAAAAAGAGACCGATAGGTTTAGCAGGCGGCGGGGGGAGCATGGCGGACAATGTTAAGACGTTTTGCTGGGATTGGCGGTGGTTTGCTCACGGTAAGCGCTTTGCAATCGCTGGCTGAGTTCATGGTAGCTGTAAGGCAATGTTTGCAATGCTTGCCGCAGCGATGCTGCTTCAGGTTTCATCTGCGTACTGCCATTCGGCAAGGTTGTGATTTTGACAGCAATGGGCGTAGCGGAGATGGTGATGACTGCCGCGTGGCGTTTAAGTTTACGGCGACTGAGTGTTTGGTAGCGATAGCCAATGGTTGGTGACAGACTAAACAGCACCTGTTCAATGGCAGGCAGTAGCGCTGGCGGCACTAAGACGGTGACACAGGTGGCAGGGCGCGATTGTTTCATGATGATGGGGGTAAAAAAAACATCATAAGCGCCTTTATGGAGGAGGGTTTCCATGAGTAGTCCCAGTTGTTCGCCGCTGGCGTCATCTAAGTTGCTCTGCAGCTGAATAATGCTGTCATTTTCAATGTGCGCATGTTGCGGGGGTGCGGAAGCGGGTATGGGTATGGAGCTGAGGATGACGCGCAGGATATTGGGGAAGGATTTGAAATTTTTAGTGCCGGCGCCCCACCCGCTGGCAATGAGCGTTTGTACGGGCGGCAATGGATGTGCCGGGCTGGGGGGAGGAAAATGGGCGAGGCTCAGCACCAATGCAACACCTGTGGGGGTGCTCAGTTCACCGGTGGGGCTGAGGATGTGGCGAATGGGGGCGGATGTGGCGGCAAGCATTTCTGTAACGGCGGGCACAGGAACGGGCATGGTGCCGTGGGCACAGCGTACGCTTCCGCTGCCCAGCACAAATGCACTTGCCGTGACATCGTTCAGCTGATAATGTTCCAGCAGCCAGCATACGCCCACTATTTCACAGATGGCGTCGATTGAGCCTACTTCATGGAAATGAATGTCTTCAAGCTTGGTTTGGTGGACCTTTGCTTCAGCTTTGCCAAGTGTGGTAAAAACGGTGAGCGCACGTGATTTGACTGAGGGCGACAGGGAGGATTGTGCTAAGAGGTTTTTTATATAACGATAGCTGCGCGCGGGTGAGTGGTGATGGTCGTGCGGGTGATGATGATTGTGAGTATGGTGATGGGCGCTGGTAGGGGGCGCTGGCGCTGCTGCAGAGCTCCAATCGTCTGGCGGCGCGGAGAATTTTGCAGCCAGTGCGCGAATGCCAAGTTTACTGACAACGGTCACTGTGAGCTCAGGCTCAGGAATGGGCTTAGCTTGTGCAGTTTTTGTATGGTGAACAGCTGAGCGCAACAAGTTGTGGAGGGTCTTAGTGAGCGCAGCAATCAAATGTTGGCGTTCTTTTTCACCGGGGCTGAGATCAAGCAGGGCTGCCAGCAGCATGTCACCGGCAACACCGGCGCTCATATCAATGAATAACGTACGCTGGGAGCTGTCGTTCATCAATGAAAAGGCGGTAGTCGTAACCGCAGAATGTTGGATGTTGGTTTCACGAGTGCGCCAGTGCGCCATTAGTGAGCTCAGTGAGCTTTGTAAAGTGCGCGGTGGGTTTCACGGAGCAATGTTTTCAGCTCAATATGCGGAGGAACTTTACGCGTATCCAGTTTGGCAAGGTTTGCCTCCGTTGCAAACAGCCCGGGAAACCAATGTCCTTCGGTTTCCAGCATGTTATAACGATAGCGTGCAAAATCAAGCATATCGTAACATTTCCATAGTTTACGCAAGCGCAGGATTTCAGGGATATTGAGCTCAGCATGATTGGCATAGAGGTCATAACCTTCATAGTGGGCGTAGGGGTCATTGAGCGTTTGGGCGTCCAGCGCATGAAGCGTTTTATAATCGGCGGTGTTCATGGGGAAACTAAGCGGGAAGATGCCGCGCATTTCATCGTGGTGGCTTTTGGCGGTCATGCCGAAAGAGAGTGTGTGCACGTTTTTCAGCCTGAGGCAAAAACGTGCGTTCCATTGGATGGGGGTGAGTGGTTTTGTGAGCGCGCTGAGCTTGACGGGAGGGTTGAAGAGCTGTCCGCCCTTATCATTGGGAGAAATGATAAAAACACCTAAATCACGTTCTTCTGCCAATGTGATAGCGGCTTGGTTGCGTTGATAAAAGTAGTAATAGTGGATATTAATAAAGTCAAAGATTCCGCTTTCAATGGCGCGGCAAATGACAGGCGTACGTCCATGTCCAGAAAAGCCGATATGACGGATAAGACCTTCTTCTTTCAAGCGCAGGAGTTCTTCCATACAGGCCTGCGCTACGTTCAGCCGTTCGTCATTATTAATGCCGTGCCAAGCGTAAAAGTCGATGTAATCCATTTTCAGAGCTGTGAGTTGTTCTTCTACCATACGGCGAGTGGCTGCTGGCGTGGCGGGGTCGCCTTTGGTCATGAAATAGTAACTGGAGCGCGGGAGCTTGAGTTCGTCATTGAGGGCCTTCCCGTAACAATGTTCGCTCTTCCCGTATCCGTGAGCAGTTTCTATATGATTAATGCCATTGGCCAGTGCCCAACGGATATTGTCAATACATTGAGCTAACATATCGGACGGAACTTCTGCGCGCGGTTTATCCCAACTCTTTGTATAGCGCATGCCGCCCAAGGTGATCACCGAGAGCTCAATATTGGTCTTGCCAAAACGCCGATAGGTCATCGGCGCGCGTTCATTTTTAATGTTCTGCCCGGCTAAACGTGTTTCGGTGAGGGCATTGTCAGTTATTCCTGCAATGGTTGGAAGTGCTTCATTCATAACTGTATTCATTATTTAATGCAATGGCTCAGTACATAGATTACTGCAGTTAATTATACTATTGAAACCATTGAAATGATAGCGCAGGCAACATGTCAAGCTAACTTAAAGTGGTGGTCGTTCTGAGCGGCGGTTGATGATGATGGATCATCGGTTACAGTGGCGGGGACTTGTGCCTCGTATTGATTGAGGAATTTCTGCGCTGTTTGGCGTACGGCGGCAGCGCTGTCAAAATCGCGTTTATAGCGCATGAGCTCACTGAATGTGTCTGAGTGCTGTCATTCATTGTTTTATGCAATGCTCAGTACATAGATTACTGCAATTAATTATATTGTTGAACTATCGAAATGATAGCGCAGGCAACATGTCAAGCTAACTTAAAGTGGTGGTTGTTTTGAGCGGCGGTTGATGATGATGGATCATCGGTTACAGTGGCGGGGACTTGTGCCTCGTATTGATTGAGGAATTTCTGTGCTGTTTGGCGCACGGCGGCAGCGCTGTCAAAATCGCGTTTATAGCGCATGAGCTCATTGAGTGTGTCTGAGTGCTGTCATTCATTGTTTTATGCAATGCTCAGTACATGGAGTACTGCAATTAATTATATTGTTGAACTATCGAAATGATAGCGCAGGCAACATGTCAAGCTAACTTAAAGTGGTGGTCGTTCTGAGCGGCGGCTGATGATGATGGATCATCGGTTACAGTGGCGGGGACTTGTGCCTCGTATTGGTCGAGGACTTTCTGTGCTGTTTGGCGTACGGCGGCAGCGCTGTCAAAATCGCGTTTGTAGCGTATGAGCTCACTGAATGTGTCTGAGTGCTGTCATTCATTGTTTTATGCAATGCTCAGTACATGGAGTACTGCAATTAATTATATTGTTGAAACTATTGAAATGATAGCGCAGGCAACATGCCTAGCTAACTTAATGTGGTGGTCGTTTTGAGCGGCGGCTGATGATGATGATTATGGATCGTCGGTTACAGTGGCAGGGACTTGTGCCTCGTATTGATTGAGGGATTTCTGCGCTGTTTGGCGTACGGCGGCAACGCTGTCAAAATCGCGTTTGTAGCGTATGAGCTCACTGAATGTGTCTGAGTGCTGTCATTCATTGTTTTATGCAATGCTCAGTACATAGAGTACTGCAATTAATTATATTGTTGAAACCATTGAAATGATAGCGCAGGCAACATGCCCAGCTGACTTAAAGTGGTGGTCGTTCTGAGCGGCGGCTGATGATGATGGATCATCGGTTACAGTGGCGGGGACTTGTGCCTCGTATTGGTTGAGGATTTTCTGTGCTGTTTGGCGCACGGCGGCATCGCTGTCAAAATCGCGTTTGTAGCGTATGAGCTCACTGAATGTGTATGAGTGCTGTCATTCATTGTTTTATGCAATGCTCAGTACATAGAGTACTGCAATTAATTATATTGTTGAAACCATTGAAATGATAGCGCAGGCAACATGCCTAGCTAACTTAATGTGGTGGTCGTTTTGAGCTGCGGCTGATGATGATGATTATGGATCGTCAATGCTCAGTACATGGAGTACTGCAATTAATTATATTGTTGAAACCATTGAAATGATAGCGCAGGCAACATGCCTAGCTAACTTAAAGTGGTGGGTTACAGTGGCAGGGACTTGTGCCTCGTATTGGTCGAGGATTTTCTGTGCTGTTTGGCGCACGGCGGCATCGCTGTCAAAATCACGTTTGTAGCGCATGAGCTCATTGAGTGTGTCCGATTGCTGGGGTTGTTTACTGAGTGCTGTGAGCGCCTGCTCGCGTATAAAGGGGTCGTTATGTTTGGTAGCGGTAATGAGTGTTTGATAAACAGCTGGCGTGAAAAAAGAGCCCAGCGAGTAAAGGGCGCGCGCCGCCCATCTGACATCGTCATGGGCGGCGTACTGCAGGAGCAATGTTTCAACTTCGGGATGCGGGGCGTAGTGTCTGAGTTCTGCAAGGGCTGTCCAGTGAATGTCCTCATTGGCGTTGTGGTTGTCAAGCTGTTGCGTGAAAAATGGCAGGTCGGCTAGCGCCTTGAACTGAGCAATGCTTCGCATGAGTGTCAGTTTCAGCTCTAGTTTTGTAGCGATGTTGAAACTTTGTTTGAGTATTTTTACAACCTCGCGTGTTCCTTTGCCGCTGAGGCCTGCAGCAGCGGCAGTCATGAGTGCATGGCGATCCAAATGTACTTGCGGATCTTTGAGATAAGGAAGCAAGAGCGGAGTACTGACTTCACTGGGGAGGTCAAGAGCTGTCAGTGTGTTAAGCGCTGCTGTTTTGTTGCGTGTACTGACGGGCGTGCTGTTCTGTTTGGTTTCTGGTTGTTCCAGCAGCGCTGTAATAAAATCAATTTGCTGCGGGAGCGGCACACTTTCAATCCAAGCTAAGAGCTTGGGGGTGAGTGCTGGGTGTGTGTTGTTTTGGAAGAGCGGTTCAATAAGCGGTTTGTAGTAATGCTGGTAAAGCGGCGAAGTGCCTGCAGGCGTTTGTTCTGTTGCGGGCAACTGAGCCTGTTTGATTTTGTAATGTTTCAACAGTGTTTCCAGCATTTGTGTTTGTTCGCCATAAGTACCAAACTTAAACACGGTCATCGCTTGTGTAAAGAGCGGCTCGGCGGCAAGCTCGGCGGCAAGTGTTTGGGGAATAACCGTGGTTGGCGCGGGTATTTCCTGTACACTCAGTTCCTGTGTTTGTTTGGTGGTGGATGGGGCAGTAGCGGCTTTTGGGGTGTTTGTTTGGGCGAAGCCGTTTAGGAGACTCAGTGCCATAAAACACAATACACTGAGCATCCTTGTTTTTTGCAGCTTGGAGTTTAGCGCAGCGTCAGCCATGTTCGGAGTGGTGTCCTGATGATGATGAGTTATGTCGGTTGATGCCAGCTTTTTAGTTTGGCAATGACTTGCTGCATTTCTGTTGCTGTGCCAATAGTGATGCGCAGGTATTCATTTAACCGTGGTTGTGGGAAGTAGCGTACAAGGATATTTGCTGTTTTGAGCAGCTTGTAAAGTTGGCATGCGCGTTGGGCTGTTTGTGACATTGGTGGTGAGCTGGCACTAGCTGGACAATGGGCGCGTGTGAGTGATTTGGCGATGTCATTGAAGCTGAAGTGACTGGGACGCGTGAGGACGAAGTTGGCTGCTGAGGGAATGGTTGTGAAGCCAAGGGTGTTGAGCATTGTTGTGAAATTTTCACGGGTGTCTATAATTTTGCGGATAACCACCTGCAAGGCATCCAACTGAGTAAACGCGGTTGTTGCTAAAGTTTGTGCCAACGCGCTGAGGTTGTAGGGATCTAAAACCTTGCGCAGTGCCTGAATATTTTCGCGTATGCTTGCTGCATAACCCACACGCAGGCCTGCCAACCCGAAAGCCTTGGAAAGTGTGCGTAAAACAATAAGGTTAGGATGGTAACCTACTAGGGGAAGCAGCGTATGGTTATGGAAATCGGCATAGGCTTCATCGATGATGAATAACTTAGTGCGGTATGTTTTCAGCATGGCGCTGAGTGTGGCTGCGGGGAAGACACTGCCGCTGGGTGCATGCGGATGTGCCAGAAAGACAACTTTGCCGCTCAGTGTACTGAGGAGCTTGGGGTCAAAGCTGAAGTTTGCATCCAATGTGATGCGTTGAATGGCAATGTTATAAAGTTCACCATAAGTGCTGTACGCGTTATAACTGGGGTCGCTGACGATCATGGCGTCTGCGGGGTCCAGAAAGGCGCGTAAGCAGGCGGCAATGAGCTCATCGGAGCCATTGGCAAAGACCAGCTGTTCTGCGGCAATGTTCAGTGCTTGTGCGGCAGCGGCGCGCAGTGCTGTGGCGTTGGGGTCGGGATAACGATTGAGCGGCGGCAGCGCGCTGCGCGCACTGGCGGCAAGCGCTGTGTAAATGGCGGGCAGTGTTTGGGTGTTTTCGTTTGTATTGAGCTTGATGATGTTATCCGCTGTCCCTGGCGCGCTGGGGGGCGGTTGTTCGCCGGGGACATAAGCTTCCCATGTTTGAATGTGCTTGCGGACAAACGATGTCATGGCTCACTGCGGACTGGATGCGGATGGCTGCGATGATGGTGGATAGCGGAGTGAAAGCTGTCCACTACTGGCTGTACTGGCCTGCTCGCTGAGCCTGTTTAGTTCAGCTAACTTAGCGATAAAGGTTTTTGTTGACTGTTTGCCGTCTTGAGTACTGAGGGTGCGATGGAGCTTGCTGAATGTTTGTTGATCGTCTTGGCTGAGTGCTAAGAGCGCACGATAATAAATATGTGCCGCCCCCAGCTCGGCAGCTTCGGGGATGCGCGCAAAGGTGGCAAGCGCTTCTTGATAATGTTGTGTTTTATAATAAAGAATTCCCAGCTTGTTGAGCAGGGTATGGGTTAGGTTGTGATGGGTTTCATCGTTTTGCACTAGGTAGTCAATAGCGTCGAGCGGATTGCCGGACTGGATGAGTAAATTGGCGTTCATTGTGTGGATGAAACGCCAATCGTGTTCATTGCGTCGGACAGGCGGCACGTATTGTTCGTAGAGCTTCAACATCATGAAACAGGTATAAAAAGCATATTGATCATAAAACCACTTAATGGTGGCTTTATAAGCAAGTTTATCAATTATATTTTCATTTGTCAACGTGGTGAGCAGCATGATAGCGGCACCGTGCCAGAGCTTGCCTTCGCCTTGCAGCATGGCTACGCGTTGGTATTGGCTGAGTGCAATGCGCCCGCGTCCGGCATCCAAAAGTGCAGCATTGAGCGCTGCATAAAAAAGGTATTCGCCTTTTTCAAAGGTGCGGTAAAGGGCATGAAATTCTTTATAAGACTGCAGATAGTTGTTGGCGTAAATGTTGAGAATACCGCTATTCAATCTATTTTCGCTGAGTGTTTTTAACGTTGTGAGCTCGCCGCTTTGGCGTGCGCGTGTTAATGCTGCTAATTTAGCTGTTACGGATAACAGGGTCTTCCCTTTGTAAAGACTGTTTTGCAGTTTTAACTCCAGCAGGGTGCTTGCAATATGTGCAGCTGATAAGGGCATAATATTAAAAGCCGGTGAGAGCGGGAAACTGGCGGGAACTGCTGCTAATGCCGTTTTTGCCGGGAACAATGTTATGCCTATTATTAACAGGATAAACTGGTATTGGGCTAAACGACGCAGATGAACAGCTTGATGAACTTGTTTTACGTAGCGCGCGAGTCGAAATAACATGAAAGTAATACTTGAAAGTTAGTGAAATTTACAGGAACTTTGTTTGTTTAACTATCGTTTAAAATACGTGAATTTATTACTGCAGTGCTTGTCAATAACACTGGCATCTGTGTGGGTAATTTTATTAAAGTGTGGGAAATTTTATTAAAGTGCGGGGGAATTTTATTAAAGTGCAGGGAATTTTATTAAAGTGCAGGGAATTTTATTAAAGTTGCCATTTTTCAGGTGTTTGGCATACTTGACGCGCAATGGCAGCTAAAAGTTGGAAATGACCGTGATCACAAAACCAAGGCGATTATTCCATCCCACAGAGGATGAAATGCTTGCATTCATGCCGGGCAGCTTGTAGCCAATGTGCAGCGAGAAGGTGACGGCGCTCACTATTTCATCAAGCGGTTTTGCCTTATCAACTCCCCAACCATAGTGAATATAAGGTGCCAAATAAAACCCGCCCGCCCAGCTAACTTGTGGTTTGTTTGAAGACTTTAAGCTGGACAACGGAAAAAAGCGATAACCAAGGGCAAACGCGCCCGCCAAGGCTCCTGATGTGGGCCATTCATAAAAACGCATTGCTGAGACAGCGGGAAAGGGTCCTAAGAAGAACATATTTTTAATGGCAAGAATTTGCTCAGTATCGGAAGAATAGCTATGGATCAGGCTCACCAGAAACTTGCCTTCGCTCCAGGTTTTCGGAAGGAAAGTGGAATCAAGTGTGAGAAAAGAATTGACCGTCCATAGCTCCACTTCTTCTATATAGGCAGGGACAACATAACCTGCCAGCCCGCTGATAAAAGTTTTGGTTTCTACAATGAGTGCATTCAGCAGAATGCCGCTTTCAATGGCATTAAATTTTGTTTTAAAATAAGGTGTCTGGGGATCGCTGCGTGCAGCGTCGGCGCTTCTGTAATGTTCCCAGGTTTCACCATATTTAAGCATAAATGTAAGCAGGACTGGACCAATCAAGAATTCATTCATAAGGTACCCAGTATGAATGACGGGGAACTCTTCTTCACCGGCATCGGACGGGATGTCGAATTTGCCTTCGTAGCCTAAGCGCAGGGAGTAGCGTTGGTAGCAGTAGGCAAGTCCCGCCTGCCAGGTGATGCCGGATGGGAAAAATGCCTCACCTAAGGCAATGTACGGGACCCAGGCCTGGTTGGCTGTGTCAGGATCATCTGTGGAGCTGAAAAGTCCTCCAATAGCAACGGCAGCGTGATCGTGGTCGATGAGAAACCGTGTGGCAGTAGTTGGATTATTGGTACTTGCCGCGCTGAAACAACTTTGTTCGTTGATGGCAGCATAAACATTGAGCACTGAGCCAAACCAGCAGCTGGCAACAAGGATGCCCATACGCAACACATTGAACGCAATGTGGGGCAGGCGGCTCAAACAACGAAGCTTCACAAGTGGGGTCTGGCCTGAGCCGTTTAACAAACGTGTATGGCGGAATATTATTATTTAATGGCGAGTGCAGGTTGAAGCGAGCATTGTTTTTAATAACTTTCTATTTCATTGATCATGTCTTTCAAGTTGGCGATTACCCATTCGTTATTGAAAGGAGCTGATTGTTTTCTTAAAGAAACAAACGCACAACGTAGTATAACATGACGATGAAACAGCAGAGCATGAAAATGATGCGTATAGGCGATTGTGGTGTTTGTGCTGGTTGGGTGTGTGCAGAACGTTTATGATGAAAATGAATACCTTTCGCCGTCAGCTTTGTGATGTCTGTATTCAGTTCGTCAATTCGCCACTGACGATAGCGGGCTGCACTTTTCATACCGTGTGTGGGACAATATGATTTAAGCCGTTTGATTAATCCCAGCGCCAAAAGTCAAGTCCAGCTTCCGTTTCGTAAAAACCAATAAAACTATTGTCTGTGAACCGCAGGCTCTTGGGATAAGTTTTATTGGCAAAGGCAAGTGTTTTATACTGCGGCTTCCGTAAAGTGACGGGGATGCGCAGTACTTTTCCCAAACTCAGCGGATGCAGCGGTTGCAGTTGAAATTCAATGCCTTGTTTGCGTTTATGGAAACGCGTCGTGATTAGCTTGCCGTTGTCAGCAATGGTGAAGTAGGTAAAATCATGCAGTTTGCTGTTATAACGAGCTAAGAGCGTGCGCGTGGACAGCTGGTAGCGCAGCGCAGCAATGTCGTACGGCGGCTCCGATTTTATCAGAATAATGAAATAAATTTCAGCTGGCAATGGGGATAGTACTGTGTCCAAATGTTTGGCATCGCCGACTAAATATGGTTTGACAAGTCTTGTCACATTGATCCACTCAGCGTAGCCGTCGGGACTGATGTTGATAATGATCTCCTTGGAAATGCGTAAATACATTCCCTTGTCGCCATAATTCTGTAAAGTAAGCTGAGGCAATTCTTGCTCCCGGGCACGCTGCGTGTAAGGGAGAATGAATGTGGGCGGGTAAACAGCTATAAAGTTGGCAGCGGGACCATTTTTTAAATTGAGCAGCGCCAGCGATAATTTAGGTGTACTCGTTAATGTGTTTTCGCTTGCCGCTTCGCTTTGTTCCATACAGACAACAATCATTTTCTTATGGACGCGTAGGGCAGTGGCGCGTGCGCTTATACGTTCGGCAGGAAATTCAAGGCGTTTCTGATTGCGCTGGACAATGAGCTGTTCATGGTTTTTATCCAGCAAAACAAAAGTATCTTCATGTTGATCGAAGAGCATATTTTCTGCAAGGCGTGTTGGTGTTGCTTGGGTGCCGGCAGCTGGTGAGACTACGGGCGATTGAGTGGAGGCTGTTTGTGTCAGTGGAAAATAAAAGACTGAGCGACCAATAAAATTGGTTTCCGTGGGGCGGGTGAACCAAATGAACCACGTAATGCCGGCTGTGCCGCTAAACAGAAAGCTGACCAGCAACAGCAAGCGTATGTGTTTGAAAAAACGAAATTCCTGCAGGCGTTTGAGCTGCTCGCGCAATAGAAATTTAATAAGTTTGAGTCTGTATTTGGATGTTTTAGGTAACATGGCTTGCTTTAGGAGCTGAGCCCGTGGCAATGTTTGTATTTTTTGCCGCTGCCGCAGTGACACGGCTCATTTCTCCCCATTTTACGCTGCTGTGCCTGCGTGGCAATTTGTGTTGCAGTTGTTGTTTGCATGGGTGTTTGTGCTGTTTGTGCAGCAGCAGCATCAGCTTCTGGCATGGCATCTGCGAAGATGTTTGTGCGGCTATTGGTGTATTGTGTTTGTGTTGGCGAGGGCTTGGCGGCTGCGGCAGTCTGTGCACTGCTTTCCACACGTACTTTAAACAGCGCTTCAATGGCTTCATAACGCATGGCGATCACCAGTTCTTTAAAAAGGCGAAATCCTTCCCGTTTAAATTCAATGAGCGGGCGGCGCTCGCCATAAGCGCGCAATGAGATGCCTTCGCGCAAATGATCCATGCTGAGAAGATGCTCTTTCCATTTGTGATCCAAAATACGCAGGAGGATGAACCGTTCCAGTTTTGTACGGATGGCGGGCGTGTAAGTTGCACGTTTTTGCTCATAAGCTGCATGCGCGCTACGTTTGAGCTCTGTTTCAATGTTTTCATAAGTGGACTTGAGAAATACCGCTTGGGTTACCGGCAACGGGATGAGAAAATAGCTCTGCATCCAATGTTGCAGACGTTTGTAGAGTTCATCGCTTGGCTTTTTATCGCCATCGGCAAGGACAAGCAGTTGTTGTTCAATGACTTCTTCAATATGCAGTTTGAGCTCATCCAATAGCTCAGTGCTTTCTAACAGAATATTACGCTCTTTATAAATAAAAGAGCGTTGTGTATTCATAACGTCGTCATATTCTAAGAGATGTTTGCGCAATTCAAAGTTTCTACTCTCCACCTTACGCTGGGCATTTTCAATTTGCCGTGTGATGAGTGGATGTTCAATTTGCTCGCCTTCGCGCATGCCTAAACGCAACATGAGTTTGGAAATGCGCTCAGAGTGAAAGCGCCGCATGAGCGTATCTTCCAATGAAAGATAAAAGATGGTTTCTCCAGCATCGCCCTGCCGCCCGGAGCGTCCGCGCAGTTGATTGTCAATGCGGCGCGCTTCATGCCGTTCACTGCCAATGACCAGGAGGCCGCCGCTTTTAAGCGTTTCGGGCACTAGTTTAATATCGGTTCCGCGTCCGGCCATGTTTGTAGCGATAGTAATGCTTCCGTACGCGCCAGCTTTTTCAACAATTTGCGCTTCGCGTTCGTGGTTTTTAGCATTGAGCAGTTCGTGGGGCAACCCGCGTTTAATGAGCAGCTTGCTGAGGTTTTCAGACTTATCCACGGATGCTGTGCCGATGAGGATGGGGCGCCCGCGCAGATGTTCTTCTTTGATCTTAGTGGTGATGGCGTTAAATTTTTCGCGCTCTGTACGGAAAATTTTATCGCCGCGATCAACACGCACCACAGGCATATGTGTTGGAATGACAATCACTTCCAGCTTGTAAATCTTGGAAAACTCCTCAGCTTCTGTATCCGCTGTACCGGTCATCCCGGCAATGGTTTCATACATACGAAAATAATTTTGTAATGTGATGGTGGCAATGGTTTGATTTTCTGAGAGAATGTTGACATTTTCTTTGGCTTCAATAGCTTGATGGAGACCATCGGAGAAGCGTCTGCCTTCCATTTTCCGCCCGGTAAATTCGTCGATAATTTGTACGCATCCATCTTCAACAATATAATCCACATTGCGTGTGAAAAGTTTATGCGCTTTTAAGCCCTGTGAAATATGATGCAGCAGTTCGTTGTTTTCGGAGTTGTAAAGATTGCTGATGTTAAGCAATGTTTCCAGCCTTTTAACGCCGTCTTCGGTGATGATCACATTGCGATCTTTCAGATCAATGGTGTAGTCGCCAGTACCAATGACTTCAATGCCTTTTGCCCCGCGTTCAGCTTCTTTGAGCTGGGGGATGATGCGATTGATGGTGTAATATTTTTGTGTATTGGTTTCCGAAGGCCCGGAAATGATCAGTGGTGTGCGTGCTTCATCAATGAGAATGGAATCGACTTCGTCAATGAGGCAGAAATGGTGTCCGCGTTGTACTTTTTCTTCCAGATTGACAGCCATATTATCGCGCAAATAATCAAAACCCAGTTCGTTATTGGTGGCATAGGTGATGTCACAGTTGTAGGCGGTTTTACGTTTGCTGTAGGGGAGGTTGTGGACGACAAATCCCACACTGAGTCCTAGCCGTTCATAAACGGGACGCATCCATTCAGCGTCGCGTTTGGCTAAGTGATCGTTAACGGTGACAATATGAACGCTTTTGCCACTGATTGCGCGCAGCGTAGCGGTTAGCGGCGCCACAAGCGTTTTGCCTTCACCGGTTTTCATTTCGGCAATATTGCCTTCAAAGAGGGCAATTCCGCCCATCAGTTGTTCGTCGAAATGCCGCAGTTTAATGGTACGCTTAGCAGCTTCGCGGACCAATGCAAATGTTTCGGGTAAGATGCTTTTGAGTGTTTTGCCGTCCGTTTGCACCTGTGTTTGCAGGCGTTTTGTGTATGTTTGTAGTTCTGCGTCGCTTAGTGCGGCTATTTTGGGAGCTAGCGCGTTGATCGCCACCACATACGGTTTCAAGCGTTTAATATCGCGTTCTTGTTTAGTAGATAGGATTTTAGTTAAAAAATTTACCATAATGGGTTAAAAACTCCTGAGTTTAGCAACGCAACTGAGTGAAGGAAAATATTTTACCGTACTTAGCATTCTTAATGAATTTCCGCGTGTTAAATTATTTTATAATATAATACCCTTTGTACTAAAAATAAAGTCACAACTTGGCATTTAAGTAAGTTCTGCTGACTGTGGCGACAATAGTTTATGGTTTTTCATTGCATTTGAAAGGTATTAACGTCCTTAGTAGGCTTAAATAATGCAGATTCTTCATGGATTAAAGACTTTAAACAAACAACGTTTGATTGTGACGCCTGTTGCCGTAACATTTGGCAAGTTTGACGGACTGCATTTGGGGCATCAACGTTTGTTAAGGGTTTTAAAAAAGGCAGCTGCCGCTGAGGCACTGGCAACGTTGGTCATTTCATTTTTATACACACAGGCGGAGGGTCCCAGTGTGTCATATCCTTATGTATGTTCGCAGCGGGAGCGGGAACGGGCATTGTGCGCTTGGGGCATAGATTATCTTTTATATCTGGATTTTGCTGAGGTGCGTACTTTGGGTTATCATGAGTTTTTAAAATCATTGCTTACTAGGCTTAATTTGCGTGTTCTGGTGGGGAGTGATAAAATGACAATCGGGCTGCAAAAACGCGGAAAACCAGCTGAAATCACTACATTTTTGCAAACATTTGCAAAAACACATCAATTAAAACCCATTCGTACAGAATTTATCAGCTCCTTGCCAGCAAGTGAAACAATAAAAACGCTTGCAAGTCAGCTTAATAAACATTCAGACGGACAGCTCTTAGTGTCTTCAGCAGAACATGCCGCTTTGGAGCGTACATCGGAATTTAGCGGGCTGCTTTCTACTACTTTTATTAAAAGCTTGCTGGCAAAAGGACATGTCGGTTTAACGCGTGCGCTTACGTGGACACCCTACGCGCTGAGCGGGATCATTCACCATGGAAAGGGTTTAGGGCGCAACTTGGGGTTTCCCACTGCTAATTTTTATAAAGCTGCATTGAAAACTCCACTTAAACCTGCTACGTACATCACCTGGGCACTGATCAAACAAGTTTTGTACCCGGCAGTTACATTTTTGGGAACGCCTTTGGCGGGAGAACCTGATGCCACTGAACATACATTGAATGCCGAAATTGTGCCAATTATAGAAACTTTCATCATTGACTTTACAGCTTCACTGTATAATATAGAGGTAAGTATTTATTTTTTAAAATTATTGCGCGTTAACTTTAAGCCCCAATCACTTAAAGCCCTGCAAATTGCTATAACAGAAGATGTGGCGCGTGCGCGTGTTTATTTCCATGCCGCTACCACGGAGCTAGCTTCACAGCGTGCTCAGTTTGCACCGTTAGCAGTTGTCAGAGAACGCATTATTTAATGATGCCCAAGTTAGGGGTTATTTGAAAGCTTTAAATTAGCGTTTACAGAAGGGTTTCATACTAGCATGAACAAGTTAAATCATATCACTGAGAAATTTGGTGCTCATAAAAAAGATTCAGGACGGACAGAAGTTCAGGTTGCATTGTTTTCTGCGCGCATTAAGACAATCAGTGGTCATTTGACCACGAATAAAAAAGATAACAGCTCGCGTTTTGGATTGGTCCAGCTAGTTAACAAACGTAAAAAATTATTGCGATATCTGGGACACAAACACCCCGAGCGTTATCAGTCGTTGATTAAGGCACTGGGACTGAGAAAATAGCCGCAGCGGTACACGGATAACATTTATTAGGCAGCAGCTGCGGATAGGGCGTTTTGTTCTATCTTCAGCAAAACGATTCATTTAAACGTGTTTTTTCTCACTCATTATACCTATTGGCATATTGACTTTTTTTGAGAGACGGCTGCCGAGTAAGCTGATGATTGTCAATAGTTTATTGGCTTTCTAATGCCGGTCCATTAGGCGCGTATTAGGTTTTTTTATTTTTAATATATTTTTTAATAACAATATGAGGTAATCATGGCACTTAAGGGCAGTACTTTAAGCGAACGCAATTTGTTCGGTAAATCATTTAGTTTAGAGACTCACGTTTTAGCCAAACAAGCTAATTCTGCAGTATTTGCAACGCTTGGGGGCACTCAGGTTTTGGCAACAGCAGGCATCAATCCACAACGTTCGGAGAAAAGCTTTTTGCCGTTATCGGTGGATTATGTGGAGAAATTTTATGCCACCGGGCGTATTCCCGGTTCCTATCCCAGGCGTGAAGGCAAACCATCCGATCATGAAATTCTTGTGAGTCGGATGATCGATCGTCCTATTCGTCCGCTATTTCCTAAGGGATTTCGCAATGATGTCCAGCTGATTGCTATTGTCATGAGTATGGATTTGGAAAACCCTTCCGATGTGCTGAGTATGAATGCAGTTTTTGCTGCGCTTTATTTGACGGAGCTGAAACTTCCCGCCGCTTTGGCAGCTGTGCGTGTGGCGCGGAAAGATGATAAATTTATTATTAATCCGACCTATGCAGAAATGGAAGTTTCATCTTTGGATTTGCTGGTGGCGGGTACGACAAATGCTGTGACGATGATAGAAGGTTCTGCTGCGGAGCTCTCAGAAGAGCTTATGTTGGAGGCTGTTGCTGCTGCACACGTGGCTATCAAAGAAATAGTGGCGGTCATTGAAGAATTTGCTGCAAAAGTTGCCACCCCTAAACGTGATTTTGAGCTAAGCAGCTATGATGCTGATTATGCAGCGCTGCTGCGTGAGCGTCATTTTGAGGAACAACGCGCGCTTTTGGAAATTAAAGTTAAAAAAGAACGTGAACATGCTTTTGTAGAATTCGTCCAAAAAGTCAAACTTGCGAACACGGACGTAGCGGAAGCCAGCTTAGCACAGACGGCTGATATTCTGATGGATTTTCAGAGTGAAATTCTCCGTAAACTCATTTTAGACGAAGACAAACGTGCAGATGGACGTGCCATGAATGAGTTGCGTCCTATTGAATGTTCGTGTGGAGTATTGCGTAAGGTGCATGGTTCTGCACTTTTTACGCGTGGGGAAACGCAGGCATTGGCTGTGACAGCATTGGGCGGTCCCAAGGACAAGCAGCGTGTTGATCTGACCACGGGGCACTCGTTCAAGCGTTTTATGCTGCATTATAACTTTCCACCGTTTTCAGTGGGCGAGGTTGGGCGCATGGGTTTTACGGGCAGACGTGAAATAGGACATGGCATGCTTGCAGAGCGTTCATTGGCAGCTGTGTTTCCAGATGAAGAAACTTTTGATTACACCACACGCTTGGTTTCAGAGATCCTCGAGTCCAATGGCAGTTCTTCAATGGCAACTGTTTGTGCCGGTAGTCTTGCGCTCATGCATGCAGGTGTACCGCTCAAACGCCATGTAGCAGGCATATCGATGGGGTTGGTGCTGGCGAAAACTAACCAAGACTACAAGATTCTTAGCGATATTCAGGGATTGGAAGATCACTTAGGCGATATGGATTTTAAAGTAGCGGGTACAAACAATGGGATTACAGGGTTTCAATTAGATATTAAAGTAGATGGCATTACCATTGAAATTATGCGTGAGGCTTTGGCTGCAGCGAAGGACGCACGCCTTGAAATTCTGGAAAAAATGAACGCTGTTCTGGCTAAACCGGCGCCGTTTAGTGAAAATGCTCCCAGACGTGAGCTAGTCACCATTAAGCCTGATAAAATCAAATTACTGGTTGGCGCGGGAGGCAAGACCATTCGCCGTATTATTGAACAGACAAAAAGTGATATTGACATTGACGATGAAGGCAAGGTCACCATTTTTGCAATCAGCGATGCCAGCTTGGAACTAACTAAAAAATTGATTGAGGCTTCAGTCGGCATGCCTAAGATTGGAACGGTTTATGCGGGCAAGATCAAACGCATCACAGTTTTTGGCGCTTTTGTGGAGATTATCCCCGGTGTTGATGGGCTTTGTCATATTTCTAATTTGGCGAAAGAGCGTATTCCTAATATTTTTAAAGCTTTTTCAGAAGGAGAATCCTTGGTGGTAAAGGTTGAAAATATTGATGAGAGCGGCAGAATTTCCTTGAGTGCCAAAAACGTTAAGTCCAGTGAGAAAGTAGAATCGCTTGTCTTATCCTGAGTTGAAACCCTTGTCCCTGCCACTCAGTGTTATAAGCGTGTTAGAGCTACAGGAGTGCGGGTAAACAAACAAGTGTGCCGCAACAGTCTTTGCACAAGTAGTGTCAGGGCTTGGAACTTTGTTTAGTTCACCATGTCCATGACTTCTGTTGCCGCCGCTGTCTCTAGTGTTTCGCCGCGACTGCGTTTTGCGCCATCTCCCACAGGCTATTTGCATGTGGGAGGTGCCCGCACGGCATTGTTTAACTTTTTATATGCGCGTGCACATAACGGCGTCTTTATTTTACGCATTGAAGATACGGACAGGGAGCGCTCGGATCCTGCTGCTACGGCGCAAGTCTTAGCGGCACTGCGTTGGTTGGGGATTCATTGGGATGAGGGACCTGCAGACAGCGCAGCAGCTGACGATGGCGGGCGCGGCGGTTACGGACCCTATTTTCAATCAGCACGTCTTGCTATTTACCAGCAGCATTACGATAGGCTGCTAGCGGAAGAAAAAGCTTATCTGTGTTTTTGTTCAACACAGGAGCTGGCGGCAAAACGGAAACTTAGCGAGAGCATGGGGAAACCTTATGTTTATGACGGGAAATGCCGCAGGCTCAGCACTGCTGAACGCACCACAATGCTGCGTACAAACATGCCGCATACCGTGCGTTTTAAGACTTCTGAGCAGGAGTTAAGTTTTCACGACACCGTTAAAGGCAACGTGCGGTTTTTAACCAAGCTTATTGGTGATTTTGTCATTCGTAAGGCGGATGGATTTCCTACGTATAATTTTGCTGTGGTTGTGGACGATGCGTTGATGAAGATCAGTCATGTCTTACGCGGGGACGATCACATTTCCAATACGCCGCGGCAATTGTTATTGTATCAAGCTTTTGGTTATACGCCGCCGCAGTTTGCGCATGTGGCAATGATCTTAGGGTCTAAGCGTGAGAAGCTTTCCAAACGCGATGGTGTGACAAGTGTGTTAGAATTTCAAACGAACGGTTATTACAGCGATCCACTTGTGAATCATCTGGCACTGCTGGGATGGTCGCCTGCTGACGGCAAGGAATTGCTCACGCGTAAGGAACTGCTGAGTGCTTTTCAGACGCTCAAATTTTCCAGTGCGCCTGCTGTTTTTGATTATGGAAAACTGGATTATTTCAATGCTCAATATTTGCGCAGCTTGCCTGCTGAGACAATCGTGCGTGACTTTAAGGCTGTCCTGGCCAAATCATCAGTGGGCAAACAGTACTTAACACATCCCAAATTATCGGAGCTGCTTTTAGCATTGCGGGACTATTGCAAAAAGCTGACGGATATTGTTGAAGAATTGACAAAATTATTGGCACCTGCTGCTGAACTGGACGCAGAAGAACGCAGCTGGATAGAGAGCAATGAGGCGCGTAAACTTTTTGCCTTAGCGGTGGAGCGCTTAGCCGCGCCGCGTCCCAATGCGGACACTGTGCCTGTTTATGTGGAACATGAAGAATGGCTGGCGTTTAAAAGCGAGGCGAAACAAGCTCTCAAGCTGAGCGGCAAGGCATTTTTTATGCCATTGCGTGTGCAGCTCACGCGCCGTACCCGCGGCATTGAACTGGACAAATACTTTCAGCTCATTGAGCGCAAAACAATCCTTGAGCGCCTTAACGTAGCTGTATAAAATTGCAGCAAGTCGGTTTAGCTAGCTTTTTATATTGAAAAGTGTACTGTCATCATGGTGTCCGCTGTAGATAAACTTCATATTGGTGTTGTTGGTGTTGGGCATATGGGCGCCTACCATGTCAATGTTCTTAAAACTATCAAGGATATTGATTTTGTAGGAATTCATGATCTGAATATGGAGCGCGCCCATGCCATTGGCAGCGAATATTCAGTGCCGGTTTACAAGGAGCTTTCAGAGCTGCTTAAAGTTACAGACGCTGTGATTCTAGCGACGCCTACGTCCACACATTATGAGCTTGCTGCTGTCATCTTAGCAGCAGGAAAACATGTATTGGTGGAAAAACCGCTTACTGCTGGTATTGAAGAGGCTGAGCGTCTCTTTGCCTTGGCAACGCAGAAAAACCTTAAGCTGTTTATCGGACACGTGGAACGTTACAATGGTGCTGTACAGGAATTGGATAAACTGGTGACGCAGCCGTATTGTTGGGAAAGCAGGCGTGTGGGGCCTGGCAGTCGCCGTATTCAGGATAGCGGCGTAGGCTTGGATCTCATGATTCACGATATTGATATTTGTTTGCGCACGCTAAAAAGCAAAGTCACCTCCGCGTACGCACGCGGGATTTATCTGCATGCCTCAGGGCGTTATGAAGATGCCATCAGTGCGCAGCTCACCTTTGCCAACGGGTGCCTGGCGACGTTTTTTGCAACGCGCCTCAGTCATCAGAAAGAACGCGCGCTCACCGTCACCAATGATCATAGCTCGCTTATCCTGGATTTCACCACACAAGCTATCCATATTCATAGATTAGGGCAGGCGATGGTCACCACTCATCCACAGGAACTCCGTTATAAACAGCAAGCCTCTGTGGAACGTCTCTTTATTCACAAAGCCAATCCGCTTGTTTTGGAATTGGAAGATTTTATTGCCACTGTGCGGCAGGATATTCCCATCAATAGTGCCATGGAGCTGCAATCGCTTGCTATTACGCTTCAGTTGGTGGAGCAGGCTTACACACATAAGTCATAAGTTTTTGTCATGGCTGATTTTCTGAAGGGTCTGCTGCGGCGTGCTGGCTTGCGTGTTTTTGGCGCGATGTATGTGCTTTATGGCAGTACACTGCGTTATCGTTATATTGATCGCCTGCCGCAGCGGCAGCTGCTCTTAGGCAGCTTCCATCAGGATCTTTTTGTTGCCATTTTCATGGGCTGGAAATTTTATCGCCGCGGTGTCCGTCTTGCTGCTATTATTTCAGATCATAGCGATGGCGAATATGTGGTCGCCGGTGCGCGCGCCAGTCATTGCACGGTTATTCGCGGCAGTACAGCAAGCGGTGGCGTCAAAGCTTACAGGCAGATGCTGCAGGCGTACAGTAAAGGCGCCAGTCCATTGTTTGGCCTTGATGGTCCATTAGGGCCTTATCACACCATTCATGCAGGTGCACCCGTTTTTGCGAAACATCATAACATTCCGCTGTATTTTATGTTTTTTTATGTCAGCCATGCCCTTACCTTTAAAAAAGCCTGGGACCGTTTCCGTTTGCCATGTCCCTTTGCACGCGTTTATACGTTTATCAGTGAACCTTTTTATTACAATGTTAACCATGACCTCGCCGCCAATGTTGCCCGCTTAAAAAATTTTGGCGTTAGCGAACGCATACGGTTTTTTAAACAAATAGGTAAGCTGGGGCGTATTTGTGAATTTATGAGCCCGCAAGAAGTGGCTCAGTATAAACTGATGACAGGAACTTCAGCATGAGCCAAACTCCCATTCTTGAAATTACAAACCTTTCAGCTGGTTACGGAAAAAGTGTTGTTATCCGCGACGTTTCACTAACGGTTGCCGCCAAAACAGCTGTTGCGCTTATTGGTCCTAATGGTGCAGGCAAAAGTACGTTATTGCGCTCAGTTTTTGCAATGACCACCATAATCAAGGGCAGTGTGCTGTACAAAGGCACCCCCATTTTGCAAACACAGGTGCCTGCCTTGGTGCGGCAACAGATCATTTATGTCAATCAGGGAAAGGTGGTCTTTCCGACGCTAAGTGTACAGGAAAATTTGATGATGCCGGGCAGTTTGTTAGCCTCAGGTGCCAAACTGCATAGGCGCATTGAATATGCACTCGATTTTTTTCCTGCGCTTAAACCAAAGTTAAAGGCTAAAGCATTGACGCTCAGCGGCGGTCAACGGCAACAGCTGGCATTGGCGCGTGCGTTGGTGCAGCAGCCGCAGCTTTTACTTTTGGATGAGCCCACATTGGGGCTTTCGCCTATACTGCAGCGGGAATTATTTGAGAAGTTGGCACTGCTTAGGAAGTCTGGAGTGGCTATCTTAATGGTGGAACAAAACGCGCGCAGCGCCATTAATTTGGCTGACCGTACATATTTAATGGAAAATGGGCAGATTGTCCTGAGCGGCGGAGCTGAAATCTTAGCCAATCCAATGATCAAACAAGTCTATCTTGGCGGGACTTAGTGCTAAACTTTCAAGGTGCTTGCTAAGCCCTCAAGGTGCTGTGAAAGCCATAATGTAATACAGCACCATTAATGTAAAAATAGCACTGTCATTTCTGTCGAGAAAACCGCCATGCGCGCTAAAAAGTGTGCCGGAGTTTTTTGTCTGCCCCACGCGCTTTAAGAACGATGCTATCAGATCCCCAACCTGTGCGCTAACAGCCAGTAAGACCCCAAACATGATCCCATGCCATAGTGAATTGAACATCGTTAAGGTTTTTAAAGCTGGCACAAAACTCAATACCCCGCCAAACATTGCTGTTACAGCAATGCCGCAGTAAAGTCCCACCCAGCTCTTATTGGGTGAACTGAGCAGCCGCAGTTTTTTGTTCTTGCCCCAGCGCGTCCCGCCAATGTAGGCAGCGCTGTCATAAACCCAAACCATGCTCCACGCTGTTAAGAGCAGTAATTGATAAGCTGTAACCGTTAGCGCGGATGCTGGAAGAAACAAATAACCGTATTTCAGTTTCACAATGCTGTACAGAAAAAAAAGCGTATAACAAAGCGCGTGGAAGCCGCTACTAAGCGCCTGAAAGTATGTTTGCATGTTAAACGACTTTTGCAGCGGCAGTTGAGTGGGATCCTGGCGTCTGAAAATGGCGCTGCTGTAAGCGGCTAAGAGAAAAAGCAGCAATGCGCTTAACTGCAACCAACTGATGCTTAGTTCATAGTGGGTGAGTTTGAACAGGATGATGTGAAAGTTCCCGGGGCTAACGGGAAGGACTCCGCTTAAGAGCAGTGCGGAGCACAGTGTGTAAACCACGATCAGACTGCTGCCAATCCAAAAGGGTACTGCACGCAAGAATGCTGTGGGGTAATTGAGCCGAAATACTTCTGTGTATAAGACCGCTGCGGCACCAAGGTACAACAAATGGCTGAGCCATACATTCTCAGTGAAGATAAATGTGCAAGCAACGGCTAAGCCGCCCAAAATGGGGAGCAGACGATTTTTTATAACGGTTGAGATCATTGTGGCAGTGTCGTTTGTGGCAGTGTCGTGTACACGGCATTAGGGTGGCTGCACTCAGTGCAGGGTGGCAACAGCAGCGTCTTGCTGCGGACGTTTACCAAAACGGCGCTCACGTCTTGTAAATTCTGCAAAAGCTTGTTTGAGCTCTGCAACGGTAAAGTCCGGCCATAATGTTTGCGTGAAATAAAATTCACTGTATGCCGATTGGTAGAGCAGAAAATTACTAATGCGGTACTCGCCGCTGGTGCGAATGATTAGATCGGGATCTTTTGTTTGCGCGGTATCCAGGTATTGTTTAAAACTCTCTTCGTTGAGCGCAGCAATGGAAGTATTTCCCGTTTGCACAGCTGTTGCAAACTTCTGCGCTGCGCGCACCAATTCTTTGCGCCCGCCGTAGCCTAGGGCTATTTGCAAGAGGCGCGTTTCAAAGCTGGCGGTCTGTGTTTTGGCTGCTTGAATGTTGTTTTGTACTGCAGAGGGAAATACTTTGAGCTGTCCAATGAATTCAATGCGTATTTTTTGACGAATAAGTTTGGCTAACTTCGTTTCAAGAAAATAATTGATCAATGAAAACAACACTGTTCTTTCAGCTTGCTCGCGTTGCCAATTTTCACTGGAAAAGGCATAGACGGTTACCACTTTAACGCTCAGTTCATAACAGGCATCAAGGATCGCTTCCAGTACTGCTACACCCTTGCGATGTCCCGCTTCAATGGACAGTCCGTGTTGCTGGGCCCAACGTCCGTTGCCGTCTGGAATAATGGCAATATGCTCAGGGACTTTGTCAGAGGATGTTTGCATGAAAAGTTGCGAGGAGCCGAGTGCCTCCTGTCAGACAATCGCCCCCAATATAGCCATTTAGCGTCTTGTGGGCGCTGCTAGCTGAGCCATACAGCCGACTATAGGGATAGGGATAGGGACTATAGGAATTATAGGAACTAGGCATGATGATTGCAAGCTCAGTTTGCCCACCTTGTCTGTAGGTTTTTGGTCAGGGATTTTGAATACTCAGTTGTTTCTTTTTAAGAATAGTATCAATGGTTTGAATAGTTTCGTCGGTGGCCTGTTGGGTTGTTTTCAGGTGAGCTTTTAATTCGTCATCGCTTAGCGTGCTGGTTTTATTAGCGGCTTTGTTGGCATCGTTGGTCTCGCGCCGCGCGTTGCGCACAGAAATCTTAGCTTGTTCTGCTTTTTGTTTGAGCAGAGAGCTAAATTCCTGCCGGCGTTCGTCAGTGATAGGCGGTAAGACAATGTAGAGTTTATTGCCTTCTAGGCGTGGATTTAATGAGAGGTTTGCATGCCGCAGTGCTTTGTCTGCTGTTTCAACGTTAGCGGCATCCCAGACGGTCACCGCCAATGTTTGCGCGTCCTGAACGTTAATGGTCGCAACATCTTTTAACGTCAAGGTCTGTTCATAAACATTGACGTTAACATTTTCAATGAGACTGGGATGGGCGCGTCCGGAGCGGATGCTGGCAAATTCTTTTTGCAGATGCTCAATGATTTTCTGAAGTTTAGTACTTAGTTCCATGAGCGTTTGTATTTTCAGTTAATGAGTGGCACAAGCTTATCAGGCACACGACGTGGGGTGCTGCTGCTGAGGCGGGCTTTCCTGCCAGCAGGGACACTTTTGTGTTTGACCTTGCCGCTGAGCCCCCCCCTTTCAATTCTTGCCAATAGCCAGACGCTGCATATTACTTAATGTTATCTGCTTGAGCCCGCAGGCAGCGGCTTGGCTGGCTAAATACTGTTTTACGGTGAGCTTAGTATCTTTGACAAAATTCATTTCCAAAAGGCAGCGTTCTGAGAAATACTTTTTTAGTTTGCCTTCAACAATTTTTCCCTTGAGCTCAGTGCTTTTCTCTTCACTTTCCAGCTGTTTAAGAAAGATCTGACGTTCCTGTTCTTTCTGTTCTGCGCCGATATTCGCAATAGAAAGTGCAAGCGGATCCATAGCGGTCACCTGCATGGCTAGTTCTTTGAGGACATTTTGCAGTGTTTCACGCTTAACATTGTTGACTTCAGCTTCCGGTATAGTAGCCGTTACAAACCCCGCGAGTTTCTTATTGGTATGGAGATAACTGCCGGTTGCCGTTTGCGGACTGTGTTTGATCACAACAGTTTCACCAATGACAATTTTTTCACGCAGTTTGCTCACCAGTTGGCTGAGCATCGCTTCCAATTCAGAACTTTGCAGAAAGGTTTCGCCTTTTGTTATAAAAGCTTCACCAACTTTGGTGACAAAAGCATTAAAATCTGCATTTTTTGCAACAAAATCAGTTTCACACAAGAATTGAATGGCTGTCAGCTGCTTGGCTTCGGCAGCTTCTGCCAGAAAGATAACCCCTTCATAAGCTTCACGACTGGCGCTTTTCTTAGCCATGAGTGCCATTCCTTTTTCTTTAAGAATGCGAATAGCTTCAGTTTGATCGCCATTGGCAGCGGTTAACGCAGCTTTGCATTCCATCATGCCCACCTGGGTCAGTTCGCGCAGCTCTTTCACGGCTTTTGCACTGATTAGCTCCTGTCCAGTTTTGGCTGCTGGCGGCGCTGAGGGAGCATTGACCACCGCTGCTGGTTTGACTGTTACGGCAGTGGGGGACTGTTTTTCTTTGGGGGTTTGTGTGGGGGTTTGTGTGAATTTGTTATGAGTTTTTGCTGCTGCTACTTTTTCCGCTTTGAGTGTGCGTTGTGCTTCCGGCGGAAGCTCTGTTTTGACTGCGTTTTCTGCATCAGGAGACGTCTGGGGTCCAACCGTCAATGCCAACTTGGCTTCTTCATCAGTGCGTTTTAGAAATGCCGTACCCTCAATGGCAGCATCGGCCATGCGTTCCACAAAAATGCCAATCGAACGAATGGCATCGTCATTACTGGGAATGATTAAATCAATGTCATCAGGGCTGGTATTGGTATCAACCATTGCACAGACAGGGATATTCATGGCATTGGCTTCGCTGACAGCACCGCGTTCTATATGGGCATCCACAACAAAAAGCAGCTGCGGCAATGTTTTCATTGCTTTGACGCCGCCGAGGTTTTCTTCCTGTTTATTGAGATTTTTTTCCATTTTCATAAGATCGCGTTTTAAGTATTTCTGTTTGGCGTTGGGGTCACTGAGAATGGTACGGATGGAGTCCAGCTTGTCAATGGATTGGCGTACCACGGAGAAGTTGGTCAGAAGTCCGCCCATCCAATGATGGGTGACAAAGTGTTGTCCAGAACGCGTAGCGTGTTCGCGCACAAGCTGCTGAGCCTGTTTTTTAGTCCCGACAAAGAGAATTTTGCCCCCGTTTGCTGTGACATTTTTGGCGAAGTTAAAAGCCTGTTCAAATAATAAGAGAGTTTTTTGCAGGTTAATGATGTGTACGCTGCGGCGCTTGATGAAGATATAATTCTTCATCTTTGGATTCCAATTGCTGACCTTATGTCCAAAATGAACCCCAGCTTCCAGAAGTTCTTTCATAGAAACGCTTGTTTGAATCAAAATATATTCCTCTTTTATAAGCTTACGTGCAGAATTATGGGTTTTACGTTATAATTACTTAAAGAATGCCGTTATAACCATTTAAATAAAAATTGCCACAATGGACAAACACGCTCAGAAACTGCAATCAGTCTCAGTAATTGGCATTTAATTGGCATGCCGCAAGTTAGCGTTATGATGGTTATTTTGGCATTGTTTAGCGCACTATTGTACTTTGTTTGGGCGCTGAAGTCAACCATTTTTATGCGGTTAGCTATTTGTTAATGGATTGGGTGCCTACACTGGCATAGTTGTTAAGCCGATGAGTGAAACTTCGCAGCTGGCGTCAAAGTCCAAGCGCAAATTAATCATCGTGACAATAGATGGCGTACGCAGCGATGCACTCAATACTCTCCCATTGCTTGCGATCAATAAAATTCGCAAACAGGGCGTTTTTAGTGCGGCAGGTCAAACAATCTATCCCTGCAGCACCTTGCCTGCTCATACGGCATTATTTACAGGGTTGGAACCGGCGGCACATGGCATTTACGACAATGAAACCTATCCGCAGCGCATGGCCACGCCCACGCTCTTTGATAGAGCACACGATGCAGGTTACAAAACAGGCGCTTACATTTCCTGGTTTCCACTTGCCAATATTTATGGCGATCGCGAGAAACTCAACGATTGTTATTATCATAAATTTTATTCCCGCTATAATTTTAAGCCGCATGCCGCTTTTTATCCCAAATACGTGCAACACGTATTAGGATTCAGTGCGTATTTAGCCAAACGTCAGCTAGAGCTTGTGCATTTTTATTTGGAAGCACCGGATGTTTGGGGACATTACAGCGGTTGGATGTCGGACGATTATCTGCACGCGCTGGCAATGAGCGATCGGCTGCTTGCCCGCGTCCTGACCGCTGTGCGGCGCTTACCGGGTTATGAAGATGTTGCCGTGTTAGTGACCACCGACCATGGCGGCTCAGGCGATGGGCATACCGAGGATACAGTAACCAATAGGACTACATGGTTTGCTGCAGCGGGAGCGGGCATTTGCGTGGGAAAAACCCTTGCCAAGTTTCATATTACAGACTTTGTGCCAACCTTTGCGTATTATTTAGGATTGGCATACAATCCGCGCTGGCGCGGCAATGTCCTGGATATTTTTACAAGCTGAGCCTCAGCGCAGCAATGTTCGCACTTCCTGCAATTTAGCGGCAATCGTGCGATCATCGGGTGTGAATTCAAGAATTTTTTTCAAGAATACTGCCGCCGTTGCATAATCTTTGCGAAGATAACTGAGTTCGGCTAGTCTATAATAGGCTTGTAAAAATTGTGGATCAATTTTTAATGTTTTTGCGAAGTAACTGAGCGCACGTTTTTGTGTGTATTTATTTTTTTCGTAAAGCAATCCTAACTCATAATAGGAATGCGGCAGTGTAGCGTCCAAGCGGATGGCTTTTTTAAAATAGCTGGCGGCTTTTTGCGTCTCTCCCTGTTTAGCGGCGATGATGCCAAATAGATGATAACCCGGTGCATAACGCGGCATAATCTCGGTCAACTGTGTTAAGTAGCTGATTGCTTTGGCATATTCGCCTTGGTTATCGTGGAAGAGGGCGAGGTTGTAGCTGGTTTCGGCAAAACTGCTGCGCACGTACTGGTTATTGGGAGCAAAACCTAGGGCTGTTTGAAATGCCAGCAGTGCCCTATCAAAATCGCCTGCTTGGCGGTAAATGGTTCCCACGCGTTCATACACGGCACTGGTTTCGGGCGCCAGCTCCAGTACTTTGCGATAAATAATGAGCGCTTTTTCCAGCTCCCCCTGCTCCTCGTAAAGGGCCCCCAATGCCCTGTAGCTGGGTACATAAGTGGGATCAATGGCGGTTGTTTGCTGCAGGAGTTCAATGCCAACTTTCACCTTGCCATCATGGTACGCGGTGAGGGCTAAATTATGGGTAGCCAGCGGATTGTGAGGGTTAAGTTTGCGCAGGCGCCTGTATGTGGTAGCGGCGTCTTGGAACTGTTTAAGTTTGAATTGGCATAAACCAAGCTGTTCCAATAAAGCTGCCGCGGTACTGCGTAGTGTGGTGGTGCTGTGTGTTGAGCTTCCGGCAGTAACATTGAGTGCTTGCAAGGCTGCGCTGTATCCTTCCAATGCCTGCCGGTAGTTGCCTGCCTGAAAATGCTCAGTAGCGGCGGCAATACCGGGGCTTTTCAGTAATGTTTGTACAACCGTGGTTTGGGCGGGACTGAGCACAGCGGTGGTTGCATGCAGCAGTGATGAAACAGCAAGTCCACACAAGAGAATGCTGCTAAAAATGATAATCGTGTATCGTTGTCGCTGAGGTTGAGTCAAGCTGAAAGAGAACATTGTTATAAATTGTGATGATGTTAAAGCTACGTAATTTGCTTTTAGTATCGGCTATTACGGCGCATTTTCACAATGAAAAATTGTGAATTCTTATTCATCGGCAATAAGAACATGGGGCTGAGAGGATTCGAACCTCCGGCCACCTGTTTAGGAAACAGGTGCTCTATCCTGCTGAGCTACAACCCCATACTGAAGGCTAATTTTATCATTAATGAGAAAAACTCATTAACAATAGAACAATGCAATGTGAATTAATTGCTAAAGATTGAGCTCTGACAACTTTTTGACAACCTCATATTTTGCACCAATTGTATTGAAATGTTTTTTGCCACAGTCTATTTTCATGTTTTCCGCTTCACGCATGGCAAACGGATCAGTGCTGCTTTTAGTTTCGCACACAAAATAAAGTTTTTGATTGCCTTTCGTGACAAAAGCCCAGTCGGGATTATATGAGCCTAATGGGGTTGCTAGCTTAAACCAAGCTGGCAGTTTTACAAATAATTTAATGCGTTCATTTATATCAAGGTCTTTCGCAAATTGCTCTTCTACTCCAGATTCCCATTCTATTTTATCAAAAATAGTTTTTTCTTTATGTTTGACTTCGTAAAGTCTGTCAAAATATCGTACAATGCCGGTGGCGACAGCTTCTTCTATACGCTGCATTTCCCAGTAACGATTGCCGAAGCGTTCATACTGAATGCCATTGCGAATGAGCTGTCTGAGGACAGTGCGAATTTCTTGTTCGGCTAATTCCAGAAATGCTTGCGGATTGCGCCTGTAAGCGGCTAAGCAGGCTGGTTGTTTAATGATGTCATATAGTGTCTTGCGCGTTAAATGGGTTTGTTGTTGTAAATAAGTAAGCGGATTGATAAACTGTCTAGCAACAATGCTCCCTATTACAGTGGTGCCTGTTTTTTGTTTTATGCTTACGCCCGCGTAGCTTTGACTTAGCGCAGCTTGCGTTCTGGTAATAATAGGTTCCCGAATGGAAGCGCATTTTTCCGTTAGTTGTTTGATGAGTAAACGAGTCAGCTCTGCGCTGTCAAGCGTTACATGGTAACGCGTCTTTGTTTTGATTTTATCCCAAAGTGCTTTAAAATCTTTACTGAGATATACTTGTTTATTAAAAGTGAGATTGACGCGTTTACGTGCATCTTGAATAAGTGGCGGCGCAAAATCCTGCAACACCCTCAACAACTCAGGCGCTAATGGCATCTCCTCTAGCGGTAACTGTAATGCAAACCCTGCTTCATGCGGTTTAAATTTACTCAGTACCCGCCCATCCCCTGAAATGTATTGACTTCCTATCAAAGTAAGAAATGCAGCTTCTGCGACATCAGAATTTAAATTCAGCCTTTCCATCAACAGCTCTTTTGTCACTATGCCAAATTCAATGCCGTAATCGGCGTTTATTTCTAATTGTAATGTACGCGCAAAATCTTCATACGTATCATTACTAATGACCGTAAGGCGATTAATGCTTTCATCGTGTATCCGCTCGCCTTTTTGATTCACCGCCAATCGCAATCCGCGTCCCAACTCTTGACGCTTCTTCAATTTAGAATGTGAACTTTCGTTAAGGGTACAGATTTGAAAAATGTTGGGATTGTCCCAGCCCTCACGCAACGCGCTGTGTGTGAAAATAAACTTTAAAGGTTCACTCAGGCTTAACAGCTGTTCCTTATTGCGCATGATTTTATTGTATGTGCTTTCATCAACCTTGCCCTCGCCAGTGCTATTGCGCTCGCGCCCTTTGTTGTCGATGGAAAAATAACCATCGTGAAGCTTGTTTATATCAGTAACAGCCAACTTGCGATATTTCGGCAGTTTTGTAAGTGCTGCATACTCTTCTTCAAACCATTTGCCGAATTTGCCGATGTGTCTGTCACCATGCTCATCGTAATACCGATAGTTTTCCACTTTGTCAATAAAAAATAATGAAAGCACCTTGATGCCCTTACTGTGCAGTCTCAGCTCTTTTTTTAGATGTTCAGAGATCGTCTCTTTGAGCTGAGCACGCATTACAGCATCATCGTAACCGCCGCGTGTTTCGCCTAAGTGGACTTTTACATCGTTTGCAAATCTTATGTATTCTCCTTCGAACTCGGGGCGCATGGTGAGTTCATGTAATACATAATTTTCATAAAGTGAACGCCGTCCCGATTTTTCATACAGGCGATCTTGCAACTTTACCCAAAGCCGTAGTGGTTTAACGGTGTTGTGTTTTTGACAGTGAATTTCTAAACGTGCGCGTAGTTCTTTTTTGTTGTCAAGCGCAAGCAGCTTTACATACGCTTCATTAAAATTATTGTCCGAACGAATGGCTAAAACTTCTATGCGTTTAACCAGCTTTAAAGCGTACGCACGTACAGGGTCTAGTTTGTAGAGCAAGTTATACGAATTGCGATGGGTGGCGGAGTAACGCAATGTGACCAGCGGTGTTAAACTACGGATAGCTTGCTGCGCTTTCTCTGTATTGTCAATACTCTGCGGTTCGTCTAAGATCACAATCGGACGCGTACTTTGAATGTACTCTATGGGTCTGCGTCCGCTCATCCTATCGTTTTCACGATTGATGACATTCTTTTTATCATTGATAAATGCCTGAATATTGATGATCAGTACACAGATATTAGTGGTATTGGCAAAACTGCGCACTTGCCCTAAGCGTTCGGAGCTGTAAACGCTGGACAAAAACTCCTCGCGTCCGTACAAGGTTTCAAAGTGCTTACGTGTAATTTCTAAGTTTTTTTTAACTCCCTCGCGTACAGCAATGCTAGGAGTGACAATAATAAACTTCCGCCAGCCATAACGCCGACTGAGTTCCATAATGGTGCGCAGGTAAATATAAGTTTTGCCTGTACCTGTTTCCATTTCTACAGAAAATTCTCTGCCCTTGAGCTCGGGTGTTTTAAAAATGTTATTGCGCTCCTGGATTTTGTGTACATTGGCGAGCAGCTCTTCATCGCTTAGTGTGAGCGTATTGCCCAGTCCGCTAATCGTTTGGGTGAGTCCTGTTGGCAGTGTATACGTGGTCTCAAATTTATTATTTGCCCTGCCTTGTCCCAAAAACACATCTACCACAGCAGCAACAGCATCGCGCTGGTATTCTAAGTTGGCATCAAACTTTAATCGCATTGTATTAGACCTTAGAAGATGATCAATTCTTGATCTCCCTCATCTAACATCTGTTTTTGTTTAAACCAGTGGGCAGCATTGACTTTCAGTTGGTTGTTGTGATTAAACGCAGCGTCCAGACAGATAATGCGCGGTACAGTTGTTTCTGTCAAAGCTTTCATTAGTGTTTCTGTCAGCTGAGGCTCTACGCAAATCAACACTTCATCTTCACCCGCATCATTTTCCAGTACATATATGGTCTTATCAGCTAGCGTGTACTTTTTGAGTGGTGTTGTGAGCTCCCAGCCTTCTTTTAATAATAGCTCATACAAAATGCTCTGCGGTATGGCTTTGGGTGTAATGTTATGTACCTGTTCAAAGATCTGTTGTTCTAAGTCTTCAGTACTACTAGTTGGCGTACTGTCCCAAACCTTGAAGTTAGAGTGTCCCAGCTTAAAGACCTTAAAACCTAAGTCTAATGTTCCATTGCCTGCTAAGTTCAGCTTGCCGTCTAGCTCTGTTTTAATTTTTTTTGCGGCGCGGCGAATACGCTCCTTGCCTATATCGGCAATAGTTTTATACCCATTGCGCGTTGCATCTGTATTGGGTTTGCATGGCTCTGGCAGCTGTACCATGATAAATCTTCTATTACCGCCATCTTCGGCGTTTAGCTGCATGACGGCATCGGCGGTGGTGCATGAGCCTGCGAAAAAATCTAAAACTAGATCTTCATTTTTATTAGAGGTAAGACATTCTAATAAGATTTTTATTAGTTTGGTAGGTTTAGAGTAGCTAAATATACCGCCTTTTAAAAAAAGCTTTTTTAATTCTTCACTTGATTCACCGGTACTTCCTGCAAATTCATAACTCCAAAATGTGCTTAGCTTAATTTTATCAGAGATTTCTGATAAAAAATTCTTTTTTCGTGGGCTTCCGGAATTTTTAGGAAAATAAATTCTATTATCCTCTTCTAAGTGTTTTAAGGTTGCTTTTGAGAATCTCCAGTATACTCCTTCTGGAGGAATGTACTCTAATCCATTTTTAAATTTGTGCTTAAATCTATTTTTTTCATTGCCACTTTTGGCATGTAATGGAGTTGTTTGATATCTACCTCTAGGATCATTATCAGGATTTGTGAAATTCTTATCATATTGGTTTTTTCTTTTTATTCCTGAAATGTTTAATGCGTCTTTGTTTTTGCTGTACACAAGAATTGATGTATAGTTTTCAGAAAAATATTTTGCATCATTTTTTACTGTGTAAAAATTTTGCCAAGCAATATTAGCAATGAAATTTTCCTCTCCAAAAATTTCATTGCTAATCACACGTAAATGTGCTAACTCGTTATCATCAGTGCTAATAAAGATAGCACCATCGTCACGCAGTAGATCCCGCGCCAAATAAAGCCGCGGGTACATCATGTTTAACCAGTTGGAATGAAAGCGCCCGCTGCGCTCTGTGTTTGTGCCGTTTGTGCGTCCATTGGTGTCTATTTGTCCCGTATATTCTAAATAGCTCTTGAGCGGGTCGCTGAATTTATCTGAATATACAAACTCTTTGCCCGTATTGTAGGGTGGATCTATGTAGATCATTTTTACTTTGCCGCTGTAAGCTCTGAGCAAAAGCTTTAGTGCTTCCATGTTATCACTTTCTATGAAGAGGTTGCCCGTAGTGTCAAAATTCAGCGACTCATCAGGAACTGGATGCAATGTGGCAATGCTCGGCTTCTGTACCAACCGCATACACTCAGCTTTGCCGTGCCAGGCAAGACCAAACCGCTCAGTTTCTGTATCGGGTTCAATCCACTCTCCCAGCGCGCGTTGAAGTTTGTCAAAATCAATGCCAGTTTCTGTGAAAACCTCGGGATAAAGTTGTTTAAGTGCTTGGCACTTGCTTTCAGCAATACTTTCTGTTTGAATGCGTGCTGAGTTTGCTGGAGGTAAAGGATATTCTGGATAACGGTCACTGTTTTGGGACATGGTGAAACTCCTACCAATTTACGGGGAACTGAAATAAGTATAACATTTGAATTTGTTTGAACATACAAAAAGCACATTAGCAGGCGGCTGTTTTATGATATAAATAAGGTTGTTTATTTGCATATCTCTGCAAGCTATGAGCGTTGCCCTTTTCAAGAAATACCACATCATCACTTACGGGTGTCAGATGAACAAGAACGATTCTGAACGCATGGCGGGATTGTTGGAGAATTTGGGCTTTGAAGCAGCGGATAGCTGGCAAGAAGCCAATTTGGTATTGCTCAATACTTGTTCCATCCGCGATAAAGCCGAGCGCCGTGTGCGCGGGCAGCTGCATGCCATGCATCACCACAGAAAAACCACGGGGCAGACGATGGAACTGGGCTTGATGGGTTGTATGCCGCAACATGCCCGCGATTTTATCAAACAAGAGCTGCCGTTCGTGGATTATGTGGTGGGCGTGAACAACATGGAAGACCTGCCAAACTTCCTGACAAGCCGCTTGCCCTTAACGGAGCAGCTGGGACAGCTGCGTCGTCGTCGCCAAAAAGCCGATGTAATGCGCTTTGAAGAGCAGTTGGACCATCAAGTACGGATGCCCGGTAAAAAAGCCTGGGTCTCCATTCAATTCGGCTGCAATAAGGTCTGTTCGTTTTGCATTGTACCGTACACGCGCGGGGTGGAGATCTCACGTGAAAAAGAAGCGATTTTCAAGGAACTAACAGGCCTTAAGGCAAAAGGCATAACAGAAGTTGTGCTTTTAGGACAAAATGTCAATTCTTATGGAATGACCATTTACGATGATTATCGGTTTTCTGAGCTTTTGCGCGATATTGCTGAACAATTCCCCTGGCTGGAGAAGATTGACTTCCTGACATCCTACCCCAGCGATGTGACGACTGAGTTGATTGAAGTTATTGCGCGTTATCCCAATATTACCAATGAAATACATTTTCCATTGCAGCACGGCGATAATGAGATACTCAAGGCAATGCGCCGCCGCTACACTGTGGAAGAATATTTATTTAAGGTGGAGCAGTTGCGCAATCGTATTCCCGGGGTGCGTTTGGGAACGGATTTGATTGTGGGGTTTCCTGGGGAGACCGAGCAGCATTTCAGCAATATGCTCAAAGTATTGGAGAAGATCCGTTTTGAGTTCGCCAATACGGCCATGTATTCGCCGCGTCCAAAGACACTTGCCGCGCGGTTGCCGCAACAGGTGTCCGATGTTGTCAAACATGAGCGGCTTCAACGTCTCAATGCTTTTCTAACAGAGCTGGCGGCTGTACCGGCATCTGTGGCTTAGTTGCCCCTTGGCAACACACTGAGTCAACTTGCTGACTGCAGAGCTTTGAGCTTAGCGAGGTGCGGTTGGGAACGGATTTGATTGTGGGGTTTTCAGGGGAGACCGAGCAGCATTTCAGCAATATGCTCAAAGTATTGGAGAGGATCCGTTTTGCGTTTGCCGCACAGGTGTCCGATGTTGTCAAACACGAGCGGCTTCAGCGTCTCAATGCTTTTCTAACAGAGCTGGCGGCTGTACCTGCATCTGTGGCTTAGTTGCCCCTTGGCACACACACTGAGCCAACTTGCTGACTGCAGAGCTTTGAGCTTAGCGGGGTGCGGTTGGGAACGGATTTGATTGTGGGGTTTCCATGGGAGACCGAGCAGCATTTTAGCAATATGCTCAAAGTATTGGAGAAGATCCGTTTTGAGTTTGCCAATACGGCCATGTATTCGCCGCGTCCAAAGACACTTGCCGCGCGGTTTGTCGCAAGAGGTGTCCGCTGCTGTCAAACACGAGCGGCTTCAGCGTCTCAATGCTTTTCTAACAGAGCTGGCGACTGTACCTGCATTGTGGCTTAGTTGCCCCTTGGCAACACACTGAGCCAACTTGCTGACTGCAGAGCTTTGAACTTAGCGGGGCGTGTTCAGGTATTGAAAATGGCTGAGCGCATTTTGTACGTATTGGTGATAGGCATGTACCAGCGGCTGGTAGGGGTTGAGTTTGAGCGATTTTCCCCAGTACACTAACGAACTGCGCAGGCGATTGAGCTTATAATACACCGACCCTATCATATTCAGCATAAGCAGGTTATCGGGAGCTTTAAGCTCCACGAAACGCAGGAGAAACAGGGCGTTAACGTAATTGCCGTTAAGCGCGGATTGACGTGCACGCAACAGCAAGAGGATGACTTCTTCTGCCAGCAACTGCGTATCATCTGCAGGTTCACCGGGCGAAACAATGGTTTTCTGGTGCGGGAGCGTTTCATTAGAAAGTACGCGTTTGAGGTTGTCTTCATCGCGATAACGTTCGTCAAAGAGCGGGGCGATGATACGATTGCTGGGTCCTGCGGACGAGGCAACTTGCGGAGGCAAGGGCAGGATTATTTTGTCTGCTTGCGCGCCAAGTGTTTGCTGTTCGGGTGACAATTGTGGACTGAAGTGTTGCAAACGCGGGATACTTTCAGAAAAAAATGGATTGGGCGGCGGATGAAGGAAGGCACTGTTGCCTTGCTGGAAGTCATTGGTAACGGGGATATCCAACCCCCTTTTTGATATTTCTTCACGGGGTGTCGGTTGTTCATTGGCAGTGAGTTGGTTGGTGAAACGACCGCTTATGAAGTATTGTTCATCGAAGGGCGGGGCGATATGCACATTACTTTGCCCGTCTGCTGGTTTGCTGTAGGTCCCTTCCAGCAGCACGCGATCGGGTGGGGTTTGATAGGCTAAAGTATGGCGTAAGGCGTTGGCCTGCGAGCTGCTTTTTGGACCAATGAGAATATTGGAGAGCGTGTAAAGCTCAGGCAGTGTCAGGTTTGTTTCATTTTCATTCGTCGTTGCAGTGAGCGTGGGCACCAATTCAGGCAGTGTTTGCTGATCAATAAATGAACGAAGTTGCTCAGTGTTAAACTTGGAAGTAGTCTCAGGATTGCGGAAAGCATTGTTTGAACTGTCGTAACTTGCATCGTTTGGTGCTTGCGAAATTTTGTTTGCGGCTTGTTCGTTGTTAAAATAGCGCGGCGGAGAAATGGTGCTGCCATACAAATTTTGCGCAGGCGGTGTTCTGGGAATATTTGTGAGTGTTTCTTGCGATTGTGCA
This sequence comes from Spirochaetota bacterium, assembly GCA_965249715.1. GTDB lineage: Bacteria > Spirochaetota > UBA12135 > COTS27 > COTS27 > COTS27. Next base: position 979 of record CBDFMP010000038.1, on the reverse strand, counting down.
AAAAACTGCGCTTGCGTGTTTTTGCGCACAGCTTGTTGATTATTAAAATGGCGTGGCGGTGAAATAGCGCCGTTATATGAATTTTGCGCAGGTGGCGGCCTGTATCGATTATTGGGGTAAAGAAGAGTAGGACTCAGGAATTGTTCTGACTGAACGAGTTCGGGTTCAGGTTCAGGCTCAGGCTCGGGTTCAGGCTCAGGTTCGGGTATAGGCTCAGGTTCGGGTTCAGGCTCAGGTTCGGGTTCAGGCTCAGGTTCGGGTTCAGGCTCAGGTTTTACTGCCTGTTTCTTTTTTATGAAAACTGAAAAGCTTTCACTATTTCCTGGTTGAATTTCACGAAGTAGGCGTTCAAAATCATCCTGTGTTACGGGAACCTGTGGAGTAAATTGCGCGTAAAGTGCTGACGTAACGATGCTTAGTAACAAAATAAAAGCGATGCAGACGCTTCTTAATAGCGGAAGTGGGTATTTGTTGGTTAACCTGCTTGAACGAAGGTTATTGCTGAGTGGGACGCTACCCGTGTAATGGTGCGTTGGTATTCGGAACTTCATTGGAACAAAACTTGCCTAATACTTGTACTTTGCATCAATGTGAATAGTTGGATAAGCGGGTGAACTGGAATGACAAGAAAACAATTTTTTATAAATGGCTGTACCGTTGGTACTTTATTATAATTTTATAAACCTTGTGGTTTTTGGGGTGAGCTAATTTATCAGTGCGGCACATAAACGATGTTACGGATACAATCAATACTCAGTATGAAACCTGCAAATAATTTATGATATTTATTGAAAATGGCATGGCGTGCTAGAAATGGTAAGCAATTTCAACAAAACCGAGCAAGCTGGATTGGACTGGCCCCGCCTGGATCAGACCAATAATAAGGCTTGCTGCATCTAATTCTAAGCTGATGGAAACATTTCCCGTAATAAGAAAGTTTAGCCCCAGTGTGGCGAGGATAGGATTGGAAAAAGTGCTT
>CBDFMP010000037.1:0-65402 GCA_965249715.1 Spirochaetota bacterium | reverse complement strand
TGTGCAAAAGTATGTGTGTGTATGTATGTAGTTATGAGTATGCATGTACAGTATGTGTGTGTATATGTATGTACATGTGTCTGTGTGTGTGGAGGGGGTCTCTGCACCAGTGCACTGACAGCTGATCATGTGATCAGTTAAGTTAGGCATGTCGCTGCTGTTTGTTGTTATTGTTTTGTTCCCATGGAAACTGATCTCCGAGAAAGCGCCTGGCCCTTGGCCAACGGCTCCTCTCCTCCGTTTCCTCCTCTCCTTTGTTTCCTCCTCCCTTTTTAATTTCCCTGAACTTTGACCAGCTTTCGGTTCATTTAATTCATAACATGACTTCACATTTGTTTCATCCCGCGTGTCGTACGTGCGTCCCTTTGGAACGAAAGGTACACCGCCTACAGCACAGAACGTACCGTAATGTATGTTAAAGGGGTGGCACTGTAGTACAGTACAGCTCATTATGCTGTCATCTCAGTGCTTTATATTATCTTCTTCAGGTGAGTTCAGGTTCCCTTACTGAAGCCGGAGACGGGTTTCACTGGGGTTTCTGCCATTTGAGACCAGGAACATTTCAGTGTAAAATGTATATGTATGTGTCTGTTTAAGGGGGGTTAGGTTAAGATTATGTTACAGTTGCCTGTAAAAGTGCAGGGGATATATCACCCCTCCCCCCCCCACCCCCCCTTAAATTGAGCCTATGCCTGTCACAGATAACCAGTCTTGTGTGGGGAATCATCCCTTCCCTGTAACAGATCACAATCTTTGAAAAAAAACAAAAAAACAAACGTGAGAGTGGAATAGGTAGCGGGGTGTAAGCTTGAGGCTTGGGGTTGACAGAGTGTTGCTGACAGGTGTGTAGGGTTGGGTGTAGGTTGAGAGGGGTGTAGGTTTGGATGTAGGGTGAGAGGGGTGTAGGTTCGGGTGGCAGCACTCACTCACTCAAATCTGCGGTGTACCTGTGAGCTCAACGCACTGCAACTTAAGAAAACACATGCAAATAGACAAAACACAACAAAATGAAGAAAGTATTTTCATCAAGTTGACGACACATGCGCAGCATTTAGAAGACGCGATGCAGATACACAAACGCGCTGCAAAAGTAAAACGTTGCAAATTCACAAAAAACACAAAGGAAATGTTTCCAGGGGACAATAAAAAGTGATGAACACAGCTGGATATGACGTTGTTGTATATGTGTCTATGGTTGTAAGTTATTAAAATCGGCTACCCGTCAATGCTGTTGGAAAATGAACTAAAACTACTGGGTGAAAAAGTGTTTTTTTTTAAATGAAAATGTTTTCTTAATTTGGTTGTGTTTTTGTCTACTTGCATATGTTTTCTTAAGTCGCAGTGCGTTGAGCTCTCAGGGCCACCGTACAAAACACATCCAGAGAGAAGACTTTGCACTCAATGACATTGTCCCCGAAACCAAGCAAATTCGGGCGGGAAACCCTGCCTACTCCAGTTAACAGAAACTAATCCTGCCTGTTCAGAAATCCTGCCAGGGTTACAGGTACCATACAAAGGGTGGAGGGGAATCCGTACTAAACCACATGTACAGTTACATACGTATATATTGCATATAACATGGGCGCATTATAAAAAATACACTTAATATAGTGTACCGGGTGTACCAACATCTCCAGATTATTTGTAAAGGTTAGCTCTCTTGAAATAGGTGCTTACTCATTCTGTGACCCTTCACCAACAGCCTTCACCAGATATGAATAAATAAAAAAAACAGCTGTCACGTGACAATGCCGGGCAATGACTTTAGGACTCTTTTTTGTGTAAATATAGGGTGCCCCAGGAAATACTGGAGTTGTAATCTTCCCTTCCCGGGCTCCACCTAGACACAGATAAGCACCACAGATAACATTGGTGTTGAAGTACAGCACACAGGCACATAGAAAGCATTGTGCAGCTGAAAAATTAACAGTTATATCAGGGATCAGGCCTGTCCGCAAGAATACGTCGTTACCCGGCTACACTTCTGACAACGGATCCCTGAGGCTCGTTCCCCTCTCAGCGCCCTTGCTGATTGGATGATTTGCATGATGACGATTTACCCAATCGGAGCCTGGGCAGTTTGCGAGATTCCACAGGTTCAAGAATGCATCCGGAGTGTGCGTGTTTGTCACAGAAAAGGAATGCTTGAGCTCGGATACAGTGGTAGGAGGGGACTTGGGTTTTTTTCCGGTGGAAATGAAAGGACTGTTAAATAATATTGGGGGGGGGGGGGGGGGTGCAATCCTCCCTGGAGCAGTAATGGCTTGTGAGCTGGACTTGTCACAGGAGGGTTGTGAGTTTGATTCCTCGCCGTGACACTGCTGTTGTACCCTTGAGCATCTTGGGGGGCAGCTGTAGCTAGTGGCTAAGGTGCATGACGGTTGGTGGCACAAGTCTTGGTGTAGCCACAATAAGATCTTTTGAATTTGTATGTCTCAGCACTTTAGTTCCTGAAGATGTCTCGCCATGGTCCTTTCATGCTCGGCCTATCTACCTTGCGTACTGGACTTAAATGCATGGCCTTACAACCAATCATATATGAATTGTACCGTATCTGAGCTGTGGGTTGTTTGTTCTATGACCTTGACGTCTACTGTTTTGTATGTCGCTTTAGAATAAAGCATCTGCTAAATAAAATGTCATGTAAAGTAAATCTTCTCTGCAGTGTGATGTTGGACTCACCCACTAGTCATGCTGGACCGGCCCGACCTCAACACACACTTATCAGTGCTTGGGCTTGTTAGTACTCGGGTTTGATGCTGTCAGTGAATTCCTGACATTGTAAACTTATCACCAGTTTTGGTTTCATGTTGTAAGAGCTTCCAGAAGGACACCCCCACCCCCAACAGCCATGCTACACTAAACCTTCAAAAATAGTGCTTACTGCCTCTTGCATCTAGCTCTTTAAAACGGAGGCATTCTGTGTATTGGACTGGGGCATTCTGTTCGCGGGGCAGGGTACAGATGTGGATCTTGCAAAATTTGTTTAATGTGGCTAGAAATAATACAACACTGGTGTAAAATTCAGCTATGGATAGCTTGAAATACTTGCTACTAGCTATTTCAAAACCTAGCCTGAGCTGTTTTTTTCTTAATAAAATATAAATTAGAAATAACGTAATGCTTCCACTATCAAGAGTTCAGCAGGAAACAGCTTAGCGAGTTGGCTCTTTTAATTGCTCCTTTTTAGAACGATTTCCATGGAAGGCACAGTGATGCCCAGGGGGTGAGGGAGAGGAGAGGCACGGCATCGTGATAATGCGATGAATACTTCCTGAGTGACTGCCTTCGTGACGTGTCAGATCTGTGAGTTCCGTGCGAGGTACATGCGCTCTATGTGACTACTACTACTGCGATGACGTGTCGTGACGTCTCTCCACTGACTTTTCACGCTCTTCCAACTCCTTGACAAACACAGGCTCTGGTCGAAACTGCATATTTAGCAAACTACTCGTACTACATTTAAATGAGAATCAGGCTGAAATTTAGTAGACCACTACTAGTATGCGGTTTCGAACACAGCCACAAACAAACTGTCCTAACATTGAATATATGTGATCTAGCCTTTATTAAATGTATCACATTTTCATACCAAACATGATTATCCTAATATCCATCCCAGTATTGACGATACAACGCGCTTTTAATAAGGAGTATTTCAATGTTTTTTTCTTACACAGTTAGGACCAGTTAATCCTAGACTGGATTTGAAACACAGAACACACCTTACTGCTGGTCCGGCCACCTTGCTGTCTCTCCGGTTGCAGCGTAATACGCAGCGTTTTATCTGGCTCTGCCTGATACCGCGTCGGATATTCTTGCGAGTGGGAGCTCACATTAATAACTTCTCACGCAACGCAAAATGAGGCAAGACCAGGTCAGTCACGCAACTGCCGCACTTGGGAAGAGGTTAGACGACAGTCTGGCCAGTGTGTCTGACTGAATCAATTTTCCAAGAGGTAGCCTACACACGAAAGGCACGACAACCTTCACGTGTTTTTAAAGAGTACCATTTACTCTCCGGGTTTAAGATAGCCTATCTTATATATATATATCCTTTAGGCGCTTAGTCACGATGTACTGGGTCGCAAACATCCAAACGTAAAATGTGCATGCATGTGTGGATGCACATTTTATTCAATTATAGTTCATTCCGCGTTGATATCAGCAACATTTATTTTCATATTTGTTGTTTTATGTGGGTTATTTATCAGGATTAATAGGCTACATTTGCAGAGAAGCAGTAGCCTACTAAATATGAAGTAGAGCGATTTACAACTGAACTTAGTGGGTTACATTCTTATTCATGGAATATGAAAACTAATTGGTAGCCTACTGCATTGCGGGGAAAAGCACGAGTCGTGCTGCGGATGCACAGAGGAAGGTATACGAGTCCACACAGCACAATTCGATCGGATGTCCTCTATCGTGCGCGGCTTTTCTTCGGCACGAACGATTCGTGATGCCGCTTTTTACCCCCCCCCCCCCCCCCCCCTCTTCCTGCCTCCTAGGAATCCCTGTTTACGCATTTGTACGCGCAGCCTGTGACTAAATACTGGCTAAATACGGGTCACGGAATTATAGCGAACATACTCACAAAATGTCAAACCACCAGTGTAATTAACATCAACAACAGCAACACTCTCAGAAATAATGGTACATTGAAGCTACATATTTGTTCCTTAAGGAACACATTTCCCATATGTACAATATGAAACATATGAAAGTACAATAATGTTCTATTTTGGTACTAATAAGATACCGCTTTCAAGCAAAAATGGTAGGGGAGACCAGAGCACAAACCCACACGGGGCATGTTGAAACGGGGATTTTGCATAGTTGCATTTGAGCAAGAATAAAATGTATTTATTTATTTATATTGTTTATTTGATAGGGACAATGCAAGTTAACATAGTACCCCCAACTCGTTACAAACAAGATGATGTTACGTATAAAATAGATTAGAAGCGGGCGTATGCACAGGGAGAGCATGTTTGTTTTAATATTTCAAACATGCAGCCGCAACCCGTGCCAATGGCGCTAAAAGCTGCGATGCAGTGAAGACGCCATAACGTTTCAATGCCCGCCGTCCTGCTTCTGCGTGCAGCAGCACCCCCAGCCATGCCGCCCGAAAGACGCTGTGGTGGCTGTCACCACCGCGAGCGTGTTGCTGCAGATAAGCCATGAAAGCGGTAATCACGCCCGCCAGCACATCGCCGCTGCCGCCAGTGCCTAAGAAGGGATTATTCCCGTCAATGTATGCCAGCTGTCCGCTTGGCGCGGCAATGATGCTGCACTGCCCCTTCAGCACTATCACCGCGTGAAAACGTTGACATGCCGTTTGCAGGTATGGCAATGGATTGGCGGCTATGCGCTGCGTACTGACATCCAAGAGGCGCGCCAGTTCACCAATATGCGGGGTCAAACAATAACGCAGTGGCGGCGCGTCCTTAGCACCCTTAGCATCCTTAGCGCCCTTAGCATGTGCGGCTTGCGTGCAACTATCCCAAACCCCCGCGGCATGTAATGAACGGACACAGTCGATGCCATTGGCATCGAAACACAATGGCAGCTGAGACGTCAATACCGCAGCTAAGCTCTCGCGCATATAAGGCAGTTCCAATGCGCCAGCCCCTAAACCAGGGCCTATGAGCATGGCATCAAAAGCGCTGAGTGCCGCGGCGGCAGGTTCAATGGCAGGACGTACGGGACGTGCATAACCCATGGCGGCAGGTTCAGCCTCAGCTTGCAGCAAGCTGCTCAATGGATACACCATTTGCTCCACAAGGCGCGCTGCTTGAAGCGGCAAAGCTTCAGCTTGCGAGAAGAGCGTGACCAGTCCTGCGCCCGCAGCACTGGCAGCGCGCACTGCCAAAACACCCGCTCCCAATAATCCCGTTGTCCCGGCAATCACCCCCACACGTCCGCGTGTTTTTTTGTAATCATCCTGTCTATACGGCGGCAATGCCGCTGCTGCATCTGACCATTCCAATAAACGCGGCTGAGTGAACTGAGACCGTTGCTGAGTATTGTATAAATGCAGCAATGCAGGCGGAAATCCCACGCGCGCGCAGCAAAGCTGTCCCGCCATACGCCGCACAGCGGGAGCTAAGAGTTCCAACTTCACCCATTCAAAGACGATTGTCAAATCTGCACGCAGACAGGGCGCTGCTGCCAGCTCAGCAGGTGTTTGTTCAGCTGCATCACTAAAACTCAATGCCCCCGTAGGCGCATCCAATGCCACCACCCTAACAGCACGCAATGGCAAGTCCGCACGCAGTTGCATGATGCGCGTCACAATGTCACGATACGGCTGCCGCAAAACACCATGACTGCCCGTTCCCAGCAGCGCATCGACAATAATGGTGAACACTGCAGGTCTTGCAGCATTTTTCAATATCGGCATCCTGCGCCATTGCCAGGGCAGCTGCGGGTGTTTGTATTTGCAGCAGCGGTGCGGGTGTTTCGGCGGCGCTAGCGGATTGGCAGGCGCGCAATTTGCGAAAGTTGGCATAATTGGCGCTGCTGAGTTCAGCAGCACTTTCACTCAGCAGGCCTACGTACAGCTGCAAACGGAATCCCTGTTGGGGAGCTGCAGCAAAAAGCGTATCCAGCAATGCGTAACGCGCCAATACCAGACCATCGCCGCCATTATTGCCCTTGCCGCAGACGATAATAAGGCGTAATGTCGTCACAAGCCGCAATTTCCTGCGGCGTAGCAGTCGCAATAGCAGCTGCTGTCTGAGTATCAGCCAGGCAGCCCTGCCGGCACTCTCCATGAGTGCCTCGCCGCTAAGCCCGTCCTGCTGAGCCGCCTTATCAATTGCCTGCATAACGGCAGCTGGCACAATTTGTTTCATCTCAGGTATATTTTTCGTAAATAGCTAACGATACTACCAATATTATACAGTCAGCACGTATAAACAGCTTCATAAACGGTTGCGCCAGCCCGCAATGCGGGCTGGCGCAACCAGTTCCTAGCTTGTTATTTGACGCATTTTAGGAAAAGCGATAAAAAATTTACAAATTCAGCCCACTTTTCATCAAAATAAGACCCTAAAACTTCAGCAACCATTTCAAAAGTGCTAAAATTTTAATAATTTGCCAACACATTTTAGCTTTCATTACAATAACAAGCAATAATTGACACAATTCGCCAACACAATTCAATGTGCGTGTTAGAATATCAATATTATCTTTAAATATCGCTTATTTTTTATAAAATCAACTATTATTAAACCACTATGAATTTAGTTCCCAACACAGACAACAAACTTCAGTTGCAAGGCTCTGCTGAAGTAGCGAAAGGAAACTTCGCTAATATCACTATTTTAAATCACAATGCCGCGAACTTTCTGATTGATTTCGCTTTTCTACCGCCTGGGAGCAATAAAGGCATTATCTGTTCACGCATCGTGATGACGCCAATGGATTTGAAAAAGTTTTTCCTCACGCTCAATGACAATATAACAAAATACGAAAACAAATTTGGCGAGATCAAGCTACAAGATACTACCGTAGTCAATAACACTCAAACAAGCGGCAAACATTCTGAAGGATAACAATATGACTTTAAGCATTAACCCCGTTCAGCAGCAGAAATATGCAAAAATCCTTAGTCAAGAAGCGCTTAGCTTTTTGGAAACATTGGTCAACAAACATGCTCAGACAGTAGAGGAGCTTTTGCATAAACGCAAGGCGCGTCAGGCGCAGTTTGATGCTGGTGTCTTCCCTGATTTTCTACCTGCCACGCACGCCATCCGCGAGGATAAAAGTTGGCGCGTAAAACCACCCCCTGCGCACTTGGAGGACAGACGTGTAGAGATCACCGGTCCCGTTGACAGAAAAATGATCATCAATGGTCTCAATTCTGGCGCAAAGGTTTATATGGCAGATTTTGAGGACTCGCAAAGTCCTACCTGGGATGGCCTCATGGCAGGGCAGCAGAATATTTACGATGCCGTGCGTCAGTCCATCACCTTTACAAATCCTGCAGGCAAGGAATATCGCTTGAAAGCGCCGGCGGAGCTGGCTATTCTTATTGTCCGTCCGCGCGGACTGCATTTGCCTGAAACCAATATCACACTTAACGGTAAAGCCGTCCCCGGTGCTTTTGTTGATTTTGCCTTACACATCTTTCACAATGCCAAAGCCGCACTTGAGCACGGGAGCGGCCCCTACCTTTATCTTCCCAAGTTGGAAAGTCATGAAGAGGCGCGCCTTTGGGCGAAACTCATCAAACAAGCAGAAACGCAATTGCAGCTTCCTGCCAGCAGCATTCGTGTAACAGTACTCATTGAGACCATCACCGCTGTTTTTGAAATGCACGAAATTCTCCACGAATTGCGCGATTATTGTGTGGGGCTGAATTGTGGGCGTTGGGATTATATTTTTTCATTCATTAAGAAGTTTGCCAACCATAAGAGTTTTGTTTTACCGAATCGTGAACAGGTGGGCATGAGTACACATTTCCTCAGCAGTTATTCCAAGCTGCTGATCCAAACATGTCACTTGCGCGGCGCACACGCCATGGGCGGGATGGCTGCACAAATCCCCATTAAAACCGACACCGCCGCCAATGATGAAGCTATCGCCAAGGTACGTGCCGATAAAGAACGTGAAGCTAAAAATGGTCACGACGGCACTTGGGTAGCGCACCCGGGGCTTGTTCCGATAGCCATGGACATTTTTAAGCAGGTGATGCCGCAGGCCAATCAAAAATCAAAACTCCTCAGCGATGTCACCATCACCGCACAAGATCTCCTGGCTGTCCCGAAGGGCACGGTCACCCAAGCGGGCATCGAGAACAATATTCGTGCTGCCGTGCATTATTTGGCGGCATGGCTTAGCGGTACGGGCTGTGTGCCTATTAATCACCTGATGGAAGACATGGCAACTGCTGAAATTGCGCGTGCCCAGCTCTGGCAATGGTCCCATTACGGCATCCCCAACAAAACCACTGCCGATACCCATGCACTGGTAGATGCAACGTTCATCGAAAGCTGTTTTAAAAACATTGAAAGCGAAACACAAGCTGCTAAGGCAGCGCTTGTGGCAGCTGGCACTTATTACACGCGTGCCTTTGTTATTCTGCGTAAGATTGTCACGCAACCAACTTTTGCGGACTTTCTGACATTGGCAGCTTATGCTGAGCTTAACCATCATTAACCTGAATGGTTAACGTGTTTATTAACGGTTTATGATCAATCATAAAACTTAACCCAACAATTCAATTTTATGGAGGATATCCAAATACAATTCCATGAAAACATTTAAGTCCAGTGAAACACTTATCCAGGAATGGAAGAATAACCCGCGTTGGCAAGGTGTCACGCGTCACTACACCGCCGCCAAGGTGGTGAAGCTGCGTGGCACACTTCCCATTGCTCATACCTTAGCGGAGCAGGGTGCGCAAAAATTATGGCGGGCATTGCAGGACAATGCCTACATTAATGCATTGGGTGCACTCAGCGGCAATCAAGCCATGCAAATGGCGCGTGTGGGGTTGAAAGCCATTTATCTCAGCGGATGGCAGGTGGCAGCCGATGCCAATACCGCCGAGACCATGTACCCCGATCAAAGTCTTTATCCCGTCGACAGTGTGCCTGCTGTTGTGCGAAAAATTAACAACGCGTTTAAACGTGCTGATGAAATTACCTCCGCAGAAGGCAATCATGACACTGACTGGTTCGTTCCTATTGTTGCCGATGCTGAATCAGGTTTTGGCGGCAATCTCAACGCGTTTGAACTCACCAAGGCGCTTATTGTAGCGGGTGCCAGTGCGGTACATTTTGAAGATCAGCTCTCCTCCGCTAAAAAATGCGGTCATATGGGCGGCAAAGTACTTGTTCCCACACAGGAAGCGATTCAAAAGCTAATGGCTGTGCGCCTTGCGAGCGACACCATGGATGTACCAACGCTCATTATTGCGCGTACAGATGCCCAATCGGCTGCGCTTATCACTAGTGACATTGACGAACGCGACCATGCTTTTATTGAAAAGGGTGCTCGCACAGCTGAGGGCTTTTATCGTCTCCGTCCGGGCATCCAGCAAGGCATCGCGCGCGCGCTTGCCTACGCCCCGGTTTCCGATCTTTTATGGGTGGAAACCAATACGCCTAACCTGGACACAGCCAAACAGTTTGCTGAAGCTGTGCATAAACAATTCCCCGATAAAATGTTGGCTTATAACTGTTCGCCATCGTTTAACTGGAAGCGGCACTTAGACAATGCCACCATTGCTAAATTTCAGCGTGAGCTGGGCGCGATGGGTTATAAGTTTCAATTCATCACCTTAGCGGGATTTCATGCCCTTAATCACGGTATGTTTGATCTGGCGCGGCGTTACAAAACAATGGGTATGCAAGCATATGTTACATTGCAAGAACGCGAGTTTGCCGATGAGGCACACGGCTACACTGCCACCAAACATCAACGTGAGGTGGGCGCAAGTTATTTCGATGCTGTGAATACGGCCATTACTGGCGGTACTTCCTCAACACAAGCTCTTGCAGGTTCCACTGAAGCTGAACAATTTTAAGTACAGCACCCCCCCCCCTTTTTGTTTGGTGAACACCTAAACTTGGGGGGGCATATTTTCCATTAAGTGCCGCGCTAAGCGGCGCTCACACCACCATCACTGAAGCTGCTCAGCCAGCTTCTTAGCTTGCCTAATGAATTCCCCGTTAATATGGCAAGCTTAGTCATACTTTTCATGTTATACTAACAATGTTTAACAGGCGTTATGCCGCACAATTAAAAATTTTAATGAATTCCCCGTTAATATGGCAAGCTTAGTCATACTTTTCATGTTATACTAACAATGTTTAACAGGCGTTATGCCGCACAATTAAAAATTTCAAGGAATTTATCATGAAATCATCCTATAAGCTTTTTGCGCTCATACTTAGTGTTAGCGCATTCACACTCATCCTTTCCAGCTGCGCCGCTACGGAAGACTCTACGCGTCTCAGCCCATTGGAACAGGCGCTCACTGACGCCGTTACCATTGATCTGTCCAATAACGTCCAGCAACCTAGAGCTCGCGACTACCGTTTCCATCGACAGCACCACCGACCCCGCCACAGGCACCATCACCATTACTGGCAAGCTGCTCACCAATGCCTGCCCCGGTCTGACCCTGCGATAATGTACTGACTACCACTGGCACCTTAGCCACCCTCACCATTACTGAAGATGCTACTGCTTTCACTTTTGCTGCTTCACCTTTCACTTTCAATATCACCGTCGATGTCTGACGGCGCCAAAACCACCACCGACACCAACCCCAACGCCCTCACCATCACCAGCCTTGCGGATGATAGCATTATTCCTATTGACATCATCGTAGAGTACAGCGGACAGCCTGTTAGTAATATTGTCGCCGCTGCCGGCGGCATTGACGCGCTCATCCCTGCTACCGATGCAACCGTTACTTTTGATAGTCAAAGTGCCAACGTCAGCTGGGATACCACTGGCAATACCCCTACCCTTACCATCACCGGGCTTTTCAATCCCACTGGCAGTGGTACAGAAGGCTCTGTCACCCTTAATCTTGCCAGTGGTATCAGTCTTCCAGCAGGTTACACCCTCAGTCCCAGCCCCGTTTCATTCACTGACTCCGATGGCACTGCTGAAGAAACCATCAGCAGTAACTTCAGCATCACTGAAGACGACACTACCAATCAAGCTTCTTATGATTTAGTCGTGGTGCTGTCTGAACTTCCCGATGTTAGCATCAGTGCCAGCGACATTAACATCTCCGTTACCAATACCCTTAACTCTGACATCGTCTCCAGTATCAGCGACATCGATATTTCGGGAACTATCGTTACCATCGACAGCCGCCGCCGGCATGTCCGCAACCTTGACAGCACCAATCTTGGCTTAACCGATACTGATACTGGTTCTGTCACCATCGCAGCAGCAACCAGCGGATCCACCATAACAATGGACGAAACAACACTGACATTCACCGACCAAGCTGGCACTCAAACCCAAACGCTCAGCCTGGGAACGTTCACCGTTACAAATAGTGGCATTACAGCAGACTACACCGTCAGCTTAGTACTTGCACCCTCTTATAATGTTAGAATTGGCGGTGACGCCAGCACCACCACCATTGCTGAGGGAGAAAGCAGCATCAGCAAAAACCTTGACCCCTGCGAAATATTCACTTACTCGCTGTTCACCATTGATGAAGCTGGTGATAAAACCACAGTGAGTGCCACGTTCGGCACTACTCCCGGCAGCCACTCCCCCTACTTTGACAACAGCGGTACAGCGAATATTAATGATCGCAGCTTGACCGCATCCTCTGCCACTCCCGAAAATGGTTCGCTAATTAACTACAGCAGTGCCACTATCACCGTGCAAGAGTGCGACTCATTCGCTGGCGGCACTGGCGCGGATGCTGACAACCCCTACCTCATTGATAATGACCTGCGTTTAGACCTCATGAGCCGGCTGGTAAATGGCGACGACACTTCTGACGGCACCACTTACAGGGATAAACATTACACACTCACCGCTGACATTGACCTCGGGCTTACTGACGCACCTTGGACGAATATCACCACAGGTAACGGCTTTGTGCCTATCGGCAAAAGAACGAATTCAACCAGTAGCGACAGTACTTATCAAAAAGGTAGAAGCTTCACGGGAACACTGGACTGCGCCTCAAACACCATTTCCAACCTCACCATCAGCAATACTAATAACGGCAGTCCGAATAATGACGGATATTACAATCGGACTCTTTGCTTTCACCTTGATGGGAACGCTGCTCATCACCAACTGCACATTGGTAAATGCCAATATAACTGGAGGTGTTTATGTAGGCGGACTCGTGGGATCTATGGCCGGCGGCGGCAACATCGGTCATAGTGCAGTTATCAATCTTACTGTTCATCATGGCGGCAGCAGAGTAGGTGCACTAGTGGGGAATGCAGCTAGTGGCAGCACTATCAATAATAGTTTTGCTACGGCTAGCATATCTGCAGGTGAATTCGGCAGCGGACTGGTAGGTTCTTCTATTGGTACCATTCATAACAGCTACTTTGTTGGAAGCGTTGAAACCACTGGTACTGCTACTGGTTATACAAGCGGCGGTGTGAGTCTCAATCCAGTAACACTGAGCAATGTGTACGTAGCGGCAACAGTAACCGCAGCAAATACCGCTAGCTTTACCGGTTTAGCCCCCGACGGTGCAGATGTCACTAACAGCTACTGGGACAGCACCCTCAACAGCACCACCGATGGTGAGGGTGTAGGGAAAACCACCACTGAGCTAAAGGCGCTCCGCACCGACCCCGGCATATTTGCTGGCTGGAGTACTGACGATTGGAATTTCGGCACAACATCACAATATCCTGTGCTGAAGGGTCTGCCGGTCACAGCAGCTGAGCAGTGCGAAGCTATCAATACCATCCGAAGTACTACCATAGGCTGTACTTACTGAGCAGCGCAATGCCGCCACCAGCGCGCTATCACCGTAACAGATTTTCCCCCGCGTATTAAATTGTGCGGGGGTAACCTAATCCTAACTAAATAGTTGCAGGAAGGGTTGGTGAGCCTTTCCTGCGATTTTTTCTTAATCCCGTTATTTTTCAGCAGCTATTTTCTTAGCGGCTAAAAAGCTGCTGCTGCCATTACTTCAGCCCGTCAAGTACCATGCGGAGGTTTAGGGTTGCCAGTCAATGTCACCAGTATTATAATTACCAATAGTACCCGCTATCCTGCCACCATTTACTTTTAGAGCTTTTTTTACTTTAGCACCTTGCAGTTAGCAAAGGTCAGCACCTCAGCACCTTGTAGGTCAGCACCTTGTAGCTGAAGCACCTCGCAGCTGAGCTTCGCAGCTGAGCAAGGTCAGCACCTTGCAATGGATCTCAGCACCTTGCAGGTCAGCACCTTGTAGGTCAGCACCAGGTCGCATCAAACTAAGCCCTTGAAGGTCAGCACCTTGAGCTTAGCACCTCGCAGTGTGAGCACTTTGCAGCTGAGCATCTCGCAACTGAGCACCTTTTAGCACCTTGCAAATCTAACCTCTTGCAAGTGCTGTAAGCCCTTGCAGCTTAGCTCGTCCCTATCAGTGTGAGCACTTTTTATGTTTTTTGCTAACTTAAAACCAGCTGTATTTTGTAAATCAGCATTTGTAAGGTCAGCGTCTTGCAGGTCGGTACCCTTATCAAACTGAGCACCTTGTAGCTTAGCTTCTCGCAGCTTAGCATGCAGCTTAGCATCTTGCAGCTTAGGTCAGCTTCTTGCAGGTCAGCACCTTGCAGCTGAGCATCTTGCAGCTCAGCACCAGCTTAGCATCTTAAGGCTTAGCACCCTGCAAATCTAACTCTTGCAAGTCAAGCTCTTGCAGCTTAGCCGTATCAGTATGGCACTTTTTATGTTTTTTGCTAACTTAAAACCAATAGTATTTTGTAAATCAGTATTTGTAAGGTCAGCATCTTCCAGGTCGGTACCCTTATCAAACTGAGCGCCTTGCAGCTGCAGCATCTTGCAGCTTAGCAGCCTCGCAGGTTAGCATTCTGCAGCTTACTTTGCAGGTCAGCACCTTCGCAGGAGCACCTTGCAGCTGAGCATCTTGCAGCTTAGCCTTTAGCAGCTTAGCTTTTTGCAGGTTAGCACCCTGCAAGTCTAACTTTTGCAAGTCAAGATCTTGCAGCTTAGCCTGTATCAGTATGTGCACTTTTTATGTTTTTTGCTAACTTAAAACCAATAGTATTTTGTAAATCAGCATTTGTAAGGTCAGCATCTTCCAGGTCGGTACCCTTATCAAACTGAGCGCCTTGCAGCTTAGCTTCTTGCAGCTTAGCACCTCGCAGCTTAGCACTCTTGCAGCTTAGCATTCTGCAGCTTAGCAGCTTAGCCTTTCGCAGGTCAGCAGCAGATTAGCACCCTGCAAGTCTAACTCTTGCAAGTCAAGATCTTGCAGCTTAGCCTGTATCAGTATAGCACTTTTTATGTAACTTAAAACCAATAGTATTTTGTAAATCAGCATTTGTAAGGTCAGCATCTTCCAGGTCGGTACCCTTATCAAACTGAGCACTTTGCAGCTCAGCACTTTGCAGCTTAGCTTTTGTAAGCTTAGCACCCTGCAAATCTAACCCTTGCAAGTCAAGCCCTTGCAGCTTAGCTCGTCCCAGTGTGACACTTTTTATGTTTTTTGCTAACTTAAAACCAACAGTATTTTGTAAATCAGCATTTGTAAGGTCAGCATCTTTCAGGTCGGTACCCTTATCAAACTGAGCACCTTGTAGCTGAGCATCTCGCAGCTTAGCAGCTTAGCTCTTGCAGCTTAGCACCTTGCAGCTGAGCACTTTGCAGCTGAGCAGCTGAGCCCGTTGCAGGTTAGCACCCTGCAAGTCTAACTTTTGCAAGTCAAGATCTTGCAGCTTAGCCTGTATCAGTATAGCACTTTTTATGTTTTTTGCTAACTTAAAACCAATAGTATTTTGTAAATCAGTATTTGTAAGGTCAGCATCTTCCAGGTCGGTACCCTTATCAAACTGAGCGCCTTGCAGCTGAGCATCTTGCAGCTTAGCACCTCGCAACTGAGCACTTTGCAGCTGAGCACTTTGCAGCTGAGCATCTCGCAACTGAGCACCTTGTAGCTTAGCACCCTGCAAGTCTAACTCTTGCAAGTCAAGCTCTTGCAGCTTAGCCTGTATCAGTATGGCATTTTTTATATTTTTTGCTAACTTAAAACCAATAGTATTTTGTAAATCAGCATTTGTAAGGTCAGCATCTTTCAGGTCGGTACCCTTATCAAACTGAGCATCTTGCAGGTCAGCATTTGCTAAATAGAACCCCCTTAAGTCTTTCCCGCTTAAATCAATTCCGCTTAAATCAATCTTTCCCTCTTTCTTGCTTTGTAAAACATGCTCCACATCCTCCACAAACAGCTTTTTCTCCCGCAAGTTCAAAAGCTGCGTAAATCCAAACCGCATCCTTGCGGGGTTTTGTGAGAAAATCGCCTCCTGTGCAGCGGCTAATATTCCTCTGCTAATCTGCTCTTGCCCTATTCTAATATTCTCCCGCGTATCAATCGTCCTGAACCACCACAGCCCCAAAAACGCAGGCAAGCCAATAGCAAGTATCAGTATGTAGTCACGAACACCGCTACCACCGCTACCATCGCTAACACCGCTAACACCGGGAAATATACAATGCAGTGCATTAGTGGTACTGAACCACCAATTTAGCCTAGAGCCAACCCCCCCCAGCAGTAGGAGAATTAGAAAGCGTATCAGTATAGTTACAGTAAACCATTTCTTCAGATTTTTTATCCATCCCACCAGATTTTTTTTACATTCCTTCAGCTTTTTTCTCCATCCCACCAGATTTTTTTTACATTCCTTCAGCTTTTTTCTCCATCCCACCAGCTCTTCTTTCTGTTCTTTCATCTCAATCCTCTTAATTTCGTCATACAAGCTTGCTTTTGTTACGCACAGCGTATCATCATTAAGTTTTTGGCGTGTAACCTATCCCACGGCAATGTTCTAATTTTTCAAGTTTATAAAAACCGAGAACACTCGTTATGCTCCCATCCTATAACTCTCAATTATACCCTCAGTTTGAAAAAGCGAAGGCGCTAAGCATAACCATTGGCGCTACCCCACAGGCAATGAATAAACACCGTGCCATCGCTGCGAACCGCTAAGGCGCGGGGCTTAATCATCAATGGAATTGTTGGCGATGGGCTGGCTGCGCAAGTATGGGCAACTCTTAATAATAGACGAGCCGTGTCATGCAATGCTCATCAAAGACAGTTTAAATGCTGGGGGGCTGATGATTTTTCAGCTAGCGAAGCAGGGACTCGAACCCTGGACACGCGGATTATGATTCCGCTGCTCTAACCAACTGAGCTACTTCGCCATAATGATTGGACGCTAAACAAACATTAGCGTTACTGTTAATTATATCATAGCTTGCACGTACTGTTAAGACATTACAGTACTCACATACAGGAAACCCCACCCTACAATGAAAACATTGTTAATGGGATAAGCAACATCATCCCGCTCATTGACAATGAGCGAAAAATGGCGGGATCAGGATTTGAACCTGAGACCTTCGGGTTATGAGCCCGATGAGATACCAAACTTCTCTATCCCGCACTATTAAAGCTGCATAGTTAGTATACTATCAAATGTGTTGTTTGTCAAGGGCTGCTGAATGTTTTTGTTTGAGCTGCTTAAAAGCTGTAATGGCGATTAAGCACCGGCACATTGTTTTGCAGCTGAAGCAATTTGCTAAATTCTACTAACTGCGTCTGCACGCTGCGCAATTCAAGACTGAAGCTGCGCTCAATGCGCCGCGTCTTTGCGTCCAGTAAATAGCGATTTTCATCGATGGTCAGTTGCAGAAAATAGTTGGGGATTTTTAATTTTCCAGCACTGAGGGTACCTTCACCCAGTCCGCTGAGTTGGAACTCCAGTTCGTCCAATGCCCGCTGCCTATCTTCCACACGCACGGTATAAAGCTTGTGTGTTAATAATTCGCGGACAAGACTGCGTTCTAATAAATCCAATGGCAATTCATCTATTGTGTGATTGCGTGCAGGGTACAATGCAACGAGGATTTCATCGCCGGCATTGAGATTAGCGGCAAAATGTTCAGCGAGGCCCTGAGCAAACTGCTGAGCCAGTTGCTGCAATTCTGCTGAGCTGGTGCTAGCCCCCGCCAACGAGCGTTTGACCTTCCGAGAGGCGCAACCGGTTAGCAGCAGCACAGCCAAGCTTAGCCATAACACTTTCTGCAAGCAAATCATGATTGCTGAGGTTTTGATAACTTTCATTTTCATCAGCTGATTAAGCCGCCTATTGCTTTTCAAGCAGTTGTATGCTGTTTAAAAAGTTTAAGGGTATTTGCCATCAGCGCGGCGATAGTCATGGGCCCCACTCCGCCTGGTACGGGTGTCAACAATGCGGCTTTTTGGCTAACGGCTGGGAAATCCACATCGCCGACCAGGCGTCCATTGGCAAGTTTATTTGTCCCCACATCAATAACGACAGCGCCCGTTTTAACATGTTCAGCAGTGATAAGCTGGGGTTGCCCAGCTGCTGCAATCAGCACATCAGCTGATTGTGTATGCTGCGTCAATGCAATGGTTCCGCTGTGAACAACCGTAACTGTGGCATTACCGCCGTTTTTTTGCATGAGCATAGCAGCCAGCGGTTTACCGACAAGATTGGAACGTCCGACAATGACGACATGTTTGCCTGCTAATGTAATATTTTCACATTGCAGCAGTTTCATAATGCCAAATGGCGTACAGGGAGCAATGAGGTCTGAATGATAGGCACGGAAACATTTACCGAGTGTGGTGCTGTGAAAGCCGTCGACATCTTTCTGCGGGCCCAGCACATCAATCATCTGTTCGATGTCCAAGTGCGCAGGCAGGGGTAATTGTACGAGGATGGCGTCGATGGCGGGGTTGGCATTGAGTGCCGTAAGTTCTGCATTGAGAGCGGCTTGGCTGAGTGTGGCGGGCAGGGCAATATGTTGATCGTGAAATCCGAGTGCCTGTGCCTTTTTACGTTTCATGGACACATAAACAGCTGATGCGGGAGCATCGCCAACAAGAATAGTAGCGAGGCCAGGGCAGCGTCCGTGTGCTGCGCTGAGGGCGGCAGTTTCTACTTTAACAGCAGCAAGCCATGCCGCTGCGTGAGCCTTCCCGTCAATAAGCCGAGCGGTGTTGGTTTTATGCGCTAACATCGATGAGTAATCAGCAGCTTGCCCGCGTCAAACAGCTTGACTCAGAACGATTTAGCTAACCCTAATCATGAAAGCTGATGTCAAGCATTTCATGAGCTGCAGTTCAATGATATTATAACATCATTGCGGAAGCGTTAATTGTTAATTGATAATCGCGCCTGCTATTCTCCTGTTTTCAAGCCTATATTAAGAAAAGTTTTACTAAAAATTTTCAAAGTTTTTTTTAAAGTATGTTATAATAGTTTTACGGCCGTAAGGCTGCTTATATCCATGGTCCAACCTTTGAGGTTGGACCATTCTTATTTCCATATCCAAATGAAAAAAGTTGTTGTAATGGTGGATGGGGACTTCTTAAGGATGATACTCCCTAAAATAAAGGAACAAAATCAATACATATCTCCCGAACAATACAGTAAGTTTCTTATTGAAAATATTAAATCAACAATTGATGAAGCTAAACATGAGGAACTATTTCGTATTCTTTATTATGACTGTTACCCACACCGCTGGGAAGCTCCACCAAACGAACCTATTTCCAAAGACAAAATTGCTAGTAAAAAATCTGAAAAATTCTCCATGTTATTCAGATATCTGGGAGAACAGCCTGGGGTCGCACTCCGCATGGGGCGACTAGCTTTCAGAGGTCTTAATTTAAAAAAAGAGATAATTGAGCAAATAAATTGTTAATTGATAATCGCGCCTGCTATTCTCCTGTTTTCAAGCCTATATTAAGAAAAGTTTTACTAAAAATTTTCAAAGTTTTTTTTTAAAGTATGTTATAATAGTTTTACGGCCGTAAGGCTGCTTATATCCATGGTCCAACCTTTGAGGTTGGACCATTCTTATTTCCATATCCAAATGAAAAAAGTTGTTGTAATGGTGGATGGGGGCTTCTTAAGGATGATACTCCCTAAAATAAAGGAACAAAAAAATCAATACATATCTCCCGAACAATACAGTAAGTTTCTTATTGAAAATATTAAATCAACAATTGATGAAGCTAAACATGAGGAACTATTTCGTATTCTTTATTATGACTGTTACCCACACCGCTGGGAAGCTCCACCAAACGAACCTATTTCCAAAGACAAAATTGCTAGTAAAAAATCTGAAAAATTCTCCATGTTATTCAGATATCTGGGAGAACAGCCTGGGGTCGCACTCCGCATGGGGCGACTAGCTTTCAGAGGTCTTAATTTAAAAAAGAAGATAATTGAGCAAATAAAAAGCCAGTCCCATCAACCGCAAATAACATTAACATTAAGTGATAAAATCTTCTACGAAGATTTTGTTCAAAAAGGCGTTGATATAAAAATAGGACTTGATATTGCACATTATTCTTTAAACAAGCTAGTTGATAAAATAATTTTAATCACTAATGATACAGACCTTATACCTGCAATAAAAGAGGCTAGAAGAAATGGAGTGCAAGTTATCATTCCAGTATATGACAATACTTCCAACCCTGAAAAAAATTATAAAGCTCATAAAAGTATCATTGAACATTCAGATGAAATTAGAAAAACTACAGTCAAGCAGTTTACTGAAATTGAACAAAACATGTCCAACAGTTAAGCTTGCTGTAGGAAAGCCCTGTCTAAGTGCCTGAGCCTTTCCCTGCCAAGCTTCCCCATAGTTGCGTAAGCCGTTTATCACGTCCGCAGGAATAACGATAAAACTTGTAACGCACCGCGCTTTTTCTGTAATAGTCCTGATGATAACCTTCAGCCACGTAAAAAGTACTGGCGGGAAGAATTTCTGTCACGATGTGCGCAGCTTGCTGTTGGGCATTGTGTGCGGCTAGCTCCTGCAATGCCGTCTGTTTAGAAGCAATTGCAGCCTTTCGCTGTAAGACATTGTGAGCGAAAATAGCAGTGGTGTATTGGAAGCCTTTATCGCAAAATTGCCCGTGATCATCCAGTGGGTCAACATTGTGCCAAAACACCGCTAAGAGTTCTTTGTAGCTAACTTCCGCGGGGTCGTAAATCACCTGCAATGCTTCACGATGTCCCGTCCCTCCCGCTACTACTTGTTGATAGCTGGGATCTTTTTTATCACCGCCTGTATAACCGGAAATAGTAGCCGTTACGCCTTTGAGTTTATCATAAGGCGGCTCCATGCACCAAAAACAGCCACCGGCAAATGTGGCGCTCTTGAGCTTGGAGTTGGGCTCATTGAGTGCTTTCAGTGCGGCAGCATCATCCAATTGTGCATTGATTTGTGTATTTGTCATAGCCCATAATCCCAAACCTGCTCCATAACAGGCAAATATAAACGCCCATAAACAATACCGATATACATGTGTCACAACCACTGATCCATACCCCTAGCCCTTTTGCTTTTCTTCAGCATTAAAAACAAACTTCAAGGCAATGCCATTATTGCACCAGCGTTCGTAAGTGGGTTGGGGACCATCGTTAAAAACATGTCCATGGTGACCACCGCAGCGTGCGCAATGGTATTCTGTACGTTTACCGAACAGTTTGTAATCGTCTTTGGTTTCAAAACGTCCTTCAATATGGGTAAAAAAACTAGGCCACCCGGTACCGCTATCGTATTTCATTTTGCTGGTGAAGAGTTCAAGGTCGCAGCCTGCACACTGAAAAACGCCTTCACGTTTTTCATCATTAAGTTCCGAAGTGAAAGCGCGTTCTGTGCCTTCTTTACGGAGAATATAGTATTGTTCGGGCGTCAATCGGCGTTTCCACTCAGCATTGCTCAAATCCAATTTTTCAATCATCACTTTTTTTCCGCTTTTTTGTTCCTTTTTATCAGTCACAGCCACAAGTTCAGCCTTCATTATACCATCGCCACTAGAGCTAAGCGGCTGAGAACGATGGGTGCTACGTCTCCATATACCCCAAGTGCTAAACGCTGCACCTACACCGATACCCAGCACTACAAATCGTCTGATAAAACCACGTTTCGTTAATTTCATAATTTCGTTAATTTCATAAATTTATTACCTGCCAAACACATAAATTATACGCATATTTGGGTTAATACAATCACATATTTTCAATAAATCAAAAAAAATATAAAACCATGCAATCAAACAACAAAGTTTGCCGTTTAAATTCAAATTAAAGTCCTATTTTCAGCAGTTGTTAGTTTAAAATTTGACAAAACATGTAATTTATTTTAAAATTTCTCTTACACAGCTGTAAAATGTTCACAAGCTGAGTCTTCCTTATGCCCCAATTCAAGCGCATTCCTAATAAAATCTCGTTTCCAGAACAAGAAAAAACCATTCTTAAATTCTGGCAAGAACAGAATATTTTTGAAGCATCGTTAAATGCGCGCAAGGATAAGCCGCGTTATGTTTTTTACGATGGCCCCCCATTTGCCACTGGACTTCCGCATTACGGACACCTGCTGGCGGGTATTATCAAAGACATTGTTCCGCGTTACCATGCCATGCAGGGCAAATATGTGGAACGCAGGTTTGGCTGGGATTGTCATGGTCTCCCTGTGGAAATGGAAATGCAAAAACAGCTCAAGCTTAAAACTAGTAAAGACATCCAAGCTTTCGGCATTGCTGAGTTTAACCGGGAATGCAAAAGCATTGTCCTGCGGTACACTGCACAATGGCAGGAGACTGTTGAACGCATTGGGCGCTGGGTGGACTTTAAAAACGATTATAAAACCATGGACAGAAACTTCATGGAAAGCATTTGGTGGGTATTCAAGCAGATCTACGATAAGGGTCTCATTTATAAAGGTTTTAAGGTGGTGCCTTATTCATGGAAAGCCACCACCATTCTCTCTAACTTTGAAGCCAAGCTCAACTACCAAACCGTTCAGGATCCTGCTATCATCGTCAAATTCCCGGTCAGTGGAAAACACAAGGAAAGTATTCTTGCATGGACGACTACGCCGTGGACGCTTGTTGGCAATTTGGCGATTGCCGTCAATCCCGACCTCTGTTACGTCAAAGCCCAATTCAATAATGAAACCTATATCCTTGCCGAAAGTTGTTTGCAACATGCTTTTGGTGACAAAACATATAAAGTCGTCAGCACATTCCCCGGCAGCAAGCTTAGCGGCATGCGATATGAAGCTCCTTTTTCTTATGCAGCCACCGCCCTCGCCGCCGATGTTAAGCTGAAAAACGCATTTCAAGTACTGCCTGCAGATTTTGTGGGTGCGACGGAAGGTGTTGGCATTGTCCATTGTGCGCCTGCTTATGGCGAGGACGACTTTGAGCTCTGCCAAAAACATGAATTGCCGCATTACGATCCCATTGACGCCGATGGGTTCTTTAGTGAGGACATTGCCGTTGCCCGCAAAAGCCTTTTTAACGCGGCAGTTCCAGCTATTATTAAGGAGCTTAAGCAACGCGGGCGTCTATTTCAACACCGCACAATTAAGCACAGTTACCCTTATTGCTGGCGCACCGATACACCGCTCATTTACAAGGCAATTTCCACATGGTTTGTGAATGTAGAAGCCATTAAGGATCAGCTCTGTGCAAACAATGAGAGTATTCATTGGGTGCCCGGGCATATAAAAACTGGACGTTTCGGCAGCTGGCTCAGCGAAGCCAAGGACTGGGCGATCAGCCGCAATCGCTACTGGGGTACGCCTATTCCTATATGGGAAGCGGCTGACGGCGAACGCATTTGCGTGGGCTCTATTGAAGAACTGAGAGAGCTGAGTGGGACAGCGCCTGAGGATTTGCATAAACCGGGTATTGATGAACTTACCATCACCCGCAACGGTAAAATATTTAGGCGCGTCAGTGAAGTACTGGACTGCTGGTTTGAATCTGGCAGCATGCCCTATGCCCATAAACATTATCCTTTTGAAAACAAAAAAGCTTTTGAAGCTGGGTTTCCTGCGGATTTTATAGCTGAGGGCTTAGATCAAACACGTGGCTGGTTTTATACGCTGTTGGTTATTGCCACCAGTCTCTTTGGGAAAAGTTCGTTCAAAAATGTAGTGGTTAGCGGTCTTATCTTAGCTAAAGACGGCAAAAAAATGTCCAAACGCCTCAAGAATTATCCCGCTCCTGCTGCCATCCTCGATCAATACGGTGCCGATGCCTTGCGCGCTTATCTTATTTCATCCGCTGTCCTCAAAGGCGAAACATTGCGATTTTCTGAGCAGGGCATTCTCCGCGTCATGCGCAACCTGATGCTTCCGCTTTGGAATGCACTTTCTTTTTTCTGCACCTATGCCAATATGGATAATTGGCAAGCGCCTGCCGATCGCAGTTGGCTGCGCGATGACCCCGCCAAGCTGGTGCATCCTTTGGATCGCTGGATCCTCTCCACGCGTGAGACGCTGCTTGACGAGCTTAAAACTGCCATGGATAGTTACGAGCTTTATAAGGCCGTTCCGCCGCTCAGCAATTTTATCGATAAGCTCACCAACATTTACATCAGACGTTCACGTGAGCGTTTCTGGAAACGCTCACAGCATCAGACGGACATTGAAAAAGCAGCGGCGTACCAAACGCTTTACAGCACGCTCAAACACTTTTCCGTCATCTTAGCGCCGTTTATGCCATTTCTAGCGGAAGCCATTTACGACGCGCTCAAAACTCCCGCCGATAAAAGCTCTGTACATTTGGAAGACTACCCCACTCCTCATCCTGCCTTGCGTGACAAAACACTCGAGCAAGCTTTGACATTGGTCAATGAACTTATTACCTTGGGGCGCAATGCGCGCATTGCCGCAAAACTCCGCATCCGTCAACCGGTGGGCGAACTGACATTTATCAGCAGCAACCGGCAAGTGGAGCCGCTATTGAAGCGCTACAGTTCAATGATCCGCGAGGAGCTCAACGTCAAAATACTCTCGTTTAGCAGCGATGAAAACCGCTACCTCTCGTACAGCGCCAAAGCCGATTTTAAAATCCTTGGTAAACAGTACAATAAGACGATCAAAGCTATCAATGTTGCATTGATGGCGCTCAGCAGCAAAGAAATTGTGAAAGCACGCGAGCTTGGACATTTCACACTCAGCATTGCCGGCAAAAGCTATGAGCTCCCGGCAACGGCTGTGCGCGTCCACCGCTCGTTAGCCAAAGACAGTTCACTGCATAATCATGGCGAGCTCAGCTGCATTCTGCATACGGCGCTCAGTCCTCAGCTGGAACTGGAGGGACTGGCACGCGAAGTGATCCATACCATCCAAAACCTACGCAAAGAAAACGCATTGGAATACAATGACAGCATTGAGCTGAGTTTATATTGCAACGAAGCCCTTGTTACCGCCTTAGCCAACCATAAACAAACCATAAGCGAACAAACGCTTGCCCACACCCTGCAGTTCCATCCACTGCCCTCCACTGCCACAAAGGAGCTGAGTACGGTAACATTACTGGGGCATCGTTTCATGGTCAAGCTCAACAAACACACTCCTGTCGCCACCCCATCCAGCTAAGTCGTTGCCGCCATAAACAGTATCATACAAGTAAAGGAATTCAGTACAATGAACCCGCAAGCACAAACCCTCAATCGCACCATTCAAAACCTAAGCCCCACTGCTTACAACCTGCTCTCACGCACGGGCAAAAAACTCTTTTTCCCCAGCAAGGGCATTGTCAGCCAATCCGCAGAAGCCACTCAGCATGCCGATCAGCGTTACAATGCCACTATTGGCATTGCCCTCAAGGATGGTCGTCCCATCGGCTTTCCATCCATCAGAAAGTACTTCAGTGAAGAGTTGGAAAACAAAGAGCTCTTCAGTTACACTGGTTCTGGCGGCAATCCTGCGCTCAGACGTGTCTGGCAGGAGCGCATTGTGCGGCTGAACCCGTTATTGAAAGAGAAGCCCATTTCTCTTCCCATCGTCACCGCAGGTCTCACACAAGCGCTTTATTTAGCGGCTCAGCTCTTTATTGACGAAGGGCAAGCGATTGTCCTGCCTGACCAGCTTTGGGGCAACTATCGCCTGATGATGAACGTTCTGACCAACGCGCAACTGCGTTATTTCCCATTTTTTAAAGCTGAAGGTTTTAATCTCAGTGCCTATCGCGAAGCTCTGCGTAAAGAAGGCGAAAGCACGGGCAGTGTACGCACTATTTTGAACTTCCCGAATAATCCTACCGGTTACGCTCCCACGCAAAATGAAGCTGAAGGCATTGTCTCCGTACTCAACGAGCTGGCTGAGCAGGGCATACAAATTCTTGTCATTTTAGACGAAGCGTATTTTGGACTCTTTTTTGAAAACAATGTCTATCAATACTCACTATTCTCTATGCTGGCTGATGCGCATAAAAACATTCTCAGTATTAAGATCTGTGGTGCGACCAAAGAGCTTTTTGTTTGGGGCTTCCGCATAGGGTTTATCACTTTCGCCACCCAGTCGGCGACGGCTGAATTTTACAATGCATTAGAACAAAAAGCCATGGGGGCGCTACGCGGCAGCATTTCCAATTGCTCCACCCCCGCTCAGAATATTATTCTCAAAGCCCTTATAAGCGGAGAGAGTGACGATGATTTTAAAGCCAACTATGAGCTCTTGCAAACACGCATCACTGAGGTTAAACGCGTACTCTCAGACAGCAAGTATGCCACCATGTTCAAACCCTACCCTTTCAATTCAGGGTATTTCATGCTGGTTAAATTAGCGGAAGGCCTCAACGCCGAAACTTTGCGCCAACACCTCCTGCATAAGGATGGCATTGGCGTTATTGCCACTAGTGAAAGCGATATCCGCATTGCTTTTTCCTGTCTGGAGCGTGAGCATATCCGCCATGTCTTTGACCGCCTTTACGCAGCTTGTCAGACACTCATGCAAACTCAGTCCTAGTGTATATGTGTGGCTATCAGCCAGTCGTTCAAGTAGTGTTAAAATAGAACCACAGCCTGCCTTGCAGCAGCTGTCAAACACGAACAACAGCAAATATGCGTGGAGCGCGCAGTTATTTTAAGTAATAGGAAATTTATAACGATTTCTTATAAATTGCTTGCAAACATTAGCAGGTGCTGTAAGACTTAACTGGGCTATAAAAACCCAAAAAACACCTATCATGCAAGCTAAGTGCTGTCATTCCAAAAGTCTTGGAGGTTATGCTCTAAAAATGGTATAATTAGGTAAGGTCTTAGGGAGTGCGTAATATGTTAACAAGTCCTTGATAAAATTGCGTAGTTTTGCGGATAAGCTTGCGTTTAATAAGCAGACAACCGGGCAATAGCTGAAAGGACTAAAGTAGTGACCGTAAAACATTTCCGCATCTGGGTGCGGTTTACAGTCATTGGTGTGGGAATTATCACCATGGCAGTACTTTTCAGTACGCTTGGGTGTGGTCAATTTGATCCGCGCCTTAATCCCACCGCTGCAGAAACAGACATCGCAAAAGAAGAAGTCAGCGATGCCAGCATTAGTAGTTTTAAAACCGTCTCTTTCAATGCCAACGAGCTCAAATGGACACTTACATCCAAAACCGCCGCCGTCTTTAAAAAAAAAGAGCGTACATATTTAAAAACAGTGCATTTAACGTTTTATGACCCAACTCGTCAACCAACCTCGTATGTGGTGGCGGAGCAAGCTGTATTGGAAAGCGATACACAAAACATTGCCCTAAGCGGTAATGTATCCATCCGCAATGTTAAAGGCACAGCGGTCTCAGGGCCATATTTTTATTGGAACAACAGCACTGAGAAATTAACGTCGCCTAAGCTGGTGAACCTGCGTAAGCCAAACGGGTTCACCATTAGCGGCAGCGGGTTCAGTGCCGATAAAGAGCTTAACGCCGTAGTCTTCACTTCAACCGTTTCTGGCAATGTGCAAGAACAAGGTGCGACTGAAAAGGATTTTTTTGATATTGAATTTTAAAATGTTCACCAAGCTATCGCCGTACGTGCGTACGCGTGCCAACGTCCTATTGGCGGTCACCAGCGTGGGGTTAAGCGGCAGTTTCGTTCACAATACTAAACGTGCGCTCAAACTCAGCAGCCTGTTGGGGGTTGTCTTCAGCCTCAGTTTTCAGGCAGCCGTGTTATGGGGACAAAATATTCATTATCAAGCTGATAATATTGTGCTCAAGCCGAAGCTGGATCAAGCTATTCTCACAGGGCGTGCCTTCATTCGTAAAAAACAACAGGGGCTCAAAGCAGATAAAATTATTATGAATAATAGGACGCAGTTGGCTGAAGCTTATGGCAATGTCACTTTCCTCAATAAAGCTCAGGGCATTTTTTACAAAGGTGACCGCCTGCGCTATGATATGGCAAAAGAAATTATCTACGCAGAGGGCAATCCCGCTATTGACAATCAAATAGAACAAGTGTACATAGAAGCGGATACGTTCATTGGCTATATGCAGCGCAATCTCATCACCACCAGTGGCAATACACGCATCACCATCACCCATAAAAGTGACGGTTTAACACGCATCACCGGTGAGACGTCCATCTACAACACCGGTGCACAAACACTGGAAGTGGAAACGAATGTGGAAATTAACGAGCTGGGGCAGGATGATAAACCGATAGAAGATAATTACGTCATCACCTGCAATCGCAGTTATTACGTCATCAGTAATAACAACATGGAATGTTTTGAAAACGTTAAAGCAGAGAATATAGAAAGCGAATCTATCCTCATTAGCGATTATCTCTTTCTGGAGAAACTTCTCAATAAAGGCACAGCAAAGGGACATGCGCGTTTTGAACAGGCCAGCGATAAAAAAACATTGGTGACGCTTGCCGATGAAATGGTCCTTTATAAGGATGAAGAACGCACGACACTGCATGACGATGTGATGATCTTTGAGACTAATGCAGCTGGTGAAACGCTGACCTCACTTGCCTGCGACCATGCAACCAATTATTACGGGGATCCCAGTTACTTAAATTGTTATGAAAATGCTATCCTCAGCAACTTCATAGAAGATTCGACCATCACAGCAGATTTTATTCACTACGACTTCACTGAGGAGACGGGCTATGCAGAACGAACACCTGTCATGTTGGTGAAGAGCGGTACCAACAGCAATTATTCGCGCATCAGCTCGCTGCGCATGGAAATTGCCCAAAAAGAGCGCGTGATTTATTTTAAAAAAGATATTTTTGTTTATGAATTGGAAGCTGATGCGGCAATGCAATTGCTAAGCGGCGAACGGCCCCCGGGGCCGCGCAGCGCCGAAGACGCTACTGACATTCCCGAATGGATCAGTTGCAAAAATGCCATGTACAACTATAGCCGCCCAGCTCATCACATCTTTGAATGCAGAGGCGACGTTATCCTAAACGATGTCCTAGAGCAAGCACAACTTTTCTCTGATAGATTAGTCCATCGTTTTGATAATGGTCAAAGCGTTATCAGCGGCAATGTCAATTTTATCAGCGAAAAAAACGCGCCAACCAAAATAATACGCGGCACCGCCAAGCAGATCACACGCGACAATCACAACCGTCAACTTTTTTTTCAAGACAACGTGATTGTTAAAGAATTCAATACCAATGAGCAAGCTGTTTCCATTTTAACGGGTGAACAATTTATTTACCATTACAGCAATGAGCGCTATTTTGAAGGATTTAAACACACACGCATTAAAAAGCCATTTAGGAACTCTATCCTCAAAGGCAACCACGTCCTCTATTACATAGCAGAAGAGCGTTCCATCGTGTATAAGCAGCCGCTTTTTGTGAATATTACCGAACGTCACACCAAAATGCTTGCCTACGCCCAGGAAATGGAAGTACTGCTCAGTCAATCCCATACCAAGCTGCATAAAGATGTGCGTATCATTGAAGTGGCTTACGGTGAACCAGAAAATGAAATTTTTAATTTGCAAAGCTTTAAGCGTCAAGATTACAACTACTTGACCTGCGAAGAAGGCACCTACTATTTTACAAAACAAACTGCAAGCGGCAACAGCTCGCGTTTTGAATGTTATACAAATGTCGTCATTACCATGCCGCGCGACAACCTCAAAAGCTTCAGTCAGTACGTCCTGCACGACTTTGCAAACGACCGTTCCATCCTCAAAGA
Organism: Spirochaetota bacterium; assembly: GCA_965249715.1. GTDB lineage: Bacteria > Spirochaetota > UBA12135 > COTS27 > COTS27 > COTS27. The sequence goes on along the minus strand of CBDFMP010000037.1, from coordinate 35,720 downwards.
CAAGCCGCGGCTGGAGATCACCACGACAGACGTTATTCGCCATATACGTTCCAAAACCATGATTCTAGAAAATAAACTTTCACAAAGCTTCTTTGAAAGTAATGTACGGATGGAAGAATTCACCCACAGCGGTACACTTACCAGTAAATTGTCATGTGTCCACGGACGTTATAATTTTAACATCCCGGATAATGAAACTTTTCATTGTAAAGAAAACGTGAAAGTCATTGATCTACGCGACCACACTGAGATCATTGGTGACGTACTGGAACACCGCTTAGCTGACGCTTATACCATTATCACCGGCTCGCCCATTTTTACTTGGAAACAGGAAACTAATCTAACCAAGGTCAAAGCCGAGGTCATGGAAAAGTTCGACAACGAAAACATTATGTACGCCAAAGGCAATGTCCATGTCAACAACGGCACCAATGAAGCATTCTCAACCTTGGGCATTTACAAACCGGATACCAAAACCATCACCCTGTTAGGATCACCGCAAATTCGTGACCTTAATACTGGCGATGAGTTTATCTCTGACCAAGTTTCCTTTGATCTAGAAAATAACGAAATGGTCTTAGAGTCTGAGGTCACCGGTTCCATTCTCCTTGAAAAGTAGCTTGGCTCAATTTAGATGTTTAAACTCAGCGTAGAAAATATAAAAAAAGTTTACCGCGGCAACGCTGTTGTCAACGACGTTTCATTTAACGTACAACAGGGAGAAATTGTCGGATTGCTGGGTCCCAATGGCGCGGGCAAAACGACCAGTTTCTACATTTCGGTGGGTCTCATCCGTCCCTCAAAAGGCAAGGTCATCCTCAATCACGAGACGGAAATTACATCCATGCCCATGCATAAACGCGCGCAACTTGGCATCGGCTACCTTCCACAAGAGGCTTCGATCTTCAGAAAATTAACCGTGCGCGATAATATTCTTGCAGTGCTGGAAGGCAGGCGCCTCACGCGTTCTAATCGTGAGCTAATCTGCAAGCAACTATTGGAACGCTTTAAGATTCACCACGTTGCCAGTCAATACGGTTATACGCTTTCCGGGGGTGAACGCCGCCGCACAGAAATTGCCCGCGCCCTCGCCGCCAACCCCAAATTGATCTTCTTAGACGAGCCCTTTGCCGGTGTGGACCCTATTGCCGTTGCGGATATTCAGACGGTCATCCGCGAAATTCAAAAATTGAATATCGGCATTCTCATTACCGATCACAACGTACGCGAGACACTGCGAATTGTCTCACGCGCCTACATCATGGAAAAAGGCAAGATCCTCATGGAGGGCACCGCCAAACAACTGAGCAAAAGCCGTGAAGCCAAACGCATTTACCTAGGCAAGAACTTTAAATTTTAAATCAATTGTACAAGCAGCTGTGTTTGGCACAACAAAAAAAGCTTCCTGTAAATTGATTAATATTTTCCCGACAATAAGGCACCACAATTAGGAACCTCTGCTTTTAAGCCCAGTTCTTTCATCATCTGATAAGCGGTACAGACAGAAGCAGTTACCGTTTGTATGCCGCATTCTGTTTCCACTTTCTGCACAGCTGCTAAGGATGGCATCTGAACGCAAGCCGATAAAATAAGTGTATCCACATTGTTTAACTTAAGTTTTTTATAATGCTGCAGCAGGTTCATTGGATCCTGCACGGCTACTTGTAAATTATCGGAGATTTCCAAAGATACGCTGTCTAAGACAGCGAAGCCTTGATCCTCGATATAATCGCTCACTTTCTGTGTTAAAGGCTTCATATAAGGAGTCACCAGTGCAACTTTTTTAGCACCGATAACAGCCAGCCCTTCCACTAAGGCACCTGCACTTGTGACAACAGGCGCGGGATGTCCATTGTTATGGGTCAACTTATGTAATCTTTCCTGAGCGATGCAATGATAACCTTTCCCCATTGCCATAATAGCGACCAAACAAGCGTAACCCATAACGTCGACTGCCGCATCGGATAATTCTTCAGCACATTTATCGGACAAGGCATCCATTGAAGCCAACTCCTTTACGGTTACCTGTTTCATTCTCATTCTGGCAGAATGGAACGTAAAGCTTTCGGGGAAGTGTTTTTCCCGCTCCCTAAAAATAGCTGGAATTTCAGTTTCCATCGTGACATTTGAGCTGGGCACTATTTGCCCTATTCTGTATGTTTTTTTCATCGTTTAGCAATAAGCAATTATGCGTGGGTGTCGTCCACTACGGTATTTTTCAACGTTCCAATTTCAGAAATAGAAATTTCAATAGTATCGCCAGGCGACAACCACTCTTGCGGCTTCCGTCCAGCTCCAACCCCCGCCGGTGTTCCAGTAGCAATGATGTCTCCCGGTTCAAGCGTCATGACCGCACTAATATCTGCAATAATAGCGGGTATGTTAAACAGCATGTTGCGGGTATTGCCATTTTGTTTTTCTACGTTATTGACCTTGGTCACAATTTGTAAATTGTGTGGAGTTGTGATACTTGCCTTAGTGACTAAAACAGGCCCCATAGGTGCAAATGTATCCTGTCCCTTGGAGACTATCCATTGTCCGCTTCTCCTGCAATCCCTTGCACTAACATCGTTAATGATGGTATAACCCCAAACGTGATCCATTGCCGTTTCAGTTTTAATTCTAAATCCCGTTTTCCCAATGACAACTGCTAATTCGCCTTCGAAATCCAACTGTTGGGTTACATTTTTATTGAGTCTTATCTGGTCGCCACTTGCGATAACAGCAGTTGGCGGCTTAGTAAAAATAACACATTTTTGCGGCAATTCTTTTGCCGTATCTAAGGCCCTAGCCGATTCTGCAATGTGTTCAGTATAATTGAGGCCAATTCCAAAAATATTTTTTCGCAGCTTGGGGATAGGCGCTAAAATCTGCACACTGTCCATAGCAATAAGCGTCTGCTCATAAGCTTCTGCTGGAAGCGCGGCGATGGCTTTTTCTAAGTCATCAATATAAGCCGCACCTTTGTCAATCAATGCTAACATAGTTGCTGGGAGCGTTTGATTGAGGATTTTTCCAAGCTGGCTATAATCGCTGATCGCTCCAGCTTTTAATTGAAAAGCCAAACGACTTTCCGGGTTGGATTGAGCTTGATAACTAACTAATTTCATAAAAAATATACTAACCTTATTGTAAAAATACTTTCGACACAGCTGTCATAACAGCCTGAAAAAAGCTTCTTCAGGCATCAACATTCTGTTTAAACTATGCTTTTATGGGTTGATAACCATCGTTATCGGCATAAACTTTTTCCTGATAATAACACAACTTTTTCACAGTAGGCAAATCATTAAATTGGAAAAGACAAGCGTTATCGCTATTGGAAAGATTGCAATGCTCATGCCATGTCCATGAAGGAACACAGAAAATATCTTTTTCTTTCCAATCGTATCTTTTTCCCTCAATAACAGAATAACCTTTGCCCTTAGCACATTGATAAATGGTGGAGCCGGTATGTTTATGTGCTTTTGTATGCTCACCCGCACGCAATAGTTGCATGGCTGCACCCATAGTCGCCATTACTGGGCCTCCTGTCATCGGATTTGTATACTCCATTAAAATGCCGTCAAAGGGCGAACCATCATTAACTTTCTCAGCCGCCAGCAATGTTTCATAAGTAGGCTCCCAGGAATACCTAAAAAGCGGAGAGTATGGTTTATCCCATTCCTTATCGGCCATCAATAAACCGCTGCCGCCAAAGGTCATTGGCGAATAATTCAATGGATAAAGAACTTTTTGCTGCTTGCCTTCAGGCAATACTGCATAATCGTTTGCTTCAAAAGCATTGGCCATCGGGATATCCAAACCGTCCTGCCAAATACAAGTTTTACCTTCTGCCACCACTCCGTGTTCATGCCAGGTGCCATTGGGAGTTATGACAAAATCTCTTGGTGCCAACGTAATTTTGTGTCCGTCGACAATGGTATAACCGCCCGCGCCTTCCATGATAAAACGTAAAGCAGAAGCTACATGTTTATGCGCCGGGGTAAATTCTCCAGGGCGCGTAATTTGTAAGCCGGAAAACAACATACCACAGGCAGCCTTAATATCAGCACGTTTTTTATTGACTAAGTATAAAACTCTTCTTCCAGCTTCACCGGGCGAAACTAATTCTGCAGCTCTGAGTAAATGCGGTCTGATTTTTTCAAAATCCCAAAACATGACAGAAGATAATGTATGCGGTTCCCAAGGTTCAATTTCATTGGCGACCGTCCAAAAGGCTTCGGTTCCCAAGCCCTTTACTGTCTCATAATATGCTTTCAGTTCATCAGTATCGGTTACCCTGGATCTGCCGTAAGCTGCATCGTCAAATGGTTGTGAGTTTGCTTTTTTCATAACAATGTACCTGCCTGCTATTAAAAATTATTTTTCTGCACTTTTTTCTGCACTATTTTCTGCACTAAGCGATTATCGTTGGTTCTGCTTTTGCTGAGCGCTTGTTTTCTTCATAATGTATTGGCTCGTTTTTTTTAGTGTGGACTATTAGTTCAAAAATATCAAAACGATTGTAGCCTCCCAAAATATCGTGCATCTGTTTAGGCTGTATGCACTTATTGAGATCGATGTCTGCATAAACAATGCCTTCTTCGTCAATCAAGGGCTCTGAAATTGGCACACCACCAGGGCCGATGATACCTGAAAAAGCACTATTTTTTCTGGCAAAACGCTCTCTAATTTTTGGCTCAGACTTCTCTAACAATGTGAGTGCCTCATCGGAAATGATTGAACAGGCGACTAGGGTAAACATTTTGCCTTCAAAGGAATGGGCAGCCGCTCTTATTTTAATGGCTTCGGCCATATTGTAATCCTCGGGTGCCACCGGCAATGAAATATAATTGGCAACATGCACCAATTCCCCTTGTGAAAGCAAGGTATATCTTGCCAAAGGATTGGTGTTTTCCCCACATGCCAGCGTTCCCAAGGGGCCAATATTAGTTTGATAAACTTTCAGTGTACTGCCATCGCCACCGGTCCATGATAATTTTTCTGCCCATGTAGGCACTAACTTTCTATGTTTGCCCAGCAACTCTCCCTGGTGACTGATGAGCAGATTTGTATTAAAAATAGTGCCATTTCTTGTTTTTTCCCGTTCATTACAGCCGATAACAACATTGATGTTAAACTTTTTAGCGGCTGTTTTCAGCATTTCAACCTCTTCGCCGTCACTTTCAATGGCAGAATGATACAGCCGTTCAAACCATTCACCGCCAGCTATTGGGCTCAGCAGCCAATTCCAATATGGGTATGCCGAGATAAATACTTCAGGAAAAGCAACGATAGCAGCACCATTTTTACTGGCTTCTTCCATTAGCAAACAAGCTTTTTCTGCTGTCGCCTTTGAGTTAAAAAAAACTGACGACGTCTGTACAACAGCTGCTTTAAATTGAATCATTTGCACGATTAAAGTTATAATATTTAACAAACACTCATTTTTATATAAAAATTTTAAATAAAAATAAAAAATACAGAATTTTTTTTCAAAAAACTAAAAAACTATTTTTAATTGTATCATTGTTTTTCTAGATTTTTCACTAATTTGCTTATTTGCCGTAAAAATTTATTGTTTTGTGTAACAAACTACTTTTAATTGTATTATTTATTTTAGTTTCTTGCATGATAACTTGCACATTAGCTATAAAATTTTATTCATTTGTGTCATTAATTTAATTTTCAATAAAAATTTCAGGCAAAAACAAAAACATATAATGATATTATTCATTAAACCTAAAAATAAGTTTTTTAATGAGCTTAAAAATTTTAGTTTCTAGACTTAGTGTTTCAATAGTATCATTTGATTTTACACACAGAAATACTTTTAATTAATCAAAACAATTATCATTTATCGTTACAGGAGGATTAACTATGGAAGATTTAGCGAACAAAGTAGTCATCATTACCGGGGGTGCAGCGTCCATTGGTGGTGAGCTTTCAAAAGAATTTATCAAGAGGGGCTGCAAGGTTGCCATTGCCGCAAGGGGATCCATTGAACAGGCTAAACAGCAAGCGGAACTGTCGCAGGCATTATTGCTCAGTACGGATATATCCATTGACGCGGAACTGGACGCATTGATAGCGCAAACTCTGGCTAAGTTCGGGAAAATAGATATTTTAATCAATAATGCGTGCTCTTATGGTGATGACGGGGCAGCAACGGATAGGAAGACTTGGCTGGCAACGCTCAACGTCAACATAGTATCAGCTGCTATTTTAGGCGAGAAATGCAGGCCTCATCTCAAAAAAACACAGGGCTGCATCGTCAATATTGGCTCAATATCAGGTTGTTATCCACACATTGGCAGGTGGGCCTATCCCATTTCAAAAGCTGCGTTATTGCATTTAACAAAAACACAAGCAGTAGAATATGCGCAGGATAAGATCAGGGTGAACTTGTTAAGATTGGGACATATCTGGTCTGCACCTTTTGAAGGTTTAACCAAAAACGATCGTTCTCACGCTGATCAAGCAGTCTCTCCGTTTAACCTGATGTCACGGGTGGCAGATGGTGTAGAAGTGGCAAGGGTAGCTGCTTTTGTTGCAAGCAGCCAGGCTTCTTACATGACCGGCGGAGAAATACCTGTTGACGGGGGCTACTCAGCCATGGGTCCTGAGGGGCATACTCCATTATTTCCCATCTTGCAGAAAGATTAAGCTGGTGCTGCAATCAACCAAACAACATAACAAATCAGTTTAAAATTAGCTCTCCATAAAAAAATTAGCTCTCCATAAAATTTGTACGGAAATATATCATGAAAAAGAAAATTGGGATTATTGGCGCAGGCTTTGCAGGTTTATCAACTGCTAACATATTCAAGCTTTATGGCTTTGATGTGACTGTGTATGAAAAAGATAAAGAAGTGGGCGGTGTTTGGGCTACGTCCCAACGTTACCCTGGGTTATCCACGCAAAACACTAAGGATACCTACTATTTGGCTGATTTAAAAATGCCTAAACAGTATCCCGAATGGCCTTCAGGAAAACAAGTTCAGAATTACCTTGAAAGCTACACAGATAAACAAGATTTACGGCGGTTGATTAGATTTAACACTGAGGTCACATCAGCCCATCAGGAAAGAAAAAATAAGTGGATAGTGAAATGGCGCTCGCCCAATCAGAAAGATGGTGTAGATGTCTATGATTATCTGATCATTTGCAATGGCATATTTTGTAAGCCCTTTATTCCGAATTTTAATGGTGCAGAAACTTTTAAAAGTTCTGGCGGCAAAATTGTCCACACCACGCAATTTCATAATGAAAGTGATGCCGAAGGAAAAAATATAGTTGTCATTGGGTTCGGCAAATCTTCATGCGATGTCGCCAATGCACTTGCGCCAATTGCCAAGTCTATGACCGTTGTCGCGCGCGAAATTATCTGGAAATTGCCGCGAATATTTTTTGGCTTCCTTAATTTCAAGTACTTGTTTTTAACGCGTATGGGAGAAAACTTGATCAAGTATATTGATCTTAAAGGATTTCCTAAATTCCTGCACACTCTTGGCAAACCGGTAAGGAATTTTCTCGTCAATTCTATTGAAAAGCACATTGAAAAACAGTTGAAACTGAGGAAACGCGGCCTCCATCCGGGCACTAAGTTCGAGACAATCACGCGGGCAAATGTCAGTCAGGTTACAGCCGGTTTTTTTGAAAAAGTTGGTGACGGGTCAGTTGTCGTGAAAAAAACTGACATTAAAAAGCTCAATTCCCGGGGTCTTGTTTTAGCAAACGGAGAAGAAATTCCTGCAGACATTATTATTTGCGGAACTGGCTTCAAGCAGGAGGTTCCTTTTCTGGACAAATCAATCGACACACTGCTTTTTGATGAAAATAAGGATTTTTTCTTATATAAAAACCAACTTCCTATTGGAACACAGCATTTAGGTTTTAACGGTTATAACTCATCATTCTACAGCCCCTTGAGTTCAGAAGTTGGTGCCTTATGGATGGCGGAGTACTTTACCAGCGGATTTTCACTACCTGGTCAGGCAGAAATGATAAGGGCAACCAAACGGAAACTTGCCTGGTCAAAAGCTAGGACACTTGGGAAAAATGCAAGAGGAACCAATATTATTCCTTTTTCAATGCATCATGTTGATGAGTTGCTGGAAGATCTTAAAATGAATTTAAGCACCTTTAAGCTTTTCAATCAATGGAATGTTCCAGCAAGTGCGAAAGACTACAAAAAAATTATTAACAAAAAAGCTAAACGCTTCCATAAGGGAAGGGCAGCTAGTTTTCATAGTTAATTTTGCCATCACCCTGCTCGCTCGGGTTGCAGAGGATGCAGGCAGGGTGTTTGGTGGCAGTAGTGCTTTTAAGTTTTGAGCTGTTGTTATGAAAATATCAGTCATAGGTGGTGGTCCGGGGGGATTGTATTTTTCAATACTCACTAAAAAAAGACTGCCCAACTGTGAAATACAGGTCTTCGAACAAAACGCTCATGATGATGCTTTCGGATTTGGGGTCGTGTTTTCCGATGAAACCTTAGCCGAGTTTTTGTCTTATGACCTAAAGTCTTATGACTTGATCAGGAATAACTTTGCTTATTGGGACAATTTGGACATCGTCAGAAATGGCGAAAAAGTACGAATAAAAGGAAATGGTTTCTGTGGATGTTCCAGAAAGACATTGCTCCTGCTTCTGCACCAACGATGCCGTGAAGAAGGCGTACAATTACATTTCAATACAAAAATTGATGATTTATCCGCGCTAAAAGACCAAGATTTGATCTTAGCTGCCGATGGGATCAGTTCAACACTTCGCACAAAATATCAAAAGAAGTTTGGTACAACAATAGAGCTGAAAAACAATCGCTTTTTATGGTGCGGCTCCACCAAACCCTTACCTGCTTTTTCCTATTTTTTTAAAAGCACAAAACATGGTGCCTTTTGTGCCCATACTTACCAATACGAAAAAGGGCACAGTACGTGGATCTTTGAGTGTAGCCAACAAACTTTCGATAACGCAGGTTTTACTGTCACGGACGAAAAAGACAGTGCCAGTCGACTGGAAAGCATCTATCAGGAAGAACTGGACGGGCATAAGCTAATCACTAACAAGTCACATTGGCGGCAGTTTCCACATATTGAGAACAAAGTGTGGTACTTTGATAATGTTGTCCTGCTTGGAGACGCCAAAGCCACCGCTCATTATTCCATAGGCTCAGGCACTAAATTAGCAATGGACTGTGCCATAGCATTGTCAAATGCAGTGGTCAACAATCCAACTGAGCTGAATAAAGTCTTTGCAGAATACGAACAGACCAGACGCATAGCAGTTGGTAAAATACAACATGCGGCTACTGTATCGCTCAACTGGTTTGAAGCCATGGACAGGCATATGACCTTGGACTTTGATGCTTTTAGTTTCAGCCTCATGTCGCGCAGTAAAAAAATAACGATTGAAAATCAGGCACGAAGAGACCCAAATTATGCTCGCCGCATAATTCAAGCTTTCAATAAAAAACATCACGTCAAAGCTGAAAATTGTTCACCAGCCTTCACTGCTGTTAAAATAGGAACGATCAACCTGAAAAACCGCATTGCCATGACGGCTATGGGGCAGTACTGTGCAAAAGCCGGGTTAATCAATGATTGGCATTTTACGCACTACACCACTAGAGCCATTGGCGGAGTGGGGCTCATACTTACAGAAATGACTGCTGTTTCTGCAGCAGGAAGAATTACACCCTATTGTGCGGGCATCTGGAATAAAGAACAGGTTGTTGCTTGGAAAAAAATTGTAGCTTTTATTCATCAGCATACCCATAGCAAAATTGGCATTCAACTGGGACATTGTGGACGGAAAGGAGGTTGTGCGTCTATCGGCGGCGGGCAATTAACGCCGCTTAAAAACTTTACGGGAACATTGTTTTCAGCTTCCCCAATCGCTTATAATGCCCACCTTCCAGTGCCTGAAGAATTGACGCCACCGGGAATGCAGCGCATCATCCAAGACTTTAAAGCTGCCGCTCAGCATGCACTAGAAGCGGGTTTTGAGCTGATTGAACTGCAGGCGCACAGCGGGTTTTTACTCGCTTCTTTCATCTCGCCTTTGACCAATAAAAGAACAGACGAATTTGGCGGTGTTATTGAAAACAGAATGAAATTCCCTATTGAAGTGCTGAAAAGCATTAAGGCTATTGTCCAAAACCATGCGACAATTTCTGTACGCATCAGCGTTACGGATTGGGCAGAAGGCGGCCTTACGCAGGAAGAAGCTTTTACAGTTGCAAGCTTATTCATGCAGCACGGCGCAGATATTATTAACGTGACCACTGGCAATACAGTTGAACACCAAAAACCACTAACCGGGAGAATGTGGCAAAGTCCGTTTTCGGAAGCCATTAAAACTTCACTCGGCATCCCAACCATAACAGCGGGACAGATTCAAAACATCGATCAAATCAATACCTTACTACTCAATGAGCGCGCCGACATCATAGCATTGGGAAGGCCTTTGTTGCTGGATCCTTTTTTTGTTCACAAGGCACAAGCTTACGAGGGGCATAAGGATGAAGTCAATATTCCAAAACCTTACCATCCCGGTATGACACATTTGTTTCCTTATATGGAAACGCAAAGAAAAGAATTAGAAGAAATGAAGTTTAGGTGCAAACCAAAATCACACCAATTTAACAATTAAATTAAAATTTACAAGGTCAGGACCATGAAGATTTTACAAGAGTTAACAAAAACCATTCAAACCAACCAAGTTAAGGTTGTCGATTTGACTCATACATTGAATGAGGCATTTCCAGCTTTACAGCTTCCCCCCGAATTTGGTCAAGTAGTGCCATTTTCAAAGACACAAATATCCAAATATGACGACAAGGGGCCCGGGTGGTATTGGAACAATTTTACTTGCGGAGAACACACGGGCACGCATTTTGACGCACCCATTCACTGGGTCACAGGTAAAGACCATGCCAATAATTCGGTTGACACCTTAGTGAGCAAACATTTTCTGGCAGGTGCCAGCGTGCTCAATGCCGCAAAAGAAGTTGCTGATAACCCCGATTTTATTTTAACAAAATCATTCATTCAAGCTTGGGAAGAAACAAATGGAGCTTTGCAAGCTGGTGAATGGGTGTTATTCAGAACGGATTGGCATAAAAGATCATTAGGTCCCGACTTTTTAAATACAGGTTCAGATGGACTTAATCATACGCCCGGTCCCGATAAAGAAGCTGTGGAATACATGATTGAAAAAGACGTTTTAGGATTTGGCGTTGAAACCATCAACACGGATGCTGGCATGTCTTTTACTTGGGAAATGCAGCTCCCCTGTCATACGCTCATGCACGGAGCGGGAAAGTACGGCTTGCAATGTCTGCGAAATTTAGATCAATTGCCCGCTAAGGGCGCAGTCATCGTTGCTGCACCGTTAAAAATAGAACAAGGTTCAGGCAGTCCATTGCGAGTACTTGCTTTGGTTGAATAACGTACTAAAGGCAATACTGCACTTTAGGACTTTTTTTATTTTTTATTAAAACTTTATTTAGGTTATCAAAAATGGAACAAAAAACTAAAAACATTAAAGCGGTCATGGAGGATCATGCACTGGAGCCTGTTCCTGAAAGTGAACGCAAAAATTGGCTGGCACTTACATGGAACACTGCAGGCATTTGTACAACGCTCATCATTATCTTTTTTGGTGCGCTGCTGACTTATGTTGCAGGTATTAAAATTGCGCTTATCTGCGGTGTGCTGGTAACGCTTGTAGGCGGCACGCTGGGATCCATTACCGGACACTTGGCGTATAAAACGGGCTTTTCCAGCACCGTCATGGCACGCTTTTTAGGATTTGGAAAAAAGGGATCCATTATTGCATCGCTTATCTTCGCATTCATGATCATCGGCTTTTTGGCGCTTGAAAATGCCTTGCTCTACAAGGGATTTATTTTTGCATTTAACCTGCCGGATACCATCCTCAATGCGATCATTATTTATGGTCTCCTAACCATCACCTGGATCCTCTTAACCGCTTATGGCTTTAAGTTGGTCGCGCAGGTTTCATCGGTCACGCTGATAGCGTTCTTATTTGTCCTGGTATATGTTACCTGGGTGATTGTGAATAAATACGGCGGCGACGGCAGCATTTGGGCGATTGCACCGCGCTTCCCCGAAAAAGACTTGCTGGCAATGGGTGCACACACCGTAGCCGGCAAATATATTTTCGGCATCAACCTGCTGATCGGCTCAGCGGGGGCATTGGCTTTGGTGGATGCCGATATGGGGCGTTACGCCAGATCCACAAAAGATATTACCATTGCTGCGTTCATTGCCAATGCAGCCATGAGCATTGCGATGGTCTTTGTAGGCGGCGTTATGATGGACGCAGGCGGTACTGAGTTAGTCAATCACTACATTGGCCGCGGCATGGATCCGCAAGCTGCTGGTCAACTGGCGCTTAGCCCTGATGGTGTAACGGCAGTATTTATCCTTATCGGCGGGTTCCTTGGGACGATCCTAATGGTGTTGGCACAGGGCAAGGCTCAGGTGTTAAACACGTACAGCGCATCGCTCTCCTTAACCAACCTCTTTGATGCACTGACTTCATGGAAACCCGGGCGCGTCACGTTTGTCATCCTTGCCAATATTATTGGTTTATTCATGCTTTATGGGCAAATCCTAGCGCTGGTGAACGACTGGATCAATATTTTAGGCGTTTTAACCACTACATTTGCAGGCATTATGATTGCGGATTATTATATCGTAAGAAAACGTCAGCTGAATATAGAGGAAGAAATTCAAAAGAATGAGATTGTCAACTGGGCAGGCGTTATTACCGTTGTGCTGGCGACTGTTCTAGCACACTACGTACTACCGTCCGTTATCCCGATTGAATTCCTTACCAGCTTAGGGGTTTCGCTTATTGGTTATCCTGTGTTAAGGCTTCTTGTTTTTAAAAGATAGCTTTTCCATTATTTACTTTTCTTTTTCTGTAAGGGCAAAAAATGGCGGAAAGGTCTTTTAAAAAAGAAGTTGAAACCTTACGGATAGGTGAAGGTAAAACTTTTCACGGTGAAGGCATCTTAGCCGTCACTAAAGCGCTCTTGCAGTGCGGCGTGGCTTATGTGGGGGGCTACCAAGGCGCCCCCATTTCCCACCTCATGGACGTCTTTGCCGATGCCGAACCACTGCTGAAAGAACTGGGCGTTTATTTTGAAAATTCAGCATCCGAAGCTGCCGCTGCCGCTATGTTGGCAGCTTCGGTACTGTACCCCGTACGCGGAGCGGTAACCTGGAAGTCAACCGTTGGTACCAACGTTGCTTCCGATGCCTTGTCCAATCTTTCATCCAGTGGTGTTGTAGGCGGCACCATTATCATTGTGGGGGAAGATTACGGAGAAGGCTCGTCCATTATGCAAGAACGAACACATGCCTTTGCCATGAAATCGCAAATGTGGCTGCTGGATCCAAAACCCAACTTGGAAAGCATTGTTGCCGCTGTTGAACATTCGTTTACGCTATCCGAAGCCAGCAATACCCCGGTTATCCTCCAACTCAGAGTCAGGAGCTGTCATCTATATGGGCAGTTTAAAGCAAAAACTAATGTTAGCCCTAAACATACTTTAGCGGAAAGCTTGAATAATCCCCAAAGAGATATCAATAAGATTGTGCTTCCCCCTGCGTCTTTCATTCAGGAGCAGGAAAAAGTACGTTCACGTATGCCCAGGGCCATTCAATATATCCAAAAAAATCGCTTAAATGAATTTCATGAAGGTGAAAGAAAAGATATTGGCATCATCGTCCAGGGCGGACTATACAACAATTTAAACAGAGCATTATCGCGGCTAGGCTTGGCGGACATCCTCGGGCATACAAAAATTACGCAATACGTCATGAATGTAACCTACCCTATCATTCCTGAAGAAGTATTGAAGTTCTGTAAAGGAAAAAAAGCGGTATTGCTCATTGAAGAGGGTCAGCCGAATTATTTGGAACAAAGCCTGAGCTTAATTCTCTTTCAAAATAAATCCGCAACAGAACTTTGGGGAAAAAACGTTCTGCCAACCGCAGGCGATTATAGCATTGACGCGCTAGAAAAAGGACTAAAAAAGTTTTTAAGTGCTTTTGTTGCGGTCCGTCAACCTGAAAGTACTCCGCAAAGCAGTTTATCGCAAAAAGAAAAAACCCTGCTACAGCAATCCGTTCCTGTACGTCCCGCCGGTTTCTGCACAGGGTGTCCTGAAAGACCCATCTTTGCAGCATTGAAGCTGGTACAGGAAAATTTAGGAGAACATCATATTACTGGCGATATTGGCTGCCATCTGTTTTCAATCCTCCCCCCGTTCAACATCGGCGCCTCCACTATGGGTTATGGCTTAGGAGTGTCTTCAGCCTCAGCTTTCAATGCTCATAAGCTTAACGTCAATGAAAAACAAAAAAGAGCCATTTCCATTATGGGCGATGGCGGCTTTTGGCATAACGGCTTGAACTCAGGCATTACAAATGCCGTCTTCAACAAATATGACGGCGTTATTATTATCATCGACAATAACTACGCAGCCGCAACGGGAGGGCAAGACCTTCCTTCCTCACGATCCAAAAACACAATACGCAAAACCTTTAACTCCATTGAAAAAGCGGTAAGAGGCGTCGGTGTACAATGGGTGGACTTTTTAGACAATACTTACGATGTAGCCAAAATGGTAAAAGTGCTTACACGGGCATTGACGACACCCCAAAAAGGCCCCAAGGTTATCATTGCGCAATCTGAATGTATGCTCACTAAACAAAGAAGGGCCAAAAAACAATTGACTCGAAGCTTAGCGCAAAAACAAAGAGTGGTCAAAGAAATTTTTGGCGTGGATGCTAAGATCTGTTCGGGCGACCACGAGTGCATCCGCCTATCGGGCTGTCCCTCACTCACATTAACGTACAGTCCCAACCCCTTAAAAGAAGACCCTATTGCGCATATTGATAATTCCTGTGTAGCCTGCGGCAACTGTGGTGAAGTGGCTGAAGCAGCGGTTTTATGCCCATCTTTTTATAAGGCAGCTGTAGTTCGCCATCCAGGTTGGTTTGAAAAAATGATCCACAACATACAAAAATCCTATTTGCTAATTCTGCAAAACCGCAGAATTCGTGACTTCCTGTTAGAATGACAAAACGAGTGCAGTTGATTGCTGCTCAACCGTATAAAGTTGCCTTGTTAGCGGTCGGCGGCGATGGCGGCAGTGTACTCACTAACTGGGTCACTGCGTTAGCAGAAACAAATGGCTACTGGTGTCAAGCCACATCCATAGCTGGCGTTGCGCAAAGAACCGGGGCGACAGTCTATTATATGGAGTTGATACCCTTAGCTGAAATAACCGTCAATAAAAAATTAATGACCCCAGTCTTAGCGCAGATGCCCGCACCAGCAGATGTGGACGTGTTGCTTGCCACTGAATTAATGGAAGCAGGACGCGCCTTGGCCAGAGAGTTTATTTCAAAAAAGACAACTGCCATATTCTCTTCACATAGAAACCTTGCCATCAAAGAAAAAGAAAAACCTGGAGATGGCATTGTTAATTCAGAAAAAATTCTGAAAATGGTTAACAAACATGCCAAAACATGTTTGTACGGAAATTTCAAATTCATTGCTGACAAAAACAACAGTGTTATTTCCGCTACACTCTTGGGCGCCTTAGCCGCCAGTGAAACCTTGCCGTTTAAAAAAGCATCATTCATAAAAGTCATAAAAAAAAGCGGCATTACAGTGCCTGCCAATTTGGCAGCATTTGAAGAAGCCTTTGAATACATTAAAACTTTCAAACATCAACCCAAACCATTTCAATCGGAACTCAAGCAGGCAGAGCTAAAAAGTATTCCCAAGTACTCCAAACATAAAAAGTGGAACTTGCTTATTCAGGATATAAAAGTCCGCTTCCCGTTGGAACTTCATGATATTGTGTACTGCGGTGCCAAACATTTGGCTGATTGGCAAAATATTAATTGGGCAAAAGAGTACTTGAAAAAATTAACTGTTTTTTTGGAACGGGAAAAAAAACATCCCAAACAGCAGTTTCAACTCAGTGAACAGCTTGCCCGTTATTTAGCGATTGCCATGAGCTACGATGACTTGGTCTATGTGGCAGACATGAAAACGCGCCGCGAGAGGTTTGTAGAAATGTATGCACAAGTCAATGCCAAAGAAAATGACCTCGTCACAACCACTGATTATTTGCATCCCTCATTTAAGGAGTTTTGCGGTTTTTTACCTGCAAAATTGGGACAACGCGCGGCAGCCAACAAAACTATGGAAAAAAGCTTTACCAAATACTTCGATCGCGATAGGAGAATGAAAAGCACCGGGATCCTAGGTTTCACATTGCTTTACATAATGGGCGGAATGAAAAGCTGGCGCTTGAAAACATTACGGCATTTTAAAGAAATGCAGCTGATGACTGAGTGGTTGGCCAACATAACGGAAGCCATGAAAGTTAATTATCAGCTGGCAGTACAAATAACAAAAACTTATCGCCTGAAAAAGGGTTATGGCAGTACTTCCGAACGCGGTGAAAGCAAATTTCACCTCATCAATGTTTATGCACTAAAAAATAAAAAGCAAAAAAACATTGCCCAAACAATAGATTTTTTAATCGCTTTTGCTTTACAAAACCATCAAACCAAGGCATTGAAAAACAAAATACAAGAACTTTAATTAGGGTCAAAAAATATTATGAAAAATATTCACACTATCCTGGTAGGCGGCGGCATCAATAACTTAGTCTGTGCTTCATTGCTGGCAAAAGCAGGCAAAAAAGTTTTGTTATTGGAGAGCAGTGCTTTCCTTGGCGGATGTATACGAAGCCACCACGTCGAAGGTTGTACCATTGACACACTTTCAACAGCTTACCCGCTGTTTGTGACCTCTCCTGCCTATGCTGCACTCAAAGAGGATTTGACACATTTTGGTGTGGAATTTGTCGCAAACAATACCCCGACTGCCAGTGTATTGGAAAACAAAAAATATGTTGTTTTATCCACGGATCGGGAAAAGAACAGCTTAGCGTTTAATCAAAAACACGCAGGAGACGGCGACAGGTTCGCTGAGCAAATGCAATGGGTTGGACAACATGCAGAGCTGTTTTTTCTGCTCCTTGGCGAAGAACTCCGCAGCAAAAAAGTTGCCAAATTCTTTGTTAAATATTTTTTTAAACATAAAATCAAAGGGATTTTAAACAACATCGGTCAATACCTCTCCAGTGCGCGCAATGATCTGCCCAAACATTTTAAATCCGCTGAAGTACAAGCCTTGTTTGCACCATGGATCTTGCATACCGGTTTATCACCGGACAGTACGTTCTCAGCTGTTATGGCAAAAATTGTCGCCATGACAGTAGAAATGGTCGGGCTCCCTATGGTCAAAGGAGGAAGTTATAAAATAGTAGAAGCCTTTAAAAGTATTATTGAAAGGGGGCATGGAGAATGCAAGCTCCACGCGCATGTTGATGAAATTTTAATCCATAACAATGGCGCAGTTAAAGGCGTACGGTTAAAAAATGGTGAAACCTACGAAGCCAAAAATGTCGTCGCCAGTGTCAATCCAACACAGCTTTATCTTAAATTGCTTAAAGACAAACAACATTTGCCTCAGGAACGCTTAGTTGAAGCTGAAAACTACCAATACGGTATGGGCAATATGCAAATACACCTTATCCTCAATGAACCTCCCGCCTGGTACGATGAACAACTAAAAAACATTGTTTATGTCCATTTGTCTAACGGCATCGACGACGTATCACAAGCTGTGGGTGAAGCCAAAAGGCAGCTTTTGCCGCAAAAAGCAACCATCTGCATTGCCCAACCCAGCAGTTTAGACCCCAGCCGCGCCGCTAAGGGAAAACATATATTGTGGATTCAATTGCCAGAATGCCCTAATTATCCTAAGGGCGACGCTGCAAACAAATTGAACGCATTGTGCCAACAGGAATGGAACGATGAACTAAAAACAGCTTACGCCAATAGAATACTTGACAGAATAGAGCCTTACATCAGCAATATCAAATCTGCGGTGGTGTACAAAGAAATTATTTCTCCCAAAGAGCTCAGCCAGCTGAATATCAATCTAAGACATGGCGATCCTTACAGTGGAGCATGCGATATGGACCAATACTTATTTTGGCGTCCATTCAAATCCGCCGTCAATCATCAGACACCCATTAAAAACCTTTACCACAATGGCGCTTCCACACATCCAGGACCAGGGCTTGGCGGAGCAGCGGGAGTGCATATTGCCAATCGCCTTAAAAAGAAATAAGTCGTCTCAGTAGTCGTTTCAAGCTCCCGTTTGCAAAATCATTATATTCATTTATTAAGCCGATGAAAGAAAAGTGTTTTATTAAACAGCAAAAAGTTCGCTTTCAACATTGCGACCAGGCTGGCATTGTTTTCTACCCCAAGTACTTGGTCATGTTGAACGACCTAGTGGAAGATTTTTTTGAAACAGAAGTTCGTTTTTCATTTCATGAAATGCATCCCAAACATGGAGTCCCCATTGTCAATTTAAATGTGGATTTCCGCGCGCCTGCGCAAATGGGCGACTTTCTGACTAAGTCTCTTGTTATTGCTAAAATTGGCAACAACTCCCTGCATTGCAAGTTCAGTTTTAGCAATCAAAAGCAGCAGCTAGTCATTGAAGGCACGTTTATTCTTGTTTTTATTACAAAACACGAAACAGGCGAGATAACGTCGCAGCCTTGGCTGCCTGCGCTAAGAGAAAGACTCAATAACTGGTGCTGACAAGCTCAGCCGTTAATACCCGTCGCCGCACTGCTGGCAATAATTAAGCGCTACGCTGGAAAAATACTGTCGCCAAACCAATAAGCTGCTTCACTAGCTGAGCTTCCTGCATCCATCATCAGCCGGTGAATTCATTGGCGCATTGGCTGAGCCCATTCCCATTAGGCTGAATGCCGCTGGACACTTTACTCCACTCAGCTAAACTTGCCAAAGCTGATACATCCCATGTATGCCGATGAATAAACAGTCCAAATATCAAATGTAAAAATTATACAAAACACCACCCTATAAAAGGTTATAATTAGGCAAGTATGAATTAGGCAACTGTGTAATTCGTTTTCACCATCACTGCTGACAATGAGCCCGACCTCCACACATCATCGTGCCAAGCTTTCCCAACGCGGCACACTCGCACTCAAAGGTGAACAGAAGCTAGTTCTGCAAACAAAAATATTGACAGGTCTCAAGCTCATGGCACTGCCGCTCCCGGCACTCAGGGAAAAGGTGGCTGAGGAGCTTGCCGAAAACCCCGTTCTTGAAGAACTGGAACCTCCTCCTACAGAAATCCCACTCAGCATTGAGAATGAACTGGAAGCTGCTGCTACTGCTGCTGCTGACGCCTCAGCTGACAGTGATAACAATGATATTAGCTCAGCGGCAGGCAATCGCAATCAGGACAACTTCCTGCCTCCCGATGAACCCCCACACCCCCAGGGTGCCCGCCATGGAAAACCGCTTGCAAGCATTATTGAAGAAACAGCCAGCACAAAAACCACCCTCAGCGATGAGCTGCTCCTGCAGTTAGCATTGGTCTATGAACGCGGCTCCCCGCAATTCAAGCTGGGAGAAATTCTCTGCTCGCTTATTGACACAGACGGGTTTCTCTCGCCTGCTGCCATTCTCAGCGTCCAAGCGGATGCAGGCAACGATGCTGTTAGGGTGGCTCAGGTGGCGGCAACACTTAAGCAATTCATGCCGCCGGGCATTGCTGCGGCTAATCTTCAAGAAGCTTTGTTTATTCAGCTGCAACAGCTGCTTGCAGAAGTGACCGCGTCTTCTGCACCGCGCGCTCCCGCCAATACTGCGTTAGCAGCGGAGTTGCAACTAGCCATGCGCATAGTCACAAAAGCCTTCAAACACATCCGCACACACAGACTGGAACCTCTGGCTAAGCACTTAGGCGTCTCGCAAACAAAAATAGCAGCAGCACTCAAACAAATAACCCAGCTGGAGCCCAGACCCGCGCGCAATTACAGCCTTTCCCAAGAACCTGTCAATGCCTACAGTGAAGCCGATGCCGCCATTTTTTACAACAACGGTCACTTAGAACTCAGCATGAATGATTATCCCCATAAACGGCTGCGCATCAATCCCGTTTATCAAGAGTATTATTCAAAACAGCGTACAGCGCAGCCTACAAAACACGCTACAGCCATTTCAGACAACCTATTCAGGACAAACCTGCAAAGGTATCAACAACGTGCGGAAGAATTTTTAGAAAATCTGAACTACCGCGCCAGCAACTTGGAAAAAATCCTACGCCAGCTCATGAATGTTCAAGAAGCCTTTTTTCGCGAAGGTTTTGCAAGCCTGCGTCCATATTCGCTTTCCGAACTGGCACGAGAGTTAAAAATGGACATTGGTACAGCAAGTCGTTTGGTGACACAGAAATATCTTGCCACTTCCTGGGGGCTGCTATCCCTGCGCAAGCTCTTTTCTGCCACAAAAATCCAAGTCCAAAATAACCTGAACAAAGAGAACCCCACTGCAAAAACAGCGCCTGTTTCCGTACATAAAATTCAAGTACTGCTCAAAGAATTGATAGCGGCCTACCCTGACAAAAAACTCAGCGACCAGCAACTGATGGAAATGCTCAGCTTACGCGGCTACAAACTGGCGCGCCGCACCGTCACCAAGTACCGCCAACGCATGAATATCCCTCCCAGTTTCGCACGCAAAGCATCACAAGTGGGTGAATAAACAAGCGTTCAAGAGCTAACAAAATGACGCCCGCGCTCTTGCGTGAAGACATGGCATTCCTTACAGTCCAAGGCCTCCTTGAATAACGTCACCACAGGGGCTGAGTGAAACGGCTTACAAGAAAAAACATCGGCGAAAGCATAACCCTTATGCGGAAATGTGTGTAAGGTGATATGACTTTCAGCAATGATCGTCACACCAGTAATCCCGCTTTCATTTGGAGCTGTTGCCTTATAATGAAATACATAAGGCGGTGCCAGTTTCTTCATGCCTATCTTAGTGGGCAAAGTGTCCAGAATGGCAAAACATCGTTCCAAATCACCAAGCCGCTGCTGTGAACAGAAACGCAAGTCCAACATAATATGCTGTCCAAAAAGTGTCTTACGTGCGCGCGCAGCAGTGGCTGCAGTTTCCGCTATCCGTGCTGAAGCAGCGTGTCGCCCTGGTTCAGCTGGCATGGTATATTGTGAATCTTGAACGTGCATGATCGTGCCCTCTTGTCACCTGCTAAGCCCCCCGCACATTAGGGCGTACATTTCCCCACAACAGTCGCTTAGCACTTAGGAATCGATGATTAACAAGTTTATATTATACTATCTTGCACCATTTCATGCAAGCTAAATCCGCTTGCCTAATACACTTACAGCAAGAATTTCAGCTCAGCAAGCCAACATTACAGCATTGCCTACTCATCAGCTGTCAAAGGTACTTCCACAGTGGAAAGCTTCACAGGCACATCCGCTGCAGCAACAGCATGGGCAGCATATAAGCCGCTAAATTGTTTATAAAGCGCGTGCACATGATTGACCTTCCTAATCCGCTTTAATACATGGTGGTCTGCCAATGATGCCTGCAAAAATAGTGGTACCGCAAGTGTAAGTGTGCGCGCTGAACTTACGGAGCGTTTGAACTGTTCCTGCTTGATCACACGCAATACTTCCATTGGCGATACATAAGAAGTATCAATCCACAAATCGTACTGTGCCAATGCCGTAAGCTCCACATCATAAATGTTGTGAAAGCGCGCTTGCTCAGATTGTTGACGCAGTTTCAATGCCTTTGCTGCCTCTTCAATTGAAGCATATAGCTCATTATTGCGTTTACGATCAGCATAAGTACGCTTGCCCGCTATGTTATTTTGCACGGATAAATAAACTTTATAAGCACTAGGGATAAAAAACCATCCCATGCGTGCATCTAAGACAAAATCTGTTGATTTACGCATCAATTCCCGTGAAAAACTGTCAACTTGCTGATCAATATTAAAATCGCCCTCAGCAAAACGATTAAATTCCAATGTATTCATCCCGCGCGCCGCTGCCATTTCGCGTTGAATAGCACCCACAGAATAATAAGGAATACCCAAGGCCTTGGATAAAGCTTTCCCTACTGCACTTTTTCCACTTCCAGGATCCCCGGTAAGTGCGAGCTGTCGTAAAGTTTTAAGCTTGCGTCTCACAAAACATACACCACTTACCACTTATAACTAACAATATATTATAATTAACAACTAAATGTTCGTTACCACCATTAAGACCACAACAGCATTTGCTGCTTAACAAGCAAAATTGGCACTTAACATTTTCCACTATCAATTTTAACATTAAGAGTCATAATTTTTATAATAAGCTGACTCCAGTTGCTTTTTTTTGCAGCATTAAAACGATCATCATTAACCCTTATAATTGGGGAAAATTCTTGACTCTACTGATGTAAAAGGTTAGTAAAGATTATGGGCAAAGTGGAATGCCCAAACATCCCCCCACTCCATTCTAAATAATCATTAAGCTTTTTTATATCCACTAAAAATAATGTCTTATACGCTACTGGCATTGCCACATCAATTTTCACTTGCCATATTGTTTAAACGTCTGCTCAAATATTACCGGCAGAGCATAAGGCTGTACCCATTGCTAATATTGTTAATATTGTTGGCATTTGTCAGTGAAACACCACTTGCCGCAGCAGAAACACTTAAGCTAAATCTTAAAAGCTTCAGTCAGGCAGTGATTGCTAATAATTTACAATTGCAGGCCGCGCGGCAAAATTCTTCCATCACGTACGCTGCCTATGAACAACAGCGTGCCAGCAGCTATCCAAGCCTCATCAGCGGTGATTATCAATATAATCCACTCATCAGCGGGGACATTGGCGGTCAGCTAAGCAGTTTTAACCTGAGCTGGAATACCAATTTCATCAGCGGCACCACACTAAGCATTGGCATGAATAATCAAGTCAATGAAACTGTCTCCCTCGCCAGTCTCACAGCCACCACCACTAGTACTAACACCATCTGGAGCGTCGGCATCCCCAGTATTACAATCTCACAAAAACTGCTCAATGGCGGTTTCATCAAAGGCTACAACAGCAAAGTCTTAGACACACTGCTCTACACCGCACGCGCAGAGGATGCCCGCTATAAACTGGAAGTAGCCGCTACCCTGCTTAGTGCGCTCATCACTTATCATCGTTACATGAATACGCAAGCTCTTATTACACTTTATGAAAGAGATCTGAAAGACGTAACTGAACTATTTCGCTTCAACAGACGCAAATCACGCCTGGGCACCCTTAATGAACGTGATCTGCTGTCATCTGAGATTTTAACGCAGGAAACCAAACGCACACTTACCAGCACAAAAAACACTTTGGCACAGTTGCGAACAGCTTTGTTTGTTTATATGGGCATGAAACCAAAGACAAATGCCGCTGCCGCTACACTTGTCTTCACAGAAACCCTTCCATTGCAGCACAGGAAGACTGCGGCAGAGGTTTTGCTTCCTGCAGCATTGGCTGCGCGCGAAGATTATCAAGCATTGCAAACCAGTCTTATAAGCGCACAAAATGAATTAACCGTTGCTAGGCTTGCACGCCTGCCCAGCTTAGACCTCTCGCTTTCCGCCACCCTCATAGGCTCCGGTGATACGTTTACAGCTAGCTACAACAACATTGCTCCCAGTGACATCAATCATTACAACGTGACAGTGGGGCTAGAGTTCAGCGCCTACACAGACAGCAAATGGTACAAAGCACAAACCCAAACAGCCGCGCTTAGTGTCAAGCAACTGGAAAGTCAGCTGCAGGAGCTGCAGCTGAATATTCTTCAGGAATTGCAAAATAATCTCATTGCACTCAGTGAAAGTCGGCAACTCCTGACAAGCAGCCGCGAGATCCTTGAGCTTACGCGTAAACGTTATGCCGCAGTCAGTAAAGATTACAAAGATGGACGTGTTGACTTTGAGATCAATGTAGCCGTTAAACGCGAGCTTTTTCGTGCGCGCACGGCTTACCTGAATAGTAAATTCAGCTACGAAAGCAATCTTCTAAATTATCAATATCTTACAGGTGAACTCAATAAACTTTATAATATAAATGCACTGAGTCATCCCGCCCTTGGTGAGTAGTATTTTAAGCGACCTTCCAAGCAGCCACCACAGCTGAAATTTTCATGAGCGGGGCTTCTTAAAAAATTTCCAAGGATTTCATTATGATTCAATTCTTCATCAATCAATATAAAGCTGTCAATCTTGTCGTTATCCTTGTCATTACCATTGGTACGCTGACCTTTATTCAGGGACGCAAAGAAGGGTTTCCGAATATCGGCTTTGACATTATCACCATCTCTGTAGCCTACAGAGGTGCATCAGCAGATGATGTGGAAGCACTTGTTACTAAAAAAATTGAGGACGAAATTGAGACTGTTGAGGGTGCCAATAAGATCACCTCTTTTTCCAGTGAGGGGCGTGCCGTTATCAGTTTTGAAATTGACAATGCTATCGGCCGCGCCAATAGTGAGATCATGGATGAGCTAGAAAGCGCAGTTGATAAACTAAGTTTTCCTGATGGTGTCTCGGATCCAATTATTCGCGAGTTAGCTTTTTCAACAGTCAATCCCAACCTACGCGTCGGGTTTCTTGGCAATATTGATACTGAGGAGCTCAAACGTATCACCAGGCGTTTCAAAGAAGATGTCAAAAGCGTCCCCGGTGTGGGGAAAGTGACGCTGCACAACTATCCTAAGCTGGAAATATGGGTCGATGTCATCCCTGAAAAATTACAAGCTTATGACACGGAACTGAATACGATCATTGCCGCGCTGAATGCCCGCAATATTAATGTACCCGCAGGTAAGATCACTGTCAAAAATAAAGAGTTTTTTATTAAAACCAGTAAGGAATATTCATCGTTAGCGGAAATTGAAAACACCATCATTCGCGTCAATGACAAAGGATTTCGTGTCCTGCTCAAAGATCTTGCCAATGTGCGCTGGGCACATGAAGAACTGACAACGTTCTTGCGTTCAGGCGGCAATCAGGGCATTTGGCTCAATGTTTTTAAAACACCCAATGGCGATACCATCAAGGTCTCAAAGGGCGTCAAAACACTGTTAGCAGAATATGAAGCCAAAGGCTACCTGCCCGCGGGCGGGCGTACTGCCACAGTGGATGATCTGGCATTTTATGTAGAACGCCGCTTGAGCGTTCTTTCAACCAATGCAACTGTTGGTCTGCTCCTTGTGTTTTTGTGCATGATTGTTTTTTTCAACCTGCGTGTGACCTTGTGGACAATGCTTGGCATCCCCTTTTCGTTCTGTCTGGCTATTATCATTGCTTATGCCATAGGGCTCACACTGAACCTGATGACCATGTTTGGTCTGATCATTGTGGTGGGCATGATTGTCGACGATGCCATTATCATTGCTGAGAGCATTTACACACGCGTAGAACGCGGCATGCCCTTTCGGCAAGCGGCGCTTGAAGGGACGCAGGAAATGTTAATACCTGTCATTGCCATTATTGCGACCACCACCTTAGCCTTCCTCCCCTTAGCCACCCTCCCCGGCATCTTCGGCGATGTGCTTGGCATTATCCCGAAAATTGTGATCATCACCTTGCTTTGCTCATTGGTGGAATGTGTTTTTGTTTTGCCTGGGCATCTGGCTCACCTACGCGACAATGCTGCTCCATTGCCGCAAGCTGATGACGAGCTGGCAATAACAGCTGACAGCTCGGCTGTAACAACCGCTTCCACGTCTAAAACAAACCAAAAAAATCACCACGCGACCAACGCCGTTGGTTCCGTGTCGTCAGCAATGCTTATGAAAAAAGTGCTGATGAAGTGGTTGCGCAAACCTATCCTTACCACGACCCTCTTTCCTCGGCACACTATTTTGGATTGGCGTTTGGTTTAGGCTCGCAAGTGCCCTTTGTCTTCTTTCCCGGTGAAGCAGAAAGCATCATAGTGGACATAGAAACGCCTACTTATAATAACTTAGCAGCAACGGCAAAAGTTTTAGACAAGGCGGAAGCCAGTATTGCTGCCAACACAGGGGACTATGTTGTGGATATAGTTTCTACTGTTGGACAGGATAGTACTTTTGATAACGTACCTGACTTTCAGAGCTACCTTGGTTATATTCGTGTTTTTCTTGATACCAGTCGCGACGAAAGCGATGATGAGCTCACAGCACTCATTGAAGACAGCATTAAAGCTACCCCCGGTATGGTTAGCTATAGCGTCAAACCCCTTAAAGGCGGCCCCCCTGCAGGTAAACCCATTGACGTTTACGTGACCGGTAAAAATATTTCAACGATCCTTGCTGCCGCAAAAGAGGTCAATGTTTTTATCACAAAACTGCCCAATACAGCATCGGTCTCCACCGGTTATAAAGACGGCAAACAGGGGATCTCTGTGCTTCCCGATGAAACACTCGCATCCATTGTGAACGTGAATCTTCGCGACATTGCAACCGCGGTGAGCAATGCTTTTGCAAATGAATCGTCGCTGAGTATTACATCGCTCTCATCGTTCAGCACCAATGACGACGAAGTCGAACTCATTGTCAAGTACATTACCAATGAAACCAAAACACTGAATGACATTAACAATACCCCCATCCCCAACCAACGCGGCTTCATGATTCCTTTGGAAAGCATTGCTAAACTGGATTATACCACCAACAGTGGACGCCTTATCAAAGAAGACGGCAAACTTTACATTTCTGTTTCGGCATTGCTCAAAGATCAAAACGATCGCCAAAACAGCGCAACTGCCCTTGTTGCACAAATAAAAGAGCAAATTCCACTATGGCAAGCTGCTCATCCAGCTGTTGACTTCGAGCTTAAAGGCGAGCAAGAAGAACAACAAGAGCTTATCATCGGCACCATTAGGGCACTGCTGCTTGCCATCTTCGGCATTTATTTTGTCCTGACCGTCATTTTTAAAAGTTACGTGCAGCCGCTCATTGTCATGTCCATTATTCCGCTTGGTTTTGTGGGCATTGTCATTGGTCTCTTTATTACGGGAACGCCCATCGGTCTTATGCCGTTTTTAGGCGGTGTCGCGCTCATGGGAATTATTGTCAACGATTCGCTTGTCATGGTGGATAAGATCAATCGCTTACAACGTGAAAAAAAGTTGAATGTTTTTGATGCCGTCGTAACAGGTGCCAAATCGCGCATACGTCCTATTCTGATGACGTCGATCACTACAGTTGTTGGTATCGCGCCATTGGCTTATGGGCTGCTGGGTGAAGAACCTTTTCTTGCACCGATGGCCATTGCGCTCATGTGGGGATTGATGATCAGTACATTGCTGCTGCTTATTTTATTGCCTGCGTTTTATCTGCTTATTGATCGTTTCATGAAATTCATTTATCGTCTCTTCAAACGTGAATACAGTATCGGCAACTCAGTACACCACAAAACTTTTTAACTTAAACACAATGCTTGCTGTTTAATAACATCATAAAAAGCCAGCTGCGCATGGAGTGATCGGCTATCCAACTTCTATAAACCCATGCTGCAATTCTTTGTCAATCAACACAAGGCATTAAACCTTATTGTCGTTCTAGTTTTAGTCTTAGGTACCCTAACCTTTATTACTGGACAAAAAGAAGGATATCCAGCTGTGGGGCTGGACGCTATAAGAATTGATACAATCTATGTGGGCGCCTCCTCCGATTCAATGGAGCAGCTGGTCACAAAACCCATTGAAGATGCCATACTTCCAATCGACGGAGCGGAGTCCATCCATTCGCACACCAGCGCAGGACACTCCATTATTGTTTTTGAAGTAGACGACGATAGCGGTATTCCTATAAGCAGCCTTTTAAGGGACATACAGGCAGCCGTCAAGAATGTAAAATTGCCGGCACTGGCAGAAGAACCTATTGTTCAAGAGCTGCGCTTTGGAACATGGATTGTCAACATTGTTGCTGGCTTTGTAGGCGATGTGGATAATGATGTCCTCAAAGGACTTGCCGATCGCTTTTCCGATGACGTAAAAGAAATCCACGGCGTAGGCCGGGTGGAGCTTATCAATGAACCCCAAATCAGCGTTAAAGTAAAGGTGGATGCAGCAGCGCTCAAACACCATGAACTCACACTCCCGGAAATTATTACGCGCATTAAGACTCGCAACTTTAATGTTCCCGCCGGTAAAGTTACCGTTGATAACAAGGAATTCTTCATTAAAACAAAAACGAGCTATCAGTCCTTGGATGAAATTCGTAATACTATTATTAGAGGTAATGACAAGGGTCAACACGTTCAGCTACGCGACGTGGCAACCGTGCAATGGGAATATCAGGAAATAGCGGTACAGCGGCGCGTTGAAGGCAAACAAGGCGTATGGGTACGCATTTATAAGAAACCCGATGGCGATATCATCACTATTTCTAAAAATGTCAAACAACTTCTGGCAGACTACGAAACGCGCAAGCTGCTGCCAGCCGGTGTGCAAACACTCACAACCGATGACAATTCCTTTTACGTCAAACGCCGACTGAGTATCTTGTCTTCCAATGCCACCATTGGCCTTGGACTCGTTTTTTTGTGTATGGTCTTGTTTTTCAACTTGCGCGTCACACTTTTAACAATCCTCGGTATTCCTTTTTCATTTTGCATGGCCATTATCATCATGTATCAAATGGGCCTGACCCTCAATATGATGACAATGTTTGGTTTTATTGTTGTGGTCGGCATGTTAGTCGACGATACCATTATTGTTGCGGAAAATATATATTTTTATCGTGAACAAGGGTACAGTTATTATAAAGCTGCCATTATGGGGACACAGGAAATGGTCGTTCCCATTTTGGGTATTGTCTTAACCACTATTCTTGGTTTCATGCAGACTTCCAACCTACCGGGTTTTTACGGAGAGATGATCCAAATTCTTGCGCAAGCAATGATCATTACACTATTCTGTTCATTGTTTGAATGTCTGCTGATCTTACCTGGACATTTGGCACACTTAAAAGATACAACAACATCCGCTAAAAAAGACTCCGACGTACGTTCGTCTCTCCTGGCTAGGTTTTCTACACTGAGTTCAAAATTTCATGCCTTGTTTTACTACATCGCCTGGGTCCATTGTTTTACGCTTAGGGTAGCCATCCGTTACCCTAAAATAACCCTTAGCAGTTTTGTACTGATCATGATTGGCTTGGTGGCGTTTATATTACCTAGATTGCCGGTGATTTATTTTCCCGAGAGTCCCGACAAACTAACTGTCAGTTTGGAAATTCCATCGGAAAGCAGCTTAAAACAAATGTCTGCGGTTGCAGACACTGTGGAAGCAGCTTTACGGGCGGAGCTTCCCAGCAAGTCCGTAGTGGAGCTCATTTCAACCATTGGGCAAAGCTCAGGAAGGTTTGCAACCATACAGAGCTATCTTGGATATGTCACAATTTATTTTGATCCCGCGCGCGAAGAATCAGAGTACGAGATGAACAAAAAAGTAGCGCAGATCATGGATGAGGTTCAAACGCCGACAAAACTTGTATCGTTCACTACGGAAGAACACCACGGGGGAACACAGACTGAGCGTCCGCTTGACCTGAGTATTTCAGGCAAGGATATGGATACACTCACGGAAGCAGCTGAGACCATTGCAAACTTTATGCGGGAACTTCCCAATACCACTTCTGTGTATATCAACACTGAAGCCAGTAAAACAGAATTAAACGTCCTGCCAGACCCGGAACTGGCGGACCTACTGGGGGTGAATATTCCACTGCTAGCAGGTACCTTACAAAACAGCTTCAGTGAAACCAACGTTGTCACACTCAACGAACTTAGCAGACCAGACGGCTACACATTGTATGACAACGAAGTAGAACTGGTGGTTGAGTACACCAACAACTCCACAAACGATGATGCATTATTAGAGCAGCTGCCATTGCGCACGGACTCATACCAGCTTGTCCCACTTACACGCGTTGCCACAATCGAAAAACAAGAAAACAGCGGTCAAATCATCAAACGCGATGGTGAAATTTTCATCTCCGTCAGTGCCTACCTGGAAAATCCTGAAAACATTCAGTACAACGAAAACGTACTAGTCAAAAAAATAGAGGAACAATTTTCAACATGGCAAGCTGCTTACACGGGCATAGCTTTAAAAATGCGCGGAGAGCGCGAACGGCAAGATGAACTCAATCGCGGTATTTTAAAAACACTGTTGCTTATTTGTTTCAGCATTTATTTACTGCTCACCATTATCTTCCGCAGCTACATACAACCGCTGCTAGTCCTCTCCATCATTCCCCTAAGCTATGTGGGCGCGCTTATCGGGCTTTATACAACTAATACTGCCCTTGGTTTCATGCCATTTATGGGCGGCTTAGCACTTGTCGGCATTATTGTCAATGATTCACTGATTCTTGTAAAAAAATTAAATGAAGTCCGTGTTGAAAATCCCAACATGGATTTAAAAATTGCCGTTTTAAAAGGCACAGAAGCCCGATTACGCCCTATTTTAATGACATCGCTCACCACAATCGTTGGCATTCTGCCACAGGCCTACGGATTTGCCGGCAAAGAACCTTTCCTGGAGCCAATGGCTATTACACTCATGTGGGGATTGCTTATCAGCACACCGCTACTTTTAATTTTTCTACCCGCTATTTACGTTTTAACAGATAACATTTCTAACAGCAGCCGCAGACAGCTAAAAATACTCGGGCAGCTTAAGCCCCGCAAACTGCTGCAGCATTGATGCCGCTAGTTTCCATTAGCGCGTCTGCTATCCTAAGGCAACACTGCAATGCCTGCGCAAACACTCTTTCCCAATAACTCTGCAGCGGCAGCCAGCTCTAAAAAAAAGGCTGCAGCAAGTTGGTATGCCATTTACTTGCCGCGGCAGGGGCATCAACAACTGGTGCGCAGCTGGGAAGCTTGCCGCGCACTGGTACACGGTGTTACCGATGCACGTTATAAAAAACTTAAGACACGTGCAGAAGCAGAAACATACTTAGCCAACCTGACCCGTACAACAGACCTCCCAGTGGGACAAAGTGCTTACACAACACCGCACCAGCGGCAACCCTTGCCGCAACCGCTCAAGCTGGATGTTACGCATCGCTGGAGCATTTATACAGACGGTTCAAAAATTAAGGACTGGGATGAATTGGGCTGGGGTTGGCTTTTATTGCAAGATGATAAAATACTCATCGGCGAAGAGTTAGGCTTTCTTCCCGCTAACGCTGCCGCCAATGTGGCAGCAGAACTTCATGCCGTCCTGCAAGCATTGAAAACATTAACTCCCGCTTTACAAGCAAAGAATGCTACTTCCAGGCTCACCATTCATTACGATTATCTGGGCATAGAACATTGGGCACTGGGAACATGGAAAGCCAAAACTGCATTGACACAACAGTACCAGGCAACCATGGCGCCCTTTAAAAGCAAGTTGCAATTCAGTAAGGTCAACGCACATGGCGCCAATCCGTGGAACGATCGCATTGATAAATTAGTTCGCAGCATGTTAAAACGCCGCGCTCAAAAATATCGCCACTAAGTCCTAAAGCTAAGCTTGCCGCAACCGCTCAAGCTGGATGTTACGCATCGCTGGAGCATTTATACAGACGGTTTAAAAATTAAGGACTGGGATGAGTTGGGTTGGGGTTGGCTTTTATTGCAAGATGATAAAATACTCATCGGCGAAGAGTTAGGCTTTCTTCCCGCTAACGCTGCCGCCAATGTGGCAGCAGAACTTCACACCGTCCTGCAAGCACTGGGAACATGGAAAGCCAAACTGCATTGACGCAATAGTATCAGGCAACCACGGCGCCAATCCGTGGAACGATCGCATTGATAAATTAGTAGCAGCATACGCGCTCAAAAATATCGCCACTAAGTCCTAAAACTAAGCTTGCCGCAACCGCTCAAGCTGGATGTTACGCATCGCTGGACGCCAGACGCTCAAATTAAGGACTGGGATGAGTTGGGTTGGGGTTGGCTTTTATTGCAAGATGATAAAATAGTCATGGGCAAGAGTTAGGCTTTCTTCCCGCTAACGCTGCCAGCCAATGTGGCAGCAGAACTTCACGCCATCCTCAACATGGAAAGCCAAAAATAGTATCAGGCAACCACGGCGTCAATCCGTGGAACGATCGCATTGATAAATTAGTTCGCATGTTAAAACGCCGCGCACCACTAAGTCCTAAAACTAAGCTTGCCGCAACCGCTCAAGCTGGATGTTACGCATCGCTGGAGCATTTATACAGACGGTAAAAGCAAGTTTATTGCAATTCAGTAAGGTCAAACGCACAATGGCGCCAATCCGTGGAACGAGCGCATTGATAATTGTTCGCAGCATGTATCAAACGGCGCTCAAAAATATTAACGATCGCATTGATAAATTAGTACGCAGCATGTTAAAACGCCGCGCTCAAAAATATCGCCACTAAGTCCTAAAGCTAAGCTTGCCGCAACCGCTCAAGCTGGATGTTACGCATCGCTGGAGCATTTATACAGACGGTTCAAAAATTAAGGACTGGGATGAGTTGGGTTGGGGTTGGCTTTTATTGCAAGATGATAAAATACTCATCGGCGAAGAGTTAGGCTTTCTTCCCGCTAACGCTGCCGCCAATGTGGCAGCAGAACTTCACCGTCCTGCAAGCCATTAACTCCCGCTTTTACCTGCAAGCACTGGGAACATGGAAAGCCAAACTGCATTGACGCAATAGTATCAGGCAACCACGGCGCCAATCCGTGGAACGATCGCATTGATAAATTAGTTCGCAGCATGTTAAAACGCCGCGCTCAAAAATATCGCCACTAAGTCCTAAAGCTAAGCTTGCCGCAACCGCTCAAGCTGGATGTTACGCATCGCTGGAGCATTTATACAGACGGTTCAAAAATTAAGGACTGGGATGAGTTGGGTTGGGGTTGGCTTTTATTGCAAGATGATAAAATACTCATCGGCGAAGAGTTAGGCTTTCTTCCCGCTAACGCTGCCGCCAATGTGGCAGCAGAACTTCACGCCGTCCTGCAAGCACTGGGAACATGGAAAGCCAAACTGCATTGACGCAACAGTATCAGGCAACCATGGCGCCGTTTAAAAGCAAGTTACAATTCAGTAAGGTCAATGCACACGGCGCCAATCCGTGGAACGATCGCATTGATAAATTAGTACGCAGCATGTTAAAACGCCGCGCTCAAAAATATCGCCACTAAGTCCTAAAGCTAAGCTTGCCGCAACCGCTCAAGCTGGATGTTACGCATCGCTGGAGCATTTATACAGACGGTTCAAAAATTAAGGACTGGGATGAGTTGGGTTGGGGTTGGCTTTTATTGCAAGATGATAAAATACTCATCGGCGAAGAGTTAGGCTTTCTTCCCGCTAACGCTGCCGCCAATGTGGCAGCAGAACTTCACGCCATCCTGCAAGCACTGGAAACATATGGAAAGCCAAACTGCATTGACGCAACAGTATCAGGCAACCATGGCGCCGTTTAAAAGCAAGTTACAATTCAGTAAGGTCAACGCACACGGTGCCAATCCGTGGAATGATCGCATTGATAAATTAGTTCGCAGCATGTTAAAACGCCGCGCTCAAAAATATCGCCACTAAGTCCTAAAGCTAAGCTTGCCGCAACCGCTCAAGCTGGATGTTACGCATCGCTGGAGCATTTATACAGACGGTTCAAAAATTAAGGACTGGGATGAGTTGGGTTGGGGTTGGCTTTTATTGCAAGATGATAAAATACTCATCGGCGAAGAGTTAGGCTTTCTTCCCGCTAACGCTGCCGCCAATGTGGCAGCAGAACTTCATGCCGTCCTGCAAGCACTGGGAACATGGAAAGCCAAACTGCATTGACGCAATAGTATCAGGCAACCACGGCGCCAATCCGTGGAACGATCGCATTGATAAATTAGTACGCAGCATGTTAAAACGCCGCGCTCAAAAATATCGCCACTAAGTCCTAAAGCTAAGAAGAAGTCTGCCCGCGTTTTTTTCCAGTCAACTTGAGAACCAGCTGCGCGGCTGCCTGTTTCCCCAATTCCTTAGCCACCAGTTGCAATTCCGTAAAAAGTGTGCCTGCTGCAGGCTGCATGGCCAGGTAAGGCTCGCTTAACAAATAAGGTGAGGCACTGTCACGTATAATGGTATTCGCAACAACCTTAATGCGCGTGGCTGCCAGTACCGCACCACCTGCATCATAAATGATTATACGGTTATGAATACGCTGTTCCACCAATGAATAACGGAGTTCAAGCGCGATGAAATATTGAAATTTTTCTGCCAATGCCGCATGCAGCGCCTGTATTACAGCAGGCCGTTGTATTGCTGGTATGCCTGTAAGCGTGAGCCCCGCCTGCGGCCAATATTGCCAATAGTTGCCCTTATGACTTTCTGCCAGGCGCTTGGCAGCCGCGCGACTGCGGGTACTGTCTGCTGCAAACTGAGGCAGTACGGTTGTTTCCCAGACATTTTGAACAGCTGTAAGCTGTGGCAGTGAAATACCCGTTAACGCTAAGCCAGTTTCAGCACTTGCAGCAGCCAATTGCTCACGCAATGCGCCCAAGTAAGCGTCCACAAAAAATCGTGTTGCCGGGTACTCGCTATGCCCATAGCTATTGAGTGTTTTATCAAGCAGCGGCTCCTGCGTAATGAACACAATCAACGCATCCCCTGCTTCTGCAATAACAGCCTTAGTGGGACATCCACTTAAACTCATTACAAACACAGCCAACAAGCTCAGCCGCAGACTAATAAAAATTGCTCTCAACATAAAAAATCCAACCGCCTCAATCGCCTTATAACCCATAGCCATGCATCATCCCACAATCCCCACAAGTTTTATGGTTATTGCAGGCATCCACATTTTGTTATTGTACGTGCAGAAGTGCAGTTTCCACCATAAAGCGGCGTACAGGCATTGTTATCGCCTCAGGCGCATCATTCGCCGCTCCAGCTCCATTGCCACTGTTTAACGCTGCCCGCAATACGGCAGCAGCTTGCTCCAATTGCTCACGGGCAGCCATTGCCGTCATCGCCTCAGCTTGCAAGCCAAGCCTTGTCATACAATTCAATGCCGTTGTAAAGATTATATGAATATGACTTGCTAATGCCTCTCCACAACGCTCAAGCAACAATTCCCCCGCTGCTTCGTGGTTGTTTTCCATAATAGAATCCGAACTTAACAAAAGTCCCTCCTGCCAGCGCTCAACCAGTATATCCATAACATAAGCCACCACTTCCACATTGGCACGATCATCCGCATCAGCAATGGCAAAAGTACCCGTAGCAAGTGTTGCAATAGCTGTGTCTAAAAAATCGGAAAACAACTGCAGCATATCCAAACGCCATAATACACCTGCGCTCAGACTACGTGCACTAAGTGCACGTGCATTGAAATCTGAAGTCTCCGCGAAGAATTCCTCCCGCAACAGCTGCTCAGTCTCAGCAAGCAGCAATTCTCTTTCAGCCCACTCAGCACCCACATTTGTTTTTTCTTTGCGCTGAGCCTTTTCTCCGTACCTCTGCTGTAATAATTGTTTGTACTGTTCGCCCAGTGTAGTCAGTACCGCATAAAGAACGTCGCGGTCAGGCTGTGTCCGTCCGTTAACCGGCTCACGTCCACTGCTTAGCGCCTCCGCTAAAATTGGCAGCACTAAATCGGGTTTCATTCCCGCCACACGCTGCACCTCTTTCACCGTGCGCACATACGCCGGCTTCGCACATGCCGCCAGTACAGCACATGCCAGCACCCCCATAATG
>CBDFMP010000036.1:0-52701 GCA_965249715.1 Spirochaetota bacterium | reverse complement strand
CCCGCGCGCAATGCGGCAGACTTGGCACTTTAAAAGTTGAAAGATTGTGCTGCAGTGTCCGCTGCCGAGCAAAATAGCTTAACTGGATGACGTTGTTCGGTTTATTGGGCTGGATGCAGGTGCTGTTAAATACTTGTACACGTCAATGCCCTGTGTGCTCATCAGTTGGAACAGGAGATGAAGCGGCATGCCTAAGACGGTGTAAAACGAACCTTGGATGTTATCAAACATGGCAGCGCCTAACCCTTCTATTGAGAAGCCGCCGGAGTGTTTGAGCTGGGTAATGGTTTTAGCGTATTGTTGGAAAGCGGCTTGGGTTTTAAAGAGTGTTGTCCGCGGCTTGAGGATGCTGTGATCGCTTGCCTGGGAAAGTTCACGGGTATGGGGACTGTACAGCGTTATAGCCGTATAAACGCTGATAGCAGAGCTTTGGCGATAAGCGGCAAACATGGCGCGGGCAGCTGTTTGATTGCGCGGTTTTTCAAAGATCTTCTGCTGGCAGCAGACAAGGGTGTCTGCACCAATAATATGCGCACGGGGGTATGTTTTGACAAGCGCTGAGGCTGTGGCTCTTGCGTTTGGCGTTTGCGGTTACTAATGTTAAGGGCTTGTCTGTGGGGCTGGCCTTGAGCTCATGGACCTTGGTATTACATTGAATAAAAGTGAACCCGCAAGCACTGAGGATAGCTTTACGCTGTGGCGACTTTTGAAGCGAGAATGAGCGGCGGACAAATGGACGCGCTGGTAGTG
Organism: Spirochaetota bacterium; assembly: GCA_965249715.1. Taxonomy (GTDB): domain Bacteria; phylum Spirochaetota; class UBA12135; order COTS27; family COTS27; genus COTS27. The sequence continues at coordinate 51,951 of CBDFMP010000036.1, read as the reverse complement.
GTCTGCATGATGGGCGGTTATGCGGATTGGGGATGGACTTCTTTGGACTCAGCATAAATTATAACCTGAAAATTGTTGAAACTCTTGAATTGATGGACACATTGCAAACGAAAGCTGCTCAGCAAATAAGTATCAAAGAGCGTATTGCGCGGCAATTTTTCATTGGCAGCTCCCACTTATGATGCTGTGAGCAATGTACAGCTGCAGCACGGAGAAGTATTGTTGGGTAAATTACAGCGTTATGTGCCTGCCGCCGGGCAGCTGAGTGGGCTAGATATTGGCTGTGGAACGGGACGCCTTAGTTATGCGTTAAAAAACCACACTGCCCTGTGCCCGCGTTGTGGGGCTTGATCTGGCACCGGGGATGATTGCTTATGCCAGGCACCATTATGCTGTTGCTGGATTGTCTTATGAGTTGGGAGACGTGGAAGCCGCGCCGCAGTTGTCTATGCCTGCATTTACTGTGATTTACAGTAATGCGGCATTGCAATGGATCTCAGCATGGCCGCTTGTCTTAACATGGATCCGCAAAAAACTTAGACCGCGTGGTTATTTTGCTGCTTCATTATATGTGAGTGGAACTTACCGTGAGCTAAACTCAGCAGCAGTAACCGCTGCTGAGCAGTTGTGTTCGCAAACAGCGGCAACAGCAAAACTCAGGGCAGAGCTGCTGCATTGGGCAGCAAGCGTCACACTTCCTTTTCCCAGTGTTGGCGCAATTAAACAGGAACTTCAAACAGCTGGGTTTAAGCTATTGGAAGCGGAGCAGTCAAGTGATACGCTGCGCTTTCCAAATTATAAGGCTTTTCATACTTATCAACGCCATTTAGGTGCGCGTAATGCAATAACGATGATGCCGGCAGTTTCTAAACTGGCGTTATTGCGGGCATTCAGGGCAGCGCTGTGTGCAGCTGAGTTTAGTGTGACATTACAAGTTTTTCAGTTTGTCGCCACTCACTGAGCTTGGCGGGGATAAAAAGCTTGCTGTTTCACAAAAAAAATCTCAGTGAAAACCTACTCAGTTTATAATGATGATGAATAACCCGTTCACTAAACTACACAAGGAGTAAAAAGATGAAAATGTTTTTTATCTTAGGAACAGATACGGGTGTGGGCAAAAGCTTTATCTCAGGCTTATTAGCGGCAGTTATGCGCAAGTACGTTGGAAAAGAGGCAGTTTTGTACATTAAGCCATTTCAAACTGGTGTCGCAGAAAATAGCGCTGCCAGCGATGCTGCCAAGGTCGCCGCACAGGTGGCGCGTTTGGAGGGAACGTCATCGGTATCACCGATGACAGCTGACTTAGCCAAAATGGGGTTTATCACTTTGCGGCAGTACCCATTAGCGGTTGCACCGTATTGGGCGGCGCGTGCGGCGCAAGCGCCGCTGCAATCTCAGGAGCTTCAGACGCTTGCAACAAAGATAGTGACGCTAATGATGGAAAAATCAGAGCGGCGTGTCTTAGTGGTAGAAGGCAGTGGCGGTATGCTGACACCGCTCGCCGTTGGTACTGGAACAAAACAGCAGCGCATCATCCTGTTTGCAGATTTCTTTAAAATGGTTTACGAGTTGCAGATGATTGAATGTCTGGGCCAATTGGGAAGTGAACTGTCTGAGGTAGTCATGAAGGTTATTCTGGTGGGAAGAAGCGCATTGGGAACGTTAAATCATACGTTACTCAGCTCGGAAGCATTGGCGCGGCGCGGGCTCCCACTCAGTGCGGTTTTTCTCAATGATCACTTCATGCATCACTCTGGCGAGGAAGCAGGGGGGCAGCCTGATGACGAACAGCTTGCTTCTGAAAATGTACACTTTCTTAAACTGGCATTGAAATGCCCGGTTTTTCGTTTTGGAGCATCCTTGGGCGAAACATCGGAAAGTTGGCTCACTCGTGATGAGCCTGCATGATCATAACTGAACATATTGCTGCCGCCTGATGGTTCATGGTTTTCAAGTTTAGGTTTAGCGTTCTTTGTCGAAGCTTGGTAGGCGGAAGCAGGGGGCAGCCTGATGACGAACAGCTTGCTTCTGAAAATGTACACTTTCTTAAGCTGGCATTGAAATGCCCGGTTTTTCGTTTTGGAGCATCCTTGGGCGAAACATCGGAAAGTTGGCTCACTCGTGATGAGCCTGCATGATCATAACTGAACATATTGCTGCCGCCTGATGGTTCATGGTTTTCAAGTTTAGGTTTAGCGTTCTTTGTCGAAGCTTGGTAGGCGGAAGCAGGGGGCAGCCTGATGACGAACAGCTTGCTTCTGAAAATGTACACTTTTTTAAGCTGGCATTGAAATGCCCGATTTTTCGTTTTGGAGCATCCTTGGGCGAAACATCGGAAAGTTGGCTCACTCGTGATGAGCCTGCATGATCATAACTGAACATATTGCCGTCTGATGGTTCATGGTTTTCAAGTTTAGGTTTAGCGTTCTTTGTCGAAGCTTGGTAGGCGGAAGCATGGGGGGCAGCCTGAGGACGAACAGCTTGCTTCTGAAAATGTACACTTTCTTAAGCTGGCATTGAAATGCCCGGTTTTTCGTTTTGGAGCATCCTTGGGCGAAACATCGGAAAGTTGGCTCACTCGTGATGAACCTGCATGATCATAACTGAACATATTGCTGCCGCCTGATGGTTCATGGTTTTCAAGTTTAGGTTTAGCGTTCTTTGTCGAAGCTTGGTAGGCGGAAGCAGGGGGGCAGCCTGATGACGAACAGCTTGCTTCTGAAAATGCTTTCTTAAGCTGGCATTGAAATGCCCGGTTTTTCGTTTTGGAGCATCCTTGGGCGAAACATCGGAAAGTTGGCTCACTCGTGATGAACCTACATGATCATAACTGAACATATTGCTGCCGCCTGATGGTTCATGGTTTTCAAGTTTAGGTTTAGCGTTCTTTGTCGAAGCTTGGTAGGCGGAAGCAAGGGGGGCAGCCTGATGACGAACAGCTTGCTTCTGAAAATGTACACTTTCTTAAGCTGGCATTGAAATGCCCGGTTTTTCGTTTTGGAGCATCCTTGGGCGAAACATCGGAAAGTTGGCTCACTTGTGATGAGCCTGCATGATCATAACTGAACATATTGCCGTCCTGATGGTTCATGGTTTTCAAGTTTAGGTTTAGCGTTCTTTGTCGAAGCTTGGTAGGCGGAAGCAAGGGGGGCAGCCTGATGGACGAACAGCTTGCTTCTGAAAATGTACACTTTTTTAAGCTGGCATTGAAATGCCCGATTTTTCGTTTTGGAGCATGCCTTGGGCGAAACATCGGAAAGTTGGCTCACTTGTGATGAACCTACATGATCATAACTGAACATATTGCCGTCTGATGGTTCATGGTTTTCAAGTTTAGGTTTAGCGTTCTTTGTCGAAGCTTGGTAGTTGGAAGCAGGGGGGCAGCCTGATGGTGAACAGCTTGCTTCTGAAAATGCACACTTTCTTAAGCTGGCATTGAAATGCCCGGTTTTTCGTTTTGGAGCATGCCTGGGCGAAACATCGGAAAGTTGGCTTACTTGTGATGAGCCTGCATGATCATAACTGAACATATTGCTGCCGCCTGATGGTTCATGGTTTTCAAGTTTAGGTTTAACGTTCTTTGTCGAAGCTTGGTAGTTGGAAGCATGGGGGGCAGCCTGAGTGTGAATAGCTTGCTTCTGAAAATGTACACTTTCTTAAGCTGGCATTGAAACGCCCGGTTTTTCGTTTTGGAGCATCCTTGGGCGAAACATCGGAAAGTTGGCTTACTTGTGATGAACCTACATGATCATAACTGAACATATTGCCGTCTGATGGTTCATGGTTTTCAAGTTTAGGTTTAGCGTTCTTTGTCGAAGCTTGGTAGCCAGAGCCTTACTTTTCCATAGAAACAAACACACAGTGTTAAACTGGTGCTATAATTAAGAGGCTGGGCGATGCACCTATGCGCTCAGTCAGAACCGAATAATTGCTAAGCCGTGCTTGGGGAACTATGAAGCCAGCCATTCATTACGATTTTATTAAACTGCTGTTTAAGAATCGCCACAATCGTGCAGCATACGCTGAACACCATGCAGAAGCGGGGTATCTCCCTGCCGCCGCTCAGCTACAAAAACTCAAGGAAGAAATTAACCATCCCGCACTCAGCGCCGTGCTAAAAAATTACGGGTTTTTTGCTGAGGAAACGTTTTCACTCTATCACGTACGTGCAGGTAATCTACTGGTGACGCTTATGAAGCAGGCACCGGCACAGCTGAATGTTCTGCTTGCCAATATGCGCGCTTTTGAGCAATGTCTGGCGCTTTTTGCTGGAAGCATAGCTTTAAGCTGGTCGTTGATTAAGAATGCCGCCATGATCCCTGAATTGTTTCCCATTGCCACTGAGGGAATCAAACACTATCGTGAACGCATTGTTAAGGAGCTGGCGGCGCTCATTAGCAAAAATCAAGACGACAGTGGTACGGCTCCTGTTATGGAAGAACGGCGGCAGCGGTTTATGCGTGTTTTGCGGCTTGCAAAGCTGCGTGAGTTTATCCGCATAGCCATCCTCGATTATATGGCAGAAGACAATATTGCGACAACCACTGAAAAGCTTGCAAGTTTTGCCGATGCGGCTATTAACGCTGCTTTTACATTGGCTGAGCTCCCGCAATATGAGCTGGGCGTCATTGCAATGGGCAAACTGGGCGGTATGGAACTTAATTACAATTCGGACATTGATTTGATGTTTATCAGTGGGGAGGCTGTAGCGCCGCGTTATCCGCCGCTGATGAAGGCATTACAAAATTTTATTTCGCTGATTGGCAAGCTGACTGAAGAGGGCTTGGTTTTTAAGGTGGATCTGCAAATTCGTCCTGAAGGTACAGCGGGAGAATTGTACTTATCGCCTCAGGGCTACCAGCAGTATTACGAGCACCGCGGCGGCAGCTGGGAACGGCAAGCGCTTATCAAGGGACGTTTTGTGGCAGGACCTGCAGCCTTGCGGTTTAGCTTTGAACGTTTGCGCGAGGATTTGGTGTATGGCGGCACAGTGACCTCAGAACAGTTTCTCGTCGACATTTTTAGAATGAAAGAACGCATTGAAGCACAATTGCGCAGTCGTACCGCTAACATGCAAAGCGTTGTGAGCAATCATCTGCAGGGCAATTTTAAACTGGGATTGGGCGGGATTCGTGACGTGGAATTTCTCATCCAATTCCTGCAATTACACCATGGGCGTTTCACAGCAACATTGCGCCAGGGCAATACATTGCGCGCCTTGCAGCAGAGCTTCAATTATAAACTACTCTCCATGCAGGAAACGGTTATGCTGACGGAGCATTATGAGTTTATGCGCAAGCTGGAACATCGTTTACAACTTATGCAGCTGCTGCCAGTACGTGAGTTGCCGCAGCTTGGAGCAGAAATAGACTATTTAGCAGGGTTATGCGGGTACGCGCGGGCACAGAAACGCAAACGTTTTTTAGCGGATTACACACGCAGTGGTAAACGAACACGGGAGCTTTTCGACAAACTCTTTAAACACACCACACTATTTTTAACAAAGTTAAAACAGCTGGAGAAAATTGCTGCAACATCCGCGTTGGCACAATGGCAAACAGAACTGAGAAAATTTGAAAGCGACTATTTTTTGCAATTTTCCGTGACCAAGCTGCGGCAGCATTTAAAATTTCTAAGCAAGCTCAGTGAAACACAGCCAGTTGAAGGCATTGTCCGTGTGAAAGGAAAGCTTGTCAGTTTTGAGCTTGCTGTATATTCCCTGGTCGGTTCATTTTCGGTGGTTGCCGGGCATATTTCCACAAAAGGCATTAATATCCTGAGTGGATTTATTTTCCCACAAGTGGATGAACGCATGACAGGAGGTATGGCTGCAGACAATGTTGCACCTGAACATTTTTATCGTCGTTCGTTCACGGAGGATTGGGCAGAAACAGCCACTGCGGGAGCTGGCAGAGGTTTTGTTGCAGTGCAGCCAGGACAGGGTACAGCGGCTGCCGTCTCGCGTTCAAAGACGATTGTCTGGATCCGCGGTGAATTTACAAGTTCCGTGCATTTGCAAAACTTTCATGCAGAAACCTTCATGCAGGAATTACGCGCCTATTACAAACTTATCTTCAATGACCAACCTGCCAAGGTGCGTGAAGCTATTTATTTGCATGCACTGCCGTTCATGGAAGAACGTAAGGAAGAATTTGAACAGGTGAAGCCGATTGCCATTGACATTGATAACGACTCACATTTGTTTTATACGGTGTTGCGCATTAAAAGTGCAGATATTTTTTTATTTCTTTACCAATTCACGTTTTCGCTTTCAGAGCAGCGTTTTCGCATAGCCAAAGCGCAGCTTGCCACGCGTGCGAACACCATTGACAATGTTATTTATATCACCGAACGTGATCGCCAAAAAGTGACAGCAGCAACACGTTTGCGAGAAATTGAAGTGACACTTGTTCTTTTAAATTATTTTACACGATATTTGGTTTTTGCTCCCAATCCTTATTTAGCCTATACACAGTTTTCACGACTTTTGCATCGTATTGTGGGCAATGCCTCATCGGTGACGCCGTTGTTACATGGCGGTCCTGTGCTAAAAAAATTAGCGCAGATATTAGGGACGAGTCAGGCTATTTTTGAGGACTTTTTTCGTACGGATGCTTTAAACATTTCACAATATTTATCATCAGAAAAGGCACTGAAGACCCCTCATACTGAGGAATATTTGAAAAAACGTTTGGAGCTTATGTTGGCGGCAGGGCGTTACGAATCTATTTTGAGTCAAACACAGCGAGTGGCTGAGCGCTATTCAGTCGCAGTAGCTGAACGCGATGATGTTTTTAATATTTTAAATCGGTTTAAAAACGATGCTATCTTTGCGATTGATCTGCGATTTTTGGGTGGTGAGATCAAGGAATTTCAAAAATTCAGCCTGGAACTAAGCGGGCTAGCGGATGTGGTGCTCAGCGCGGCGTTAAGCTTGCTGGTTGATGAACAGCTTGCCAAATTTGAGCTATCGCGCGCACCCGGGCAGCTTGCACTTTTTGGGCTGGGCAAATGGGGCGGACGTGAGATGGGTTACTCTTCAGATGTGGAGGTGCTCTTGATTTATCGCGCAGAAACAGTGGACGGCAATGCCGAGCTAGCGCGCAGGTTTTTTGAAGAACTGGGGCGTAAGTTGGCGCTTGCCATTAAAAGCAAAAAAAATGGTGTGTTTGAATTGGATTTCAGGCTGCGCCCGGATGGCGAGAGTTCACCGATTGCGGTTGCTTACAGCAAGTTTAAAACTTATTATGTTGCTGGTAATGTCGATGTTCGCAATTTTGAGCGCATGGCGTTTACAAAACTGCGCGCCATTACCCAACTAAGTGGGGCAGAAGCTTTGGTTGCAGATGTTTTTGCCGTGCGCAATGCCTTTGTTTTTGGCGCAAGACCTTTTGATACAGTAGAATTCACGCGTCTGCGGCGGCTGCAAGTCCAGCAGTTCACAAATCCCAAAACTGTGAATGTTAAATTTTCATTGGGTGGGTTGGTCGATATTGAATATTATGTCCAGCGTTTGTTAATTTTGTATGGACATCATTATGAAGAGCTGAGGGTCACGCATACGCTCACGGCACTTCACCGCCTTGTCCAGTTGCAATTACTTTCACCGCAGGTGGAGCAGGTGCTGAGTGCAGCCTATAATTTTTATCGTATTGTCATCAATAGCTTACGTATTTTACGCGGCAATGCACAGGATTTGGAACTGCCTGCTGAGGGCAGCTTGGAATTTTATTATTTTATTAGACGCGTGATTTTTTTTAAAGGCATTGTTGCTGAGCGGTTTTTTATGGAGAAATTGCTTGTTACCTTAGCTGAGGTTAAGAAAGTAACGGATACAGTGAGCATTGATGCGGCGGCTGGGAATTCTTTGCAAACTAGCTAGGCTAATGAGCGATGTTTTTTCAATGCAATTGAGAGCTTTACTCTTATTTCGTGTACCGATGGGTGTTTTTTTGGTAGTTTGGAAAATATGCTTGCAAGCGGTTATTTTTAATGATCTTCCGTATTACGATGGTATACTTCTTAGTAAGAGGCCTACCTGATATATTATTTGGTTTTTTGTTATCAAACAGCATGGGAGCACAATATCTCTAAATGCTGCAGAGAACTTTTAAGATTTCTAATGTGTTTGGATGCGCGCACCCACTTATTGAAGGGTAAAAACCTTTAATGCAGTGTAGGCTTCTTCTTCTTTCTTAGTGGAGAGACGTTAAGCGTTAGTTTTTACGCTTGTATTCTGCTTTCTGCGCTATGTTTAAGCAATTTGTTTATCTGATTCCAAATGTTTTGACATTGACGAGTCTATTTCTTGGTTTTTCGTCGATCTTGTTTTCCGTCCAAGCGGTTAATGATCTTTACCTCAGTGCGCTCAGAACAGAGACAGCCGTAGATGCATATCCTGAGAATTTTCTAGCTCTTGCTGGACTATTCATTCTGTTGGCTGCAATTTTTGACTTTCTCGACGGTTTTAGCGCGCGGTTTTTTAAAGCTTCTACGCCAATGGGTAAACAACTCGATTCACTTGCAGATTTTCTTTCTTTTGGTGTGGCACCGGCAGTATTGTTTTTTACCATTACGCTCATTGCCACCGAGTACGTTCCGGCAACAGGCATAGAATATATCTTACCGCTTGGGATCGGTGGAGCATGGCTGCGAGAAAATTTGATTGTCTGCAAACTGCTTGCTTTTATTCTGCCAGGCTGCACCATGCTCAGGCTTGCGAAGTTCAATTTGCTTAACGAACACAGACCCTATTTTGAAGGTTTGCCTTCTACGTATGCAGGTGCATTTTTGGGTGTGATTTTAACGTTTAATTTTTATATTACACCTTTGGGCTCGACTATTGCTGGAACTATGACGATTCCACTTTTTGTGCTGGAATTTGTGCAATTTTTTGCAGAGCTGTTTTCCAATTATCTTTTTCTGATGAGTAGTTATTTAATTCTGGCTTTTCTCATGATTTCACCGTTGCGCTTTTATAAGCTGGATGTTATCCTTGCCAACCAGCGTTGGCGGCAATATCTTATTCCTACATTGATGGTGGCCATTGTATTGAGCGCCCTGTTTTTTAAGTACGTTTATATTTTAGCGGGTGTAGGGTATATTGTGGGCTCGGCAATATATTCACTTATTAATCGCAGACAGCTTGTGGGGCCTTGAGAAGCTGCGGGCTGCAATGAACTGCTCCATGACACATAGACCTTCTATCTTGCCTTACCATGAAACATCGCTCAGGTATGGCTGTGAGACGTTATTGCAAACACTTGCGCGTTTGCGCGGAGTGCCTATAGTGGTAATTGGCGATCTGATGTTAGATGCTTACACAACAGGTTCAGTTGTACGTATTTCGCCAGAAGCGCCGGTTCCCATTTTGGAGGATCGCGGCACTCACTATAAACTAGGCGGCGCAGGTAATGTCCTTGCCAATCTTAAACGCCTGGGAGTGCAGCCTCAGCTCTTTGCTGTTGTTGGCGATGACAAGGAGGGGCAGTTGATCTTAGAGCTGCTTGCGGATATGGATATAGCAAGTACAGGGGTTCACATAGAAAAAGGTCGGCAAACCACGGTTAAACACCGCATTGTGGCGCAGCAGCAGCAGCTTTTGCGCATAGACCGTGAGGAGCGCAGACCGCTTAGCCAGCAAAGTTTGGCGAGCTTAATGAAACAGTTGCATGAATACGGAGCTGACATTAAGGGCGCGTTGTTCTCAGATTACGCTAAGGGCATGTTCACAGCGCAAACCTTCAGCCAATTTACAAGCTGGGCGCAAAAATATAAACTTTATGTGACCTTAGACCCTAAGGAAACACATTTTCACTTTTATCAGGGCATTCAGGCGATGACGCCTAATTTTAAAGAAGCACTGAGCTTTAACGCAGGTTTAAACAATGGCGAAGCTGAGTACCAACAACGACAACCCTTTGTCTTAGGCGCGCATTCGCTTGCAGAGCTGGAAACGCTGGGAACCGGCTTGCGTAAGCGCCATCAACTGGAGCAACTGCTGATCACCTTGAGTGAACATGGCATTGCGTTTTTCAGCGAGCAGGAGCCATTTAGGCTTTTGCCAACGTTCCCGCGCGCGGTCCACGATGTTAGCGGGGCGGGCGATACCGTTATTGCTGTTTATACGGCGGTTTATTTGGTGAGCGGCGATGCGCTTATGGCTGCATTGCTTGCGAATTTGGCGGCGAGTGTGGCTGTCTCCGAATTTGGAACCTTTGCTGTGGGGGTTGCGAAGCTGGAAACGGAATTGCATCGCCGTGCCTGCACGGTCAAAGGAAGCTCTGGAGACGAAAGCAGCGCATTGATGGTAAAAACTTATAAACGCAAATAATCATCATCGCTCATGATACTGCAGGTAATCATTAATGGAAACGAATAAACTTCATTTAGCGCACTCAGCAGCAGCCACTCAGCGCCGCGCGGCAGCACAAATTGCCGTTCTTGCTGGTGATGGCATTGGCACAGAGGTCATGGAAGCCGCGCTTGCGGTTTTAGCAGCGGTGAACGCTGTTTTTGCCTTGCAGCTGCAGCCCAGGAGCGGCTTAGTGGGCGGTGCGGCTATTGATGCACTAGGAACGGCCTTGCCCGCGGAAACGCTTGAACTTTGCGAAGCAAGCGATGCCATTCTTTTTGGTTCGGTGGGCGGTCCAAAGTGGGAGCATTTGCCGCCTGCTGAGCAACCGGAACGTGCGGCATTGCTGCCTTTGCGTAAACATTTTAAGTTATATGCCAACCTTAGACCGGCGATGGTGTATCCTGAGCTGAGTGCAGCTTCACCACTGAAGGACAATCGGCTGCCTGGGGGGCTGGATATTTTAATTGTCCGTGAGCTAACGGGGGGAATCTATTTTGGTGAGCCCAAGGGAAGACGCGGCGCGGGAGAAACTGAGGCGGGGTTTGATACCATGTTATACCATCGTTATGAAATTGCCCGCATTGCACGGCTTGCATTTCAGACGGCTATGCAGCGCAAGCGCGCTGTGACCTCAGTGGATAAAGCTAATGTGCTGAGTACAATGGTCTTGTGGCGTGAAGTTGTTACGGAAGTAGCAAAAGAATTTCCCGATGTGAAACTCAACCACCTATATGTGGATAACGCCGCGATGCAGCTGATCAACGCACCGCAGAGTTTTGATGTGATCTTAGCGGGAAATATGTTTGGCGACATTTTATCCGATGCCGCAGCCATGATTACGGGATCGCTGGGAATGTTGCCATCGGCAAGTCTTTCACTTAGCGGATTGGGTCTTTACGAACCTATAGGTGGGACAGCACCGGACATTGCGGGACAGAATATTGCTAATCCAATCGCGCAGATCTTATCATTGGCACTGCTCTTGGAGCATAGTTTGGGACATTTGGCGGCAGCAAAAGCTGTGCGCAGGGCTGTTGCCCAGACACTTGCGGCGGGGTTGCGGACACGTGATATTATGAACGCCGCGGGAACGGCTGAGGCGGCGGGAGAAAAATTGCTTGGCACACGTGAATTGGGTTTGGCGATAGCCGAGCGTATAACACGGCATGATGACTTGGACGCTGCTGCGGAAAGCTGAGCTTGTTTCAATGGCAGCCTGTCTCAAATATGAAGCGCCTGGGGAGGTTTTGGCACTAGGCGAAACGGCGGCATTGCGGCATTGGCGTACTTGGTTGGAGACACAAGTTTTTCCAGAGCTTTTAGCTGCAGCTAATGTTAAACTAGCCAAACACGCTAAGTCAGCTAAGTCAGCTAAGGCTGCTAATGTGCAAGCTTCAGCTGGAAAACACGCTGGTCTTAAAAAGCGTTATCAGCTGTTAGCCATTCCTCCTGATTATACGCGTCAAGCTTCGCTCAGCGGACTTGTCCTGCAATGGTTGTACGTATGGTGGGAAGCTGAGGTGGGCACAGGCAGTTTAACATTGACACTGCTTCCAGCTTTAGGGCGCCATCGTGCAATGACAAAGTGGGAATTACGCGCCATGTTCGGGGAGCTTGCAGACAAGGCGCGTGTATTGGTACACAAGGCTGGGGCTGCACGGCGCGTGGGAATGCTGAGCCTGCCCTTGCTGGCAGAGCTTACAGCTGGGCGTGTGTCAGCCGATGTGCCTGTACACGTTAACCCCGAGTTTTGGCAGCCTTACGAGCTTGTACTTTCCTTAGGACAAGTCCTGCCGCATGAGATTTTTGGGATGGCGAATTACACGAAGAATTTAGTGATTGGACTGGGGGGGAAGGAGCTCATTGCCAAGACGCATTTCCTGGGGGCGCTTATGGGAATGGAACGGCTCTTGGCTGTGCCAAAAAATGTATTGCGTGCTTTTATTGACAGGGGTTATACGGAATTTTTGCAACCCTTGCACGTGGTGCATTTTCTCCATACGGTGATCTCCGCGCACAGCACAGCTGATGAGCAGCAATCGCAATCACAGAGTACTCCGCGTTCGCGACTACCTGTTTATGCTGCGTATGGAACGGAAGCGGATGTATTTAGCTGGGCGGCGGAACGCTCATTGCAGGTCAATGTGGCGACATTGGCGGAGCCCAAACAGACAATTTACGCGGAGTTTCCAGCTGCAGGTTATACGTCAACGTGGATTGCCAATAAAGCTGTTTATCGCTTGCGTATGGCGCTTGCCGATGGCGGGCGCTTAGTGGTGATTGCACCGGGGCTGGAGCGTTTTGGCGAAGATGCTGAGAGCGATGCGTTTATTGAACGTTATGGTTATAGCGGTCGCAAGCGACTGCTGGCATTATGGGAACATGACGCGGTGGAGGATGAGCAGCTGGTACTATTGGCGCATCTTTTGCATGGGAGCAGCGATGGGCGTTTTAAAATTTGTTATGCAGTAGCAGCTGAACGGTTGGCGCATAACCGTGTGCGTGCGGTAGGTTATGAAGTGATGACGTTGGCTGAGGCTCGCGCAGAACAACGGACTGCAGTGGATGGGGCGGCTGGCAGTTTTACGGTGTTTAATCCAGCATTGGGGTTTTGGCGTGCACATAAGCAGGTAAAACCTTCATAAACACCATAAACACTGCTTGCTCAAACAAAAGTTACGAATATTTGAACCTGCCACAAGCTTTCGCTTTCGCAATAACAATAAATTTGAATAAAAATGCAGCTTTTCAGAAAATGGTTTTAATGATATACTAAACATGAAATGTGAACTGTGCTTGCAATAACCTGATGTTAACCCATAAGAGACTGCAGAAGCAGTGGCGCGTGAGTACAGCAACAACGAGAACTGCATTCCCAAGAGGTATGTCCTGGCAGAGCAATGGCGGCGATAACTGAGCCGCATTTAGCGGATGCCTATGAAGATTACCACGTAGTGCTTTCAGCTATTTGTGAGGGCGGCTTTAGCCGTGCAGAGGAGTTGCTGGAGCGGCTTTTAGCGCGGCGATTGGAACATTTAGAGTTTTTTGAGGTCTTGAAATGTCTGAAGTTTTGGTTGCGGCGCTTAGACACGCTCTTGACCACAGAAGTAGGTTTGGCGCGTGCGCAGCTATTGGAACGTTATTGGCAAGAATTTGAAGCATATGTAGAGCGGTATCATGTACAGGCGGGTAGCGCACTCGGCTGTTTTCGTTATAGTGTCTTTACAAAATTGATAGAAAGTTATACAATTGCTTTAGAACGTTCAGCTTATTCAAATGTTGATCATTTAATTACAGTAGCACAAAAACTGCGTGCCATTGGTAAGTATAAGGAAGCATTAGAAACTTTAAGTTATGCGCAGAAATTATCACCACACGAGGAGCAACTGCAGTTATTATATGCGGATACGCTTTATCTGAGTGGGGCCTACGCGCGCGGTTATATTTTGCTGCGTGAATGGTTTGTCTATGCCCAAACAACAACTTGGAAGCTGGTGTGGATTGGCGCACCGTTTTTATGGAGTGTGATTTTAACCATGCGTGCTGAGGGATTGCGTGAGACGGAGCTAAGACCATGGCTGCCTGTATATGGGGTCAGCTCAGGTGCCTTTCCCGTATATGCACTAAGTGCTGATGAGCGGCAGGCATTGGTGCAAGCCTGGCCGCGCTTACAGACATTGCTGGAGCAACGCGAGGCGGCTTATGCACCACAAGGTGGCACACAAACAGTAGCGGGTAAGCTCAACCCCCTGCACAAGGAGGCCATACGGAATGCTGCAACAGCTGCACAGCTGGCACAGTTGCTTTATACGTATATGTATCTTTTGGATCAGCTTAGCGGATGTTTGTTGGCGGATGAGCAAGGGGACATAGCGGTATTTGGCACGAGCAAGCTCCAGCAGGAGGAAACAACGGTTCAGACGCTTGTTACATTGCGTAGGTTGGCGCCGGTGTGGAAACAACGCGTACTGGAATTGGTGCCGCAGCTAAAGCAGCGTTTGACACAGCGTTATGCTGTTATTGCAGCTGCCGCTTAGCGTAATGATATGGTTTTGCTTTTTTACACACCTTTTGTGACGACGACATTGTTTGGGATATTAATGGGTATTTTGAAGTTAAACGTATTGCATAACTTTTAAAGGATTTATAATGGCAGCTTTGATTGAAAAATTAGAAACTTCGCTCAATGAGATGAAATTTTTGCGCGGCAAACTTTCCGATTTGCATACTCGCGATCTCAAAGAGATCACGGCATTGATACAAGGAATTATCGATGCCGGTGAGGGAGTAGAAGCTTCGGAATTGTTGAAAAACACCTTAACAGAGTACCGCGATTTCCAGATCATCAACTATTACCTGGCAATGCTTGCTTATTTCCAAGGTGAGAACGGCGATGCGTTTTTTTCTACATTTGTTTCTTATGTGAGCAAGTTAGGACGCAGCAATCTTGTCAATCATATGTGTCAGGAAGTACTGGAACATTACGATTCACTTTTTGTTTACACCACCTTAGCCCAGCAGGCAGAACGTGCTGGCAATCGTGAACAATTACTCTTAGCGCTCAAACAGCTTTTGACAAAGAGCCCAGCTGATTTTATCACAGCCAAAAAGCTTGCACGGCTTTATATGGACACCGATAAAGATCAGGCACATGGCTATTTTGAGCTGGCATTGGCGCGCAGCTTTGATGCCAGCGATTTTGGTGAAGCCGTCAATATCTGGAAACAGTTGGTGGCTAATGAACCGGGAAATGTCAACTTTTTAATTAACTGGGCAAAAAAGCTGACACAGCATATCAGTTCGGAAGCAGCTTATGAATTATTTTCATCCTTGCTTAAAGCACAAGAGAATAATCGCGAGGATAGTAAACATGCCATTATTAAAATTATCAAAGCAGCATTGGAAATAGAGGTGGTCTTACACTCACAGTTTTTTCTCATTTTGCGCGCTTATAAGGATGTTTATGCTGAACATAATTATTTGCTTGATTTTTTAGCGCTCTCAGGGTTGCCGCGTCTCATTAAAAGCAAAAAAAACAATAAGTCACCGGTGCTTTTGCTTACGCATATTAATCGCTTTGAAAAGATGGTCAAGTTAGATCAGGGCAGTTTTGTTCATCATAAGGCATTTGGTTTAGGGATGATTCAACGTTTTAAGAAAGAGACGCGTCTGAGCATGGTGACGGCGACAGCTGGCGGTGCCCCGAAGTTAGTATGCGATTTTCAAAAAAAACGCGGACATGAAATGTCTTTGGATATTGCCTTAAAATCACTTACGGTTTGTTATGAAAAACATCTTGTCGCGCTCAAATTGTTTAAGCCGCAGGACTTTACCAGCTTAATGGCGGCGAAGTCTTCGGTGTTCACAAAAGAAGTTCTGTTGACATTGGAACGCCCGGCAACGCAGAAAGAAATCCACGATCTGCTTGTGCCAGCAGTTTTTACTGAAGAGCTGTGGAATAGTAAGTGGCGCGAGATGAAACAGGTTTTTGCCACTTCTGCTGAAATGGAATATAACGGCAAGACTTATGCTTTGGTGGAAGAGGGGCTTGATTTTAACGCGCGTGCATTGCGTGCAGTGCAGCAAACAGCCAATGCCACTGAAAAGGTACGCATTATTGAAAATTATCTTTTCCATAAACATAAACCTGCTAACCAAGTGGTGCAGAAACTGATCACTGAGCTGTACACACTTGCCCAAACCGATGCTAAATTGGCTTGTTTCGTAAGCATTTTTATAGAATTTATTGCCAAACGCTGTGACCTCAGCTTGACGAATGAGCAGCAGCTTGTGTCCTTTGCAGAGTTATACAGCCTAGAGAATTTTATCGCCTCTTATAATTTTGCCAGTTCACAAAATTTGCGCAATTTGCTGGTGGAGAAACTCCAGCAGACACTTAGTCCTAAGCAGTTTTATGAGGCATTGGAGCACAGTTTTAGCGCTGCTGAGCTACATCATCGCGAGCTGATTTTTTCACACATTCGCAAACAGGGCAATAAGGATTTTTTCCAGCGGCTTGTTCGACGGCTGAGCGATCAATATTTAGATTGCCCGGAGGCTTATATGATTCTTGGAAATTATTTCATTAACTCGGGGTTCGCTGATTCCTTAGAACCTAAAGGCATTGTTTTTCATCGCATGGTCAGGCTGCTTTCCGAGTTGACGAGACTTGTTGCCATTGAAAAGGATCCTGTGCGCTCTAAGCGGCTGCTTTCTTATGTGACGCGAGTTTTGTTTGAGGACGATACACTTTTGCATTATCTTGCAAGCAGTGATCCTGCAGGCGAACGCGCCGATGCTGCCAGTGGCAAAGCAGCTGCAAAAGAACGTATTTTTAAGGAGCTTACCAAACAGACCTTTCATACGGAAGCGTTTAAGGTGAAATTCAATGCCTTACGTGAACAACTGCGCCAGCGGATGGAAACTTAGGTTTGACACACTTCGTCCATCATGCAGCTTGATGCTTCCGATAAAATCTTTCTTAAAGACGTTGAGCTGTTTATAACGATAGGCGTGCATGCACATGAGCGCGTGCGGCGGCAGAAAGTGATGCTTTCTGTGACGCTTAGTACCAATGTACGCAAGGCTGCTGCTGCTGATGACTTAGCTTATGCGCTTGATTATGAAGAGCTGAAAGCGGAGCTGGTGGCGCTTGGCGAACGCAAGCATTACAAGTTGATTGAAACTTTTGCAGAACAGGTAGCACAGCTGGTTTTGCAGCGTACGGGTTGCACGGCAGTATGGGTCTGTGCGGCTAAGGAGTGGGCACTGAGCCACACGCGTGCGGTGGGCGTAGAAATATACCGTGAACGCACAAATTAATCCCGATATTTTTTCAATTGCATGCGGCGCGCGCCATTGCAAGTTCATGTTTGTAGCTGGGGCTATAAAATGATCCGCGGAACACCTTTCCTGAGGTTCCCGTTTTTGTCTGAAAGTTCCAACCTGAGCAGGATGCGCTTAATGGCTTCACTGCCGCCGTATTTTCCAACGGTGTAAGGTTTATACGGAGCGGCGGTATTGAGCACGCGATGGCAGGGAATGACAATCGATAACAGATTCATCCCCACACCGCTGCCAACAGCGCGCGCAAGTAGTGCCAAAAAGCCTGCAGGGGAGGCTAAATAATCCCAATATTTTCCAATTGCATGTGACGCGCGCCATTGCAAGTTCATGTTTGTAGCTGGGGCTATAAAATGATCAACGGAACACCTTTCCTGAGGTTCCCGTTTTTGTCTGAAAGTTCTAACCTAAGCAGGAGGCGCTTAATAGCTTCACTGCCGCCGTATTTTCCAACGGTGTAAGGTGTTTATACGGAGCGGTGGTATTGAGCACGCGATGGCAGGGAATGACAATCGATAACAGATTCATCCCCACACCGCTGCCAACAGCGCGCGCAAGCAGTGCCAAAAAGCCTGCAGGGGAGGCTAAATAATCCCAATATTTTCCAATTGCATGTGACGCGCGCCATTGCAAGTTTATGTTTGTAGCTGGGGCTATAAAATGTCTGCGGAACACCTTTCCTGAGGTTCCCGTTTTTGTCTGAAAGTTCCAACCTAAGCAGGATGCGCTTAATGGCTTCACTGCCGCCGTATTTTCCAACGGTGTAAGGTGTTTATACGGAGCGGCGGTATTGAGCACGCGATGGCAGGGAATGACAATCGATAACAGATTCATCCCCACACCGCTGCCAACAGCGCGCGCAAGCAGTGCCAAAAAGCCTGCAGGGGAGGCTAAATAATCCCAATCTTTTCCAATTGCATGTGACGCGCGCCATTGCAAGTTCATGTTTGTAGCTGGGGCTATAAAATGATCTGCGGAACACCTTTCCTGAGGTTCCCGTTTTTGTCTGAAAGTTCCAACCTGAGCAGGATGCGCTTAACGGCTTCACTGCCGCCGTATTTTCCAACGGTGTAAGGTTTATGCGGAGCGGCAGTATTGAGCACGCGATGGCAGGGAATGACAATCGATAGCGGATTCATCCCCACACCGCTGCCAACAGCGCGCGCAAGCAGTGCCACATTGCCTGTCATATCCAGGTTCCCCGCTACTTCTCTCGCAATCTCCCCATAAGTTTGCACACTGCCATAAGGAATGTCTTGAATAACATTCCACACGGCTTGCTGGAAAGCCGTGCCATAAAGTTTGCAAGGGAGGCTAAATGGTTTGTGAATACCGGCGAAGTATGCGCTCAAATGCTCACGGACATTGTTGAGCGGCTGTTGGATCACGCGCGCATTGTTAAAAAATCGCTTCAATGTGCTGCTGCGTCTGGCTTCAGTGGGATGATGCTCAATGGCAATGACCGTCCCAGTTTCCAACGCGTAACAATGTAACGACGGCACTGAGACACGGCTCTGTCGTGCCAGTTCAGCAAAACGGCTGGTGGAGGACAGCGTGAAGTTATCGTGAAAAATAGTGACAGGAGCGCGGTTCATGGGTGTTTCCTCAGCATTTTATCGATTTGTTTGTTATTCTTAAAATAAGTTCAGTGGCGTTGACTGGGAACTTAAATAATATTATAATAATGCTTGCTTGACAAGCTTAGTATTTTAATACTACCAAGAAGCTTGGCAATGCTGTTCTAGGGGAGAGATGGCAGAGTGGTCGAATGCGGCGGTCTTGAAAACCGTTGTACTTAACGGTACCCAGGGTTCGAATCCCTGTCTCTCCGATTGCTGAATTTTCTAAGTTTCAATGATCACTGCAAAGCAGGCGCGCGTTGTGCGCCTGCCTGAATAATAGCGCAAAGCAGCTCTGCTGGTTGAAGACGAAGCTTGGGGGTGACCAAAGCTTGTGTGTAAAGCACGGTGGCAACGGTCAGTCCTGGCAGGGTGTTCACTTCAATAATACGAAGGGTGCGGCTGTGCAGCTCGTAAAAAGCATCAATGCGTGCGTAGCCGCGTATGCCCAGTGCCTGTGCCAGTTTAACAACGCTTTTGCGAATAGCGGCAATAGCTTGTGCGCTGAGTTCTTGCGGGGGTGTAAGGTTGATGCCAATGCCTTTGTGAAATTTTTCATCGAGGGAAAGCAGCTCATTGGCAGCAAGGGTGCGTGAGGGCATAAGCGCCAGCAGGCTGCCGTCTGCCTGTTCTAAGACACCAATGGTGAGCTCAATGATGTTTTCACCGTTGATGAAAACCTCAGCCAGCAGCGGGATGGACTGCGATGTAGGCGGGAAGGTTTGAAAGGTGTTTGCTGCAGCATCACCTGTGAGTACGCCGCTTGGAAATCTGGCAACCCCGCTGCTCAGGGCTAACATGTAGTAGGTTGCTTGTGCGCCGAGGCTGATGGCGGCTCTTGGTTTGATAACAGTGACAGCAGTGGAACAACCGTCGCGCTGAGGTTTCAGGACAATGCCCTGTGGCGATGCCAGTTTTTGCATCCATGACTTAATGCGGATGGTTAGCAGCGCTGCTGCGCGGCGGAAGCTGGGGTGTTGTGCTAGCGCGCTGAGGTTGTGAAAGTCGCCAGCAGTAGGATTTTCATTGGCAGTCGCTTGGCTGAGGGCATGTTGTGTGCGTAAGCAGAGCTGCTGCCAGGCCTTGCTGCTAAGTCCCTGAGCGCTGAGCTCACGGATGAGCGCACTGCTTGAGGTGGCAATAGCGGGAATAACAGCAATATTGGCAGCGGCAGAAGCTTCACGTTGCAGCCAGGTTTGAATAAATTGCCGCGTACGATATTTATTACTGGCGATAGCCGATGCCAGGGCGGGAGAGCCGTTATGCGGTATGCCCAGTTTATGCAACCGGCGTTGGAGCGTGCCGTCTTCACCGCTTCCTCCGTGTAGCGCAATGAACAAAAAGTCTATTTCTGCTTTGAGCTTTTTGAGGGCAATACGTCTGGGTACAAAGTTAGTACTGGCATCAAGATGGGCGCTATCGTCCTGTTGCAGATATTTCGCTGATAAACTGGGCTGCTGAGCTGATGGCGATTGAGTGCTGAAACGCTGATAAAGGGTTGCCGCTGTTTGCAGGGTTCTGCGGTAAGCCGCAGGGTCAGCAATAATGGCTTCCAACTCTTCAACGGTGTGTTTGAGGGTAAGAAAACGCGGCAGTTCCCAAAGTTGTTTGTGTTGATCCATAAACAGGAAACGCAGCTGGAAGTGGTTGAGTGCGGAGAGTTTTTCAATGACGTTGAACCAACTCATGCGCGAGACCTGCCGTTCGGAGTTTTCCCCGCCGCCAAGGATAACAATCCGCTTTGGCAGAGCTGAGGTGGAGCGACGCGCGTGCATTGCGGGCAAGTTAGCTGGGGCGAAAACTTTTTTACGAGTACTGCGGCGATAAAGTGATTGACCACTGCGCGCCAGGGCGTTTTCAATAAGTGTAAGCGAAAGCCGTGTCGCAGAAATATTCCAAAGCGTGCTTTGCTGGAAGATCAGGCTGTCCATGCCATAACCGGTGATGCTATTGACCTCGGTCCAAATAATTTTACCTGTCTGCGTGAGGAAGCCGTCCAGCCGTCCCCAGTCCCTTAGTTTAAAAAGTTTGAAGATGCTTTTTCCCTGACGCATGATGCGTACAAGGTCTTGCTGGCTGTAACGTGCCGGGGTATGGTGACGCGTACTGGCTTCGGGCATATATTTTCGTTCACGAGTATAAAAGTGCAGCGTCTTGCCTGCGGATGTTTGGGGCAAGCTGCTCTCCAGCAGCTCAATCTCGGTCGGCAGGAAAGGCAGCAAGCTGCCCTGCCCTTCTTCCATAAGCGTGAGTGAGAATTCGCTGCCTTGGATAAATGCTTCGATGAGGATGGTTTTAGCGTAACAAAACGCTAAGTGGAAAGCCGCTCGCATACTAACAATGTCATCAAGCTTCACAAGGCTGATGCCGTCTGATGAGCCGCCTGTATTGGGCTTAACGATGACGAGGGATTGTGGAGGATGGGCATTGGCTTTTAACATGCTGCGGAACTGGCGGGCGCTGCTGCGAAGGCTTTGCAGCTGGGCACGCCGAATGGCGGCGGAAGTTGTCTTGTTGCTGTTAGTGGCAGGCTGCTGGTTTTGCGGGGGCGGTTTCCAACAGGGAACGTGCTCCATGTTAAGGCTGATGCCTGGTGGAGTGAGAAACCCCTGTTCATTCAGGAGGACTTTCGCACGTGTTTTATCATAAGAAGTTGCATAAGCACTTCCTGCACAGCCCACAATGCCAGGGGAGGGGGAAACGTTGCGGGTGTTTTGTTCCAGAAAACGCGTGAGCGCGCCATCTTCACCATAACGGCCATGCACAAAGGGAACGCAGACATCGGCTTTCCTTAGAAGAGCTTTCAATGCAGCGGAACTGATGGCATTGCCTGCACGAAACTTTTGTTGGGGGTGGGGTTTATTATTTAAGATTAGTGCTTCAAAATCTTCAATGGTGTTGCAATAGATCCACTCAGGTTTGACGATGTAAAAACGATGTGCAGGAGAAATAAAAATGAGTGTAATGCTGCGGGGCTGGAGGCGTTCGCGAATGGAATCGTAAAAACTGCGGGCACTGTCCAGGGAAATATTGCGTTCATTGGAAGGGCCGCCAAAGAAGATAAACACACGCACGCGTCGTATGCTCAGTGGTTGACTCATACTTTTTGCAGAGGGTGTAGTTTTGTTCATGAAGCTGGTTAATTTGGGTGCTGAGTAACTATTCAATAAGTATTCAATAACTCTTCAACTAACGAGCTGGTGCGAGCTGCTGGCGTTTTTGTGCAATGTTGTGATGCTTGAACTGAGAGTTAATCATTTTCTATAATAACTTGGTGCCATGCTGTCAATAACTTAGGCTTAGCAGAATAATGGTGTTCAGCTGTTTGGCAAGCTCAGTTTCTCCATAAGCGGTTGCGTGTTATCAGCTGTTTTCTTATCTTGCGAAGTTTCCAGTATGGCAATTCTATTATTTTATTCTCAGAAAGCAGTGTTTTGTTATGGATTTAATAAAATTTTGTTAAAGTGCCACTTAATGAATTTTTTTACTTAAGCAGAATAGTGAATTCCCGACAATTCTAGTAAGAATTCCGGGAGAGCAAACAATTTTTATTATCAAAATCAAACCTTAGGCTTCATGTCGCATACAGTTCTATCCTTAGTGGTGGGGCTAGGTGGCAGTTGAGCGACAGTTTACTATCGCTCAGTAAATCGCTGTACTAAAGTGGCTCAGCGAGCGAAGAGAAGAATAAGCTATCACTCCACTCAGCGCGCAAATCAAGAGTAAGGATGTTTGGAAAAAGTGATTCATTTTTATAAAAAAATAAAAAAAAACTCTCACTTTTAAACGCGAAAGCTGTGAGAAAATTTAGCTGTGGAAAAAAAATTAATTTCAAGCTCTGCCAATGTGAACTGATTTTAATTGTTTTATGCTTAAATACGCAGAAAACGAATTTTGTTTTTCGCGACTCATTTTGTTGTATTGAGTTACGGTAGCTTAGGCACTTGACAAAATAAATTTCTCTAGACTATAATTACCTATGTTACCCTTGTTGTTAAAAATTCACCTGCTGCGGGCGATGCGGCAGAATAGTGTGCACTGCCTGTACACCATTATTAACACAAGGCTGTTTGGCATAAAGTTCATCACGATACTTGCAGGGCTAGTTCTTTATAGCTGTGCCTTGTATGAACATCATTCTCTTGCTGAAATAAAACAAACCACAGCTGCTAAGACGCTGCGGTCGCCTTGGTCACTGCATGCAGCTGAAAGCATAACAAACCAAACAATCACAACAGACTCAGCTGCCCAGCTTGATGAAGCCCAGGCAGAGGCACCTGCAGTTGTAACAGGCAATTCTGAGAAGCAGCCTGATAGCGCTGGTGCTGTTGGCACCGCTGCTAAACAGGGCACAACCAACAGAGTAACTTCAGATTTTTATGAAGATCCTTTTGCCGAGCAAAGTTCCACACCTTCTTTTACTTCCTTATGGCTGCGGCTCATGGGAATATTGCTGCTCTTTGCTTTACTGGCATATCTCTTATTGCGTTTTGTCAAATCCAGGCAACGACAGCAGGAAAAACCGCATCCGCTCTATAAGGTTGTCGCCAGTTTTCCACTGGCTATGAACAAGAGCATAAAAATTATTAAGGTTGTCCATGACTACTACATTGTGGCAGTGACACAGGATAACATTGCATTATTAAGGCGCTTGGATGATAAGGCATCTTTGGATGAACTGAAGCTGCACGAAAACTCAGCACAGCTGCATGACGCACCCGCTATCCCGCTTTTCGGCGATATTTTTAAGCTTTATGCCCCAGTTGAAAAACGCAAACCTTTAAACATTACACGCAAGCTTAGGGAAAGACTGAAAAATTTGTAAGGTACTGAACAATGGCTAACTATCCGCTTTTGCAAAAAAATAAATGCCCTAGACACTGCAGCTATCGCCATAAGTCTAAACAAGTTACTGTCCAGCTGAGGATCCTGAGTAAAATGTTTTTGCTGGGATTAGTTTTGCTTGGCGGCGGTATCGCTCTTTATGCCCAGCAAAATGTTCCTATTCCATTTTTCAACTTAGGTTTGCGTAGCGCTTCCAATCCAGAAGAAGTTTCACTTTCATTGCAAGTTCTGCTGTTACTCAGTATTCTCACTATTGCACCATCTATTATTATCATGATGACGTCATTTATTCGCGTGACCATTATTTTGAAATTTGTTCAGCGCGCGCTCTCATTGCAACAGGAGCCGCCAAATCAGGTCATTATGGGACTTTCCTTATTCATCACGTTCTTCATTATGTCGCCTACTATTAATGCTATTTATGAAAAGGCTTATATTCCTTATGCCAATCAAGAAATATCCACCAGTGATTTTTTTGTAACCGGTATGTCTCCATTAAAGGAGTTTATGCTCAAACAAACACGTGAGAAAGATATTGATCTTTTTCTTTATTTGGCAAAAAAAGCGCGCCCACAAACTCCTGCTGATATTGGCATAGTGGAATTAGTACCCGCATTTATTGTGAGTGAGATCACGCACGCCTTTCAGATTGGCATTTATTTATTTATTCCTTTTATTGTGATTGATATGATCGTCGCCAGTATTCTTATGTCTATGGGGATGATCCTTATCCCGCCCATTGCCATTTCATTGCCATTTAAAATTATTCTTTTTGTGCTGGTCGATGGCTGGCACCTCATTACCTTACAAACTGTTAAATCTTTTAACCTTTAGTACATTTGAAGGAAATCTAGTAATGTCAGATGGTCAAATTATCGATCTTGTACGCGAAGCTATTTATATTATTTTTATTGTCGCAGGGCCTATTCTGATACTTAGTATTATTGTAGGGCTGCTCATCGCCATTATTCAAACCACAACCTCCATTCAGGAACAAACACTCACTTTTGTACCTAAGATCTTTGCAATCCTTGCAGCTTTGGTTTATTTTTCTTATTTTATTATAGGTAAACTGAGCGATTATACACTGGGGATTTTTTCTGCCATTCCCACGTTGCTCAGATAGTTGTCAGTACAATTGTTATCAGTAGTTATTAATAAACGTGTTGCTCAGAAAATGGAAAGTCTAAATATTATTATTCTATACCTTGAGAAGTTCCTGCTTATCTGGGCGCGGCTTATGGGTGTCTTTGTCCTTGCGCCTGTTTTCAGCTCACCGGTGATCTTGATACGCTTTCGTGTCCTCCTTGCCTTTACAATTGCACTTGCAGTCGCTCCGCCGTTATTGGAGTACGTCACCACAATGCCCGGCAATACGCTGGAATATATCCTGTTACTGGTAAAAGAATTCACACTCGGTGCCATTATTGGTCTCTTCATGGCGATTATTTTTTCTGCTTTTGGTGTGAGCGCGCAGCTTTTTTCTGCACAAATTGGTCTTGCCATTGCTGAAATTTTTGACGCCCTTACAAATAAAGACAGTTCCTTATGGGGATATTTTTTTAATATGGTGGCGATTCTTATTTTTTTGCAAATAGGCGGCATGCAGCTTGTTATTAGTGCCTTGGTGGAAAGCTTTGAGCACATAGCCGTTATTGATTTTGTTAACGGGAGCGAACGTATTTTTCACGAGGCTGTACGCTATATGAGTTATCTTTTTCTTGTTGCCTTGAAGCTGGCTTTTCCCATTATCACCACCGTTACAATCTTAATTATCGCTTTGGGTGTCATTGGCAAATTTATTCCACAAGCGAATATTTTGCTTTTGGGGCTGCCGTTGCAGCTTTCATTGGGTTTCCTGTTAATCTTAGCGACGCTGCCTTTGATGGTCGGTTTTTTCAGTTCATTCATGGAAAATGCCATCCGTGATATTTTTCAACTGGCATATCAATTGCGTAAACTCTGACAAAACCGTGGACCCATTCAATTCTTCATTGCCTTCATTGGAAGCATCGCAGAGCGGCAGGGTCACCTGTTTATTTGCAGTGACCAAAGAGCTCGACGCAACAAAACTCTTGCAGAGCGGACGTGAACAACGTTATGAACTGGAGGAGGAGGCACTGACTGCGCGGTTGCGTTGTATGCTCAGTGTCACCCCGCTGCAGCTGGATTTGCACGCACAGGAAGATCAAAAAGAACAGAGCAGTAAAACTGAAGAAGCAACCGAAACACGTAAGCGCAAAGCGCGTGAAGAAGGTGAAGTTTATCTTACACAGGAACTTCCTCAGGCACTGCTCATTATCATCGTCATATCCACACTGGCGCTTTTAAGTACGTACTATTACAAGACACTGGCTGAGCACCTTGCTGGGTTTCTGGAAAATAGAAATCAACTGCTGCCTACGGTTAATTCGCTTGCAGGTACGCTAAACAAAAGTGTTGGAGTTTTTGTCAAGTTGTTTGCCCCTGCGGCGGCGGTAGCCTTTGTGACAGTGATCCTCAGCACAATGTTGCAGACCAAGTTCATGATCTCTGTCAAACCCCTGCGCTTCAATCCGCAGAAGCTCTTGCCGAGTATAAAGAATTTCTTAGAACGCACCATCTTCTCCCGCACACAAGTTATTAATACGTTTAAAACATTTATAAAATTTATAGTCAGTACCATAATCTTAGTGGTATTCTTTTATCAGCGTTTTGGGGATTTCATTGACCTTTTCAGCTTGGATATTTACGACGCCTTTGTAAATATGCTGCTTTACACGTATGAGGCACTCATGTACCTTGGCGCCTTTTTGTTGGTGCTGGCCATTCCCGATTGGCTGGTGCAGCGATTTGAATATTCGCGGCGCTTGCGGATGACACAGGAGGAGGTGAGACGAGAAAGTAAAGAACTGGAAGGAGATCCACTTATTCGCCAGCGTCAGCGTCAACGTGCGCGTCAGCTGGCAACCGGCAATATGCTCAGCAAGGTTGCCACTGCCGATGTGGTGATCACCAACCCCACACATTTTGCCTGTGCCATTGTTTATGAACTGGATAACATGGATGCGCCTAAGCTGGTGGCTAAGGGTGTGGATGTGTTGGCATTGAAAATTCGTGAGCT
Source organism: Spirochaetota bacterium (assembly GCA_965249715.1). Taxonomy (GTDB): domain Bacteria; phylum Spirochaetota; class UBA12135; order COTS27; family COTS27; genus COTS27. Next base: position 25,184 of record CBDFMP010000036.1, on the reverse strand, counting down.
GGCGCGCAAACACGACGTAGCGCTTATCGAGAATAAACCGCTTGCACGCGCACTTTATTATAAGGTGAACATCGATGAGTATATTCCGAAAGAATTTTATACTGTTGTGGCAGAGGTACTTGCCGCATTGGACAAATTTAAAAAATGAGCGCATTGTTTAATATTTTCAGCTTAAATAACTAGTCAAGAACAGATGGCTAATCAAGCAGAAACTACAGGCGCTGCCAGTTTGGGCGCGCAGGCTTCCACAGGCAGAACACAGTTCTCAGCTGCTGCACGCACGCAAAACGGCGGCGCTACCAATGGTGTGAATGGAAATACCCGTCCCCTAGGCAACTTTCTTGCTTTCCTTAATAGCTTTCGCATAGACGAGTTATGGAAGAATTCCTCCACAGTTTTAGTGGGGATCTTACTTGTTGTCCTTCTGATGATTCTGGTGCCGCTCCCGGCGCCTATATTAGATTTTTTTATGATCGTTAACCTGCTACTGGCGCTGGCTATTATCATCACTATTATCAATGTAAAAGACCCCTTGGAATTCTCTACGTTTCCCACCATTCTCCTCTTTGCCACAGGTCTGCGTCTAGCAGTCAATATTTCATCGACTAGGCTCATCCTCTCGCAAGGCGTGAATTTCAATGGGCAGGTGGTGCAAGCTTTTGCAAACTTTGTAACGGGCGGCAGCTATTGGATTGGGGTGGTGATCTTTATGATCATTATCACTGTACAATTTTTCGTGATCACACGCGGCGCCAATAGATCTTCTGAGGTTATTGCGCGTTTTAAGTTGGATGCGCTTCCCGGCAAACAAATTGCCATTGACTCAGACTTAAATGCTGGTCTGATCAATGAACAAGAAGCCATTGAGCGGCGCAAGCATATCCAACGCGAAGCCGACTTCTTCGGGTCGATGGACGGTGCTGGGAAGTTTATTTCTGGCGAAGTGCTCGCTTCCATTATTATCATTTTTGTGAATATCATTGGCGGTATCTTCATTGGCATAGTCATCAAGGGCGAAGGCCTCCAACTGGCAAGTGAAAGTTATGTTAAATTTGCCATTGGCGATGGTCTTGTAGCGGCTATTCCATCGCTTATCACCGCTGTGACCTCAGGCATTATTGTCACCCGCAATGCAGAAGGGAATAATATTGCTGAGGATCTTTCCATTCAGCTGTTGAATACACCGCGCACCTTTTATATTATTGGTTTGTTTGTACTTTTTTTAGGATTTATGCCCGGTTTTCCAAAAATTGTATCCTTTATCCTGACAGCTGCTGCATTTTACATAGGCTATTTACTTAGTAAAAAATATCCAGTAACAGTTCCTCCCCCCACCGCACAAGAAGCGGCAGCGCAAATGTCCAGTGCTAGCGATGAGCTCTCGCCAGAGCGCATTGTAGAAGGGCTGCAAGTGGATCCCATTGAAATAGAGCTGGGTTATGAGCTGATTGTACTGGCTGATGAAAAACGCGGCGGCGATCTTCTGGATAGGGTGCGCAAATGCCGCAAACAGCTGGCATTGGAATTGGGACTGGTCATTCCGCATGTACGCATCACTGATAATTTGCAGCTGAAAGGCAGTGAATACAACCTCAAGGTCAATGGTTCGGTTATGGGCGCCGCCACGTTGATGGTCAATAAGCTGCTTGCGATTGATTCCACTGGCGGTAAATTGAAACTGCCGCTGCCGCAGGTTGTTGATCCAGTTTTTAAGCTCCCCGCTTACTGGATTGAAGAGAGTGGCCGCAGCAATGCAGATAAACAAGGTTTTACGATCGTTGATCCGCCAACTGTTATTTCCACCCATCTCAGCGAAGCCATGAAAAACTCCACAGACGAGCTCTTGGGCAGAAAGGAAACTCAAGCCATTTTGGATATTGTGAAGAAAAACAATGCACCACTAATCAAAGAACTGGACGGTCTCGGGTTGAAAATTGGGCACGTCCAGCGTGTGTTTAAAGGTCTGCTTTCAGAACATGTTTCTATCAGAAATGTCAATATTATTCTGGAAACGATCTGCGATCATGCTACCGGTGAACGGTTTCATTACCACGATGTGTTGGGAAAGGTGCGGCAGGCTTTAAAACGCCAGCTTTCAGCTGCTTACAGCGATGATGCCAAAAATATCGGCGCGCTGGCACTGTCACGTGAATTGGAAAGTGAATTGATTGAACAGCTGAAAGAAAGCGATGGCGTTCGTTTCTTGAATATTACCCCAGATAAATTGCGAGTACTTTTGGAGCGCATTGCCAGACAGCTTGCTGATATTAAAGAAAAAGGTTACACGGCACTCATTGTGACGGATGGTTATCTTAGGCGGCCGCTTTATGAGTTCACACATAAAAGTTTTTCTGACATTAACATTATCAGCAGCGAAGAGATCGCAAGCGATTATTTCTTAAATATTTTAGGCGAGATCTAAGAAATATGCCGCGTTATTTTGAAATTATTGCTGCAACGCCTAAGTTGGCGCGTGCAAAAATTAAACAGCAGTTTGGTACGCTGAGTATTTTACGTGAAGAGCGGGTGATCACGCGCGATTGGCGCTGGTTGGGATTTAAAGCAAAAAGTTTTTATCGCATCATTGTCAGCGAATATCGCAGCAGGAAACCTTATTTGGAAAGCAGCAGCAGACCAACTGCGCGCGTCAGTCAAACTCAGCAACCAGCAACGCAGGCACCGCGGAAACAGAATAGTTTAAAACCTACTGAACATCCTTCCAAACAGCTTATGAAAATGAGTTTAGAAAAGCTTGCGCGTTCCATTGAAAAATTGGAGCGCAGCGAGCTTGCCGCACAAAGCGCGCAGGCGGAAACTTATACGCTTTTTGATTATCCGCGTAAACAAGAAGCTGTTGCTGCCAAGCTTGTCAAACCTCAGCTTGTTTTACAGGAAACATCAGCTGCGCTGAGCACGGCTGAGGTTTTGCCTGTCCGCACTAATGCAACTGCTTTAATGGTCGCGGGCAGCTCTGCTGCCAATGCTGATGCTGATGCTGAGCGGGGCAGGCAGCTAACATTGACAAAAGCACTGAAGTTATTGGAAACTAAAGAAGCGATGTTGAAACAGCAACCCCAGGAGCCACCTCAGCAGCGACCCCAACAGCAATACCAACAGCTTAGGCAACCGCAGCCTACTGTGGCTGGCAAAGCTGCAAAAGCTGTTAAGCTGAAAGTACAGGTCAAACCGCGGGGGCTTTCAGTGAGTGAGTTTTTGGCTGAGCGCGACTTTTCACCGGCTGTCATCAATGAAGCTTATGAGTTTTCTTACTTGAAGACAATTCGTACATTGGAAGACAAGCAGATCTTAGCAGAAGCCTTAGCGGGGATCTTCCGCTACGATGATGTCCTGGGATCAGCGGAACGACAATTTACAGCTGCCAAAGGCAGCACGCAGCCTGCAGAAGCAAGTCTCGTTTTCATGACGGGAGGAACGGGCGTTGGCAAGACCACCACGCTTAGCAAGTTGGCATTTGCGGTTATCCAGCAACGGCAAAATACTATTGCACTGGCAAGTTGCGATCAGCGCCGCATGGCTGCCGCCGCGCAGTTGGGAAGTTTCGCAAATATCATTAAACACCCGCTCACACAGCTCAACGATAAACATGCGTTATTGGAATTTTATAAAAAAGCCAACCAACACGCAAAGTTGTTGTTTGTTGATACGCCCGGCTGCAGTGTGAAAGAGCAGACGCTTATTTCAGAAGTTGCAGTACTTATGCACTATTTGAATGCACCGAAGATTGTTTATTGGTGTGTGCCGGCTGCCGCGCGCAGACGTGAAGTTTTTCTGGCCTATCAAGCTTTTACTGCATTGCATCCCACTAGTCTTATTTTTACAAAAATAGATGAAAGTACCAGTTTAGGCTCAGTTCTGAGTTTGGCACATCACAGCAAACTTCCCATTGCTTATCTCTGCACGGGACAGGATATTTTAAAAGACTTTGTACCCGCCGATCAGCAACAGGTCAAACAACAGCTATTGCAGGAATGGAGCTGAGTCAGTAATAATTTTGTTATGGAAAGTCAACTTGCAGCCTTAGAACGCGTGGTGACACAAAACACATTGCAGCCGCTAAACCCATCCGCTTGCAATGAAAAACAGCGTCAGCCCAGCCACACACATACACTTAGTATTGCCTCAGGCAAGGGCGGTGTGGGCAAGACCACGTTCATCGTTAATTTGGCAGCAACACTGGCAGCGATGAAAACAACGCGCAGTCCGCGTGTCCTGCTCTTAGATGCGGATTGGGGAATGGCCAATGCTCATATTTATCTGAACGTACAGCCGCGTGCGACCATTGCAGCGGTGTTAAACGGACAGCGTGCCCTCCATGAGATTATTTATCCCACACGTTTTGGCTTCGATTTGATCTGCGGCGGCTCTGCGATGAAACAGTTATTCTCATTGAATATTCAGCAACGGAACTTTTTAGAGCAGGAGCTTATGGCATTGACTGAACAGGTTGGTTATGATTTTCTGCTGATCGATTGTGCGGCAGGAGCAGCGGCTCCAGTGCTTGAGTTGCTGCACGCCGCCGATAGCCAAATTATTGTCACCACGCCACAAACGGCAGCGATGACCGATGCTTATGCCTTGATAAAAATGCTCATGACTGCCGAACTTACGAAATCCCCCGCCGCGGCAGACAGCGCAACAGCTGCAATGGCTTCAGTATCGGCTCAGTCTGTTTATGTGGTGATGAACCAGGTGCAAACACTGGCTGCAGGAACAAGCGCCGCCAAGCGGCTCAGTGCAGTTAGCGCTAAGTTTCTATCCAATCCCCTGCAATTATTGGGCATCATTCACCACCATCCAATGTTGCAAACAGAAGTTTGGGACGATGCTTTGGTTACATTGAGGGATTCCACCAGCTATACGGCTATTGGTTTTCGGAAAATAGCCTGGGCTTTATTAAATCAATTAGACCCTACTATAAAACCACACTCAGCCGCGTCGCCACCAAGGCAAAGAAGTGATTTGCGTGGATTTTTCAAACGGGTTTTCAATAGAAGTGCTCAGCTTAGCCATAAAATATAAAACGAACATGTCTAAATGGAGCTTTTAAAACCTGATGGAACGTAGCATGATGGCATTCACACTAAAAGCAGCTTTGGGAGTTGCTGTTTTTGGAAGTTTGTTGCGGTTGCTTTTTTTTAAAAGCATCATTGCCATTTTGGAGACTTTTGTACTTTTGTTTTTTGCCTGGTTTATTTGTGGAGTTGTTTTTATGCTGGTACTGAGGAATCATTTTGCTCCATTGTATGAATTGCTACTGAAGCTGCCATTAACAGCTAATTCCACTGAGCAGGAAAACACCGAAGATATGGACAAAGCTGCTGCCGCTGCCAACAACGTTGATGGAACAACTGGCATTCTGGGCAGTACAGCAGACATTCCCGATGAGCTGCAACAGACGCAGCTTTATAATGTCAAACGCCCCCAAGCTAAAGCCACTAAAGCAAAATCATCGTCTGCACAGCAACGAAGATCGCGAAAACCTGAGGACAGCGATCCACTCACACAACGAGAACTCACGCGCCTCAAACAATTTGATAGTAAAGATATAGCCAAAGCTGTAAAAATGATGCTTGGTCCCGATGAAGATAACCCACTTTTAAAACAAAATGCTAAGGCAAAACCTGAAAAGTAGCAGGGTAATATGAATGTTTTAGGAAAACCTAAATAAAAAACAGCTAAAATGTGATGAGGAGGATCCATCTTACGAAAAAATGCTTATGAATACAAGATCACTGACAAAGGTAAAGCCATACTCGGCAGAGTTTGTAAAACCTGTGCAAGCGTCCAAGCCGTTGATGGAAGTTTGTAAGGAAAAACGTTCCGTGCGGAAAGAGTTTGACATTACAGATGAAGAAGAGCTGGCAATCTGGCGAAACTTCAAAACTTTCAGGCGCGAAAAAGAGAAGAATTTCTTGATTCGCAAATACTCACCATTGGTGAAATACGTTGCGGGGAAAATTGCCCCGACGGTTCCCGCCAGTGTTGAATTTAACGACCTGATCGGATTTGGCACTTTTGGTCTCTTAGATGCCATTAATAAATTTGATCCTGATAAAGGCGTCAAGTTTAAGACTTATGGCATCACGCGCATCCGTGGACAAATTTATGATGAATTGCGTTCACTTGATTGGGTGCCGCGCTCCATTCGGCAAAAATATAAGCTGATTGAAGAAGCGAAACAACATTACAAGGAAGAAACCGGTGAAAATATTGGTGATAAGGAAATTTCCTCACAGCTAGGCATGACGCCAGAGGAGATTAATCGCATCAGTAGCATGATCAATGACTCCAATATTGGTTCCTTAGACGACACTTGGTCTTATAAAAAAGAAAGTGATGAAATTTCGCTTCTTGATACACTTAAAGCTCCCGATCAGTTAGATCCATTTAACTGCGTAGAAGAAGCGGAGGTTAAGGAGACGATTGGTACTGAGATTAAAAAGCTTCCAGAAAAAGAGAAAAAGGTGCTGATTTTATATTATTATGAAGAATTGACGCTTAAAGAAATTGGCAAAATTCTTCAGGTCACAGAATCACGCGTTTCGCAACTGCACAGTAAAGCTATTCGCCATATTCGTGCTTCATTGGACGGCATTAAAAAAAATCTTATCTAAGCGGGAGCGCTAAAGGAGTATTGAATCATTCGACCTTTTGAGAATTTAATACGCAGCTTGATATTATACTAAACTGAACATCAGTTCTTAACAGCGCTTGTGACCAGCATGAATAACGAGCGGTTAAGGGTGTTTAGCTTGTAGTAAAAAACCTGACATGGATGACACAGGATACTATAGAATTGATTTTTTTTAAGACAGCAGTGAGCGCATGGGGGATTGAAACTCATGCTGGGACTGGCCGGATCCAGAGACTGCTGTCGCCCTTTTTTTATTTTTAGTTCGTTATTTTTTTGCAGCTCTTACGCTTAGTGCCAACCTTTGCTGAGCACTCAATTACTTAGTGGTTATTTTAATGTGAGTTTTAAGTTATTTATTAAAAACAAACAGGAATTACTGCCGCCAATGCCTAAGGAAATGGATAGTGGGATGGCTGTCATTAGGCCCTTGGATATTGGCGAAAGTGTCGGTGAAAAGCTGGCTAAGCTGAGCCGGCAATTCTTAGGGCGTGAGGCGCTTGAGCCCATGCCGCTTCATGAGGTCATTGTCCTCGGCGATGAAACTATCCTTGTGCAAAGTGCAAACTTTACCTTAGCCTATAAAACTGCTGTGCGTTATTATAACCATGCAGTGAAAGGATTTAGGCTCAAACAACTAAAATGGCAGCGGCTTTTCAAACGCATGTTGCAGACAGAACAGTCTACTGAGACTTCTGAAACAGCTGCTGTGGCGGGCTTTAAATTTTACCTTGGTTCTGATGATGGCATCAGTATTAATGAATTCATGCCGCAGGAGTTTTATCATGCACTTAAAGTTAATTTAGATGATTATATTATTAGAAAAACGGTTGGCACTAAACGTTATATCAAGTTGTTGGGCTTAGTCAATAACGACGTCAATCTGACACGGGAAGTGCTGTATAATTTATGTGAAGAATTAGCGGTGAATGCCGGTAAACAGCTGATCAATCAGATCATTGCACATCAATACAACTGGGTACAAGTAGGCGAGCCGCTCAAACATCAGCTCTCAAAACCGAAGTTAAAACTGCACACCAATGAAACCCAAACAGAACTTTATTTGAAAGTGGAAGCTCCGTCTGGTGCAGGTGTGCAGCTTCGTATTGCGGATATTGAAAAACTACTAAAAGGACGGGAGATTCAGGTTCCACTCTTGGAAGAGGAGCTGAAAAAGTTTTTCCAAAACAGGGATTTTAAAAAATCTGTTTTAATTGCCAGGAGTCAAAATGTTGTCCACGGCAAGGATGCTTGGATTGAAGAAATGGCAGAACTGGCACACATTAAGCGCAATCAGGAGCTGCTTGCCGCCGGCGGCAAGCAGCTCAAACAAGTGACGTCGTTTGTTACGGTCAAAGAAGGCGAGTTAATTGCACGCAAACATCCACCTGAGGCTGGCATTGATGGGTATGATATTTATGGCAATGCTACCAAAGCCATTAGTGCTAATGATCTATTATTTAAAGGCGGCAAATATACAAAACTTTCTGAAGCTGGTCTCACGCTCACGGCAACGATTAATGGTAATTTATATCGCGACAGCAATAATCTTTGGACGGTCGGAAATATTCTTGAAGTTCAAAATGTAAACGCGCGCACCGGCAGCATCTTCCATTTAGGTACCGTGCTTGTCATCGATTCAATCAACGATGGTTACAGTGTGGTTGCCTCCGGGAACGTTCATGTGGGCGGTTCTGTAGGCGTGGGCAGCATTGAAGCAGGTGGAGATATTGTGATCATCAAGGGTGTGAGTGGTAAGAATAAAGCGAGCATTGTCAGTCATTTTGGAAATATTCGCGCTAAATTCCTGCAAGATGCTATAATTACCACAGAGGGTAATGTTATGGTGGAAGAACTGATCTCTAACTGCACCATTGATGCGGGCAATAAAGTGGAAGTCATGGCACACCGCGGCACCATTTGGGGTGGTGTGGTGCGCGCGACAGAGCTCATTAGCACGTCCAATTTGGGCTCTGTTTCTGGACGTAAAACCATTGTAGAAGTAGGGGTTCCTTTTGCCATTCGCGTGCGTCTTAATAAATGCAAACTTGAGATGGAACATATTCGTAAACAGGTATTGGAAACCAACAGTGAGCTGACGCGTGCTAAGGATACTGACAATGGGGAAGAAGTCACACGTCTGAGCGGCGAACTTAAACAGTACGATGGCGAACTCAAGGGCCTTGAAACCGAACGCAGAAATATCCTCGCCAATTTAGAAGACCATTATGTGCAAGCCAAAGTGGTGATCAAACAACTGGTGCAAGCGAATACAATTGTTCAATGTCAAGCAGCAAGTGTGCATAACAGGCGTTATCGCAATTCATTGATCTTTTATGCAGAAGCTGGACTATCTCAAAAAATACGTATCGACCCCTATGTGTACAAAAAACATAAACAACTTTTAGTATGAGTACCTCACCTTTGGATTTTCAACTTTCGCTCAGACAGCTGGGCGAGGGCATTCGTCGGCAAGAACGTGAAAACAGACGCAAACAAGTAGATAAAACAACGTTAACAAAAAATACTCAGGCAGTATTAGATGATACGCCTGTAAATGCCATTACCAATAAGGAAGGCGTACCCTTGAATGCACAAAATTCCGCCGCGCCCACGCGCGCTAAACAAACACGCCATACACCGGCTCCCCATGAGCAGCAGAATGTTATGCGCATTCGCGAACAATACAAAGGCAGTTTTTTAGACGTGGAAGTGGATTAGCCGCTGTTGGCTGGCATTGGAGCAGCTTGTAGTGACAGCCATGACCATCATCATCATTGTAGAAGCACTTAGTTTTTTTGTGCTGCTGTTTTATATCAAGTGGCGTTTTGAGCGCAAGTTTTTCACAGCAAAAGTGAAACAGGAACTTGAAGAATTGGTCACGGCGTTCAATCGGCAGGCAGAACGAAACATTGTCTTATTGGAGGAGGGGGTGAAGCGCACACGTGTGGCAATGGCTGAGTTGAAAACCATTATGAGTAGTTCCAAGCAGCTGAGTGCCGTTGAACATTCTCCCGTTATAGCGGCTAAGTTTAGCGCAGCGCGCATGAGTTTAGCACAGCTTGCCAATGTTAACATAAACACCTCACATCCTGCTAAACAACAGAACTTAAAAAAAAAGTTTTTAACAATAGAAACGCCTAAAAAATCCAAACAAACACCAGTTCAACAGCCTAAAAAGTCTGCTCAAACACCTGAAATGACCAAGGCGACTAAGCTCACTAAGACAATTAGCGCGACTAAAGTGACCGAGGCGGCTAAAACAGTTCAAGCGCCGCAAGCATCTACACTTAAAGCTAAAGCTGCCATTCAAGGAACTAAGCGCCGCCCAATAGCTAGTGCTGCTGCTCAAACAGCAACACCAGCATCCAGTTTAACGCAGGAATTGCTAAAACGTTCTGCTGCAGCTAAAACACCAGAACAGCTAGCCAAGACCTTAGCGCTCTCACCCAATGAGGTGCGATTGCGGCTGGCATTGGAACGGGTGGAAAGCGTTGAAGTTAATAATAGTCCTGAGCGGCAGCAAGTATAACTGAGTACATCATACAATAAACGCGTTTATCTTTACTAATGCCTAATGCCTAATGCCTCCTGCTACACGTACTGAACATGATACTTTGGGGACTGTGTCCGTACCTGCTGATAAATATTGGGGTGCGCAGACGCAGCGTTCGCTTATTAATTTTACGATAGGTGGAGAGCGTATGCGCATGCCGCTTGAAGTGATTCACGCGTTTGGCATACTGAAAGAAGCTGCTGCACACGTGAACCTTGCCGCCGGTATTTTACCGCAAGCAAAAGCTCAAGCAATCATCGCAGTCGCTCGTGAGGTCAGTAGCAGTCGCCTGGACGAACATTTTCCGCTCAAAGTCTTTCAAACAGGGTCGGGTACACAGACGAATATGAATGTGAACGAGGTCATTGCCAATCGCGCGCATGTCCTGATGGGCGGTAAGCTGATGGATCAGTCCAAACACATCCATCCCAATGACGATGTCAACAAATCACAATCTTCTAACGATACCTTTCCAACCGCTATGCACATTGCTGCTTATAGCAAAGCTGTACAGAAATTGTTGCCGGCACTCAGGAAGTTGAAGACAGCCCTAGACAAACATGCCGTGGGTTTTGCTGACATTGTGAAGCTGGGACGAACGCATTTAATGGACGCAACGCCGCTTACATTGGGGGACGAGTTCTCAGGTTATGCTGCACAAGTGGCTTATGGCATGACTGCCATTGAACACGCATTGCCGCATGTGAGTGAGTTGGCATTGGGCGGAACGGCTGTGGGTACCGGTATCAATACGCCCGCAGGTTATGCGGAAGCTGTGGCGCAAAAAATTGCCGAGCTGAGTGGGCTTCCTTTTGTGACAGCACCTAACAAATTTGAAGCCCTCGCCAGTCACGATGCCATGGTTGAACTTTCTGGCGCCCTCAGACAATTAGCGGTGAGTTTAACAAAGATTGGCAATGATATTCGTCTCTTAGGCTCAGGTCCGCGTTCAGGTATTGGTGAATTAATCCTTCCCGCCAATGAGCCGGGCTCATCGATCATGCCCGGTAAGGTTAATCCCACACAAGCCGAAGCCCTCACAATGGCGGCCGCTCAGGTTATCGGTTTGGATGCAGCTGTTGCCGCAGGCGGCATGCAGGGGCATTTCGAGCTAAACGTCTTTAAACCGATGATGTGTTACAATGTCCTCATGAGCATGGACCTGCTCAGCGATGCCGCTAGTTCTTTCTGCGAACGCTGCATTGAAGGCATTGTTGCCAATCACAAACGTATTCAGGAACATTTAGACAATTCATTGATGTTGGTCACTGCGCTGAATCCACATATTGGTTACGAAAAAGCGGCAGAAATTGCCAAAAAAGCTTATGCCGAAAATACGACATTAAAAACCGCGGCTGTAACATTGGGCTACGTGACACCCGAACAATTCACTAAATGGGTAGTCCCGAAGAATATGCTTGGAAGCTCACGCAAGCCAAGCTAAACAACATTGCCTGTCTGCCCGCGTCATCGTCATAAGACTGAGACTGCGCTGAGCAGCGGATACAAGCGCACAGCTCAGCACGACGTAATTTTTGAAGGCAAGTGCCTCGCCAGTCACGATGCCATGGTTGAACTTTCTGGCGCCCTCAGACAATTAGCGGTGAGTTTAACAAAGCTTGGCAATGATATTCGTCTCTTAGACTCAGGTCCGCGTTCAGGTATTGGTGAATTAATCCTTCCCGCCAATGAGCCGGGCTCATCGATCATGCCCGGTAAGGTCAATCCCACACAAGCCGAAGCCCTCACAATGGCGGCCGCTCAGGTTATCGGTTTGGATATGCAGCTGTTGCCGCAGGCGGCATGCAGGGGCATTTCGAGCTAAACGTCTTTAAAGCGATGATGTGTTACAATGTCCTCATGAGCATGGACCTGCTCAGCGATGCTGCCAGTTCTTTCTGCGAACGCTGCATTGAAGGCATTGTTGCCAATCACAAACGTATTCAGGAACACTTAGACAATTCATTGATGTTGGTCACTGCGCTGAATCCACAGGTAGTCCCGAAGAATATGCTTGGAAGCTCACGCAAGCCAAGCTAAACAACATTGCCTGTCTGCCCGTGTCATCGTCATAAGACTGAAGCTGCGCTGAGCAGCGGAACAAGCGCACAGCTCAGCACGACGTAATCTTTGAAGGCAAGTGCCTCGCCAGTCACGATGCCATGGTTGAACCTTTCTGGCGCCCTCAGACAATTAGCGGTGAGTTTAACAAAGCTCGGCAATGATATTCGTCTCTTAGGCTCAGGTCCGCGTTCAGGTATTGATGAATTAATCCTTCCCGCCAATGAGCCGGGCTCATCGATCATGCCCGGTAAGGTCAATCCCACACAAGCCGAAGCCCTCACAATGGCGGCCGCTCAGGTTATCGGTTTGGATATGCAGCTGTTGCCGCAGGCGGCATGCAGGGGCATTTCGAGCTAAACGTCTTTAAACCGATGATGTGTTACAATGTCCTCATGAGCATGGACCTGCTCAGCGATGCCGCTAGTTCTTTCTGCGAACGCTGCATTGAAGGCATTGTTGCCAATCACAAACGTATTCAGGAACACTTAGACAATTCATTGATGTTGGTCACTGCGCTGAATCCACAGGTAGTCCCGAAGAATATGCTTGGAAGCTCACGCAAGCCAAGCTAAACCACCTTATTTGCCTGTCCGCGTCATTGTTATAAGACTGAGGCTGCGCTGAGCAGCGGAACAAGCGCACAGCTCAGCACGACGTAATCTTTGAAGGCAAGTGCCTCACTCCGTACTGAAGGTGAAATGCCTGCTATTTGCAATGCCCGCGTGACGTGCGCTGTTTGCAGGTTTGCTAAGAGCATGGACGATACAGCTGTCCCGTTTGATTGCGCTAAAACATTCGTTTGCAGGCCTTGCAATTTTTGCTGTGGGTTCTGAGCCGCTTGACTTTTCAGGTAGAGGGTTATAGAATTCAATAGCGTTTTTCTGCGATGTGCGAATGCCGCTTTCACAATAAACTTAAAAAGCGGGTAAAGCGCCTTGCGGAATGCAGCAGGGGAGAGCGCATTGAAAGGGGGCGGCAGCTTTGTTAGCTCTATGTCTAAACGCTTCAGCGTTGCAAGCAGCAGCTGGGCGCGCTGCTCTCCCTGTGGTCTGAGTGAGATGACAGCGCTTTCCACACGCGGCGCGGGATAAAAACAGCTTGGCGCAACCATAAACTCCAAACGCGCATCTGCGTGCCAATGCCTTAACAACGTGGAGATGCCGTAAACAGCTGGCTGTTGTGATGTTGAGCGTTGTTTGCTCAGCGTCATCTGAAGCCGCTCAGCCACCTCGCGCTGCAGCATGAATAATAGCAGCTCCGTATGTTCCCCGTAACGTTCCAGTAGCGATAGGATAATGCGCACCCCCGCGCGGTAGGGGAGATTGCCAATGAACCTCAGCCGCGGCAATGGCTGCACTAAGGTTTCAAAAGCATAACTAAGCACATCGGCATGAATGGGCAGCAGCGCAGGAGCTGGCGCACTCATTAAATCCCGATAAGCTGCAACAAGCCTTACACATTGCGTATCCGTATTGGCTTTCAACAGCTGCAGCGATGCCAATTCCAGCTCCACCGCCACCAACCGATGACCATCGCCAAGCAGCGCATGGCTAAGTGTTCCCAAACCCGCACCTATTTCTATCAGCAATGGTGGAGGGTGATTATCGGGAGGGGGCAGGGCAACACGCGCAGTAAGCTTGCCCAGAATATTGCCATCGATAAGATAATGCTGCCCCAGTGTTTTGCGGGCAGTTTTTCCAGCTGCCTCCAAAAATGCACGCAACGCGCGCGGATGCACTAAATTACGAAAAGCAACCATCAACATCGCCACCAAGGAAGCCGCTTCAAACAAGCGGCTTAGCGGTTGCTAAAAATCGCTCTAACATCTCCATTGTTGGCAGACAGCCGCGCCCGCCGCCCGCAGTGCATTTCATCGCTGCTGCTGCACAGGCATACCGTAATATACGCTCAGCTTTATAACGTTTCAACAGAAAATGACAAAAAGCGCCGTGAAATACATCGCCCGCTCCCAGCGTATCGACAACATCCACAGCATAGCTGGGAACATTGCACAGCTTGCCCGCTTCCATGCAATACGCCCCCGCCGCACCACGCGTCACATAAACACGATTATTGAAGCGCACTTCCAACAGCTTAAGTGCATCGCCTAAGTCATGATCGCTCAGCTGAGTATCATCGGGCAGCTCCAGTAAATCCAACAGTCCCTTATAGGAAAGTACAGCGTGCTCAGCCAGCGGCGCTAACTCCCGCACCGCGTGATCAACCGATACCTCCCCATCTAAAACGGTCGGGATCCCCGCACGCCGCGCAAATTGCAGTGCCGCCAATGCCGCACCTGTCCAGCGTGTATCGACCAACACACAATCGTGCCGTTGGATGAAAGCTTGCTGTGTTTCGTTGAGCGATACGTCGCGTTTGTACAGCTGCGGATCACTGTAACTTACAATAAATCGTTCTCCCGCTTCGTCAATCACCACCGTCGCATTGGTGGAGTAACAGCCGCTCACACGCTCAATCGCCTTCGTATTCACCCCGTATTGCCTGAGCTCAGTGATGATATCCGTGGCTATCAGATCATCGCCCACACGACTCCAGACGCTCGCTTTAGTGCCCAAGCGTGTAAGCGCCGCAGCGGCAGTCGCCGCCGGTCCGCCGCCGCACGTCAGAAAATCACGCGCCAAATGTTTCCCCTCGCCGCGCGGAAATGCTTTCAGATAAAAAATGCTATCCTTCGTGGTGAGACCAACACAGAAAACGTTCATCGTGAGCAGGGATGATAACCAGCTTGCAACCTAGCGATGCAGCAGCGAAAGAGAGACTATCCAACAAACACATCGCATGTATTTGTCGAGACAGCGTCTTGTAATAACGTAGTACTATTGTAATATTGACTATGCTTTGCCTAGTCTTTTTTCTGCTGTTTGACAGTATTCTTGCGATATTTCAACGCTAATATATCGCCGATTGAACTTCTTGCAGACAACTGCCGTTGTTCCCACGCCGCCGAAGGGATCCAGCACTATATCGTTGGGATACGTGTACAATTTTAACGCTTTTTCTACCAACTTTTCAGGAAACATCGCATCGTGATCATACTTTTTCATGTTGCGCTCAGGAGCGATCGACCACTTCCCGATAACAGAACTCTTAAACTCTTCATCGCTTATATCCGATTGCACATTGCGCTTATTGCGATGTTTAATCGTTCCCTTGCAATAAACCTCAATATATTCATGCGTGTATTTCAAATACGGCGCCGCCGGACTTTTCCAACTTCCCCACGACGTATAACGCGCACTGTAATTGTTTTTCTCCCATATTATCTCATTGCGCCACATAAAACGATGTTTTAAAAAGAGCTGCGAAAATAGATGATGTGAGGGAATGTAATCCGAAAAAAATGGCTGAATGTTAAAGATCACCCGTCCGCCAGTCGTCATCACGCGGTACATTTCCGCGATTATCGTCTCCATCGTCTTAAAATAACTGTCCCAGCTATTTTTATCGCTGTAATAATCGCCATAATCAATGCCAAAATTATACGGCGGCGAGGTCACGATGCAATCGATGCAATGACTCGGCAGCGCGCGCATGTAATCCAGACAATCCGCATTGACAAGCACGTTCAGCTGGTCTTCATTGAGTTCATTGTGGAGATATTTTACGGGTTGAGTTTCTCTTTGTTTTTTAACGATCTTTTTATCAACTCTAAGATTTTCATAAGTGCGGTAGCCATTTTTTGCTTGATATTCCCCGAGGTTCAATTTCCCCAGCAGCTCCGCCAGCTCACGATGTTTATTGAGTACCGTTATTTTCACCTTTTTAATATAAAACGTCCCAGCGTCAATCCCTATATTCTCCCGGTCAAGCGAATTGACGAGCGCCACAAACGCGGCGTCCAGCTGGTTAAGGATATCAGGCGCCAGGACGCGATGTTTCATTGTGCTGTGTCTGATTGGTTTGTGTCGGGCTGTTCGGAGTTTGACCTTTCATTTTTTATAGCTTGAAGGATATCTTTAAGCAGTTTATGTTCTTCTTTTTCAGTGTCTTCTTTTTCAGTATTTTGCTTCGGTGCTACAAACTTAGTGCGTTCTGTTTGCGGTTCATAAGCTATCGTACTCGCTTTCACTTTGCAGCCAAAGTTTTCACGTTTCACCAGTTTATATTTCACCGTGACAACATGTTCTTCTTTTTTGGGAACAGTAGTACCTATGAATACATATCCTTTATCATTAAAAGGGAAGTCAGGGTCTTCTACTTCCATATAGGTTCTTCCCGAATCTGGGTCTTGTTTTATGAGTGGATTTTCTCCACTTACAGTTGACTCCACCATTGGTCTTACCCAAATAATGCGATACTCTTCTTCATCCTTATAAAATCTATCCTTATAAAAATAACGAATATCATCTATTACGAAACGGACTAGTTTTATGAGTGTTTCTTTATATTCCCTACTATATTCCCTACTATTTTGATTATTATTATTCAAATTTATTTCAAGATCGGTTAAATGGGGTACTAATGAATCCCTTAGTGATCGAAGTTCTTCTTCATTGAAATCATTATCAGTATATCGCACTTTATAGAGTGACAAGGGAGGTCTTACTGAGAGAAGATTTTCTGGTTGCACTGGGGTTCTTCCATGTCTAACTATATCTTCAAGTTTATTACCAGCAGACGTCACTAAGGATCGATGATCTGATGGATCATCGTAGATTGTTTCAAAAACTTCTGCTGGAAAAATTAACTTAGCACCATTGGCATCATCTCCATAGTGACGCCAATAGTGTAAGTCTTTATCACCTTCTTCTAGTAGCTTAGTGTCATCTTGTTTTACAAAACTACCCACACCAGCAAAATGTTTATCAATATAAGGATGAACACCTTCATCGTAAAAAGATTCAAGCTCTGGTATTAGTTTAGTTAAAACCTTACCCTCATTAGGATCATTCATGCTAGAAGTGGACTGTAAACGAAATCGACTGTCCTTATTATGAAGAAGTTTATATAACACATCCAACGTGGTATAGTGCGAATAGTACTGATTTTCAGATTTAGAAACAAGATCTTGTTTTATATCCTGAACAGATATATGAAGTTTAAGGAGTAGCTTGAGCGTAGCTTTAGCTAAATCTTCATGATGGGCAGTTATATAAAGTTCCTTTCGTGAGGCAATGAAATCATCTGAAGAGTATTCAATTGCTCGTTTAAAATCTGATAGTGCTTGATCGTAAAAGTGTTCAGGTGAAGAGAGTTCTTTTTCTTTAATCTTTATAATTATTTTCTTATATTTCTTAGCTTCATCAGCTTTCTCAGATTTATTAGCTTCATCAGCTTCCTTTCGGCAACCTATTTTTAAGCAAAAGTTGCCGCGGTTGTTGTAAGCCACTACATGCTTAGGTGCGATATCAATTGCCTTAGTGTAGTCAGATATCGCTTCCTGATACTTGCCAAGGGTACTGTGGGCATTGCCGCGGTTGATGTAAGCAGTCGCATCATTAGGATTAAGCTCAATCGCCTTATCAAAATCAGTTAATGCTTTCTGATACTCACCAAGGTTCCTGTAGGTATTGCCGCGGTTGTTGTAAGATTCTGCAAGCTTATTCGTTATATCTTTGTCATTGCTATGGATTACTTGTCTATATTTATTGCCTCCGTTTGGTCTTTATCGCTTTCTCATATTGTTTTAACTCATCGTAGGCATTACCGCGGTTGTTGTAAGAGCCTGCAAGGTCATTGCTATATCTTTGTCATCAGGGTGCTTTTTATGGAGTGCTTGCCAAAGTTTTATTGCCTCCGTTTGGTCTTTAATCGCTTTCTCATACTGGGATAACCTATAGTAAGCATTGCCGCGGTTGAAGTAAGAGCCAGCAAGGTCATTCGCTATAGCTTTGTCATCAGGGTGCTTTTTTAGGAGCTCTTCTCTAATTCTTATCGCCTCCGTTTGGTCTTTAATAGCGTTCTCATATTGTTTTAACTCATCGTAGGCATTGCCGCGGTTGTTGTAAGAGCCTGCAAGCTTATTCGTTATATCTTTGTCATCAGGGTGCTTTTTATGGAGTACTTGTCTAATATTTATTGCCTCCGTTTGGTCTTTAATCGCTTTCTCATATTGTTTTAACTCATCGTAGGCATTACCGCGGTTGTTGTAAGAGCCTGCAAGCTTATTCGCTATATCTTTGTCATCAGGGTGCTTTTTATGGAGTGCTTGCTCAAAGTTCTTATTGCCTCCGTTTGGTCTTTAATCGCTTTCTCATACTGGGATAACCTATCGTAAGCATTGCCGCGGTTGTTGTAAGAGCCTGCAAGGTCACTTGCTATATCTTTGTCATCAGGGTGCTTTTTATGGAGTGCTTGCCAAAGTTTTATTGCCTCCGTTTGGTCTTTAATCGCTTTCTCATATTGTTTTAAATCATCGTAGGCATTGCCGCGGTTGTAGTAAGAGCCAGCAAGGTCATTGGCTATAGCTTTGTCATCAGGGTGTTTTTTTAGGAGCTCTTCTCTAATTCTTATCGCCTCCGTTTGGTCTTTAATAGCTTTCTCATATTGTTTTAACTCATCGTAGGCAGTGCCGCGGTTGTAGTAAGCCAGCGCATCATTAGGTGCAAAATCAATTGCATTATGTAGTCAGCTAAGGCTTTTTGATCCTCACCAAGGTTTTTGTAAGTAACACCGCGGTTGATGTAAGCAGTCGCATATTTAGGGTTAAGCTCAATCGCCTTATCATAGTCAGCTAAGGCTTTTTGATACTCACCAAGGTTTTTGTAAGTAACACCGCGGTTGTTGTAAGCAGCCGCATATTTAGGGTTAAGCTCAATCGCCTTATCATAGTCAGCTAAGGCTTTTTGATACTCACCAAGGTCATCGTAGGTATTGCCGCGGTTGTTGTAAGAGCCAGCAAGGTCATTGGCTATAGCTTTGTCATCAGGGTGTTTTTTTAGGAGCTCTTCTCTAATTCTTATCGCCTCCGTTTGGTCTTTAATAGCGTTCTCATATTGGGTTAAACGAGCGTAGGCAGTGCCGCGGTTGTTGTAAGCTATTGATAATTTTTCTACAACTACTGCCGCCTGTTCCTTGCTAAGCTCCTGTTTCTTGATATCATTTAGTTTCTGTTCGGCTTCATCATAAAACTTTATGGCTTCCTTAAAACTACCTTTATTAATTTCAGAAAGACCTTTCTTTTCAGTAGCTATTGCCTCATCAAGCTTTTTCTTAAATTCTTTCTCATCCATAAAAACCTCCTAACTCTGCAATATCGCAGTTCCTCAATTGTACGCTTTGGCAGCTGAATTGTCAAGCTCGCGTTACCACTGGCGGGAGAATGGCTGTATTGCGGCGGTGGGCGATACTACCTTAAATTGACGGACGCCACAAACGCGGCGTCCAGCTGACTTAGTGTATCAGACACCGGGACGCGGTGTTTTATAGTGCCGTGTCTGATTATTTGGTGTTTGTCTGTTGAGTGTCTGTTTTTGGTATCACAAACTTAGCTCGTTCTGTTGGCGGTACATATTTAATCTTACTCACCATTACTTTACAATCGGGATTTTCGCGCTCCAGCAGTTTATATTTTACACTAATAGCATGTTCTTCTTTTTGAGGAACAGCAGCACCTATGAATGCGTATGAGTCTTTGTTAAAAAGGAAGCTTGGCTTTTCTACGTTCATATAAGTTCGCCGCGAATTCTCATCAAATTCTATTTGTGGATTTTTTTTATCCTTATCATCCTTTAGCAGCTCCAGCCAAATAATACGATACTCATTTTCATGTTTATAAAATCTACTTTTATAAAAAAAACGAATCTCATCTATTATCAGACGGACTAGTCTTGTAAGCGTTTCCTTATTATCATTATTGAGATTTTTTTTGATGCCTTTGAGCTTTTCTAATGGTTTTTTTAACGACTTAAATTTCTTCCTTATGAGATTTATCAGTAACATCAATATATTCCATTTTATAGAGTAGGGGCGGCTTCTTTCTTTCTTGAAGATTGCGTGTGGTGGATTTATCTTTAGGTTTTTTTGAATCCTTGATATTTTTAGATTCAGTATCTTTAGATTCACCGGGTAGAGGATTAGCTAGGTATCCAGAGTAATCTTTATCAAAAACTTTTTCAGGGAAAACTAATTTAGCTCCCTTAGTATCATGTCCATAATTGCGCCAATGAAGTAAAGCTTTATTGTTTTCTTTTTCTACATCAGCCGTCATCTCTTCTACAAAACTGCTCACATAAGCATAATGCTTATCGCTATAAACATGAGTATCTTCATTGTAAAAATCTTTAAGTTCTGGTACTAATTCATTAACTAAGATTTTACCCTCATCAGGATCGTTCATACTAGCAGTAGAGTACAAACGAAACTTGCTTTTTTTTCCGAGCAAGCTGTATAGTGCATCTAGACCAGTATAGTGTGAATAATATTTAACTTTTTTAGTATCAATAAGACCTGCCTTTATCACATTAACTGCATTATGAAGTTCTAGGAGTGATATAATTGTATCGTCGTTCAGTTTCCCACCAAATCTACCTTCAAAATCTTTATGCTGAGCAGTTATGTAAAGTTCTTTTTTTGATATAATAAAATCATCCGAAGAGTGATTTATCGCTTCTTTATAATCTGATAGTGAGCTATTCACCCTTTTACCTCACTTTGTTCTAACTTAGCATGGATATTACCGCGGGCATAGTAAACCAATGACAAAAAATCAGGTTTAAGGTTAATTGTCTTAGTATAATTCTCAATCGCTTTCTGATACTGTTTTAACTCAGCGTAGGCATTGCCACGGTTGTAGTAAGCAGCCGCATATTTAGGGTTAAGCTCAATCGCCTTATCATAGTCAGCTAAGGCTTTCTGATACTCACCAAGGTTCCTGTAGGTATTGCCGCGGTTGTTGTAAGCATTCGCATTATTAGGATTAAGCTCAATCGCCTTATTATAGTCAGCTAAGGCTTTTTGATCCTCACCAAGGTTTTTGTAAGTAACACCGCGGTTGTTGTAAGCAGCCGCATATTTAGGGTTAAGCTCAATCGCCTTATCATAGTCAGCTAAGGCTTTTTGATACTCACCAAGGTCATCGTAGGTATTGCCGCGGTTGATGTAAGCAGTCGCATCATTAGGATTAAGCTCAATCGCCTTATCAAAATCTGTTAATGCTTTCTGATACTCACCAAGGTTCCTGTAGGTATTGCCGCGGTTGTTGTAAAAATCCGGATTATTAGGATTAATCTCAATCACCTTACCATAGTCAGCTATCGCTTCCTGATATTCACCAAGAGCACTGTAGGCGTTGCCGCGGTTGTAGTAAGAGCCAGCAAGGTCATTGGCTATAGCTGTGTTATCAGGGTGCTTTTTATGGAGTGCTTGCCAAAGATTTATAGCCTCTGTCCAGTCTTTAATTGCATCTTTATATTGCTTTAACTCATCGTAGGCATTGCCGCGGTTGTTGTAAGAGCCTGCAAGGTCACTTGCTATATCTTTGTCATCAGGGTGCTTTTTTAGGAGCTCTTCTCTAATTCTTATCGCCTCCGTTTGGTCTTTAATAGCGTTCTCATATTGTTTTAACTCATCGTAGGCATTGCCGCGGTTGAAGTAAGAGCCAGCAAGGTCATTCGCTATAGCTTTGTCATCAGGGTGCTTTTTTAGGAGCTCTTCTCTAATTCTTATCGCCTCCGTTTGGTCTTTAATAGCGTTCTCATATTGGGTTAAACGAGCGTAGGCATTGCCGCGGTTGTAGTAAGAGCCAGCAAGGTCATTGGCTATAGCTGTGTCATCAGGGTGCTTTTTTAGGAGCTCTTCTCTAATTCTTATCGCCTCCGTTTGGTCTTTAATAGCGTTCTCATATTGGGTTAAACGAGCGTAGGCATTGCCGCGGTTGTTGTAAGAGCCAGCAAGGTCATTGGCTATAGCTGTGTTATCAGGGTGCTTTTTTAGGAGCTCTTCTCTAATTCTTATCGCCTCCGTTTGGTCTTTAATAGCGTTCTCATATTGGGTTAAACGAGCGTAGGCATTGCCGCGGCTAATATAAGAGCCAGCAAGCCTACCTGCTCTTGTTTTATCAGGGTGCTTTTTATGGAGTGCTTGCCAAAGTTTTATTGCCTCTGTCCAGTCTTTAATTGCATCTTTATATTGCTTTAACTGAGCGTAGGCATTACCGCGGCTAATATAAGAGCCAGCAAGCCTACCTGCTCTTGTTTTATCAGGGTGCTTTTTATGGAGTGCTTGCCAAAGTTTTATTGCCTCCGTTTGGTCTTTAATCGCTTTCTCATACTGGGATAACCTATAGTAAGCATTGCCGCGGTTGTAGTAAGAGCCTGCAAGCTTATTCGTTATATCTTTGTCATCAGGGTGCTTTTTATGGAGTACTTGTCTAATATTTATTGCCTCCGTTTGGTCTTTAATCGCTTTCTCATATTGTTTTAACTCATCGTAGGCATTACCGCGGTTGTAGTAAGAGCCTGCAAGCTTATTCGTTATATCTTTGTCATCAGGGTGCTTTTTATGGAGTGCTTGCCAAAGTTTTATTGCCTCCGTTTGGTCTTTAATCGCTTTCTCATACTGGGATAACCTATAGTAAGCATTGCCGCGGTTGTAGTAAGAGCCAGCAAGGTCATTCGCTATAGCTTTGTCATCAGGGTGCTTTTTTAGGAGCTCTTCTCTAATTCTTATCGCCTCCGTTTGGTCTTTAATCGCTTTCTCATACTGGGATAACCTATAGTAAGCATTGCCGCGGTTGTAGTAAGAGCCAGCAAGGTCATTCGTTATATCTTTGTCATCAGGGTGCTTTTTATGGAGTACTTGTCTAATATTTATTGCCTCCGTTTGGTCTTTAATAGCGTTCTCATATTGGGTTAAACGAGCGTAGGCATTACCGCGGTTGTTGTAAGAGCCTGCAAGGTCACTT
This sequence comes from Spirochaetota bacterium, assembly GCA_965249715.1. Taxonomy (GTDB): domain Bacteria; phylum Spirochaetota; class UBA12135; order COTS27; family COTS27; genus COTS27. The sequence goes on along the minus strand of CBDFMP010000036.1, from coordinate 2,048 downwards.
GCTATATCTTTGTCATCAGGGTGCTTTTTATGGAGTGCTTGCCAAAGTTTTATTGCCTCCGTTTGGTCTTTAATCGCTTTCTCATATTGTTTTAACTCATCGTAGGCATTGCCGCGGTTGATGTAAGCAGTCGCATATTTAGGGTTAAGCTCAATCGCCTTATCAAAATCTGTTAATGCTTTCTGATACTCACCAAGGTTCCTGTAGGTATTGCCGCGGTTGTTGTAAAAATCCGGATTATTAGGATTAATCTCAATCACCTTATCATAGTCAGCTAAGGCTTTTTGATACTCACCAAGCTTAAAATAGACGGTGCCGCGGTTGTTGTAAAAATCCGGATTATTAGGATTAATCTCAATCACCTTATCATAGTCAGCTAAGGCTTTTTGATCCTCACCAAGGTTTTTGTAAGTAACACCGCGGTTGTTGTAAGCAGCCGCATATTTAGGGTTAAGCTCAATCGCCTTATCATAGTCAGCTAAGGCTTTCTGATACTCACCAAGGTTCCTGTAGGTATTGCCGCGGTTGTTGTAAGCAGCCGCATATTTAGGGTTAAGCTCAATCGCCTTATCATAGTCAGCTAAGGCTTTTTGATACTCACCAAGGTTCCTGTAGGTATTGCCGCGGTTGATGTAAGCAGTCGCATCATTAGGATTAAGCTCAATCGCCTTATCAAAATCTGTTAATGCTTTCTGATACTCACCAAGGTTCCTGTAGGTATTGCCGCGGTTGTTGTAAAAATCCGGATTATTAGGATTAATCTCAATCACCTTATCATAGTCAGCTAATGCTTTTTGATATTCACCAAGGTTACTGTAGGCATTGCCGCGGTTGTTGTAAGCAAATGCATGTTTAGGATTAAGTTTAATTGCCTCATCGTAATCTATTAGTGCTTTCTGATACTCAGCAAGGGCATAGTAGGTGCCGCCGCGGTTGAGGTAAGCTATTGATAATTTTTCTGCAACTACTGCCGCTTGCTCCTTGCTAAGATCCTGTCCTTTTATCTCATTTAGTTTCTGTTCGGCTTCATCATAAAACTTTATGGCTTCCTTAAAACTACCTTTATTAATTTCAGAAAGACCTTTCTTTTCAGTAGCTATTGCATTGTTAAGCTTTTCAGCAAACCTTTTCTTATCCATAAAAACCTCATAGTTCTGCAATATCGCAACCTCTTTAATTGTACACTTGATATATTAGAAATGTCAAGTGTTCGCTGCTGTGGGGGGCGTGGAACGATCGACAAACTGCTTCTGTTTGCTGATGTTCCAAAAGTGCGGGCGGGCTAATGTTTCCATAAAGAGCTGTTTGCTAGCGCCGCTGCCGAATGTGTACGATGGACGGAAGCGCGCTTTTTTCGCGGCAGCAATCTGCGCACGGATAGAGGCGGCAGTGTAATCAGCATGAAAAATACTGGGTTCGCTGCCGCGGTTGAGTTGGCGGCTGCCGATGTCCACCGATGCCACGCCATAGACCGGCGCTTCACGGATGCCTGCGCTGGAATTGCCGATAATGCACTGCGCATTTTTTAGCAATGTTAAAAAATGCTCGAACCGCAATGACGGAAACAGGCGGATATTGCGATGTGCTTGCAATTGTTCGTAGGCGCGCATAATGACATCGGCGCCGAGGTCGTCGTTTGGGTGGATGACGATGTAATGCTCGCCGGTGTTGGCATCGCTCTGCACGGCTTCCACGAGGGCATTGCTGTGGCTGCTGACGTTGTGATGTTCGGTGGTGACGGGATGAAAGAGGACGATGTTATACTGCTGAAAGGGGATTTCATAATGCGCTAATGTTGCAGTGAGCGATGGCAGCTTGGGGGATAACATAATGTCGATATCGGGAGAGCCGATAACAAAGATGTTGTCTGTGGCTTCGCCTAATTGGCTGAGGCGATTGCGTGCGGCGTCATTGGCGACAAAATGAATATGCGAGAGTTTGCTGACGGCATGGCGAATGATTTCATCGACCGTGCCCGATAGCTCGCCGCCTTCGATGTGTGCAACAAGGATATTATTGAATGCACCGACGATCGCGCCAGCCAATGC
>CBDFMP010000035.1:0-38830 GCA_965249715.1 Spirochaetota bacterium | reverse complement strand
TCAGCGCTTCCCTGTCATCCTTTGCCACTCCTATGCCTTTAGCATACATCCATCCCAAACCAAATTGTGCCTTTATAATTCCGCTCTCCGCAAGATGTTTTCCCTCACTCAGCCCCCTGGCGTCTGCAATACCATTGATTATAATCCCACTCTCCACAAGGTATTTCCCCTCATCGATAATAAACGTATTAGTACCATCAGCTGCCCATGCCACCCCCTGCACAACCAAACTCAATACCAACACTACCCAATAAAATCTAACCATCACTTATTCCCTCTAGCTATTTTCATTACTAAAATTTAAGCCCACGTACACTTGTCAACATTATACTCTAAGCTGACCAGCAAGCGCGCTATGCTAAATTCTGCCGCAAAAAATGCGTAGCAGAACAACTGCACACTTAGTGTTTTAATAACTACACTGAGAGATCAGTGCAAGAACGCCCACAGCACTATCGGTGTGCCCAGTCTTTACTGATTTTTTTCGTATGCTTCCCACCATACTTGCGCTTCTTGCTGCGCTTGTTCTACTTGGCTACGTGTTAAGCTTGCGCTCAGCCTATCACGTAACTCAGCAGCTTTTAAAACAACCCCACCCGCTACTGCAAGAATACTCCATTTAAGTGCCTCAATATAATTCTCAGGCACACCCTCACCATTAGCATACATCAAGCCCAAAGTATACTGTGCCCCCGCAATCCCCTGCTCCGCCGCCAACCTAATCCACTTCACCGCTTCCTTATAATTCTGTGGCACACCCTTGCCATTATAATACATCCACCCCAAATTATTTTGTGCCTTCGCAAGCCCCTGCTCCGCCGCTTTACGATACCACTTCACCGCTTCCTTATCATCCTCAGGCACACCATAGCCATCGTCATACCTCCACGCCAAATCAATCTGTGCATCAGCCAGCCCCTGCTCCGCTGCTAACTTAAACCACTTCACTGCTTCCTCATCATCCTCAGGCACACCCTCACCATAATCATACATCTTCCCCAAATTATATTGCGCCTTTGCATACCCCTGCTCTGCTGCCATCCGATACCACTTCATCGCTTCCTTATCATCCTCAGGCACACCCTCACTATAATCATACATCTTCCCTAAATTATATTGCGCCTTTGCATACCTCTGCTCCGCTGCGAGTCGATACCACTTCACCGCTTTGCTGACATTCTGTGCCACACCGTCGCCTGTAACATACTTCAAGCCCAGATTATACTGCGCTTCCGCATCTCCCCGGTCTGCGCGGGACTTAAGCGCCGTTATGTCATCAGCCCCCGCCAAACTTCCTACAAGCAAGCCCACGACTAACATTACACGTAAAAAAATAAACATCTATAACCTCGCTATTCACACATTGCGTAAATCCATCCCACCGGCAGTTATCTCATTATACCATAGCTTAATTATTTCAAGCTAAGCCGAATTTACCTATTTACGGTACCGCAAAAACTGCGGGTACTAAGCTAAGTGTGATTAGGGGTGCACCAGCTTAATCGAGCCGGAGCTGGAAGTATATAAATAGTAAGACTAATGCTTTAAATAAGAGTTATGACTGATTAATTAGTAGGCTTGTACACTGTATAACCAATTCAATTTATAGCACATCAGTACAGTGTAATGTGAAATATTTCTTATAGCCAATGTTGCAATCGTTAGAACATGTTAAGCTGCATCTCCTAAGTTAAAATCATGAGTCTCAGAAAGTAATGAAAAGGAAAGGGTTTGCACCCGTACGAAGTTTGAAATGGCAAAAAGATAGTCTGGATAAAATGTAACGATATTATAAAATAGTGGACATGTTTTTTTAAAATATCTTTCGACCATAAAATAGAATATAGATCTATTGGGACAATTCATATTACGTTTGATATCCCCTAATTTCTTCAGAAAAAAAAAGTGGTGAAAAATTTTTAGAAAAAGTATATGAAAACTCATCTTTGTAGAAGCTTACTGAAAAAATAATAGCACTGTGAGGTCCTGAACGAAAAGATATGCGAAGCTGAAAGAAGTCTTATATTTAAAGCCGCTAATACTAGTTACAAACAAGTATTTTATATGATAGAACTATTTCGATTCAAGCCTAGAACTGAAAAAGAAAAAAATAGTTCTACATCAGTAATATAGTTTAACCAGGTTTTTGCAAGATGTAATAACGTGGCATATAGCAATAATTAGGAAGAGAGTTGATGTTTGTAACTGATATTTTTTGATCACACTATAGGAAGAAGCAGAAGTTATAGATAGTGTTACACGTAATTAATGAATGTTGGCGACATATGTACAAAACTAGCATTAAGTGATTTATATAGAAACCAGACGCGAAAACAAAAATCTTGCGATTAATGCTATTAGAGAGTCTAGATTGGAACCTTTGGAAAATTTTTTACAGCTAAGTGTGTGAAAATATTAGAGAAACATTATCCCGTTAGCAGCTTATTAAAAAGTCCAAGTATCACCACTTGACAAGCTTAACCTCCACCCCGCATTCATACAGGCATCTTACCAACCTCTATGAGTCTTCATTAAGTGACACCGCAAGTCATCCCCAAAGGGAAGGAAAGTAAACATATAGATTTTGAATACCGCTAAGGGTTTATATTGATTACCCATAAACAAGCACTATTAATTCTTAGCAACTGGAAGCTTTGCAGAAAATTAATCTTTTGCCGGCAGGTATGGAAGTTTCTAGCCTGCTTCAGATCCCAAGTGATGATGATTGGGCTATCATTCACTTTCTGAATATAGACTTAAAATAAAAAATGCAAATAGGTCTTGATTACTTTCATATTTAGCTTATTTCTAATATCTCCTTAATTTTGAGAAATTAGATCATCTAACTATCTACTTTTAATAGAATCTATCATTCCATTTTTCAAAGACTAAATACCCCTTGAGTAATCCCAAAATGAGTCTATAGGAGTAAAGTTCCTCTACCATTATAAATTCTTTTTTTTTCTTCATGAATTACTATTGCTTGCTCTTATATTTTTACGCCCTGATAACAAGGTTAGATTTCCAAGAGTATGCATGTATTTCTTCTGCAGACTCCTTATCAAAGTCATCTTTCCAATTTAGCCCTTCTCCATTCTCCGACTTAACAGGCAGAATATGTTCAAGATGCGTATTTTTATCGAGAGGAAAATAATTTCTTTCATCAAACTAGAAAAGTACTCTATTAACGATTAGATAACTGCTTGATCCATTTCGAATTGATAATAGAGTCTTCCCCCAAAAAAGGGGTAAGTAATTCTGTGCAAGTCCTAATGTTTCTCTAATAATTTGCCTAATTGTATTTATTCTGGACAGGGGATCTATTCCCTTCTACTTTTAACAATCCTTAATAATATGCATGGATAAGCCGCTTTACCATATCGTTGGCTCTGTCCAGCCTATAATCCAAGCTTGATAAAAATTATTTTACAAGCAATATTTTTAGTTAGAATCATATTCATCATCGGGAATCTGGTTAGTACCGATGCAAATTTAGCTAAAATTGTTTGCCAATGTTATACCCCGTGAGGCAAATATCTCTCAACAAAGAGATATATTTGTCTTTACTTCAACATCATCTAGCAGCTTTTTCATATCCAATGAAAAAAATCTTTTAAGATCAACAATTATCTGGACTGGAGATCTACCACTTCTTTCAAATTGTTTCTTAAGTTCTTTTTGCAATCCTTTTCTAGGTTTTTCAGCTACAAGGTAATTGATAATATAAAGCAAATAAAGACTCTAGTCCACCAATACTAGAGTACCCTACACCAACTTCAATTCCATTCCAAGCTGCTAAAAAACATCTTTTCATTTCTAGCTCTCCCATTTTCATCAGTATCAGATGAAGATCTAATTTTTTGAATAAGTATACAAGCTTTAATTATATCTACAGGCGATAAGTCAAGCCCTCTATCATTAAGTACAGAAACTTTAAGCCACTAATTGCAAAATTTTCATCATAACACACAACCTTAGGTCATACTTACCTTCTCAAACTAACGTATTCAACAAAGGCATCAAAATTACCATTTGTTGTTCTTCTTCCAGCACTAATTGCGTGCTTTCTCAATTTTATTTTTCAGAAACAAGTGCATTTTTTAAATATCTATTATTTCCTATCCCTAAGCATCACGTTCCAAGGTGTCAAAGATCAATTTGAAAGTCTTGGATTTTCAGTTTGGAATTCTGACTTGCGCTCCCTCAGTCGTACTGAATTTTAATCTTGAAAAAGACTCCTGGAGGACTATTACTGCCTTCTATAGTCCTCCTCACTATGGACGTGCCTTCTAAAGATAATAATCCTTTATGCTCCATATTCAATATAGCTTTCCGCTTTCTTTGCATGCAAGAAGCCGATCTAAATGCTCTTAATAACACAAAACAAAATAAGTAATGTTGTAAGCCTCTGTTGCCCATCTATAAAGGAGGTCATGAAAATCAGTGTTATCATGCTTTACAATAACAATTGAACCTAAGAAGTAATTTTGAAACTTTCTCCCTAAACGCTTCTAAAATATCATTCCAAAGAATATCAACCATGTTCGTCTTCCCAACTATATTTCCTTTGATAAAAAGGCTGAGTATATTAAAAAATGTACACAGAAAGATATTCTTTATATTTTGACTAAACGGATCAAATGGTTTTTCCATTTTACATCCTCCTTTAACCGAACATTTTTCAATAGCTGCTCATCAGTTGACTGCATGATCAACCCCAAAATATAGCTAGTCCATAAATAATGAACACACTACGCCTACATGCCAGTACCTCACATGCCAGCTTGACACCGCACTTTACTTCCATACCAGTATGTACCTGATTTTTTTATTGCTAAGCTATCTGGAGTTCTTTTCTAAGACCCTAAAACTACATTACCGCAACACCACCCAAAACACCACCGCCACCAGCATTGATGCCAGACACACGGTTAACACGTCTGGAAACCTGAATCTCTGATAATATTATAAATTTCCAAAATCCCCAGCAAAGAAATTAGCTACTGTAGAAGAAGATGGATCGCCATCACCCATTACCCTATGAGCACGAAACGCTAACTTATCAGAGAAAGGTCTTTCTATATCACAAAGGTATTAACAATATCGGTGCTGAGTAGAGTTGCCTCAAGTGAAACGTATTTCTATTACAGCAGAGGGTGTATAGCGATGAATTCCTATTTCACCCACTCCAAATTCATTCACTAGATCACTTCAGTAAGCATGATACTATTCATGAAATATTGCATTAGATCTCCTAGCTAAAATCTAAGGATATTCTTGGTAGCTAGCATCATTATTTTCTGGGCATCTTATTATATCCTCTTAAAAAACAAAAGTATCTTATACCAATCAGAGCCAGCACACAGTCCGCGCTAGCTTAATAGAGGCAGTATAACAATGTTTTTTAATAGGAAGAAGATTTATCGCAAAGCTAAGCCTAGCAAGATATTTAAAAATTTTAAAAAGTTAGCGCAACACCACCCAAAACACCACCGCCACCAGCACTAATGCCAACACACGGTTAATACGCATAAGAAGCTGCGGCGATGTGATCCAATGCCGTACACGGCTGGCAAGCAGCAGCCAGCTGAAATCTATCACAAAACCAACAGCGATGATAACAGCTGTCAGTTTCAGCAAGCGGCTGAATGCTGAACCGGTGAATGTATCGGCAAACTGGGCGAATACGAACATGGCGACGATGGCAGCTTTAGGCACAAAGAGTCTGAAGAGCAGACCGTCCCAAAACCTGAATGCTGAAATACTGCGCGGCTGCGCTGCCCCTGCATCCGCGTGTATATTTTCAGACGGCTGACTGTTCCACAATTTAAATGCCAAATACAGAACAAATACGAGCATGGGCAGGACGATAAAGGGCTTAAGGCGCGGCACACGCTCCAGCAATGCTGCAATAAGCGGCCCCACAATAACAATAGCCAAACTGAACCCGCAGCTAAGCCCCAGCACAAAGGGCAGCATATGTCTGAAGCCGTAATTGAGTGCGCCGGAGATGATGATGATAATGCCCGGGCCGGGTGCGCCCATTAACGGCACAAGAAAAATAAGCAGTGCGATGAGCCCTTCCATATTAAAGCTCAATGGCATCACTCAGATAAAATTGGGGAGCCATGGCAATTTCCTAGCATACCTCGCTTAGTTAGCGTAAAAATGCCCACAGCACCACTGCCACCAGTAACACCGCCAATGTGCGATTGATAACCACCAGCACCCGCTGCGATGGCAGCCAATGCCGCGCGCGGCTGGCGATGCAGCAGCCAGCTAAAATCGGTGACACCCGCCACCCCCACAATCACCGCTGTAAGTTTGACGCTGCGCATGAAATCGCTACCGGTGACGGTATCGCCGAACTGTGCGATCACCAGCGCCACCACGATGTAAACTTTGGGATTGAGCAGCATGAGCAGTATGCCATTCCAATAGCCTAAGGTTGCGTGCGGCAATGCGGGAGCTTGCGATGTGCCAATGGGAGCATTGGGATCATCGACTGTCAATGCAGTAGGTGCGACTGTATGGCTCCGCCAAATTTTAAGTGCTAAATACATGGTGTAACCAAGGGCGATTGCTGCGAGTGGCAGCTGGAGTTGGGGAATACGGGAGATTAACCAGGCGATTGCTGGGCCAGTCAAAAGCGAGCTCAATACAAAGCCGCTTAAAATGCCAAACACCAATCCTGCTGCACGGCGAAAACCATAAGTGAGGCCGCTTGCGATGATGCTAATGACCGCTGGCCCCGGTGATGCCACCAATGCAAAAACAAACGCAAATAATGAAAACAATTCAGCCATTTAGTTACCTTGAAAAGCAAACACAATAAACATTGCCTCATGCCTCCGCACCCAACGTCACAGTTGGGGACAACAGTGTCTTGGATTGGCTAAATGCAATAGAAGAAAAGAAAAGCGGGAAGATGTTGTTAAGTTAGGCGAAAGAATCAATAATATGAAGCGTTGAATCAATAGCAATTCAAAACATTGTATCAGCAAGCTGCTGGCACAATGTGATGTAATTTATGCTATGAAGAAAAAAAGTCTCACGTCCAATTAGTACTAGTCGGCTGAAGACATTACTGTCCTTACACCTCTAGCCTATCGACCATGTGTTCTTCATGGGGACTTTAGTTGTCCGAAGACAAAGGGATGTCTAATCTTGGAAAAGGCTTCCCGCTTAGATGCTTTCAGCGGTTATCCTGTCCCGACATAGCTACTCAGCTTACCTCTGGCGAGATAACTGATACACCAGCGGTCGGTTCACTCCGGTCCTCTCGTACTAGGAGCAAACTTCCTCAAACATCCAACGCCCGCAGTGGATAGGGACCGAACTGTCTCACGACGTTCTGAACCCAACTCGCGTACCACTTTAATCGGCGAACAGCCGAACCCTTGGGACCTGCTACAGCCCCAGGATGTGATGAGTCGACATCGAGGTGCCAAACCTCCCCGTCGATGTGAACTCTTGGGGGAGATAAGCCTGTTATCCCCGAAGTACCTTTTAGCCGTTGAGCGATGGCCCTTCCACTCAGAACCACCGGATCACTATGACCTGCTTTCGCATCTGCTCGACCTGTCAGTCTCGCAGTTAAGCCGGCTTATGCCATTGCACTCTAAACATGATTTCCATACATGTTGAGCCGACCTTTGTACGCCTCCGTTACTCTTTAGGAGGCAACCACCCCAGTTAAACTGCCCACCAAACACTGTTTCCCGTAAGGGATTAGATCTTTAATCAATACAGGGTGGTATTTCACAGGCGACTCCGCACACACTAGCGCATGTACATCAACGTCTCCCACCTATGCTACACAATATTCACCAAAAATCAATGTTAAGCTACAGTAAAGGTTTCGGGGTCTTTCTGTCCTACTGCGGGTAACCGGCATTTTCACCGGTACTTTAATTTCACCGAGTCTACAACTGAGACAGCATCCAGATCGTTACACCATTCGTGCAGGTCAGAACTTACCTGACAAGGAGTTTCGCTACCTTAGGACCGTTATAGTTACGGCCGCCGTTTACCGGGGCTTCAATTCAATGCTTCACCACAAGTGGCTAACATCTCCTCTTAACCTTCCGGCACCGGGCAGGTGTCAGACCCTATACTTCCCTTTACAGGTTAGCAGAGTCCTGTGTTTTTGTTAAACAGTCGCCTGGATCCTTTCACTGCGGCCAACATGAAAAAACAAGTTTTCCCACGTTGGCACTCCTTCTTCCGAAGTTACGGAGCTAATTTGCCGAGTTCCTTAGTTGTAGTTATCTCGTTCGCCTTAGAATACTCATCTCACCCACCCGTGTCGGTTTGCGGTACGGTTGTGTAGAACTATGTTTAGAACCTATTTCTTGTTAGTGTGACTCCACCCTCTTCAGCGCACTTTCGTTTGCTTAGCATTCACAACTCAACTTAGCGCAATCTATTAAAAAGCACATGCCTTGTTGCTTAGACCAGGACTACCATCACCTGGCAGAGCTTCACCTCCTACGTCAGTCCATCACGCGATCTACACAGTAGAGAAATATTAATCTCTTTCCCATCGACTAGACCTTTCGGCGTTGCCTTAGGGACCGACTAACCCAGAGAGGATTATCCTTCCTCTGGAAACCTTGGGTTTTCGGCGGACAGATTTCTCATCTGTCTTTACGTTACTCATGCCTACATTCTCACTTCCCTTCGCTCCACGAGAGTTCACACACTCGCTTCAACACGCTCGGGAACGCTCTTCTACCACCCAAGTTGCTCGCAAGCAACTTGAATCCGTGATTTCGGTGACAGACTCTAGCCCCGTTACATTTTCGGCGCATGGACACTTGACCAGTAAGCTTTTACGCACTTTTTAAAGGAATGGCTGCTTCTAAGCCAACCTCCTGGCTGTCTAAGTGGTCAAACTTCCTTTTCCACTTAGTCTGTACTTTGGGACCTTAATCGACGGTCTGGGCTGTTTCCCTCTCGACTACGGAGCTCATCCCCCGCAGTCTGACTCCCAAACTTAAACAAACGGTATTCGGAGTTTGATTGAATTTGGTACCCGATTAAAGGCCCGCATCCATTCAGTGCTCTACCCCCGCTTGCAAACATTTGAGGCTATACCTAAATATATTTCGAAGAGTACCAGCTATCTCCAAGTTTGATTAGCCTTTCACTCCTATTCACAAGTCATCCAAAACCTTTTCAACGGTTACTGGTTCGGCCCTCCATTTAGTGTTACCCAAACTTCAGCCTGCTCATAAATAGATCACTTGGTTTCGGGTCTAGTAGACGCGACTTAGTCGGACAGTTAGTCCTCGCTTTCACTACGGCTCCATTCCTTAAGAACTTAACCTTGCCACGCCTATTAACTCGTAGGCCCATTATGCAAAAGGTACGCAGTCAGGCATTGCTGCCCTCCTACTATTTGTGGGTCTGAGATTTCAGGTTCTATTTCACTTCCCTTCCGGGGATCTTTTCACCTTTCCCTCACGGTACTTGTACACTATCGGTCACCAGCTTGTATTTAGCCTTGGGTGGTGGTCCACCCAGCTTCACGCCGGATTTCTCGTGTCCGGCGCTACTCAGGATACGCGCACACACTCAAACGATTTCGCCTACGGGGGTATTACCCTCTACGCCTACCTTTTCCAAAGGTATTCCGCTATCGTTTTTGTGCTAAAAGCACGTCCTACAACCCCTGGACGTTCCAGGTTTGGGCTCTTCCCATTTCGCTCGCCGCTACTTTGGGAATCTCGGTTGATTTATTTTCCTTCAGGTACTAAGATGTTTCAATTCCCTGAGTATCGCTTCCTGACATTGCTGCCAGAATGTGAGAGTCATGCTCTCACGGGTTGCCCCATTCGGAGATCCACGGATTAAAGCTCGTTTGCAGCTCCCCGTGGCTTTTCGCAGCATACTACGTCCTTCGTCGCCATCTGGTGCCAAGGCATCCATCTCATACCCTTGATTCCTTTTTTTCTCAAAGTATTTTCATTAACATCGCCAGTCGAAACCAACTACTGTTAAATCAATACTCAGCATAAAAAATTGATCACTTTTTTGAGATAACGCTTCGCATTATTAAGATGATTCTAAAGCTTTTACTTAAAGAATCTTCCCGCTTTCCAAATCTTTCAAAGAAAAGCCCATCGTCAATACACTCACGCGCATTGTCAATAGACCCTAGCACTGGCTGAAAGCAACAGTGCCATTGGTATTATATAAGCTAATACTCCTTTTGTCAATAGTTAACGCCTATCTATCCTCTAAAAACGACCTCAGCGCACAATATTCGCTTTATCTTGCCCTTACTTACATTTATTATGTAAATTTATCGCTAATATTCATTATAATTCGCGCGTATCGGCACCCATCCTACACAAATTTATTCCTGCCAACATATTCTATCACGACTACTGGGTACGGCATAAAACAATCGTCCAATTGAAACAAATAAAAATTATTAATTCTCACAAACTTTTTTAATTCTCAAAAACCCCATGATACAATCGAGATTGCAACTGTGGGTATTTTAATTTTTTATTGAGGACTTCATTATGACCATTCATTACACAGAAGAATTTGACAACCAGCTTAAAGAACTAGACATTTATCAGCGTTACCCCGTACTTATGCCATTCATTGGCAATAAATACAAGGGCGCGCCTGTGAAAGTAATATTTATCGCCGAAAGCCATTATATGCCCAATAATCTTGGGGGGGAACTAAGGGAAGAGTGGTACAAAAACGATGAAAAATGGCTCGACGAACAATTAAAGCGTTTTGCAAGTGAAGGACGTTTCAATGAAATTGAGGACGTTAATGGTGATTGGGAAAAAGCGAAAATATGGCTCAACACACGGTGCCTTACTAATGGAGATGCCAATAAAACAATAGACAATGGAAAGCCAATCTATAAAAAACCACTTGAGATTTTTACAAAAGTCTTTAGCGAAAAGCTGAATATCAGCAATTACAAAGAGAGCTTCCCCTACATCGTTTTCTACAATTATTTCCAAAGACCCTCTGAAACTAATAGAACTATTCAGAGTGATGCTGATGGAGATTACCAGTGGGGCTACAAGGTCTTAGTTAAGTTGGTGAGCATTCTTAAACCCGATAAGATTGTTTTCATTAGTGATCATGCAAAAAGGTACGGATTCGAATGGGCAGGAAAAAACGGTTATAACCCTGACGATGAAATCGGCGCAGAAAGAATTATTCCCCTTCGTCATCCTAGCGGACAAGGCGGAAGACATTGGAACAGGTCGCGCGATGAGTACGGCGGAAAAAGTAGCCCACAATACTTAGAAGAGAAGCTAAGAGAATTGCTGTAAGCACTGGCCAGCAATCAAACACCAGCAGCAGCGCCGGCGGGGTGCTGCTGTAACCGCCTCCCGCCCATTTTTTTATCTCTTATCAGGAGAATAACTCAATATGATCGCACTTCCTATGATCGCACTTCCTCAAGAAACAAAACTTAAAAACAACTTGCCCGCTATAGAAATATTTGGCAATATTATTATCTGGATCTTTATTAGCATTTTTACATTCGGTCTCGCTTTGTTCGTTGTACCCTACTATATCCATAAACTCGTCATCAATGCTACGGACATTGTAGACGTACACAATGGCAATAAAATAGGGAAACTGCACTGCGACCTAAGTCTTTCCTCCGCAATTGGACATGGGCTTTTATGGCTGCTTATTATAATCATTACACTCGGCATCGGTTCCTTTTTTTATCTTTACAAAGAAGAAGCCTTTGTTATCAGTCACACTAAAATAGTAATATTTGAAAGCCCCCAATCACCACTCCCATAAATGGCAGCATCACGGGCGGGGTGCTGCCCGCGGTGTTGTATCGTAATCGGACACTAAAGACCGCTTCTTTTCATCTCCACAACAAAATGCTCAGCGAACACAAAGGCGACATTTTTACAAGCAAATGCCAAACGCTTGTCAATACCATCAACTGCGTCGGTGTGATGGGTGCTGGCATCGCTCTGCAATTCAAACAGCATTACCCGGGAATGTTTACTCAGTATCAAAAGTTGTGTCAGCAGGGGAAAATTGAAATCGGGAAGCTTTGGCTTTATAAAACAGGATCACAATGGATCTTAAACTTTCCGACCAAACATCATTGGCGCTATCCGTCCAAACGAAAATATTTAGAGAGTGGATTGGAAGAGTTTATGCAGACGTACAAGTTGCACGGGATTACATCTATCGCATTTCCGCTCTTAGGTGCTGGGAAAGGAAGTATATTGCCTGAGGTCAGCAGAGAAATCATGAAAGTCTGCCTGAGGGATTGTACAATTCGTGTTGAGCTATGGGAGTTTGCTAAAACATCCGCACAACAACATGAGCCGACACTTTTCCCGATTGATGCCTAACATCGCCTGTCTAAGCGGTTGCGGCAGCAGCGCGGACGCGGTGCTGCCGCAACCCTACCCCAGCTTAGCAATGAGCTAAGTGTTTCAATTAATTCAAGCTGAGAGTATAATTAAGCTTCACATCCTTCTACAATAATTGCACAGATCCCCTTATGTTAGTGAATAGAACTATTTTCTGCCGCGACAATTTGGAAGTACTCAGAGGCATTAATAGCAACTCCATAGATCTTATTTACTTAGACCCGCCATTCAATAAGAAAAAAGTCTTTGCCGCTCCTATCGGCAGCACAGCGGAAGGTGCCAGTTTCAAGGACATTTTTCAGCGTGAAGATGTAAAGGATGAGTGGGTGGATATCATCAAAGAGGTGCAATCCGAACTCGCTGATTTTCTACTTGCTGTACCTAACTCCTACAATAAGTACTATTTAAGCTACATGGCTATTCGCTTACTGGAAATGAAGCGGATACTCAAAGATACTGGCAGTCTTTATTTGCATTGCGACTCTACGATGAGTCATTATTTGAAGCTGCTGTTGGACATCATCATTAGTGAGAAAAATTTTAGAAACGAGATTATATGGTGCTATCACGGACCCGGCTCTCCGAAAATGCGTCAATTTAACAGAAAAACAGATAGTATATTCTGGTACTCCAAAAGTGCAACATGGACGTTCAACGCAAATGATATTAGATTGCCCTACAAAGATCCTAACCAAAGTTTAAGACGTGCAATGTCTCCCATTAAAAGCTTTACCCAAAAAGAAGTTGAAACCTACAGGGAAAAAGGAAAAATACCAGAAAACTGGTGGGAAATGCGAATAGCTGCAAGGAGTAAAAGTGAATATGTAGGATACCCTACACAAAAACCCTTAGCTCTCTTAGAGCGTATTATTAAAGCATCTAGTAATCCAGGGGAAATAGTGCTTGACCCCTTTTGTGGTTGTGCGACAACCTGCATTGCTGCTGAAAGACTCGGCAGACAATGGGTGGGTATAGATATATCGGAAAAGGCTTTTGCCCTAGTCAAACAACGGCTAAAAGGTGAAGTAGAAGGCTTCATGTTTAAAAACAATGAGCCTATCTATCGCACTGATATACCTGCCCGCACCGATACCCTAAGAAATCAATTCACTAAAACAGAAATTAAAACAGCTCTCTACGGCAAACAACACGGCAACTGTGCAGGTTGTAACATGCACTTTGACTACCGGCATTTCGATATCGATCATATTGTGCCTAAAGCCAAGGGCGGTGCCGACAACTTGGATAATTTACAACTGCTCTGCGGCAGCTGTAACAGCATCAAAGGCGATCGCACAATGGAGTATCTTAAGACAAGGCTGAAAGAATTGTGAGACACTATCGCTTAATGCACACAGCAGCAGCACAGCGAGCGGGTACCGCCTGCGGTGTTGTATCGTAATTGAAAATTGAAATTAGTTTGGGTATAAGGCTTCAATATGGATAATAAAAAATCTAAAAACAAAAAATTCTGCCATCGCTTTACTCACAAAGCTTGCTTCTTCTTTCGCCTTACCATCTATGCAATCTTAACAGTTTTCCTTTGGGCAACATTTAATGTAACCATATCCTACAATACTCCAATAAGTAACACCAAAAGCACAACCAATGTACACATTACAGTAGAGAATAAATTACATTGCCCCTCCCATGGAAAGTCTAATAAAAAAACACACAAAAGGCATCGTTCAAAAACTTCTACATCAAGTCATGAAATAACATGTGAAACATCTGGCGTAGAACCTCCAGTAAGAATAACCACAAATGAAAGCTCCGAAAAATACGAAAAAATAACAACTTTTATAAAGTTACTGATAAAATATCTCTATGAGATAAAGCTTTTTAGTATTCCCTTTTTTCTGTTTTATGTTTTTATTTATACTCTTATATTTGCTGTAATATTTGAATCCACACTTCGTAATTGGGTCATAAAAAAAATAGGGCTACGTGCAGCCTTTTTGTTTGCACTTGGCTTTGCCGGAATAACATTAGCTTTTTAGTATTCTTTTTTCTGTTTTATGCACTGTGGCATTTACGCAGCGGAATAACATTAGCTATTTCGTTCCATCATTCAGGTTTGCTTTATAAGTTGTTTTCTGGCGGAGACGTCTCAAATGCAAGAAACTACTTACTGGGTGTGCTTGTAGGGTTGCCTATATTTTTAGGGTTGTGGTGGTTTAGGACAACAGATACGCTGGAGCAGATAGCTAAGACAAAGGAGCAGATAACGCAAACAAAAGAACAAACTACTCAAGCAAAAAAACAGGCAGAAGACCAAATTAAACAAGGTTTTTTTCTTGATACTAAGAAAGCATTTTTAAGTGGGACAAACTTTAAAGAAAGAACTGTTGCATTCCTGCAACTCTTAGAAATAAGAGAGCAATACAAATACACAAAATAAAAATAATACTAGAAAATAGCGGACTAACAAAAAGCAATGCTCCAGATGAAAAAAATGAAGCCTTTAGTGCTAATCTCGAAAATCTTAAAGCAGAGGATCTTGACTTAGAAAAAATTGACCTAGGCAATACCAATTTTAATTTAACAGCAGCCAACCTTAAAGGTGCGCAGCTGCAAAACGCACAGTTACAAACAGTTAATTTATCGTTTGCCAATCTAAAAGGTGCCAAACTAACTGGTGCAAACTTACAAGGTGTTAATTTACAAGGTGCTCAGTTTGACAAAGATACTGATTTTACAGATGCTAACTTAGAAAGATGCCATAATCAGTGGAGATGAAAATAGTAACACTATTAAGCGGGCTAATGTTAACCTGACAGAAGAACAATGGGGAAAAGTTGCCTTCACAAAAAATCTAAAGGAATTAGAAAAATTAGAAGAAGTTGATTTAAGAACCCTCAATCTACAAAAGTACGATCTGCGATATACCTATTTACGAGAAGCTAAGCTGCAAGGTACAAACTTGGAGGGTGCTGACTTACAAGGTGCCCAGCTACAAGATGCTAAACTACAAACCCTTGAAGTAGGAGGACAGGGATCGCAAACTGAGCCTATTCGCACGAACCTAAAAAATGCTGGTCTGCAAGACGCGCAGCTGCAAGGCACTAACCTGCAAGGCGCGCAGCTGCAAGGTGCTACCTGCCTGCTAAGCTGAAAAACGCTAACCTGCAAGGTGCTCAGTTTGATAATCTGCCAACCTAGAGAATACTGACCTTAAGGAGCTAACTTACAAAATATCTAACTATGCCACAGAAGCCATACCTGCGAAGGGCTAACAAGAGCTAGCTGCGAGGCGCTAAGCTGCAAGGTGCTATCCTGCAAGATGCTAAGCTGCAAGGCGCGCAGCTGCAAGGTGCTAACTTGCAAGGTACTAACCTGCAGGGTGCTCATTTTGATAGCCAAACCGATATCCAAGATGCTAACCTTACGAAGGCTGACTTACAAAAGATTATCAACTTTAAATCAGCAAAAAATATAAATCGCCACACTGCCAAGCTAATCTGCAAAACCTTGACGGGCTTGACCTGCAGCTAACCTGCTAGGTGCTCAGCTGCAAGACGCTGATATGAAAAACGCTGCAACCTGCAAGGTGCTAACCTGCAACGCTCTAACCTGCAGGGTGCTAAACCTGCAAAACGCTGACCTGCAGGGTGCTCAGCTGCAAGGCACTAATATGCAAAACGCTAACCTGCAAGAATGCTAAAATAAGAAGAGGTGCTCACTGCAGCTATCAGAAGCTCAGCTAAAATAATGCGAACTCAGCTATCAGATGCTCAGCAAAAACAAATAGCCCCACCCTGACTGGTTATAACCTCCCACCGAACGCGTAAAGTCACCGAAGCTGTATCGCAATCCCCAGCACCCGCCGCAGCAAATAAAATCGCTCCACTTTGGTTAAATAGACAGCTGCCGCATAGAAATGTCCCCTGTTGCAATGGCAGGACGGCACGCTTGCTGTATGCTGTGCCAATCATACCCCGCCCGTACACTGTCTTCATCGCTTCAACTTGTTTGAATGGCGATTGAAAGCTGCGGAGCTGAGCTCCAGCGGGCGATGAAATTGAGTCGCCACGTGTCGCAGCGATAATAACTATCATCGCTACAATGCAAACCTCGCCCCCCGCAACAATACGGGTTATTGGGCAACTTTTAGCTTTATTGGAAAAAGCTTGTTTGTAGCCGATATAAAGAGTATATTAAAATGTAGGGAAGCCGCACAGCGCACTATACACGGGGCTTGGTTTAAGTGAAAACCCTAAGCTAAAGAAATAAGGTTAAATAGAAAATGAAAAAATGGCTGGAAAGTCGTCTCGCTGAAACTAAGTTAAAACGTTTCGGAACGCTCATATTGCTGGGAAGCGATAAGTTGCAAAACTTTGATATGCAAGGACTTGATCTGCGCGGGCTTGACTTACAGGGGCTTGATCTGCACGGGGCTAAGCTGCAGGGCGCTAACCTGCAAGGGACGAAGTTGCAAGGCTCGCAGCTGCAGGGCGCTAACTTGCAAGATGCCAACTTGCAGGGCGCTCAGCTGCAAAGAACTCAATTGCAAGGCGCGCTGTTCAATCATCAAACTAACCTGCAAGACGCTAACCTGACCGGTGCTGACTTGCAAAACGCTGTTAACTTTAAGTTAGCTAAAAATATCAAAACTGCGATTTTTAGAAGTGCTAAATTGCAAAAGCTTGATCTGCAAGGCGTCGACCTGCAAGGCGCGCAGCTGCAGCGTGCTTACATCCAAGGTGCCAACCTACAAGATGCTAACTTGCAAGGTGCGCAGCTCGATCATCAATCCGACCTGAAAAGTACCACCCGCTCAAAAAAGCAGCTCAATTTTAGGTTAGCCAGAAATATCAAAGCCGCCATCGACACTATTAAATTGCAAGAGCTTGACCTCCACGGTGCTCAGTTGCAAGAGGCTCAGTTGCAAGGCGCACAGCTGCAAGGCGCTAACTTGCAAGATGCCAACTTACAGGGCGCGCAGTTTGATCGTCAATCCAATCTCCAAGATGCCGACCTGACCTATGCCGATTTACAAAAGACCGTCGACCTTAAATTAACACAGAATATCAATAGCGCAATCCTGAAAAAGGCTAAGTTGAGAAACCTTGACCTGCAAGGTGCGCAGCTGCAAAAGGCTAAGCTGCAAGCGGCTTACTTGCAAGGTGCTCAGCTGCAAAAGGCTAACCTGCAGGGAGCGAAGCTGCAAGCGGCTCAGCTGCCGAAAGCTCAGTTGGCGGGGGCTCAGTTTGATCGTCAAACCAACCTGCACAGTGCCAATCTTACCAATGCTGACTTGCAGAATATTGTCAACTTTAAGTTAGCCAAAAACATAAAAACCGCCATCATGGGAAATGCTAAATTAAAAAACATTGACCTGCGCGGGCTTGACTTGCAAGCGGCTCAGCTGCAAAATGCCAGGTTGCAGGGCGCGCAGTTCGATAATCACACTGAGCTGCACAATGCCGACCTTAGTGGTGCTGATTTACAAAAGACCGTCGACTTAAAGTTAGCTAAAAACATTAAAACTGCGAACTTGAAAAATGCTAAGTTGAAAAACCTTGACCTGCAGGATGTTGACTTGCAGGAGGCACAGCTGCAAAATACCCAATTGCAAGGCGCGCAGCTGCAGAACGCACAGCTGCAGGGCGCGCAATTTTACAGCCCGCCTGTTCCGCAAGACGCCAGCCTGATCAACATCAACCTGCAAAAAATCATCGACTCCAAGCTCGTCAGATCCAAGCTTGCCAACTCGAAGCTCATCAATTCCCGGTTAGCCCAAAACATTAAAAAGACGATCCTGAAAAACGCTAAATTGCAAAACATTAACCTGCAAGCCCCCCAATTGCAACGTGCCTACCTCTTAGCCAAAAATATCAAAAGCGCGGTCCTGAGCAGCACTAAATTGCAAAACCTTGAGGTGTCTGGCGCGCAGCTGCAAAACGCTAACCTGCAAGGGGCTCACTTGCAGGGCGCGCAGTTGCAGAACGCTGACCTGCAGGGCGCACAATTTGATAGCCAAACCAACCTGCGCGGCACTAACTTTACCAGCGCTGACTTACAAAATATTGTCAACTTTAAGTTAGCCAAAAACATTAAAAGCGCAATCCTGAAAAGTGCTAAATTGCAAAACCTCGACCTGCAAGACATCGACCTGCAAGGCGCGCAGCTGCAAGAGGCTAACCTGCAAGGAACTAAACTAAAAGGCGCCAATTTGCAAGGCACTCAGTTCGATAGTCCTATTGACCTGCAAAGTATTATTGACCTTGCCACCATCAACCTTAGCAGTGCCGACCTGCAAAAGCTCATCAACTTTAAGTTGGCAAAAAACATTAGAACCGCAATCCTAAAAAGCATAAAATTGCAAGACCTTGACCTGCAAGGCGCACAGCTGCAAAACGCTGACCTGCAAGGCGCTAACTTGCAAGGCGCGCAGCTACGCGAGGCTAACTTGCAAGGCGCACAGTTCGATGCGCAAACAGATCTGCAAAGCACTAACCTTAGCAGTGCTGACTTACAAAATACGATCAATTTTAAGTTAGCCAAAAATATCAAACATGCCAAATTGCAACGCGCGGAATTGCAGGGCGTCGATCTGCGCGCGATTGACCTGAAAAACGCCAATCTGCCCAATGCCAACCTGCAAGACGCGCAGCTGGACGGCACTCAATTGCAAAACGCTAAGCTGCAAGGGGTTATTGTCTCTGGCGAAAGCCGCGACAATAATGAACTTAAACACACAGGCGTCGCGCTCTCCAAACCTCAATGGAAACAGCTGAAGTACAGCTCAACAAAATGATACCATCGCCAGCCATCGGCTGAGCGCATACCGTCATCGCTTATGCTCAGCGAACACAAGGGCGACATCTTCACAAGCAAATGCCAAACGCTTGTCAATGCCATCAATTGCATCGGTGTGATGGATGCCGGTATCGCATTGCAATTCAAGCAGCGTTACCCAGCAATGTTCATGCAGTATCAAAAATTGTGTCAGCAGGGAAAAATTGAAATCGGCAAACTTTGGCTCTACAAAACACCCTCCCGCTGGATCCTCAATTTCCCGACCAAACATCATTGGCACTACCCCTCCAAGCGAAGCTACATAGAACGTGGATTGAAAAAGTTTATGCAGACATACAAACTGCGCGGGATAACCGCTATCGCCTTTCCGCGTTTAGGTGCCGGGAATGGCAACCTCGCCCCTGAGGTCAGCAGCGAAATCATGAAGACTTACTTGAAGGGCTGCACTATTCCTGTTGAGTTGTGGGAGTTCACGCAAACACCTGCGCAGCAACCTGAACCGACATTTTTCCCGACCAGCAGCTAATCACCAGCCAGCACAAGCGGCGATCGCGCGGGCATTGCTGCAATCCAATCCCAGCTTAGCAGTGGACTAAGCGCAGCGATTAGTACCTTAGTTTTTTGCAAGCTGAGGGTATAATTAAAATTAATAAACTTTCAGTATAAAGCGTCTCCTAATCTTTTATCTTGAAATATCCATCAGTGATTGATGTTTACTCGTAATACAAATGATGAAAAGTCAAGCTAAAGTAACAGAAAGCTGCTTGAGAACGGGATAGAAACCGTATGTAAAAAACATTAGGCTTATCTAAACCAAATAGATCTTGGCAGAAAGCAAAAAAATGTCTTAATGAAGTGGTAAATTATAAGATTAATCCAGACCTTACAAGCGAGAAAAAAAAACAACTTAACTCTCTGAAATCAGAAGCACATCTAGCATTAGGACATGGGTACTATATAAAAAAAGAATTTAAAAGTGCTTTAAAAAGCTACAAAGAGTCCATAAAAATTTCAGAAAATAATTCCTCCCCAAGTCCCTTACCATATCTATACAAAGCAATAGCACTAATAAAATTGAATTGCCCTCATAGTGCCATAATAACTGCCCTTAAAAAATCCAAAAAACTATCAAAATCCAAAAAACTATCTAACCCCAACTTTATTTCAACAAATATACTTTTACAACTTATCGATCTTTCTCAAGAAGAAGAAATTCTGAAAAATTTAATTAAGCTTTATAAAAGGGTAAACGAAATAAAGGATAAAAAAATACCCATAAAAAAAAATAACGAACATTATACACATTATACAACACTTAAAACATTACACCATATATTAGAAAACTTAGAAAAAAACGAAGTCATTAGATTACATTAAAAGCTTAGAAAAAACAAGTCATTAGAAAACTTAGAAAAAAACAAGTCAGAAGTTGCTATTCGCCTGTGTTCTACAGTAAATATGAATGACCCCGAAGAGGGTAGTGCAATAATTAATGAAGAGGTATCTCAACATATTAAAGATTTTTATGGAAAGAAGTCTAGTTATACAGGCACCGACTACTATCTCATTAGTTTAGTTAATGAAAAATTAAATAAAAATAACAAAATAGAAGAATCTCAAGTCTCAGAAAATCTATTACTCTGGAGACTTTATGGAGATGATGCCAAAGGTGCTAAGATTATCTTTCCCGAAAACCTTTTTAATAAATACGATATGCACACCAAGATTACTAGTGGTGAAGATATGAAATTCCCATTAACACTTTATGAAGTAAATTATCTAACAAAAGAAATTAAACAAGAGTTAAACAAACGACTGAATAAAGTATTAAAAAACATACATGATAAAATTAATAACGGTAATAAAAAAAAAATAAAAAAAGCAGTTCGACTTATTCTAGATGAAATTCGTTTTTTGTATAAAGCAGAAGCATACAAGTTCGAAGAAGAATATCGTATCATTTGGCTTGTCCCCCAAAATCACAAAGGTATCAAAGTTGATCTAAATCAAATTCCTGCAAAAAAATACTTGGAAATTAATTCTGAAAATACGTTATGTAATCCTTCTGAATTACAAAGACTAAAAGACTGCCACATATACATTGGAACAGCAACACATAAAAAAGAAATAGAAGAAAATAGCATAAAACATAAAATAAAGAACCTAAATTGCACTGTAAAGACTAGCACTTTAAAATATAGCCCGAAATAAATATCTAGAGTGCACTCATAAAGAGTGGAAGCAGCCTCCCTACCTACCCCTCCACAGGACGCATAAAATCACTAAAATGCACTGCGAGCGCCAGCGCAAGCGTTCCAATCTGCGCCGTGCAAAGACATAAAAAAACAAGAACAGCAAGCGATAAAAGCTCAGTTGAAGCGTTTACGCAAAACTGGCTGCGATGTTTATACTAGCGAGCTAGACTACATTCCAAAAAATTAAAAGTGATTTTATTGAGTTGAGGAACTGAAACGATGGAAAAATTAAAGGCAGCTTGGAAGTGTCTCACAGAAACCAAGTGCGGGCGGATACTCTCATTGGCACTCCTCGCAATGTTCGGGCTTTGGTTAGGATGGATAACCCATGATAGCAAGCTCCTAGACTGCTACTTTACAGGCACAGGTAAAGAGCGTATCCAAGCCAGTTTAATAGGTGTACTTATAGCCCTGCCCGTGTTCGTGGGATTGTGGATATTCAGGACGATAGATACGTGGAAACAACTTATAATAGGACGAGAACAACTTGACAGAGGAACTTTAACCAATGCACAGGAGGCAATATTTTCAAAAGATCCAACAAAAATGCGATTTGGCTTTACACAGCTTTTATACTTACGAGAGAAGAAGCTATTTGTAAAGGATATACAAAGTATATTAAAAAGCAAAAAAGATGGGAATATCGATTTAAGCGGACTTGATTTAAAAGGAGAAGATTTAAAAGGAGAAGATTTAAAAGAGTTTTATTTAGTAGGCGCTAACCTGCAAGATGCTCAACTGCAAAACGCTAACCTACAAAATGCTAACTTGCAAGGTGCTAACTTGCAAGGTGCTAGCCTGAATGATGCTAACTTGCGGGAATAAGTGCTCAACTGCAAAACGCAAACTTACAAGGTGCTATCGTACGTGGAGCAGACATTAAAGATAATGAACTCGAACGCGCGGGAATAATTCTATCCGACTCACAATGGAAGCAGCTGAATTACTACCAATTAGGTTGGTGGTAACCGCCCTACCCCTCCACAGGACGCATAAAATCACTAAAAATGCACTGCAAACGCCAGCGCAGCCGTTCCAATCTGCGCCGTGCAAAGACATAAAAAAACAAGAGCGGAAACGCCACCGCCAGCCCCGCCTGCGTGGTGAGCAATGCCTTAGAAATGCCGTCTGCCAGCAGTAAGGGGTTACTGTTGCCGAAGGATGATATCACCTCAAAGGTATCAATCATGCCCACCACTGTCCCCAGCAGCCCCAAGAGCGGCGCGAGTGTGGCGATAAGCCGCAATGTTTTCAGACGCTGCTGATAATCCGCCAACCGCTGCAAATAAAAACAGCGAAAGGCAAGCTCCAGCTGACGTTTGTAACGCTTACGGCGGGCAGGCGCAGCACGCAATAATAACGCCGCTGCTGCCGCTTGCTGCGATGGAAGCGATGACCCCGCTAAGGCGGTTGTTTGTGCGCTGCTGAGCACCTTAAAACAATCCGCTTCCCATGATGAAGCTGTGCCTTGTTGCTTTGTGTGAATGTGTGCAGCTGGCAATCCAATGAGCCAATCTACTAAACGCCGCCAGCTATGCGCAATACGCGATTCACGCGTGAATGAACGCGTGAACTCACTAAGGATACGCTCCAGCTGGGCATGAGTCTGTGTTTGCCACTCATGACGGCGATAACGGCCGTTCACATACATGCTGAGTGCAAACCTTAACAGCTCCCACCAGCCCCAAAACCCCAGCAGCAGCAATGGAAGCAGCAGCCAACCGGTCTTTAAAAATGTAGAATAAAAAAACCCGATCATCGTTCAGGCACTAAACTCACAAGCTCAATCTGTAGCAGGTGCATCAATAGCTGGAGCAGCAGTTGTAAGCTTGACATCAGCACTAACAGCAGCAGCAGGCGCGGCGGCGTCCGCTGATGCGTCTGTAAAGGGCGCGAAGCTGTCCAATGCCAAAATGCCAAGGTTCTCCAAGCGTTCTAAAATACGAATTTTGTAATTGGAAAGCAGATGGTGCAATAAAACGATGGGCACAGCCAATGAGAGCCCCGTCTGCGTGGTCACCAATGCAACCGAAATACCCCCCGCCAGCACACGCGGGTTGTTATTGCCAAAAAGCGTAATAACGTCAAAGAGTTCAATCATCCCCGATACCGTACCCAGTAGTCCCAGCAATGGAGCGATTGTTCCCAGTACGGCAAGTGTTGCCAGCCGTTTCTCCAGCCGCGGTAATATGCCCGTCAGCTGCTCATCCAAAAGCCGTTCACCTCCCTCACGATCCAGTTGAACGTGTGTGAAAAATGGTTTCAAGAGCTCCGCAACAAAACCGCTATTGCGCTGAAGGAGTGCCTGTGCTGCAGAACGCTGCTGGCGCGCCAGCAGCGCGATAACTTCATCGCCATAATTCAAGCGCCGCAACCGATTGCGGCTGAAATAATAAAGACGTTCAATGGAAATAATAACGGCGACAATCGCCAGCAATGCCAGCGGGTACATCATAAAACCACCTGAGACAAAAAAACTTACAAAAGCGGCCCACCAGCTTCCGGAGCTCTCCTCCAAAAATGTCCGTGTCCGTGTACCGGATTGTGTTGGGTCAATCAGTGCTGTCAGCTTGGCAGGTTTAGCGGCATTGTTGTAAGCGCGGTTCACATAACCACGCAGTTGATTGGCGGTGGTTTCGGGCAATGTTGTCCGCCATTCGTAACGCGTTCCTGTAAGACCGCCGCTGCGCAATAACATGCCGACACTTTCATCGCCTGCATAAGCGGCATGAATAAATCCCACGCGCAATACGCGGACTTGTTCGCTCAAGTCGGTAATGGGATTGAGAATATTGGTGGTATAAACTTCTATTTGTTCGCCGCGGTCAATAAGTTGTTCCACATAGTCTAAATAAACATTCATAAAGTCGCTGAACGGCAATTGCTCCTGCTGCGCGCGCAAGCGATTAATCGCAATCAGTTCGCGTTCTATTTCCGATGGAAAACCTGTCTTCAGGTCTTCGGCGCGCGCGTCCAATTTATCAGTGACCAGTGCGGCAAATACAGCTGTTGCTTCCAATGCCAGCTGCTGGCGTTCTTCTGTCCCTTTAAAGTTGCCCTGGACCAGGAAGAGTTCTTCACTGATACTATTGCGCCGCTCAAAAACAGTTTTAAGGGTATCGTCCAGTGTGGCAAGCTCTTCAGTGATACGTTCACGTTCTTTTAAGGCTTGTTGTTTAAGCTGCCAATATTGATTTTCCAATGCGTCGCGTGTGCGCTCCAGAATAAGTATATCAGCGTTCAATTCTTTTTTACTCTGTGCCAGGAGTGTCCCGCTCAGCAACAGGACAGAACAAAGGAAAACCGCTAAGCTGCGTTGCATGAAAGCTGAGGCAGCAAAAGGGGGAAATGGGAAAAATGGGGAAAATAGAAACTTCATAAAAAAATCTCTCGAACAATAAAAACTATTACTTGCGCACCTTGGCAATGACATTAGGCAGGGTGACTGAAATCAGATCTGGCGGCAAGCTGCCTTGGATCATAGCGATCATATCCCGCAGCTGTTGTTCCAGGACAAACCCTACAGGTTCATCGTCCAGCAGTGCGTAGGGGTCGTCTGCTGTTTTGCCGTAAAGATAAACCGCCGTACCGGTATCCACTGCAAATAACACACGACCGACGCGTAAAACTGTCACCGTTTGCGAGCTGCCTGCTACTGTGGCTAAGGCGCGTGTGACTTGGCTGTCATAAGCTAGGGTTTGCTCGTTACGCAGAAAAGAACTTAGGCGATTGAAAATTTCGGTGCCATTCACGCCTGCAACAAGACTATCATTGATAATGGAACGCAATGCGGAACGACGCTGCTCACGTTCGAACGGAATCCCGCTGTCCACTTCTTGGCTCAGTCGCTCTGCACGTTCACTCAGAGTTGTCAAAAGTTCACGGTCACGCTGTTCCAGGCTATCCAGCTCCGCTTCTAAGCTTGCGATCTGGCGGCGATATGTGTCCAGTTCACGTTCCTTAGTGCGAACTTCACTACTCACGCGTTTGAGTTCATCCCGTTTTTGTCCCAGAAGGCGCGTTTTATCATTCAAGTAACGCGCAAAATCCTGTTTTTCCGTGCGAATACTTTGTTTGTACTGTTCTATCTCCTGTTGTAACTCCGCCTTGCGCACCTCTAATGCAATGCTGCTCTGTGCCGCGCCCTGTTTAAACAATACTGCCATCGCCAGCATGCCCAAACTCAAACAAACCAAGAGCGGCATTAAAAATTTCATAACACGTACATGTTTGCTCAGCATCATAAACTTATGGCTAAGCCTGTTGAAAAAAGATCTTGTATTCATATTGATATGATAAAAAACTCAATGATGGTTTAAATTTAATGACAATCGTCTTACTCAGTATTCAAGTTTATTCTGAAACAGCGGTACTTGCCGCAACCACCGTATCCACCTGCGTCAAAAGGTAATTCTTCACAAGGACAGAATACTCGTCTTGCAATTCATTCGCTTCATAAAAAGCCAAAACAGCTTGCATGAGCTCTGTATTCCCTGTATTATAAGCACGCGCAAGAATGTTTTTGAACGTTTGCTGTATTTTGGCATTACCGGCAAAAAGCTCCTTAAAAAAGGCAAATGCTTCTTCATCGCGTTTGGCATCAAGTAAGAGAAATTCCAAATAGCCGATAGCTTCCATGCGTTGCGGAAACGCGCGTGCCGTTTGTTTCAATTCAAAAATTGCCATGTTTGTCAAGCCTGCAGCCTCGAAAGCTTCACTCAACTGCAGCGAAACCAAATAAACCGCAGAATTGGAAAGGGGTTCCAAAACCAGCTCTTCAGCTTGTTTTGTTTCATTTCCAGCAGCAGCGGCAGCTTTTGTTGTTAAAACTTTCTTCTGTGCATTGAGTACATTGTTATTGGCACTCAGCACCGCTGCAAACGCGGACGCTGCCGCTTCATGAGCACCTGCTTCCACTAAAAACTCGCCGCGAATACGATTGAGCTCGCGTGTATCAAGCACCAAAAGTTCAGCTTGTTCTAAAAATTCCACTGCGCGCGGCAAATCGCCCAATTCACGATAAAGCTCAGCACTTAAAACATAAGCATCGCCTATAGTGTCATCCACAGCCAAGGCGCGTTCATAATAACGCAAGGCCGTCGTGTAAGCACGCAAACGCTGTGCCGTACTGCCTGCAAGAATCAAGGTATCGTAATCCACTGCATCCGTTGCTAAATATTTCTTAAATGTTTGCAATGCGCGCGGATAGTCTTCACCCAGATAATAAAGCTTGCCAAGATTAAGATAAGCGTTTTTAAAGCGCGGTGCCAGCTCCGTCACCTTGCGATAAGCCTGTGCTGCCGGGCCTATGCGGTTCTGACGAAAATATAGATTGGCAAGATTAAAATAAATCACGGCATCATTGCCGCCGCGCGTAAGCAACTGACGGTACAATGCTTCCGCTTCCACATGCTGCCCCGCTAAGCTCAGGTTATTGGCGCGTTCCAACAATTCGCCGCTACTCTGCGCGCGCTGCGCGCCCTGTGCCGGCAGTCCTGCTGGCAGCACTAAACCCAGCCAAAAAACCCATAAGAGCACAACCTGCCCCCTGCGCACCATCAACATTTTGAAACAGCTTGTCATGAAAAAATAAACGGCACAATCACACGAATACGTACTGGAAGATTCTTCACCATCGCCGGACGGTATCTCCACGTACGCATGGCTGCAGCAGCAGAGCGCCCCAACTGATAATTAGGCGGTGTTTCCAGGATCACCTTCAGCTGGCTCACCTCGCCATTGGCTTCGATGACCGCTTGCACCTCCACGCGTCCTTCTATGCTTGCCGCCGCAAAAGCACCCGGCACCTCCGGTGCACGCCCGGAAACGCGAACGGGGTCAATATCCACACTGCCCTCATTATAAATAATATTAGCACTGTCACTGCTGGACATGGACGCGCCATCGCCAAACCCACCCAAACCAAAATCCAGCTTAAAACGACTACTTGTTTGTGCCTGCCGCGTTAACTTCGGGCGCGTCGTTTTCACCTTGACTTTTTTTATTTTTTTCTTTTTCTCGTCCAGGTTCAGCTGCGTAATTTTAAGCGGCTGTCCCAGTTCAGCATCCCCAGCGTTCGCAGTTCGCCCCGTAAAGTATTTCATCAACGGCAACGCAAATAAAATAGCACTGCTCACACACAATGCGCCCAAACCTACCACAAGCTTCCCGCGCAAAGAATGAAAGTCCATAACTGTCTGCCTACTCTCTAAGCGCTGCAATGGACGTCTGCTTGATGCCCACACGCCCCGCCCTATCAATCACCGCCACCACACGTTCGGTAAGCGCCTTGCCATCTGCCAGTACCACAACCTGCACAGCTTCATTGCGGGCCTTTTCGCGCTTTAAAATGGTTTCCAAGGCATACAGATCCACCTGTTTTTCAAAAACATGAATAGTGCCCTCGCGCGTGACGGCTACCTTGACCAGTTTATCCTTCAGCTCCGAAGCAGATGTAGCCTTAGGTTTCTTCACCTGCACACCTGTCTCACGCGTAAAGGTTGTGGTGACAATAAAAAAAATCAACAGAATAAAAACCATGTCTAACAACGGAGAAAGATTAATTTCCGTGTCATCGGCACCTTGTTTGGTCTTGAGAAATCTTGCCATATTATCCTACAGTTAATAACTTATGGCTATTATTATAATATGCAAACACTTCATCGTTTTATCATTTTCAAGAAAACCACTGAGCTCAGACATCATTTTTTACATATTTTTATATTTTTACTTGTTTTTCACAGATAAATATCTTAGCTTATCTGTGAATGCCAGTTAAACGCTTAACAATGCTCATGTTTTGAAATTCATATTATAATCACTTTGCGGTAGTGGCTAATCAGTCTCAAAACCGCCAATCATTCCCTCAGGTTTTCTCAAGAACTTTTCCCACAATCGGTTTCCAATCGCCCACTCTCAGTACTTCCATTACTTCATGCGGGCACATTTTAAAACATTAAAGACGCTGATACCCTATATCAGTCGCCATTCCCCATCATATATAATAGGCTTCAGCTTTATGCTGATCCATAACTACGGTTACGTAAAGTTTCCGGAATATATGAAGTTGGCACTGGAAGAAATTTCCGCTGCCAATAATGCCAGCAAAGTTCAAAAGCTGCTGCTTTATACAGCAGGCTACCTCGCTATTACATGTCTGTTCATGTACCTGTCACGGCTTCTCATCATCGGTGTCAGCAGACGCATTGAGTATGCTTTCCGCAAGGATCTTTTTGCCAAACTGTTGTATCTGCCGATCCAGTTTTACAAACGCGAACAGACGGGAGATCTAGTCAGTCGCATCACCAATGATTTAAATGACGTCCGCACCATGTTAGGCCCCGGCATCATGTACATCCCTAATTCCCTCAGTCGTCTGGCGTTTTTTCTTCCCGTCATGATCACACTCAGTCCCACGCTTATGCGTTGGATTGCCGCACTCATTGCCATTATCATTGTGTTAATTCTCATCATCATGCCCATTCTACGTCCGCTTTATAAAAAAATTCAGGAAGTGCGCGCCTCTATTAATAACGAAGCTTGGCAATTTATCCTCGGTCATACCACCATCAAGCTCAATACCATAGAAAAAGAGAAAAGTCGCCAATTTAATGCACTCAGTTTTAATTACCTAAAAGCCAATCTGCGGTTAACCATTTTTGAAGGGCTCACTTGGCCGCTCTTCTTTTTTATATTTAGTCTCAGTGCTGTGCTGATTCTCACCATTGGCGGACGTGAGGTCATCGCAGGCATGATGACACTGGAAGAACTGCTGCAATTCAACGTCATGCTGGGCATCCTCACTTTCTCCGTATTCTCATTAGGATGGGTCATGTCATTACTCCAACAAGGCATCAGCGCACTGGAACGCATCAACCAATTTTTTATGGAACCGGCGCCAGATCTTACTAAAACTGCCACCCTTCCCGCAAGCGGCAAGCCACTGGGCATCAAGGTCACTGAGCTCACTTTAAAAGATGAGTACGCACGAAAAGTAATCACTCAGCTCTCGCTTGATATTCGCCCAGGAGAAATGATCGGCATCACCGGTAAAACAGGCAGCGGTAAAACAGCACTGCTGGAAATGCTCATGGGCATCACTCCCCCCAGCTCCGGTAGTGTGTACCTTGGCAACCACAATATCTTCACGCTCAAATCACAAAGTCTTTACGAGGTTATCACATTGGTCCCGCAGGAAACTTTCCTGTTTTCTACCAGCATCAAAAACAACATCGCCTTTGAAGAAGAAGCCAATCCGCATTTCCCACGCGTAGTGGAAGCAGCAAAACTTTCTGACATTCATAAAGACATCACAAAATTTCCGCAACAATACGAACAGATCCTTGGCGAACGCGGCATTACCCTCTCAGGCGGACAAAAACAACGCACTGCCATTGGCCGCGCACTTTATAAACGTGCAAGCATCCTTGTCTTAGACGATGCCCTCTCCAGCGTTGACAGCGAAACTGAAGAAATTATCATCAATAACTTACGTACATTAAAAAACCTCAAAACCATCATCATCGCTTCTCATAAGATTTCATTGCTTAAGCTCTGCGATCGCATCATTTTTCTGGAAGCGGGACGCATCACTGAAACCGGTACGCATAAACAGCTGCTTGCACAAAAAGGCGCTTATGCTAAACTGACCAAACTGCAGCAACTCAAAGCTGCCATTGACAGCTAAGGCCTTACAAAGTCCGTAACCCAAACCCACCGTACAATCACCATGGATCAAGAACGCGACTTCAGTAAAAAACCACTATCAAAAAGCGAACCCTCGATAGTCCGCAAGCTCTTTGTTTATGTCCGCCAGTACCCTTGGCTGCTGTTTAGTACATTCATCCTGCTCATCTTCAGTGATCTCGCCAATACGTTCTATCCGCTTATCCTCAAAACTGGTATCGATCGCGATATTGCCAACAAAGACATCGCAGGCCTCTACCGCACTGCTACCTTACTCGGCATCATCATGTTGGGTGCATTTGTCCTTTCCACAGCATTTCAGATCATCGCTGGTTACTTAGGACAAAAAGTGATCTATCTGCTCAGACGCGACGTCCTGCACAAACTAACACGGCTCACCAATCGTTATTTTGACAAAACACCTACCGGACGCAATCTCACCTATCTGACCAATGACATTGAAGCGATTAAACAATTTATTTCCACCGGCATTGTCTCCATTTTCGGTGACCTATTGAAGATTCTTTTCATCCTCAGTTTCATGCTCGCGATTAACTGGCGCCTGACGCTGTTTGCACTCACGCTCTCAGTGCCGCTTTTTATCATCGGCACACACTTTTTTCGTCTCAGTATTCGCAAGGGCTACCGCGGCGTCAGACACGCGAATTCCGTTATGAATACATTGCTGGTAGAAACCCTCACCGGCATCAAGGAGATCAATCTTTTCAATCACCGCAACAAAAGTATTCATGATTTCAACAAAGCCAACGCAAACTACCTACACTCATTCCTTAAAATTGTTCATTCCTATTCCATCTACTTCCCGCTCATTGAAGTGGTCACCTCCTGTTCAATGCTTGGCATTCTGTTTTTCGCCCATTATGCGCTGGGCATTTATGTGACATTGGGTGAACTCTTTGCGTTCTTTATTTACATCAACCTCTTCTTCCGCCCGCTCTTTCATCTGGCTGAACAAGTTAACGCATTCCAATCAGCAGTGGCAGCCTGCGAACGTGTATTTGGCTTCATGGATACGCCCATTGAATTCACCAGCACTGCCCCCTATCGCCCGCAGCTAAGTTTGCGCGGTGACATTGCTTTTGAAAACGTCACGTTTTCATACGATCCAGGCCAGCCCGTTCTCAATAATCTTTCTTTTAACATCCAAGCAGGTGAGAAAATTGCCATTGTTGGCAGTACCGGCGCCGGCAAAACCACTATTATTTCCCTGCTGAACCGCCTTTATAAACTGAACAGTGGACGCATTACTCTAGACGGGCGTGCCTTGGAAGCTTACTCGCTGGCACAACTGCGCGAAAACATCGCCACAATTCCGCAAGATATTTTTCTCTTCACTGGCAGTTTTTATGACAACATTGCACTTTATAAAAAAAGCTCGCTCGCTGAAGTTAAAACCGCCGCTGAACGTGCGCTCATCGCTCCCGTCATTGCACAATATCCCAAAGGCTACGAACAAAGTGTACTAGAAGAAGGAAAGTCGCTTTCTACCGGACAAAAACAGCTGCTCGCTTTTGCCCGCGCCTTTGTCAAAGCTTCACCCATTGTGATCTTAGACGAAGCGACCGCCAACATTGACAGCGAATCGGAAAAACTTATTGAACAGGCATTGGACGAGCTCTTGGTCAATAAAACCGCTATTATCATTGCCCATCGCCTTGCCACCATTGCTCGTGCAGACAAGATCCTTGTTCTCCACCATGGAAAGCTGATGGATTTTGGTACGCACGCAGAGCTTATTCAGAGCAGCGCCATTTATAAAAAACTCCACTCCCTGCAGGAAATTCAGATGGCAGTCTGAGCAGCTGGGGCAGCTTGCGAACGTGTATTGGGCTTCCTGAATACGCCCATTGAATTCACCAGCACTGCCCCCTCATCGCCTGCAACTAACAAAGTGTACTAGAAGAGGGATAGTCGCTTTCTACCTGACAAAAACAGCTGCTCGCTTTTGCCCGTGCCTTTGTCAAAGCTTCACCCATTGTGAGCTTAGACGAAACAACCGCCAACATTGACAGCGAATCGGAAAAACTTAGTGAACAGGCATTGGACGAGCTAGCAGCTGGGGCAGCTTGCGAACGTGTATTGGGCTTCCTGAATACGCCCATTGAATTCACCAGCACTGCTCCCTCATCGCCTGCAACTAATAAAGTGTATTAGAAGAGGGAAAGTCGCTTTCTACCTGACAAAAACAGCTGCTCGCTTTTGCCCATGCCTTTGTCAAAGCTTCATCCATTGTGAGCTTAGACGAAACAACCGCCAACATTGACAGCGAATCGGAAAAACTTAGTGAACAGGCATTGAACAAGCTAGCAGCTGGGGCAGCTTGCGAACGTGTATTGGGCTTCCTGAATACGCCCATTGAATTCACCAGCACTGCCCCCCATCGCCCGCAACTAACAAAGTGTACTAGAAGAGGGATAGTCGCTTTTTACCGAAAAAAACAGCTGCTCGCTTTTGCCCATGCCTTTGTCAAAGCTTCACCCATTGTGAGCTTTGACGAAACAACCGCCAACATTGACAGCAAATCGGAAAAACTTAGTGAACAGGCATTGGACGAGCTAGCAGCTGGGGCAGCCTCAGTTTTGCTGGGGCAGCTTGGCAGCGGGATTAAACAGGAAAAAGTGCTGCAATACCGCCAGTGTCATGGCATCTTGCAGGGTTCCTTGTTTAAGCATGGCATAAACCTGAGCGACAGACAATTCATGAACTTTAATATCCTCGGTTTCAGCTGCCAATCCGCCGCCTGCACCTGCTACGCGCAGCTCAGGTGCCGTTTCAGCCATGAAAAGATGTGTGTACTGGTCGGAAAAGCCCGGCGAAGTATAAAACCCGCCAATACGCGTTAAGCTCTTTAGTTTATACCCCACTTCTTCCAAGACCTCACGTTCTGCAGCCTCAGTCGGCGTTTGCCCCTCATCAATCACACCGGCAACAATTTCCAAGAGCCAACCGCTACCAGTGGCAATTGTGGCATAACGAAACTGCTCCACTAAGAGCAAAACATTGCGTGCTGGCATGTACACCAGTACGCCCACAACGTCGCGTCGTAAAAGTGCCATGCGTTTTATGCGCAATGGATGCTGAGGAGTGCGATATGCATCCACATCCAGTTCTACTTCTTCAATTTTTAGAAATTTATGCTTGAATACAGGCACTTTGTTAAGAATTTTATATTTCATCACTATTTTTTCCCTATTACAAGCTTCCTCATTGCAATCATAAACTTTTTAAGTCAGCGTACTGCTGTGCAGCAGTATACGCCATAATAGCCACTGCAACCGCTAAGTTCAAGCTTTGTGTCTTCCCACTGCGCATAATGGTCACCTCAGTTTCACAACAAGCCAAGAGCTCAGGCGGGAGCCCGCTAGCTTCGCAGCCAAAAACAAGACAATCATCGGCTGCAAAGCGAAAGTGCTGCAAAGCTAAAGCTGTTGGGCGCAAACTTGCCGCCACCACACGTCCAGGGTAAGCTGCCAAAAACTGTTTATACTCACTCAGTACTTCAATGCGTATTAGTGTAATAGCGCCGCCGGATATACGCACCAAGCGCCGTCTGAGGCCCTTGGGATAATCATTAAAATTTGCACGTACATGCCTGTTCACATCGTGATGTGCGTTATAAACATAACAATGTGTGATGCCAAAATGCTCTGCACTGCGCGCGATCAACGCAAGATTGGAAAAATCCTTAATTCCATAAAGAAACAGTTTCATAGTTCGCGCACTCAAACAGCCGTAAAAGCAAGGCCAGTACTCAGTATTATATCACAGTTCATCCTTGTTTTTTGTTAAAGCTGAGTGCGTAAAAGCAAGCTCAGTTTATAATAATAATTCTAATTGTATATTGGACTATTTCAGCAATACGTTTATGAAAACTTCGCCATCTCCGCTCAGCCAGCTGCAAACTGCAGCAACGCTCTTTCCCAACACATACCGCACACACCATTGCAATGAGCTGCGTGAGGAACATGTGGATACAACTGTACGGCTGGCTGGTTTTGTGCACAGTAAACGCGATCACGGCGGTCTGCTGTTTATTATGCTGCGCGATCAATACGGACTTACACAGCTGGTCGTCTCCGCTGATGCTGAACAAAAGCTCTTCCACACAGGTGAAACACTGCGTTTAGAAAGCACCATCAGCATCAGCGGCACTGTCACCAAACGCTCGCTTGAGACCATCAATGCCAAGCTTGCCACAGGCAGCATAGAAGTGGCGCTTACAGGCATCCATGTCCTCAATAAAAGCGCCCCATTGCCGTTTGAAGTCAATCAGGCAACGCTTATTAAAGATGAAAGCATTGAATACCGCTACCTTTATCTTAGACGCATGAACGTGAAGACATTGTTCCTCAAGCGCAGCGCCCTCACCCTGCTCATTCGCAATTTCCTCACCCGTAAAGGTTTCTGTGAAATAGAAACACCGCTGCTCACCAAGACCACACCTGAAGGCGCGCGTGATTTTCTGGTGCCCTCACGCGTGTATCCCGGTGAATTTTACGCATTGCCGCAATCACCGCAGCAGTACAAACAACTGCTCATGGCAGGCGGGTTCGATAAATACTTTCAACTGGCACGTGCACTGCGCGATGAAGATTCGCGCGCTGACCGTCAAGCTGAACACACACAATTAGACATGGAAATGGCATTTGTCACACGCGATAATATCATCGCATTGCTGGAAGAATTGATCTGTCACATCCACCGCGAGCTGTTTCCAGAAATCACAATCCCGCAAACGCCTTTTCCGCGGCTAAGCTATCAACATTGCCTAGAGCGTTACGGCAGCGACAAACCCGATCTGCGTTTTGGCTTGGAGCTGCATAACGTCAGCGAAGCCTTTGCCGCAACCGAATTTAAGATCTTTCAACGCATTTTAAGCGCAGGCGGCAGCATCCGCGCATTGGCGGTTCCTGATTTAGCGCACCGCAGCTCACGTAAAGAACTGGATGCGTTCATTAAGCTGGGGGTGAGCGCAGGACTTAAAGGTCTGGTTTGGGCAGTACCGCCGCAGAACAATACGGCAGAATGGCGTGCTTCCAGTGGTAAGGTTATTGCCGCCCATGAGTTCAGTGCCGTGCAAGAGCTTTTGAAAACAACAGCAAAAGACCTGATCCTGCTGGCAGGCGATAGTCACAATCCCACGCTGCTAACCGCTATGGGCGAACTGCGCAAACTTATAGCAGGAGAGTACAAGTTGATTCCGCCAAAGCAGGCGCATTTTGCATTTGTCATCGACTATCCGCTGTTGCAATACAAAGCAGCAGAAAATCGTTATGATCCGCTGCATCATATGTTTGTCCTGCCCAAACAAGCGGACATTCCACTATTGGACACTGAGCCTGCAAAAGTCACCAGCACACAATTTGATATGGTCGCCAATGGTTACGAGCTCTGCAGCGGCAGCGAACGAATTTACAACAGCAAGCTGCAACGCAAGGTTATGCGCTTGATAGGTCTTACCGATGCGGAAATTGACAACAAATTTGCCCATCTGCTAAGAGCCTTTGATTTTGGTACACCGCCGCATGGCGGCGCTGCACCGGGATTGGATCGCCTGCTCATGGTTTTCAGCAATATTACCAATATCCGTGAAGTCATTGCTTTCCCTAAAACCCAACGCGGACAAGATCTGATGATGGGCTCACCCTCGCCTGCTGCAGCCTCGCAACTGCGTGAGCTGGCGCTCAACCTCGATTATACCAACATGAAAGCAGAACGCGCTGAGTATCTCAAAAAAACAAAAGCTTTTGATGCAAAAACATTTTAAGCTTCAATACGATTAAAATGCGATTATCGCTAAACAAGGATCATCATTATGGCTGGAAGAACATTAAATACAATCATTGCTCCTAAGTGCAAAGTAAAGGGCTCATTGATCTTAGAGCATTCTATTGAAATTCGCGGAGAATTTGAAGGCAATATTCGCACACAGGAAGACATCATCATCCGCGAGGGTGGGGAAGTGAAAATGAACCTCCATGCACAGCATGTAGTGGTGGAAGGTAAAATTCAAGGCAATATTGAAGCGGGTGCATCGGTGAACATCGGTCCCAAGGGCGAGGTCACGGGAGACATTAAAAGCCCCAACCTTAAACTGGAAGATGGCGCCACCACACTGGGAAAAATTGCCATCAACCGCGTTGCCGATAAATCCAAAAAACCTGTTCAATAATGAGCCCAACGGCGTGCAGCGCCCCCCCGCCTGCTGCACCCCTGTCCGCTAATGTCAAAACGACTGCAAAGTTAGTCCAGCGCAGCCTCAATCAGCTCTACCCAAATCCGGCTATTCCGCTAAAACATCACTCTAAATTCACATTGCTTGTAGCCGTCCTGCTCTCAGCCCATTCAACAGACAAAGCCGTTAATAACGTCACACCCCAGCTCTTC
Organism: Spirochaetota bacterium; assembly: GCA_965249715.1. Taxonomy (GTDB): domain Bacteria; phylum Spirochaetota; class UBA12135; order COTS27; family COTS27; genus COTS27. The sequence goes on along the minus strand of CBDFMP010000035.1, from coordinate 2,325 downwards.
AAACAAGCAAACAACGTGCAGGCATTACAAACGCTGCCGCTGAAGACCGTGGAAGCCATTATCCGTCCCTGCGGTTTGGCCCCGCAAAAAGCTAAGGCCCTCAAAGGGCTTGCCGCCATCCTCTGCACACAGTATAACGGCAAAGTTCCAGGTAATTTTGCCGCACTGGAAGCTTTACCGGGTGTGGGGCATAAAACAGCTTCTGTGGTGATGCTACAGGGCTTTGGCGTGGCAGCCTTCCCTGTAGATACACATATTCATCGACTGGCGGCGCGCTGGGGATTGAGCTCTGGAAAGAATGTCACAAAAACCGAAGCTGACCTCAAATGTATTTTTCCCCAAAAGCTCTGGGGGAAATTGCACCTGCAGTTTATTTATTTTGGACGTGAGTACTGCAAGGCGCGTTATCATGAACGCAGCGCCTGTCCCATCTGTTCACAACTGCCGTTTGTACAACATTCACAGGGCTAAACCCCCACCACTCACCCTGCAATGCAAATATTGCCAGAGCAGCAGCAGGCATGAACCTCACAGCTTTCACAACCAGCAAACCAATGGACGTCCGCACATTGCAGCGGAGCAGAAAACTGGAACAGCGCGTCCGCAGGCATCATCCGCAGATTCGCATGATTGGCGGTGTGGATGAGGCGGGACGCGGCGCGTTGGCGGGGCCTGTTGTAGTGGCTATTGTCCTGATGCAAGCCGCTACTGAAACTCCGTTTATCAATGACTCCAAAATGCTCACCCCCAGCCAACGTGCGCAGCTGGCTGCACATATTTGTGCGCAGGCATTGGCTTATGGAGTTGGCATTGTTTCAGCACGTTTCATTGATCGTCTGAATATCCTGTGTGCCACGCGTCTTGCCATCAGAAAGGCTTACGCCAAGTTAACCATCAAACCCGAATGTCTATTCATTGACGGACGCCACCTCAGCAATGCCGCGCATTGGACGCGCTACCCGCCCAAACACTATGCTGCACCTGCTTATGAATATCAATTCTGCAAAGGCGACCAGCGGATTCCGGCGATTGCCGCGGCATCTATCTTAGCCAAAACAACACGTGATCGGCTCATGCTGCGTTATCATCAAAAGCAGCGCCATTTACGCGTTTATGAATTTGCTGCCAATAAAGGTTATGGTGTGCCTGTACATTTGGCTGCGTTGAAACACCATGGCGTTTCAGCGGTGCATCGCCTCAGTTTTGCACCCTGTACATCAGCCATGCACTAAAGCTCAATGTTATCGATCAACCGTACCTTGACGCGTTTACCATCTGCTGCCAAAAAAAACAGCACCTAGCAATACACATTTACCTTTCTGCACAGTGCTCACCGGGAGCAGTGTGGCACGTGCAGCAATAGCCGCATAAGCTAAACGCAAAAATGGCAATTTTGTCAAACCGTGTTTAATCGCATTTATGAATTGGGCGGCAGCAACCTCAGTGCCTTGGTTGCTCCAAAAGCGTTTTTTCACACCACGCAGCAATTGGTAAAACTCTACTGCCTAAGCTGCTCAGTTGTTGTCAAATTATGATTTTGCTGCCAATAAAGGTTATGGTGTACCTGTACATCAGCCATGCACTAAAGCTCAATGTTATCGATCAACCGTACCTTGACTCGTTTACCATCTGCTGCCAGAAAAAAACAGCACCTAGCAATACACATTTGCCTTTCTGCACAGTGCTCACCGGGAGCAGTGTGGCGCGTGCAGCAATAGCCGCATAAGCTAAACGCAAAAATAGCAATTTTGTCAAACCGCGCAGCAACTGGTAAAACTCTACTGCCTAAGCTGCTCAGTTGTTGTCAAATATGATTTTGCGCCAATAAGGTTATGATGTGCACATTTTGCACCCTGTACATCAGCCATGCACTAAAGCTCAATGTTATCGATCAACCGTACCTTGACGCGTTTACCATCTGCTGCCAGAAAAAAAACAGCACCTAGCAATACACATTTGCCTTTCTGCACAGTGCTCACCGGGAGCAGTGTGGCGCGTGCAGCAATAGCCGCATAAGCTAAACGCAAAAATAGCAATTTTGTCAAACCGCGCAGCAACTGGTAAAACTCTGCTGCCTAAGCTGCTCAGTTGTTGTCAAATTATGATTTTGCTGCCAATAAAGGTTATGATGTGCCTGTACATTTTGCACCCTGTACATCAGCCATGCACTAAAGCTCAATGTTATCGATCAACCGTACCTTGACTCGTTTACCATCTGCTGCCAGAAAAAACAGCACCTAGCAATACACATTTGCCTTTCTGCACAGTGCTCACCGGGAGCAGTGTGGCGCGTGCAGCAATAGCCGCATAAGCTAAACGCAAAAA
>CBDFMP010000034.1:0-37739 GCA_965249715.1 Spirochaetota bacterium | reverse complement strand
GCACCGGACAAAATGACAGCAGAAGCCAAACGCCGCGGCTTCATGTTCCCGTACCTTTACGATGAAACACAAAATATCGCCAAAGCTTATTATGCTGCGTGTACGCCCGATTTTTTTATAGTGGATGGGGAGCGCAAGCTTATCTATCGCGGCGCCATGGATGAAACCCGTCCCAATAAACAGGGCATCCAAGCGACAGGTGCCGCACTCAGTGCAGCACTGGACGGACTCTTAGCGGGTGCAGCGCCACTGGCAGAGCAACTTCCCAGCATGGGCTGCAACATTAAATGGCGCAGCGGCAACGAACCCGCCCACTTCAATGTTTCATAAGCTGTCCTTGGCAAGCTAGGCAGCTAATTTGGCTTGATCATCGCTTACGATAAAGCCATTCCTCATATTGAGGAGCTCATTGTTAAGCTGACAGCCAAACAACCGCTAAGTGCTGCCAGCATTGCTTTCACCGCAAGCGCGCTTCCAGCAGCACCTGCATGTTTGGCAAAGGCGACCGTACTGATTGTCCGTTCGGTCACCGCTGTCACTGAAAATTTACTCAGCTACGCACCCAGGCTGCGCCATGTGGTCAGTGCCACAAGCGGCAATGATCACATTGAACAGGCAGCACTGACGGCACGCAACATCGCCTTAACCACCACACAGGGCAGCAATGCCAATGCCGTAAAAGAGTACGTGCTCAACGCATTTTTTCATTATCTCAAACAAAACAGTAAACCAAGTTCTGCGGTGACAGCAGCGGTTATTGGCTGCGGACAAGTGGGCGGACGTGTTGTGCGCGCACTTGTTGCATTGGGCGTCAATGTGATTGCTTACGATCCACCGCTGCTCGCTCAACATCGCACCCAGCAGCACACACAGGCACTCAGTAACCATCCTCTTGCAGGCAACGAACACCTGTTCACAGCTGATGCATTGACCCTAACAAAAGCTGATTTCATCACTTTGCATATTCCACTGATCACTGCAAAAATTGCCGCGGAACAAGAACTGACACCGACTGTAAAGCTGATCGACGAAACATTCATCGCAAATTGCAAACAAAAACCTTTTCTAGTGAATACCGCACGCGGTGAAGTTTGTGATGCTGCTGCATTGCTGGCTGCACGACGCGCAGGCAAACTCAGCGGATTGGCACTGGACGTCTGGCCAGCTGAGCCCGCACCGCCACCCGAGCTCATTGCCGCTGCCGCCATTGCCACGCCGCATATTGCTGGTTATTCCGTTGAAGCGGGGGTGCGCACCATTACTCAGCTGGGACGCATTTGTGCAACCATAAGTGCAGCCATTACAGGAAGTACGGATATGCTGCCGCCGTTCACACTGCCGCCACTACCAGCGGCGCCCTGTTTGCAGCCAGCATCACAATCACCTATTCCGCTTCCCGCTGCTCACATTGCAGAGCTGGAAACCTTAACACCAGCAGCCATCGCAGAATTGGCAAACTTCACCAGTGCTGTTATTGCAAGTCCCTATTTAACACAAACATTGCAGGCGGCGGCAAATAGCCCGCGCTCAGAACGTGCCGCCAAATTTCAAAGCTTGCGCAAAACCATGCGTGCGCGGCGTGAGTGGTCTGCTTACCCGCTTCCCAAAACCCTCGCCGCACTCACACAAACACAATAAATAACATCCAGTTTGCGCCTGATTCAACTTTTAACTTTAAAAGCTCCGCCCGCGGCGCCCTGTTTGCAGCCAGCATCACAATCACCTATTCCGCTTCCCGCTGCTCACATTGCAGAGCTGGAAACCTTAACACCAGCAGCCATCGCAGAATTGGCAAACTTTACCAGTGCTGTTATTGCAAGTCCATATTTAACGCAAACATTGCAGGCGGCGGCAAATAGCCCGCGCTCAGAACGTGCCGCCAAATTTCAAAGCTTGCGCAAAACCATGCGTGCGCGGCGTGAGTGGTCTGCTTATCCGCTTCCCAAAACCCTCGCCGCACTCACACAAACACAATAAATAACATCCAGTTTGCGCCTGATTCAACTTTTAACTTTAAAAGCTCCGCCCGCGGTGGTTTCAATGCCAATAAATTCGTACAACTCCAGCTCATCAAATTTCTTGACATTAGACAAATAATCCACAAATATAGGGATTGTTTCTATACTGGATCTTAAGATTTTAAACGTATTGAAAATACAGTGATGAAACCAATTCACAAATTTTGAATTGAGATAAATAACTGTCATTTCATAAGAAAGCGGAAAATCCTCATTAAGGATCAATAAGTTTGCGCTGTTAAGGATTTTATATTTTTTGTTATCGTAATAAAAACTAAGCTTGGATGAAATAAACTTGTAAATGAGCTTATGCTGCGCTTCGTAGAGTTCCAATGGAGCCGCTTGCTGATACAATTTAAGGTTATTCGGAATAAAACTTGTCGGTTTTTTAAGCGAACCAGCACAAAGATCGGCGCCTTTCAGTACCGGCATATACCCAGCTGCAGGTTTGTTTTTAATAAAAGCTTTATTATTGCCCGTCACAATGCCAAGCGCCCAGCGCGCCCTGCCCTTCAATGTAATATGCGCGCGGTTGCGAACGTGCGCGAGGACATCGTGCTCTTGCTGAGTGGCTTTGAAGTTAAAAATAATGTTTGGATTTTTACAAAACGCTGTTTGTTTGATTGCATGCGATTTTGCTGAGACCGTACACGTAATGGCATTGTTTTTATTGGAAGCGGTTTTTTGCAAGCTCAATCCCTGAGCTGATGTCATAAGTCCCTTAAACACCTTTCCATATTCTTTGAGCGCCACTATTTTGTATTTGAATACTTTGGCGCGAATATTGGCGAAAGTAGCGATATTGAAAAATGCCGCTGGCAGCAGCATGCCAACCATGCCATTATCCTTAACCATTTCAATAGCACCATTCATGAACCAGGCAGCAGAATCGCCGCAACTTCCTGTTTGAAAGCGTGCATTTAAGGCTAATTTTCGCTGTTTCGGCAGTTTCTTGCCCCAGGGCGGGTTGGTAAAAATGACATCGCAACTGGGACGCTCAGCACGCGTGAGTGTTAAAAAATCTTTGCAGGCAATATTAACATGCTGCCCGGTCAGTTCAAATAAACGTTTTTGCGCGATGGCAACAGCCACTTCATCCACATCGTAACCGTAGATGTTAGCGGGTTTAAACCCTGCTTGAAGCGCGGCTACAAGAAAATTGCCAGTACCGCAAGCGGGATCGCAGAACGTTTGTTTTGTTAAGGGAGCTTGTACACTGGAGAAAAAATCACGCGCAATGGAAATGGGCGTGTAATAAATGCCTTCTTTGTTTTTATAAGCTGATGATAAACTTCTTTCATAAAAGGCAACAAGCGCGCCTGAATGACAGTCCTCAGCGTTTAATTTATCAAAAACATCGCGTGTTAGCTGTTTGTGATCATGTTTATCAAGTAGCGATTTATTCGCCCGTGACGTTAACTTACGGGTAGTAACAATGTGTTGACGAAAGTTGTCAAAACTCTCCTCAGTAATGTTATTTTGTCCGTTCGTCCGTAAATTTCCGCATTTTATCCAATTCCTAAGGGTTGTTTCAGACACCGCCAATACTGCAGCAGCTGCGCTAACGGTTAGCTCATCAGTCATCATCAAACAGTATTAGTATTGTTCAGTCCGTATTAGCATTGTTCAGTCCATTAATTGCCAAGCATATATTACAATACTTTTAATATTACAATACTTTTAAAGTAAAAACAAACCCAACAAATAACCATTTTTATTGGAAACACTTATGAAACAAGCAGCAGAATTATTTATCCAATGTCTGGAAAATGAAGGTGTTACACATATTTTTGCAGTACCGGGTGAAGAAAATTTAGACGTCCTGGAAGCCATCCGCAAGTCCAAGTTAAAACTTATCCTCACGCGCCACGAACAAGGAGCGGGGTTTATGGCAGCCACGTACGGTCGGCTGACCGGTAAAGCTGGTGTTTGCCTTGCAACCTTAGGCCCGGGCGCCACAAATTTGGTCACACCAGCCGCTTATGCCCAATTAGCCGCCATGCCGCTCATTCTCATCACCGGGCAAAAACCTATTAAAAAAAGCAAACAGGGTAAGTTTCAAATTGTGGACATTGTGGAAATGATGCGCCCCATCACCAAGTACGCCATACAGGTCATCCACGGCAATACCCTCCCCACCATCACGCGTGAAGCTTTTCGTATTGCCCAGGAAGAACGCCCGGGTGCTGTGCACATTGAAATACCGGAAGACATTGCGCGGGAGAGTACGGACGCTATTCCCATTGAAATTTCGCGCAGTTATTACCCTTACGCGCATGAACACGCCATCCAACGCGCTGCACAAATGATTGAAGACGCAACATTCCCGCTTATTCTACTTGGCGCCGCTGCCAATCGCAATCGCATTTCCAAGGCCAGCCGTGAGCTTGTAGAAAATTCGGGCATCCCGTTTTTCAATACACAAATGGGCAAGGGCGTCATTGACGAACGCCATGAGCTCTTCCTTGGCACAACAGCGCTCTCTAGCAATGATTATATTCACCTTGCTATTGACAAGGCGGATCTGATCATTAACATAGGACACGACGTTATCGAAAAACCGCCGTTTTTCATGGAACACGGCGGTAAACGCGTCATTCACATCAATCTTTTTTCAGCAGTGATTGACGAAATTTATTTCCCACAATTGGAACTGGTTGGCGACATAGCCCACACACTTAATACGCTCACCCGTTCACTAAGACGCAGTTCCAAGTGGGATTTTAGTTTTGTATATAAACTTAAAAGTGCTTTTGATAAACACTTTCAAACACAGGTGGAACAAAATGCTCCCAATGCCCGCGTGACGCCGCAAAAACTGGTACACACACTAAGATCCGTCATGCCCGATGACGGTATTATAGCACTGGATAACGGCGTGTATAAAATTTGGTTTGCGCGCAATTATCCCGTGTACCTGCCGCACACACTGCTCTTAGACAATGCGCTTGCCACAATGGGTGCAGGGCTGCCATCAGCAATGGCAGCCAAGCTCTTCCGGCCTGAGCGCAAGGTCATTGCCGTTTGCGGCGATGGCGGTTTTATGATGAATTCACAGGAACTGGAAACAGCGGTACGCTTGAAGTTGGAGCTTGTGGTGATTGTCCTGCGCGATGATGCTTATGGTATGATCAAATGGAAACAAGCAGGCATGGGTTTGCCCATTTACGGGTTGGATTACGGCAACCCTGATTTTATTAAATATGCCGCCGCTTATGGCGCCACCGGCACACGTGTGAAAACCGCCGCTGAGCTGGAGGGTGTTGTCAAACAATGTCTTAATGCCAAGGGTGTCCAGCTGATTGAAGTACTGGTGGATTATAGTGAGAATGAAAAAATGCTCATCGACGATCTGAAAAAAAAGATAGATGTGTTAAACTAAACGCGTCACTCAGCGCCTTGCTCAGTTGTACCGCACCAGAAGCGCTCGCACTCAGCAAATGCTGCCTGTCCGGCAAAAATAGCGGCGCGCAGCTCGCTCAGCATACGCGTCAGCTGGGCAATGTTATGTTTGCTTAATTATGGTATGATCAAATGGAAACAAGCAGGCATGGGTTTGTCCATTTACGGGTTGGATTACAGTGAGAATGAAAAAATGCTCATCGACGATCTGAAAAAAAAGATAGATGTGTTTAACTAAACGCGTCACTCAGCGCCTTGCTCAGTTGTGCCGCACCAGAAACGCTCGCACTCAGCAAATGCTGCCTGTCCGGCAAAAATAGCGGCGCGCAGCTCGCTCAGCATACGCGTCAGCTGGGCAATGTTATGTTTGCTTAATTATGGTATGATCAAATGGAAACAAGCAGGCATGGGTTTGCCCATTTACGGGTTGGATTACGGCAACCCTGATTTTATTCAATATGCCGCCGCTTATGGCGCCACCGGCACACGTGTGAAAACCGCCGCTGAGCTGGAGGGTGCTGTCAAATAATGTCTTAACGCCAAAGGCGTTAACCTGATTGAAGTACTGGTGGATTATAGTGAGAATGAAAAATGCTCATCGACGATCTGAAAAAAAAGATAGATGTGTTAACTAAACGCGTCACTCAGCGCCTTGCTCAGTTGTGCCGCACCAGAAACGCTCGCACTCAGCAAATGCTGCCTGTCCGGCAAAAATAGCGGCGCGCAGCTCGCTCAGCATACGCGTCAGCTGGGCAATGTTATGTTTGCTTAAAATAGTCAGCGCAGCCAACTCACGCGCCTTGAGCAGGTGATGTAAATAAGCGCGTGTGTACAAACGACTGCCTTCATAACTGCCTTGTGGGTCCAGTGGACGATCGTCAGTTTTATAAGCAGCATTGTAAAGATTGAGAACACCGCGTGCTGCAGTGGGTGCAGTGGGTGCATTGGGCAGCTGTGCAGCGGGCATCAGTGCATGGCCATGGCGCGCCATACGCGTAGGCGCTACACAATCAAAGGTGGCAATGCCAGCTTTGACGCCATGAAAAATACTCCTGCGATCGCCAATCCCCAGTAAATGCACAGGGAAAGGCTGCGTCCGCCCACACACATGCGCCGCTGCCTGTAAAGCTTCCATACTCAGCGTCACAATCGCCTGCATTTCACTGCGCGTTTTTCCCAACGACCCGCCAATGGCATAAGAGAAAAAGTCAAGTGCCAGCAGTCCAGCTGCGCTGCGCCTGCGCAAATGTGGATAAATTCCGCCTTGCAATACACCGTAACAGGCCTGTGGCGAGTGTGCGGGCAGGGCAGCCAGCGAACGCGCTGCCCAGCGCAAGCTACGCTCCATTGCCTGTTCGGTGTACTGTTCGCTCACATGATAAGGCGTGCATTCGTCCAGCTGCACCACACAATCCACGCCCAGCTGGCGTTGAATTTCCATTGCACGCTCCGGGCTGAGCATCAGTTCACGGCCATCTACATAAGAACGAAACACGGCGCCTGTTTCTGTAATTTGTTTAAGGGCGCGTGGGGCGGCTGCAATATTGCGCGCTTGGTTGCGCGCTTGGCGTTTAATTTCTGTTGAAACGGAGCCATGTCCCATTGCAAAGATCTGATACCCACCAGAATCGGTCAACAAAGGGCCGTCCCACCCCATAAACGCGTGCAACCCACCAGCAGCGGCAATGCGTTCTGCACCCGGGCGCAAGAGCAGGTGGTACGTATTGCCCAAAAGCATTTGCACGCCCAGCGCCTTAAGCGCGTGTGTCTCCACAGCCTTAATGCTGCCATGTGTAGCGCAAAAAATAAACGCTGGCGTGGACACCTTGCCATGCGGCGTCGTCAGTGTCCCCACAGCAGCGTTTGTAGCGGTTAAACTATGGTCTAACGTATACGCAAAACCGCTGTAAGTAAGACGCGAAGTTTTAGCGGTAGTGGAAGCAGGAGTAAGTGGAACTGCCATGCTGGGATGCACCCATACAAATGATTAACAATTAGCGATTAATAATCGTTTTAATTATTTTAACTATTTTAACTATTGGCAGTCGCCGCGGCAGCAATTGGGACAGCTGGTGCCTGGCGAAGTTCCGCTGGACGCAGCTGTTTAGCCAAATAAATAAATGGCGTATCCAAACACGCGTACCCCACACGCAACCCGTAAGTACCCAAAATATAAACCATTAACAACTCCCGCAACGGCACAGGCTCGGCAGCCAGTAGCACAAACGCTGTAATTGAAAATACAGCGTTATCAATAAGCGCAGAAATCCATGTAGAAAGATTATTGCGCAGGAACAACCACCTGCCCTGTGTGCGCTGTTTCAATAGTTGAAAGAGTGTCGCGTCGTTCAGTTGACTGAGGCAAAATGCCAACAAGCTGGCAATAAAAATTGCCGGTACGGGCGTGAAAATGGTCACCATTGCTGGATGTGTTGGCAGCGCCCAATTGTAGTGGCTGCCGGCCTGTGCCGCTGTAAGCGGGGCAGTGCCCAACATGAAAAATATGAGCAGCGTCCAAAATAAAAGTGCCGCGAAACAGATGGCAATGCCATACTGAGCGGCGCGCTTCCCATAATATTCGCTTAGCAGATCGCTTGCCAAATATGTGGAAGCAAATAACGCCGTCCCCAAGGCAACTGGACTGTTAAAAACAGCAAAATGAGAAACTTTGAGCACCTGAATGTTGGCACCAATCACCCCCACAACCATATACACATATAATCCCAGCTTGCCAAAAAAACGAAAGAATAATAATACCACTAAGGCATAAACTATAAACGATGCCACTGAGAGCCACACCGGTTCCCATTGCTGCAAAAAATCAACCACCACCATAAACCGTACCGCAATTGCCCTGCCTTGCTCAATAAAAATTGTAAATCATATCAGTCGCTAAACCAGTCCGCACAATCAGCCATTGTTTTGTTGCAGAATGTTTTATAAACAGCTTATTTTATAAACAGCTTAAATTGTACAATCAGAAACATTGTTCCAGCATAGAACTCCGCCATTTATGACAAGAATTCATCGTTATGCCAAGGATGGGACGAAACTGTAAATTTTAAAGACAATTCTCCAAAAATAAACAGAGTTGCCGCTAAATAAATGCTATAATACTTACCCGGCGCAGTTTGGCAGTTATCCTATAAAGCTTTACACTCGTTAAATACTAAAAAACCACTAAGGACAGCAATCACTATGATTCGCAATTATGAAATTCTTTTTTTATTATCTCAGCGCGAAGATCTTTATAAAAGCAGCCTGAAAACCATTCGCAAGCTCTTTGGCGAGCTGGATGTCAAGGTTATTCAGGATGAAAGCATTGGCGTAAAACCATTAGCCTATCCCGTCGATAAACACCAACACGGATATTATCACGTTTTTTATGTCAATATTGAAAGCAAAAACGTTAAAAACCTTGAAAAAGAGCTTTCTCTGGCAGAAGCTGCCCTGCGCAGCCTTATTTTTGAAATTGATGATAATGCAAAAAAATTCCTTTTCAATAAGGAATACAGACATTATCACCATCGCAAAGCAGCTGAGTTCAGCAAACGCCGCAGCGAAGAATCACCATCACCACGCAGATATGAAAGCACCTCGCCTTCACAACACCGTGAAGCACATCCCGCCAACGAAACATCACCACGCAGATATGAAAGCACCTCGCCTTCACAACACCGTGAAGCACATTCCGCCAGCGAAACATCACCACGCAGATATGAAAGCACCTCGCCTTCACAACACCGTGAAGCACATCCCGCCAGCGAAACACCACCACGCAGATATGAAAGCACCTCGCCTTCACAACACCGTGAAGCACATCCCGCCAGCGAAACACCACCACGCAGATATGAAAGCACCTCGCCTTCACAACACCGTGAAGCACCTCCAGCCAGCGAAACACCACCACGCAGACATGAAAGCACCTCGCCTTCACAACACCGTGAAGCACCTCCAGCCAGCGAAACACCCCCTCTGTAACCAACAAGTCCGCCCGCAACGTCCATTGCAGCTAACTAAACTCTTTGAGAGCAGCCCGCGAAACGGGGCACCACGTATCATTGCTGCCTTTGCTCCAGCCAGCATCTGCCCATAGCGCCAATTACCTGAGTATTTGTGAGTTCGCCCGCATCTGCTAAGTCGTTTTCAGCGCTTTTTCTGCTCTGCGTTTGTTTGGCTATTCTGCCGCTCCCGCCAGGACAAAACCTCCACGGGTTCATTGTCCCAGCCCTGTTTTACTATTGTGCCACTAATAGGCAGTCCATCCATAAACTGCTTGCCGCTGTACTATTCATTGCCGTACTGGAATATGCTGCCCTTTACCTTTATTATCGTGAAAGCTCCATTGATCCTGTTCTTAAACAGTTGCTGCTCTGGGAAAAACCGTTTTTTATCCTCTTGCTCACCGCAAGCGTCTTCCTGCTCATCAATAAAATCACCATCTTCATAGAACGCATGGTGCTTTTAATGACATTCGCCATGCTCTCTCATTACGTCATCACCTTTCTGCTACTCAAATTTCAGGGTAATTACAGCTACACCGCTTTTGTCTTAGCCGAATTCGATCTTAATACTTTTTATTCCATGCTGAATGAACAAATCCCCACCGCCGACCAAGCCAACGCACAAACTGTGATTAATTGGACATTGCAGCAGGCCGGGGGCTTCAATATCATCATTAATCTCATTTATGCAGTGATTCTGGCACGCCTCTTCTTTCATCGTTTTGTTGGCATTAGAAATGAGATTTTTCTCAGCTTTCGCCTGCCCAAATTTACCGGTATTGTTTTTCTCACTATCTGGGCACTTGCGCTCGGATGTTTTTTTCTTTATCCCACAATCACCCAACCGGCCATCGCCGCCAGTCTAACAACTGAGCTGCAACTCACCCCTATCACCGCACCCGGAAAACTCCTCTTCAATGCCATTATCTCCCTGCTGCTCATCATCAGCACACTTTACAGTTTTCAAGGCCTCTCGTGCATCGCTTTTTTTATGCGAGCATTCACCGCTTTCCGTACAAAGCTTTTTTTGCCGCAAATATTAATCATTGGCGGGATTTTTGTTGCTTTCAGTTTCATTTTTTCATTGGAACGCGTCCTCGTCAGCAGTTTCTGTGTTTGTTTTCTGCTGGGGATCTGTGACCAATGGCGCAACTTTCGCGGCTTCAAGCAACCGCATTAAAACTAACCGCAAGACTCTCATTCTTACAATATTTTTATACTATTTTTCATCACTAAGGTTATAATATATTGCCTTAGTGTTCTTGCTAAGCGGGTATTTTTCAATCAATTGCATATTTATCACTATGGAAATCATCCTCATTAAAGAAGTTACCACCCTGGGCAACCCTGGCGATATTTTAACCGTCAAAAACGGCTACGCACGCAATTACTTGCTCCCGCAAAAATTAGCCGTCCGTAAAACCCCCACCAGCCTTAAAATCCTTGAAAAACAACGTTCCGAATTTGATACGATCATCACTAAACGCAAGTTAGACCACGATCAACTTCATGAAAAGCTGCAAACCGTAGAAGCCCTCACCATCCCCTCTAAAGCCAGTAAAGAGGGAAAACTTTATGCTGCTGTCACCATCCCCATCATTCAAGAGCACCTCAAAACGCTTTACGGCATTGATCTTGACAAACAAAAATTCATTTTGCGCAAGCCCATAAAAACCTTGGGAGAACACGAGGTCACCATTTCCATCGCCAAAACACGCAAAGCTGTCATCAAAGTGCTCACCGAAGCCAGCGAAGACTAAAAATACAATAATATAAAAGAAAACTTAGCTGTCCAAACCTGCTTCTGGGAGGGATGCAGCCGCGACGGCAGCGCATCATCCAAACAGAAGCTTATATGGTTCCCTCAGCCGCCGATAACACTGCAGCGCCTGCTGCCGTTGTTTCTTCAAAACCGCCTGCACTGAAAAGACGTTTCCCGTTCAGTCTGGAAGCGGAAGCCGCGTGCATTGGCTGCATGCTCATTCGTAATGAATTATCCGATGAAATTTTTAAAAACATCGGTCCCAGTGATTTTTACGACGGCAGACATATTGCCATTATTGAGCATATTCTCAAATATCGCAGTGAAAAAGGTGCTGCCGCGTTTGACATTGTGGTGCTCAGCGAGTGGCTCAGTCAAAACAATGCCCTCACGCGCGCCGGGGGCATCCCGTACATTAATCAGCTCATTGATGCTGCCCCCAGTACTTTCAATATTGAACGTTACATTGAAATAGTCAAACGCAAATCATTGCTGCGTAAAATTATCATGCTGGGCGAAGAAATGATTGAAAACGCACGGGGTGATCAAGATCCTGAAAACGTCATTGACACCGTGCAGCGCAAAGCCTTTGAGCTGCTCAGTCGCCGCAGCAACGATTACGAACATATTTATCCTATTGCCGACCGTGCGTTAGATGCGTTGGAAGCGGGCATTGGCGCCGGTGGTTTTGGCATCCCCTCGCGTTATGGCGACCTTGATAATATTATCATTGGTCTGCAGCCTGCCAACCTCATCATCATCGGCGGGCGTACCGGTATGGGAAAGACTGCGTTTGCATTGAACCTTGCACTGCGCTGTGCGCTCTCCTCCACCACTGCCCAAAATCCATCCGCAACATCCGCACAAAATGAAGTGGGCATTCCCGCCGGTTATTTCTCTTTGGAAATGACCAAAGAAGACATTGCATTCAGATTGCTTTCCACCCACGGACAGATCCCGCTTGGCAACTTTAAAAGTCGCCAAGTCAAAGAAGATCGCACATGGGGCGCCGTATTGGAAAGCATTCAAGCGATGAAAGACGTTCCCATTTACATTGACGATACACCGGGCATTTCCGTCAATGAACTGGTGGCTAAGGCGCGCCGCATGGTTGTTAAGGAAGCGGTGCGGCTTATTATTGTGGATTATCTCCAGCTTATTGGCGGACACGACCCGCGCGTCAATCGTGAGCAGCAGATCTCGATGGTATCCAAACAGCTTAAAAATCTTGCCCGTGAGCTGAAAATTCCCATCATCGCACTCACGCAGCTCAATCGCGCTGTGGATCAGCGCGAAGATAAAAGTCCGCGCCTTTCCGATATCCGCGAGTCTGGTGCCATTGAGCAGGATGCCGACCTCGTGCTGCTGCTGCATCGCCCGGCAATGGATAACGTCACCAACCCCGCCGCTGGTGACAACACGCAAAATGAAGATCGGACAGAGCTTTTCATCGCCAAAAACCGCAACGGCCCCACAGGAAAAATAGAGTTATCCTATGAAGGACAGTTTGTGCGTTTTGTCGATTATTTCAGCTAAACTGCAGCTGGTTGCAGGAGGTATCAAACGATGAAATTAGAAGCGATCCGCCTGAAAAACTTTAAAGCGTTTAAAGACGCTGAATTTAAGGACATTCCTAAGTTTGCCGTTATCATCGGTGCAAACGGAACAGGGAAAAGCACACTCTTTGAGCTTTTTCGTTTCCTGCAAACAGCACTCACAAGCAATGTCAACAAAGCCCTCGAAGATCTTGGCGGATTTAGAGAAGTACGTAGCCGCGAAAGCAGAGGTCCCATTGAAATAAAACTTAATTACATAGAAAAACCCAAGGGTAAAAAGTTCACCTACACATTACGCATTAATGAAAAGAAAAATGATGCTAAAAAGCTGCACGATGCTTATGTAGAGCATGAGTCACTGGTGTCCAGTGGCGACAGCAGCGGAAGCTCCTTTGTGTTTTTTAAATTCTCAAGAGGCAAAGGAACTGCCACTATAGAATTCTCAGGAAGCAAAGAAAATACCACTATAAAAATAATAGAGCGCTTCTTCCAATCACTCAAATCCGATGATATCTTAGTGATCAGAGGACTTACCGTTTTTAAGAAATTTGCAGCGGCAACCGCCTTAGGCGATTTTATTGAAAATTGGCACATTTCGTATTTAAACGTAAGAAGCGCGCGTTATCATCAAAATCTGCGTTATAGCAAGCAGCTTTCCAGTGAAGGTGAAAACTTAGCATCCGTTGTCCAGCACCTTTATGACAATCATAAAGACATCTTTAATGAGATCACTGAGCAATTGAAACAGTGCCTTCCCGGCATCACAAAAATAGAAGCCACGACAACTCCCGATGGACGCGTACTTTTAAAATTTCAGGACGGAGCTTTTAAAGATCCTTTTTTAGCGCCTTACGTTTCAGACGGCAGCATTAAAATGCTTGCTTATCTGGTAATGTTGTATTCACCGCAAGCCCATCCGATGCTCTGCATTGAAGAACCTGAGAATCAGCTCTACCACACCCTCTTAGAACCATTGGCAGAAGAATTTGCCAATTACGCCCATGCAGAAAAGGGACGGCAAGTTTTTGTGACCACACACTCGCCAGAGTTTTTAAACGCTGTATTGGCAGAAGAAGTTTATTGGCTTCATAAAAAGGACGGGTACACAAAGGTGTACAAATTGTCAGATAGTCCACAAATACAAGCTTACATGAAAAAAGATGGAAGCTTAGATAATGTGCCGCGCAGAGGAATTTCAAATAAAAAAGCAGATAAGGCAGGTCATCTATGGGACGAAGGTTTTTTTGAGGGCCTGCTGCCATGGGGGAAGTAGTCTGTTTTTGTGAGGGAAAATCTGATGTAGCCTTTTTAAAAAATTTTATACAACCGCGGCTGCCAAATAATATACGACTAACGCCCATTTCATTTGGTGGCAAAGGGAACTTAAAAAGTCAACTTATAGAAACGTTAAAAGAATGGCTGGAAAAAGATGTATTTTTTTTAATCCTGATAGATAAAGACGATGATGACTGCAGGTATCTCAAAGAAGAAATAAGAGCTAAGGTCACAGATAGTCGCGTGCCTTCAAAAAATGTCCTTATCCGCATAGCCTGCACTACCCTTGAAAGTTTTTATTTGGGAGACCTGGATGCTGTAAGAGCTGCTTATAGAATTCCTAGAAACATCACACAAGATGAGGAAAACTACCGTGCCCCTGACATGTTAACTGCTCCTGAAAAAACCCTATGCAAATTATTGAATACAGAGCGTGCTGTTAAAGGAAAATGGGCAAAAAAAATTTCACCACACATGAGCACAAGAAACAATCGTTCTCGTAGCTTTAATACACTCATTCAAGGCTTGGAACAATTAATGGGTGCACCGTTAAACGAAGAAAATAACGCAGTGCCCAGCAGCTCCTAAGCTCAGCGCGCTTTCGCTACGGCATCAAGCCCTCAAGCCAATAAGCTAACACCCGTATCCGCAGCAAAAAGCTGAAGTTTGTTCAAGTGAGCGTGCATGGTGACCGCACTGCCAGTTTTAAATAGCTGATTGCCCTCGGCCCTGCCCAGTAAGAGCTGCTTGCCAACGCGCAGATGCAGCAATGTTTCTGTGCCAAGCGGCTCAGCCAGCTCCACATGTGCGCGCAGGGCGGTACTGCGCAGCGCACGCGGCGGGACTTCCAATGTGAATGCTTGCGGACGAATGCCCAGCAATACCGCCGTTCCCGCTTGAACCTTGTTAAGCTTAACGGCAGTCAATGGCAATGTCACCCCCACAGTTTTAAAATTGCGGCGCGCGGCTGTACCCTGAAGTTCACCGGCAATTAAATTCATTGGCGGACTGCCAATAAACCCCGCGACAAAAACATTGGCGGGAGCTGTAAAAACCTGCTGCGGCGTGCCCACCTGCTCCACGCGCCCGGCACGCATCACCACAATCCTGTCCGCTAAGGTCATTGCTTCCACTTGATCATGGGTGACGTAAATGATTGTATTTTGTATACGCGCATGCAAGCGTTTAATTTCAGCGCGCATTTGTGCGCGCAGTTTAGCGTCCAGATTGGAAAGCGGCTCATCGAACAGAAAAACCTTAGGGTCGCGCACAATGGCACGTCCCATTGCCACGCGTTGGCGCTGCCCGCCGGAAAGCTCGGCAGGACGCCGCGCTAAGAGCTCCGTCAAACCTAAAATATCCGCAGCTTCATGCACACGTTTGTCAATCTGCGCACGTGGCATACGTGCCAGTTTAAGAGCAAATGCCATGTTTTTAAACACCGTCATATGCGGGTATAAAGCGTAGTTTTGAAAAACCATCGCAATATTGCGATCCTTAGGCAAGTGCTCATTCATCACCACACCGTCAATGCTCAGCTCGCCCGCCGATATGTCTTCCAAGCCCGCCACCATACGCAATATTGTTGATTTTCCGCAGCCCGATGGCCCCACCAAGACAACAAATTCATTATTTGTTATACTCAGCGAAACCCCGTGAACAGCCGTTATGCTGCCGTAACGTTTAACAATATTCTTTAATTCAACCGTCGCCATTATTCAATGCTCATTAAAACTATTCGCTCATGATTATTTTATTGTCATGCCATTACAGTTATCACATAACAGCAGCAGCAGTTTGAGCGCTTGGGCTCAGCCATGCCAGCCACATTGCCGCCGTCCAGGAAAAATTGCTGCCGCCAAGCCCCCTATCCGCCGCGTGCGCTGAATAATACTCGTAAAACCCGTGGCGTTGTATCAGTTGGGCACTGGCTTTGCGAATTAGCTCTGCATAATTTTCCATGCTCGCTGTCATAAACCCTTCCGCCAGCAGATAATTCATCACCACCCATACCGGCCCGCGCCAGTAACGGCGTTCCTCAAAACGTGCGTCGTATGGATCAAAAGACGGCACCATGTACTTGACCGCCGTACACCACTTAGCAAACAAAGCAGCCAGCTTAACACGCTGTGCGCCATCGCCTACGCCAGCATAAAAGGCGCTGAATGTCGCCGCCGAAATGCAATCCACATGCCGCCCCGTACGATAGTTGATCGTACAATAAGCACCCAGCTCAGTATTCCAAAATGCGCCAAAATACGCCTCCGTCCGTGTTATCCACCCCCGCAGCGTTTGTGCCTCCGCTGCAGCATTCAGCTCTTCAGCCATCGCCAGCAAATCGCGATTGGCGCGCAATAAAACAGCGGTCATCAATACGTCCAGCATGACAAAAGGCTGTGTAGCCAAAAGTTGCTGCGAATCCCAGCGCGCAGCCTTGCCCAGCTCCACCAATGCAAGATAGGCCTGATACTCACGTTTGTGCGGACGCATTTCAGCATCAACATGTTGTGTGTCGCGGCGCTTAAACGCGCCCACTGTGCGCACGTCCACATTGCTAAGCGCAGCATCCCAATCAGGAAGATTATCACGCCCGGACTCCCAAGGATGCAGGATTGCGATGAGACCATTACCGGTAGGATTGCGTTCCTGCCAAAACCAATGATGCCAACGCATGAGTTTGGGGAGGTATTCCTTAAGTTTTTCACGGACGCGCGCGGTGTTTGCCGCCGCGGCGCGCAGCTGCAGCTGTCTCAGCATAGAAGCCAGCACCGGCGGCTGCGTGTAACCCGATGACGGCACCGCCGCACCCGCCGCCCACATAGCAGCCCCCGGGAAATACTGTTCGTCATCCTGATGAAACACAATATGCGGCACCATGCCATTATGCCATTGTGCGCTCAGCAGCTTATCCACCTCTAAGAACGCGCGTTCCACATCAAACTGGAACCAGCCCAATGCCGAAAAAGCCGCATCCCAGTTCCATTGAAACGGGTACAATTTATGCGTAGGGACGGTATACCCGCCACGATCATTGGCGCGCAAGAGCGCGCGTGCCGCTGCGTCCAGCTGCGCTGTATCCTGATGAATTGCTGCTGTTTGTTTTGTTGTCATAAACTATGCCGCTGTTACCCCTTGACACTACCTGCGGTAAGCCCCTGCACCAAATAACGTTCAAACCACAAAAAAACAACCAATACCGGAATAGTGACCATAACTGCTCCCGCCATTAAATATTGCCGCGGCACCTCAGAACTGTTAAGCGAAACAACCGCGCGTGAAATTGTAAAAACATTGGGATCATCTAAAAACATAAATGCAAATAAAAACTCATTCCAGGCAATCATAAATACATAAAGTCCCACCGCAGCCAGTGCCGGCAAACATAAAGGCAAGGTAATACGCAAGATCACCTGCACACGACTGCAGCCATCGATCATTCCAGCCTCTTCCAGTTCCTTAGGAATACTCAGAAAATATCCTTTCAACATATAAACGGCGACAGGAAGTGTGGTGGCGGGATAAACGATTAACAGTCCCCAAACACTATCGCGCAGCCCCAGCAGACTGAAAATACCGTACAATGGCACCACCAAGACAATTGCCGGCACCATGTAAATGAGCAAAATGGAACGTGCCAGCAGCGCTTGACCTGGAAAATTAAGTCTTGCTACAGCATAGGCCCCGGGAACAGCAAAACCCAATGTTATCAATACGGTTGCCACCGAAACATAAGCTGAAGTGAAAATATAACGCCCGAAATGAAATGTAGTGAACAGCTCCGTGTACGCTTTAAAGCTTGTTGCTAAATCCCATGACAGCGCGATGGAATAATCCAATGGATTTTGCAGCAACTCAGCTTGCAGTTTGAAACTGCTCATCAGCAATGTAAAAAATGGAATAAACACCACACTTCCAAAAAACACATAACCCATACCGCGAAAAACGCGCACCAATATGCGTTCAAAATTGACACGGCTAAGCGTGTGCGGCAGAACTTTGCCCATGATCAGTGTGATGCTGCGATTGCCGCAAAACACCAAAATCAGACTTCCCGCTAAGGTCCAAAGCGGCGCGGCGCCAGGCAATACATTGAACGGCGTTCCCCCTGAGCAGCTCCAGAACACTAAGAGTGTAGCCAGTGCCTCCCACCAGAAGCGCGCGCGTGTTTCTGCCGACCGCGCACTAAACCCGCGCAGCAATAAAACGCGCAGACAAACATAAAAGCTCCCCGCCGCCACTGCCGGCCCCAAGTCCGCTACAAACGCAATGCCGCTTGCCAGCATCCACAGCACAGCAATGCCAAGGCTCAGCGCAGCATAAGTGAGCCACCCCACCACTAAGGCCAAAAGCAAATAAGCTCCCAGCTGCCGCTTAGAAGCTTTCATCGCGTCCTGCCACCTTAATATGAACAGCAACAAAAATGGCGAGCAGAATAAAGATGACGACTGCCATCGCCGCACCCGCACCCAGATCTGAGAGCGCAAAGGCTTGCAAATAAACATCGACAGTCAGTGTTGTGGTGCCTGATGCCCCGCCTGTCATTAAAAAAATATCATCAAATTTATTAAACGTCCACACAAAACGCAAAAGAAACAGGACAGAAATAATACCGCTAAGCTGCGGCAAGGAAATGTACACAAATTGCTGTAATGGCGTGGCACCGTCCACCTCCGCTGCCTCGTAAATGTCACTGGAAATAGCCTGCATGCGCGCCAGAATAAACAGAAATGCCAACGGAAAATAGCGCCAGGCCTCAAATGCCGTCACGGTCACCAATGCCAGGGGAAACGGAATCCTCATGCCAAATAAATTGAACGGCAAATTCTTCACCCCTAAAAAATTAATCGGCACTGCTATCAGCTCATAATGCTGCAATAAAGCATTGAGCATGCCGCTAAAGGGATCTAAAAAAAAGATCCACGTAAAGGCAACGGCTATCACCGGTGAAATATACGGAAACAATAACAAGCCGCGGAACAACGCCCGCCCGCGAAACGGCACATTTAAAAGCTGTGCCGCAAATAACCCTAAAATCAAGGCGCCCGCCGTGCCAAAAAACGTGTAAAAAAATGTGACGCGCAGTCTGTCACTAAAGTCCCGCGACCCTAACACCTTAACATAATTCTCAAGCGTAAACTTAAAGCTAGTAAGGGTATTCTCGGCAAGCCCTGTCATCACAGCCCGCGTGTCACGCGGCGCTGCTCCAGCGGCAATGTAAACCGCGGTTGCACGTACAGGCAGTTTCAATGTCTCACGTTGTTTGGCTTGCCAGTCGCCAAGCTCGCAGCGCAAAGCCCGCCCCGTCAGGCTACAACGCTCATCCAAGGCTAGCAGCTCCAGTCCCTCAGGAAGTTTGTCCGTTAAAACAACCTCCCGTACGGGGTGCTCCTGTGAGGTATTGCGCAGACGATATTGCAAGACTGCTTCTGCACCTGCCTCCGCTAAGTCACCGCGCAGCCGTTCAGCCACCAGGACCTGCGGCGGACGCAAATTCGCCAGCGTCACCCGCTTAAAACTGATCCAAATATTAACAAATAACGGAAAAAGGACAATGCTCAGCACGATGACAACCGTCGGCATTAACATGATGAACGCAAGCCGCGTGTCTTGTTTCATTGCTCATGCCTCCATCACAGCACCGCTGCCGCCAAACCTGAGGCTTGCTACCACCTGAGGCTTGCTACCACCTGAGGCTTGCTACCACCTGAGGCTTGCTACCACCTGAGGCTTGCTACCACCTGAGGCTTGCTACCACCTGAGGCTTGCATCACTCACGTTTGGTGCCGCCTCACCAAACGCATTATGAGTTTCTGGTTAGCCGTTCAGTCAATAGCTGCAAGCTCTGTTAGCAGCTTATTCACTGCCTTGTTGAGACTTAGCTCGCCGTCAATATATTCACGAACAACGCGGCTAACCACCTGCGAATTAATAATGCGCGAGGCCTTAGCCAACTGATTTTCTTTGAGTCCCCAACGCTGTGCCGTAGTTAAGCCGCCAACAATATTTTGAATGACATCATCGGAATAAAGCTCGTTCAGCGCCGCTTTGCGATCCACCCCTACCGGCAGCTGCTCCCAAATTTTGATAAATTTATCAGCATTGTTCTTGTCGCCGCGGCGTACAGGAAACTTGCCCTCAGGTGCAATGGAAAGCGTGTATTCGTACCCTTCATCCATTGAAAATTTTACAAATTCAATAGCATTATCCGTATCAGCATTGACGGTGATGCCGAAGAAACGCACATCGCCCCAGGCGGCACCGCTTGCATTTTGTGCGCCGGCAAACGTGGTGATAAAGCCGGTTTTTTCTGCCAGCTCACGTGTTGTGGTATCATCGTTAATGGTGGGCGGCGCCGAATCACGTAATCCCGCCAGCTCATCCATAATAAACGGCGACCAAATAATCATTGCCGCCTTACCTGCAAAATACAACTCGCGCGACTGTTTCCAAAACAATTCGCCAGGAGGGCTAGCCTTTGCCAAAAGCTTATAAAACGATAATACTGTACGCAGCTTGCGTTTGTCTTGATTGATCGAACCGTCTGCATTCACCACTGAATAACCATTGGCAAGCATGATATGCTCTAACATTTGCATCATATACGGTTCATCCACCTTTGTGGCAGCAACAAACCCATACATAGAATCAGGATTATGCAGCTTCTTCACAGCAGCGGCGACGTTCTTAAAATTAGTAGGTGCTGCCAAATTATATTGTGCAAAAAGATCCTTGCGATACACCAGCAGCTGTGTCCAGCCATCGACCGGCACAGAAGCATAATCGCCTGAAAACTTTGCCATATTCAATGCCCCCGACGCAAAGGTCTCAGCGCCTAGCGCTTCCACAACTTCCGTTGCCGCTTCTGTATCCAATAATCCCGCTTCCGCCCATGGCAAAACATATTGCAATGGATGATAAATAATATCGGGAAGTTCATTTGCTGCAAAAGCCGCTGTTGCACGCGTTCCCAAATCTTTTTCAGCTATCGGGATCACTTGCACACTCACGCCTGTCTGCGCAAGAAAGAGCTCTGCCGCCGCTTCCTGCTTAGCCAAACGCTCCGGCTGCTCTTCAGTCGTCCACAATTTCAGCTCCTGCGCAAAAAGCACCGTAAAATTGGCAATCACACCAAATATTAAAATAATGTAAAATAAGCTTCTCATTTTATTTACTACCTCAAAAAAATTATGTTTGCAATAAAAGACTATATTTAATATATAATATACATTGTTAGCTATATTAAACTGCTATTCAAAGTATAATATTGTTTTTTTTAACAGACTGTAAATTTATGAATTGGCTAGCTAAAATTTTTTTTAACTATTTTAACCGGATTACCTAAAATGCTTATGCCAAACATTCATCCGCGCCCCTGGCTCCCCAGTAAAAGTCAGCAGCTTATTGCTAAGTACAGTGCACGTACTACTACATTATCACTGAACGAGCTGGTCACCAACATCGCCGCACTCAGTGCCGCCAACAAACGTATTCACGAACAGGATTGCATAAATCTCAATCCCGCCACCAATGTTATGAATCCTGCAGCAGAAGCCCTACTTAGCAGCGGATTGGGAACACGCGCTTCATTGGGTTACCCTGGCGATAAATACGAAATGGGGCTGGAGGCTATTGAAGAGCTGGAAGTCCTGGCTCAGCAGCTCAGCTGCGACATTTTTAAAGCACCCTATGCAGAACTGCGCGTAGCCTCCGGTGCCATGGCCAATCTTTACGTTTTTATGGCCACCACTAAGGCGGGGGACAACATTATTGTTCCGCCACCACAAATTGGCGGACACGTCACCCATCATCAGGCAGGTGCAGCAGGTCTCTACGGTCTGAATATTCATGAAGCGCCTATTGATCCCAAACGTTATAGTGTGGACCTGCCAGCATTGGAAACACTCAGCCGCCGTGTACGCCCCAAGCTGATCACACTTGGCGGCAGCCTGAACCTCTTTGCGCATCCCGTTGCTGAGGTGAGCGCCATTGCTAAACGCTGCGGCGCACAGCTGCACTTTGACGCGGCGCATCTTTCGGGACTTATTGCCGGGGGCGCCTGGGAAAATCCGCTCAGCCTGGGCGCGGACGTGATGACCATGAGCACCTATAAAAGCCTCAGCGGACCGCCCAGCGGCATACTTGTCCTTAACAACGCGGCACTGGCTGAACGCATTGAAGCCATAGCCTATCCCGGGCTTACCGCTAATTTCGATGTTGCCAAAACTGCCGCATTGGCGCGCACACTTGTGGATTGGAAGGCCTGCGGCAAGGCTTACGCCGCTGCCATGGTGGAGAGTGCTGCTGCACTGGCTGCAGCTTTGGAACAGCTTGGTCTGCCCGTCTATCACGCGCCAGGGCAACACGTTGCCACAACTTCACATCAGTTTGCATTGCAAGCTGAAACTTATGGCGGCGGTCAAACTCTCGCGCGGACACTCAGTCGCGCGAAGCTGCTCACATCCGGCATTGAACTCCCGCAAACTGCCGTTGCAAACGATTTCAACGGTCTCAGACTTGGAACATCGGAATTGGTGCGCTGGGGCATGACCGCCAAGGACATGCCCATTATTGCTGACTTTTTTAAACAGCTCTTGATTGACAAAAAGCCGCCTGAAACCGTTGGTGCTGCCGTAAGTGAATTTAGAAGCCGTTACAAACAAATTCATTTTACCTGGACACAAACTGAGCAGCGCTAAATGCATTTAGACCATCATCGCCATAACAATGCCTTACAGTTCATTAAACCAAGCGTCAACATTTGTCAACATTTAAAAATTATTGTTTTATCGTATAAAACTTCAAACATGTTACCACTCATCCATCCTAAACAACTACTGCTGAGTCTTTCAGTATTTCTTCTTAGCAGCTGCGGGACACCTGCCGCCGTTGGAGCCACTAAGCTCTTCATTCCGCCGCTCATTGACGGAGACAGCACAACACCGCTGGTTATTACCATTAACCAAACCAATCATGAATTTTATGCCGGCACCCCCAGCCCCACCATGAGTTTTTCCGCTGCCACTGCACCGCAAAGCTACCTCGGCCCCACCATCAGACTTAAGCGCGGTAAAAACACCACCATTCGTTTCATTAATCAATTATCCGAAAGCACCACAGTGCACGGTCATGGTCTGCACGTGCGCGGTGAACTAGACGGCGGGCCGCATGGCCTCATTGCCCCCAATACAACCTGGCAAATCACCATTCCCGTTGCACAGGCTGCCGGGACCAGCTGGTACCACCCGCACACCATGGGCAAGACCGCTAAACATGTTCACGCAGGCCTTGTAGGCCTTTACATCATTGAAGACGAAGTTTCAGCAACACTTCCACTGCCAAAGCGCTATGGCGTTGACGACATCCCGCTTATTGTGCAAGATCGGACGTTCATAGACGGTCAGCTTGCCCCCTATCAATCCACACCTCATCAGCGCATGATGGGACTACGCGAAAAAACATTGGTGGTCAATGGCACCATAACACCCGTGCATAGCGTTCCGGCTGGCTGGATCCGCCTGCGCCTGCTCAATGCTGCCAACGCACGCAGCTTCGCCTTCTTTTTTAAGGACCGCCGAT
The DNA here is from genome assembly GCA_965249715.1 of Spirochaetota bacterium. Taxonomy (GTDB): domain Bacteria; phylum Spirochaetota; class UBA12135; order COTS27; family COTS27; genus COTS27. Next base: position 14,146 of record CBDFMP010000034.1, on the reverse strand, counting down.
CCTTTCAGCTTATTGCCACCGATGGCGGTTTTATTGAAACCCCCGTGGAACTTAAACGTCTTACACTCATGCCCGGTGAACGCGCTGAAATTATGGTTGACCTCTCCACAACAACAGGTGCCGTCCCGCTCATGGCAGCATTTCTCAATGAAAGAGCCGCTGGCAAATTTGCTTCCCGCGCCAAACACCTGGTAGTGGAACTACGCGTGGATCCCACACAGCGTGCCGCCGGTACACTGCCCAAACAGCTGACAAATATTGCCTGGGCCAGCCGTTCCGCTGCAAAAACCACACGCAATTTTACTTTGGAAATGAACCATGGCAACATGATGGGAAATATGATGGGCAACATGATGGGAAACATGATGGGAATGATGGGCAACATGATGGGAGACGGGATGACGGAACGCGGAATGATGGGAGGCGGGATGATGATAGCCATGAGCATCAACGGTGTTTCTATGAATATGGATGTCATCAATGAACGCGTGCGTTTGGGTGAGCTGGAATTATGGCGCGTGCAAGGCGAGCAGATGGCACATCCTTTTCACGTTCACGGAACATCGTTTCAAGTCCTCTCCGTCAACGGCGCGCCGCCCGCGCCAGAACAACGCGGCTGGAAAGATACCGTCATCGTTAATGACGGTTGGACTGAATTTCTTGTGCAGTTTAATTTTCCCGCTGACCACCAATACCCGTACATGTACCATTGCCATATCCTGGAACACGAGGATGCCGGGATGATGGGACAGTTTACGGTGGAATAAAACCATAGTCCCCTTTCAAGTTATTTTACACGGCAGGACTGAATTCATATTATAAGTTATTACTGCTCACAAAGAGCACACACATCACAAAGAAGAGAGCCGCTAAAGGCGCTCAGACCATCATCGCAATAACAATGCCTTGCAGTTCACAGCAAACAATGTTAACACTCGTAAAAAACCCTTATTTTATCGTATAAAACTTCAAACATGTTACCACTCATCCATCCTAAACAACTGCTGCTGAGTCTTTCAGTATTTCTTCTTAGCAGCTGCGGGACACCTGCCGTTGGAACCACTAAGCTCTTTATTCCGCCGCTCATTGACGGACGCAACACAGTACCACTCCCTATCACAATCAGCGAGACCCATCACGAATTCTTCGCCGGCACGCCCAGCCCCACCATGAGTTTTTCCGCTGCCAATGCACCGCAAAGCTACCTCGGCCCCACCATCAGACTTCAACGCGGTAAAAATACCACCATTCGTTTCATCAATCAATTATCCGAAGGCACCACAGTGCACGGTCATGGTCTGCATGTGCGCGGTGAACTAGACGGCGGACCGCAAGGACTCATTGCCCCCAATACAAGCTGGCAAATCACCATTCCCGTTGCACAAGTTGCCGGGACCAGCTGGTACCACCCGCACGCCATGGGCAAGACCGCTGAACATGTTCACGCAGGCCTTGCAGGCCTTTACATCATTGAAGACGAGGTTTCAGCCAAGCTTCCCATTCCCAAACGCTACGGCATTGACGATCTTCCCCTCATCATTCAGGATCGCTCGTTTGTCAATGGCAAACTTGTCCCTTACCGCCCCACAATGGAACAACATATGGGCGGTCTGCGTGAAGCGACCTTAGTGGTCAATGGCACCCTAACACCCGTGCATAGCGTTCCGGCTGGCTGGATCCGCTTGCGCCTGCTCAACGGCGCCAACGCACGCAGCTTTGCCTTCTTTTTTAAAAATAACAGACCTTTTCAGCTTATTGCCACCGATGGCGGTTTCATTGAAAAACCCGTGGAACTTAAACGCCTTACACTCATGCCCGGTGAACGTGCTGAAATTATGGTTGATCTCTCCACAACAACAGGATCCGTCCCGCTCATGGCAGCCTTTCTCAACGAAGAAGCTGCAGGTTTCTTTCCCTTGCTGACAAAACAACTGGTGGTAGAATTGCGCGTGGATCCTGCACAACGCGCTGAAGGCATGCTTCCCAAACAACTGACAAGCATAAACTGGGTTGATCGCACTGTTGCCCAAACCACGCGTACATTCTCTTTGGAAATGGGCGATGGAGGTGGTGATGGCGATGGAGGCGGTGGAGAAAACGCTGCTGCAGGAGCTATAAATCTTTTGACGCTTTTCAGCATTAATGGTGTTTTTATGGATATGGATGTCATCAATGAACGCGTGCGTTTGGGTGAATGGGAACTATGGCGCGTGCAAGGTGAAGAGATGGCGCATCCTTTCCACGTTCACGGAACATCGTTTCAAGTGCTTTCCGCCAACGGCGCGCCGCCGCCGCCAGAACAACGCGGTTGGAAAGATACCATCATTGTGAATGATGGCTGGACCGAATTTCTTGTGCAGTTTAACTTTCCAGCTGACCGTCAATACCCATACATGTACCATTGCCATATTCTAGAACATGAAGATGGCGGGATGATGGGACAATTTACAGTGGAATAAAACCCAATTTTTTTCACAAGTTATTTTACACAGCTTGACCCGAGTTCATGTTATATTACTAATCAGTGTGGTTGCTGATGAAACATTAACAATAGGAGAAGAATTACCATGTCTTGGTTAGGAACAGGCTTAGGTGCGGGCGTTGGAATGATGCTTGGCGGTCCCTTGGGTGCCGTTTTAGGCGGGTACTTGGGACATTTAGCGACTAAAGGACGCCCAGGACACCGGCGCTACTCCACAGCAGAACAATCGCAACAGCTGCTCTTTGTTTCACTCTTCTCCATGTTTGCCAAACTGGCAAAAGCCGACGGCAAGGTCAGCAGTGAAGAAGTATCCGCCGTTAAATCATTCATGCAGCGGCTGCGCTTGGACGCCGAGGACCAGCAGGCAGCTCTCTCCCTTTTTAACACCGCTCAGCATACCCCGCATTCCATTTTTGAATGCGCCGCGCAATACGCTAACATTGTGACACAAACCGAAATGCGTATTATGACTTACAGAATGCTGTGGGAGCTGGCAATGGCTGACAAACAGCTTCATCGTGAAGAAGAACGCATTCTGCAGGAACTCACCCAAGAGCTAAGCATCCCTGAGTCCTACTTTCAGGTTTTCAAACGCGAGCTGACAGGTAGCGCCAGCAGTCTGGCACAATATTATGAACTACTGGAACTCAGCCCCGAAAGCTCCGATGCTGAAGTTAAACGCCGTTATCACACTCTCTGTAAAGAATACCATCCCGATGCCATCCATGCTAAGGGCATGCCAAAAGAATTCATGAATTTTGCAACCGAGCACCTTAAAAAGATCAACGAAGCTTACAGTGCCATCATGAACGCACGTAAAACTCACACATAAACAGCCACAAAACAACAACCACAAAAAAAATCATTTATTGTTTAAAGGAAGCCTCCCATGAAATGGTACACCAAAGCTGTTTTTCACCACTATGCCGACTTCAAAGGCTGCGCACGTCGCAAGGAATACAGCCTGCACGACGTTAATAAAAGCGCATACCAGCTATTTTGGGGCCTGCTCCCGATCATTGGTTGGATCGTTCTCATCGTCTTCACCGTACGTAAAGGCGACACAGGAGACAACCCCTACGGAGCAGACCCGCTTGTTGCGCCAGTCAGCACTTAAAGTGCTGCTTGCAGCAGCTCAAAAAATGCAGCGCAGCTGTGAGCGGCTAGCTGCAGCTGCGCTGCGACAGACTGTTATTCACCAGCGCAATCGCCCCGGCAAAAACTGTGCCAAGTTTAAACGATAAACATTGTTTTAAGAGCTGTCATACATAATATAGTTTATAATTATGTTTAGCTGTGACACATCAACAACCACAAAAAAATCATTTATTGTTTAAAGGAAACCTCCCATGAAATGGTACACCAAAGCTATTTTTCACCACTATGCCGACTTCAAAGGCCGTGCACGTCGCAAGGAATACTGGATGTTCATACTGGTGAATGCAATTATTCTTATTGTTTTTAAAACCCTTAACGCTCAGCTCGCTAACACACTGATAAGCAGCTTGGTGGGGTTAGTTTATACTTTGGCACTCATCCTGCCCTCGCTTGCCGTCGGTACACGGCGCCTACACGACATTAATAAAAGCGCATACCAGCTATTTTGGGGCCTGCTCCCGATCATTGGCTGGATCGTTCTCATCGTCTTCACCGTACGTAAAGGCGACACAGGAGACAACCCCTACGGAGCAGACCCGCTGCTGTAAGCAGCCAAAAAATTGCAGCGCAGCTGTGAGCGGCTAGCTGCAGCTGGGCTGCGACAGACTGTTATTCACCTGAGCAATCGCCCCGGCAAAAACTGTGCCAAGTTTAAACGATAAACATTGTTTTAAGAGCTGCCAGCTAAGAGGATTCCATAACAGCCGCTGCCATACCATTGTCATGGAAAAATTATTTTTAGCTGCGGGTACTGCACTCATTATCCTAAGCGGCGCAGCATTTCTCAATGGCTGCACACAAGCCGAAACTGCTTTGCAGCAAGCTGGCGTCACAACAACTTGTCCGCCCGTGTACTTCACAAGCGCAGCACTTGTCTTCCCACTCAATGCTGAGCACAATGAAGCTGCTGTACGCATCTGCGCGGGACCTGGAGTAAGTGCAGCCAAGCTCCAGCACGCCGCGCATGTAAGCGCACTGTGGCTGGATAATGACGAAGACGGCACACTGGACAATCCGAGCATTGCTAAACGCCTCAATACTCACCAGGCAATGCTCTTCCTCTTAGCCGATGAAGACGAAGAAGACGTTTTACTCAGCGCAATGTCAGACATTTACACTTTTACTGAGCTATTGGCATTAAACGATCAGGTGCTCTACGCCACCGAGACCGCCCCGGGCAACGGCGAACGCGATGCCAGCGGAGAAGAAATTCACCACCTCATCACCGATTACGGCTGGTTCCCAGACAGTGCGTTTAGCAACGCGCTCAGCAATGCGTACGCAGAAGCCACCAGTGCACCCACCAAATGGTTTTACGACGACCCTACTTGCAAACTTACTTGCCAATACATTGAGTTCCTTTATACAGCCGTAGCCGCATACTTAGGCAGCAGTCCCGATCTGCAGGCAGGTGAATTGATCATTCCCGAAGCTGAGCGCCAGCCCTCGGCATCGCAGAGCTGGCTGGAAAACAACATTCCGCTCACTCATGAGCTTATTGACACCACCAGCGGCTACCCCAGAATAAGATGGCCCGATGGACGCTACAGTGGTGGTGCTGAGAATATTATCAGCACCACCCCATATTAAGTAAGCAGAAAATTGACATCAACACGACCTTTGGCAAGAACCTGCAACATGTTAAAAAACTTAGAACTCAAACTCCCGCCCCCACTCCTAGTCCTTCTGTTATTCGTAATAATGGCAGTCTGTTATTTCACGGTGTCACTAGGACGTTTAACATTCCTACCAGCGCGCGTATTAAACATTATAGGCATCCTGATTCTTTTTGACGCAGCCGTTATGGTTTTTTGGTCCGTTTTTTTACTTCATCGCAAACAGACTGTCGTTTCAGCTGTACACCCCGAAAAAACAAGCACCCTGCTCACCCAAGGACCCTATAAATTCTCCCGCAATCCCATTTACCTGGGTCTTGTATTACTCATATTAAGTATGTTTTGTTTCATGCCGCATGTTGTCGGCATACTGAGCGTTCCATGCTGTGTACTGTATCTGCATTATTTTCAGATCCTCCCAGAAGAACGCATACTGGCTCAGCGTTTGGGTGAACAATATGCAGAGTATTGTAAACGCGTACGACGCTGGCTTTAAGGTTTTGGCTGCTTATGAACGAAGTTTTATTGATCGAAGTTTTATTTATTGTCAGCTTAGTGCTGCACATTATGCAGTTAACCGGGGTGACACTTTCACTTACATTTCCACATCGGCGAATTTGGCCGCCGCCGCGTAAAAACTCATGGCAATTTCTCATGAGCTGGACATTGTTCTACGCTCCCAAATTCACCACCTGCGCTGTAGCCGTAGTGAGCTGGAATAGTTGGCAGTTTCCTCCAGCTATCCGCGGCGTCCTTGGTATTCCGCTCTTCCTCATGGGCGTTGCGCTTACATTGTGGGGCTTTATTTCACTGGGTATCGCCAATTATCATGGCCTTACAGGAGGGTTCAAAATACATGGACCCTATCGCTTCACACGCAACCCGCAATACCTCGGCAGTATGATCAGCTGCCTTGGATTGATCTTTCTTGTTAACTCCTTTTACATCACCATTCTTTTAAGCATTAATCTTATCAGCTATGTATTTATGGTACTAAGTGAAGAAAGCTGGCTGATAGAACGTTATGGCACTGAATATTTGCATTATAAAGCCCAAACACGAAGGTTCCTCTAAACAATGTTATCATTGTCAACCATTACATTTGGGCAGCTGATTTAAGTTCGCTATTGTTGTTATTATTGTTTCCTCAAAAATTACTTATGAAAGTCAGAACACTTATCAGTCTCTTAGTATTTATATTCTGTTACACTTATATCATTGCCCGTTATGGGTTTTTATGGGGAGCTGTATTGGGGTGGATCCCCGCCGGCATCATCGCCGCCATCGGCGGCGGCTGCTGGCCATTGACCGTAGGTTTGGCTATTTATTTCATATTGGTACATCAGGGCACAATCACCTCCGCGCCCCAATGGGTGTTTCATTTCATTCATAACATTGTAAACATATTTTAAGCTCTCCGCCGCCCAACACAAAATAACCTAAAACTCGCCATGAACCTGAGTGGCACTATCACCATCAATGCCCGCAATATTTCAGGCATTGAAAAAATTGAAATTCTCCACAAACTTTGGCAAAACCGCCACCGAGGTGATGTGGATCACCGCCGCCGCCCCAAACCGTGGGTACAGCCACACGGGCTGAAAGCCATGGTGCTGTGTACATTTCAGAATTGCAGATCAGTGTTGTGAACACCGCTCAATGCCGCCTCACCATGACCTTCAGCGGCACGGCACAAAACGCCTGCTCGCCAAGCTTCATGTCCTTCCTCCCTTCCTCATGACACTGCTTGTGAAAAGTGCCACACGCAAAATGCTTGCGCAGGATTTAGCCAGATACTATTAAAGCTGTCGCCGAAAAAGACTAGCCGCGCGCCTGAAAGCGTAACAGGCGCGCGGTTTTTAACCTAAGCTCAGGCGCGTAAATTAAGCGACGTCTTCAATTGTTCCAGTTTGGCAAGATCTAAAAAGACCATATTCCAACGATGCCAATCCAGATCTTGAAACATAAAACCGTACATCCAGCCGTCAAGCTCATCGGGGCCCCCTAGAATGGTACCACCGGCGCTCTTAACATTCTCTGCCATCGCATCCACATGCTCAGTACTCTCGGCGGAAAATGAAATAAGTGTCTCCGCTGTACGCTCGGCATTGCACACATTCGTGAGCACAAATTGCTTAAACCGTTTTTCTTTGATCATCATGACCTGTACGGATTTTTCGCCGATTGAAAACCCGACCATGTCTTCTTCATCTCTGAGCACACTAAAACCCAGCTGTTGAAAAAATGTTTTTGTACGCGCCAAATCTTTTACGGGAAGATTTAGCCACAGCTCCTTTACTTGCATTGTTATAACTCCCTTTAATCATCATTGCTAATCCTAGCCAGTAATTGCAAACATAAACGACAAATTGCAGCAAATGTTTACCTTGCATAGTATAGTATGAATCTAAGTAACGTGTATCATTTACAGCAGCTGTTATGATTTACAGTCTTATTCTGCGTAACTTGCATTTAATAGCTTGCCGCCACACTGCTTAGTCTCAAAAGTCCGTCTCTGCCTCTCCATCCAAAACAAAAGCCCACCGCACCCGCAAGACGCATGGTAAAAACAAGCACTACGCGTGACTTAGCACCTCAGACAAGGTGCATTTTTAAGACAGCAAACTACTGTTATGATTGAGGAACAGCTGCACCCCCATACTACAGGAGGTAAAGAGCTTATCTGATGGCTATTTAGCTGTTTGGATTGATAGCATCCATTAGATTGTTTTTTTCTTCTATTCGCAACATGCGAATATCTCTCACTGAATCCCTAAACCAGTTAAACCGCTGGTTTAACTTTTGAACAGCAAGAACACATTTTACTGCGTCTATTTTTTCTGTACCAAAATAAACACTGCCCTGTGTCCATTCAAATCCTTCCCCTTCTAAAAAGTTGCGAATATCCGAGTACGCATTATTATAGCTATTAGGATATTTTGCTTTCAGGATTTCGATGTCCAAATCAAATACAACAGCATACATGCAATTCACTCCTCAAAAATTAACAATTTAGCTTAGATCTTGCATGACCTTATCATAACATGAAAATCGGAAAAACCTATTAAAATATACAATATATTTAAGGCTTATCCACACCACCTTTACCGCTAACTAAAGCCCACCTCACCCGCAAAACGCACACATAAAACACGCGCGGTGAAAGCCAATCACTACGCGTGACTTAGCACCTCAGACAAGGTGCATTTTTAAGACAGCAAACTACTGTTATGACCGAACGAGAAACGGGGAGTGGCAGCGTAGCTGTCCAACTCCACTAGCTGTCGTAACAAACACCCGCACGACTAATCACAGTTATTGTGTTTTTTCCACAATGCAGCACTATGTCCCTTAGGAATATTCTCACAAGGATCCTCGTTATATCCCCTTAATTGATTATACAGGATAATTTGTTGGCTGCTGAGAATTTTAGGAGTTTCTAAATGCGTGGCTAAATGCGTAATTCTTAATTGTCCCCGCACCTTTTCTATGTCCGTCACCAACTGCTCTAAGCTTTCTTGTGTAATCGTCCTCTTGACGAAGCTGTCATCAAGAGTGGCTTCCAAACGGATAAGCTCCTTCCCTAAAACTCTGGCTTCAGCATTCATTGTTTCATAGAGCTGCTGGACTTTAGCTTTCTGCCGCTCAGAAAGTTTTATTTCATCCTGCATTTCCAATATATGCCCCGGGCCTGGCACACCGTTCAATTCTGCCGCCTTCGCTAAGCCCCAGCCGCCGCCACTTTCCAACTCAGCAATATCATCAGCTGAAAGCGATTTAATTTCCCGCGTTTCTTCGCCAACATATTTTGAGCGAACAGCTTCAGCCCATAAAACGATTGGAACAAACAGGCATACGCCTATAATAATAAACCTTGACTTCATAAACAAACCTAAACCTTGACTTCATAAAATATGTTAAACTGCCCAGCAGAATACATTGTTAAATTACCCAACACCACAATACAGTCGTAAGTTAAAAAGCCCTCAGGAAATTAATAAAAAAAGGGAGGGGCATTGCTGCTCCTCCCCATTTGCAAGTTACGCAAGCGTAACTTTTATCATAAGGTACCTACACTTTACGATAACCATAATATAACATCACTTTCATCATTTCATAGCTTATTTTTTTTTGTTTAACATTTACTAAAATAATGTTAAAAATATAAATAAACAATTATAATTATAAACTCACCGTTGGAGTAAAGGCTATGGAAACAACAGTCAATGAAACTAACAAAACACCACAAAAGATACTCGGCTTAGACATCGGCATCAGCTCCACAGGCTGGTGTTTATTGAAACTAGACGAAACAGCGGCAACCGGTAGCTTGCTTGACCTGGGCGCACGCACTTTTCCCGCGCCACACGACGAACAAACTAAAGAATCGCACGCCAAAGCACGCGGCGAAGCACGCCGTACACGCCACACCCTCAGACGCAGAAAATTGCGTATGCGCCAAATCCGCAGCTTGCTGAAAACTCACAACATCGCCGATCCTGAGTACATCGACGCCGCATATCTGCATGAACGTCCAGCTGAGCTGCAAGTTCCTGCAAAAGCTGCAAAGATTGAAGCGGGCGCACTCACCTATCGCTACGATCACAATACACAGGATCCCTGGAAATTGCGAATTAAGGCATTGCATGAGCGCCTCAGCAATGAAGAGCTCGCTCGCGTGCTCTGCCACCTCGCTAAACATCGCGGCTTCAAATCCATGAAAAAAGGCAAAGATACAAATGCCATACTAGACACACAAACAGCTGAACTTATCGATATCGATGAAGAGGAAAAAGCTGCTTATGAAATGGTTGCCACTACAAATAATCTTATTGAAACCTACCACAAAATACGCTGCGCTAAAACAAACGTAACCCCAACGGAAACCCCCAGCCCCACACCTGCTGAACTTATCGTCAACATCACGGACAACCCCCATCCTGAGCTACTCCGACTGCTCAAAGGCGAAACCTACGAAACATCGCGCCGCCGCAATCGCCAAGGCAACCACATCTGTATCTTCACGCGTGAACTCATCCTCACAGAAGCACTGCGTATCCTGACCAAACAACGCGAACTTGGCAATGACAAACTCAGCGATGAATTTCAAATCGCCTACCTGCAAAAACTCAGCCATTTCAATAAAATGCAGGACGTGCTGAAGCTAGTGGCATGGTGCCGCCATGAAACCAATCGCTACCGCTCCCCGCGCAATGCCTACTCCATTGAACTGTTTAATATCTGCGCCTTGCTCAATAATATCAAGTTCAGCAACGAGCCATTGACAGCCGATGAAAAACAAGAAGTCCTTAAACTCCTCAGCGAACGAAAAGAGCCCACTTTTGGCGGCATCGCCAAACTATTACATCGCGACATCGCTGAGCTGAACTACAAGGCAGAAAAAAAGGATAAATTGCCGAATAACTTTAAAGGTTATCATACACTGCGCATAGCAATCTCACAGCTGCCCGATACCGGTGAACAACTATGGAATGCCATCGATCCGCAGCCCGCTGCTGCTACACCCCCTGCCAATGCGGCTAAACGCATCGCCGCATTGAACCTCATTGCCGAAGCTATCTCTTATTGCAAAAACCCACAAAGCACCTTAGCCTATTGCCGTGCTAAGGGTGAATGCTGGCAAGAAGTTCATCGACACACTGCAAATACTCCATCGCTCATCACGCTCTTAGCGGAGCTCTGCCAGCTCCCATTAGCTGAGGGTGAAACCATCGCTGAAACATTGGGTGCAGAGCTCAATAATAAAATCATCATTGATAAAAATCAGACCCGCGCGCCGTTTATGCAAAACGTCAGTTCTGCCGTACGTACGGAAATTGGCAACGTCGCCTCAGTCGCCCCCGCCGCGCCCAACTCAGCCAGTCCAACAGAAAAGACATGGCGGCAGCTGCTCAAGATTATCGCCGTTGAGGTGGATTTTAGCGGCTTCGCCAGTCTTTCCATCACCGCCGCTGACAAACTTATCCCCATACTGCAAACTGAAGACTGCACCTACGATAAAGCAGTCGCAGAAGTTTATCCTAATAGCGCAGACCGCCTAGCAGGTACGGCAAACTTACTGCCGCCATTGGATAAACACGAAAAACGCGAGATCACCAGCCCCGTCGTACTCCGTGCCATTTACCGCGTGCGCGAGGTGTATAATCACATCGTCCGCCAGCACGGCAAACCCGATATTATCCGCATCGAACTGGCGCGTGAACTGGCACACGGCAAAAAACAAAAGAGTAAAATAGAACAAGGTCAGAAAAAATTTCAAAAGGCAAAAACAGACCGCGTCACACAGTTTATTGAACAATTCAATCGCGAGCCTCGGTATGACGAATTGCTGAAATTTGAGCTATTCAAGGAACAAGATGGCGTATCGCTTTACAGCGGGCGTGAATTTTCCACCGATGAAGCACTCTTTCACGAGACAGAGATCGATCACATCATCCCATACAGCAAATGTTTTGATAACACCAAAAACAATAAAACTCTCTGTTTCACCGACGAAAATCGCGAAAAAAGCGACAAAACCCCATACTATCATGTCAGGACGGAGGACTGGGATAGTTTTTGTAGCAGGATCGCTGTCAATAAAAAAATTAAACCTGCTAAAAAAGATCGCCTGCTGATGACGCGTGAACTCAACGATGAAGAATCAGAAAAATTCACCCGGCGCAACCTCACCGATACCCAGTACATGTCGCGTTTCCTGAAAAACTACTTTGAAAAACATGTAGACTTTGGTAAAGAACGGAGGGATAAAGTAAATGTTATGGCTGTAAAAGGTGGCATCACTGCTAGACTCCGGCAACTTTGGGGACTAAAAAAGAATCGTGAAGAAGGCGATACACACCACGCTTTAGATGCTGCTATCATTGCTTCTACTAGTCCTAGTGTACTTAAGCGTATTTCTGACTACGAAAGAAACAGAGAGAAAAATCGTTTGAAATCCTTGCGTTCCCAGCAGAAAAACATAAGTAAGGAAGACTTAGAAAAAAAATTCAAACGTGACATGATTGGCTATGCGCCTAAGCCTTGGGACACTTTTCGTGAAGACCTACTAGCAGAAAAAAACAAGCTTACCGTTTCACGCTGGGTGCATAAAATAGAAACAGGCTCCGCCCATAAAGAAACGCTTTACAGCAAACAGAAGCCAACTGCAACCACAGCACCAGGACAGCTGGTGCATTATGTGTCATTGAGTAATATTAAAAGCCACGTCGACTTAGGAAAAACATTGCTTTGGCAAGAGGTTTATCCTAACACAAATGACGCAGATGCCCCGCCGCCGCCAGCTAAACTGGAACTCTGCCGCTTACTGGAGGAGCGGATAAACGAACATAAAGATAAAGCTTTCACACAGGGTTTTGTTTGGTGCTGGGATAAAAACACCAAACGCGGTGAGGATCTAACAGATGAATATTTTAAAGATTTCTCTGCTCCTAAGGGTGTTGCGCCAGCAGTTTTAGATGAACAGGCACAGCGGCAACATGAACATCGCCAACAGCTGCGTACAACAGGGGCTACTGTCATCCGCCGCTTACGCATCGCTGAAACACTGACGACCATTCCGCTATCCGAACGCGGCTACGCTAAACAGGGAGATATGCTGCGTATTGACATCTTCGGGAAAGAAAATAAGCGGGGTACGCTAAATTATTACGCCGTGCCACTTTATACTCATCATGTTTGGGAAAAAGTAATCTTCTCCAAGGCATGTGTGCAAGGAAAAGACGAAACAGACTGGCTGGTTATGGATGAACCATACAGCTTTCAGTTTTCATTACATCGCGATGAACTAGTGGAAATAGAACGTGCGGGCGTGTTATATCGCGGGTACTACAAGCAGTTCGGTCGTGCAACTGCAACAATTACAATCGCCGGACATGACCGTTATACCATTCACGGTACTAATTTTGAAGCTGATATGCTTGAAATCCCCTCTGCTGAGCTTGAACTACAGCCACTGCGCGATAAAGAGCAAACTGAGGCTTTAATTGGGGAACGAACACACAAACGGAGCGGAAAACAAGGAAAAAGTGACACATTACTAGATGCAAGCGGCAATATGACCAGTATCGGCATAAAAACAGTCAAGCTTTTCCGCAAGGCACAAATTTCGCCACTTGGTATTATCTCCAATCCAATTTGGCAACCGCGACAACCCCCTCCATATAGGACAAGTTATACTGCCTTCACATCGGCAGCGTCCCGAGTTTTTAATATAGTATAAAAATAAGCGTCCCCGTGCCGATACTCAGGTACGGAGGCGCAGTATGAGTTGGCGCACAGTTCTTATCAGTACACCCAGCTACCTAAGCTTACAGCAACAGCAACTAAAGGTTAGCACAGCGAAAGAGGAAATCAAAGTCCCCATTCGCGACCTGGCATTTATCGTCATTGAGCATAAACAGGTGCGATTGAGCGTACCATTGCTTTCATCGCTGGCGGAAGCGAAGATTGGCGTACTGTTCTTAAACGCCCAAAGTTTGCCTGTTGGCATGTATCTGCCGTATGCCAGCCATTTTGAGCCGCTACGGCGTTATGAATTGCAGGCACAGCTGCCGCTCCCGCGGCGCAAGCAGTTATGGAAAGCCTTAGTAACCGCAAAATTAAAAAACCAGGCACGCGTTTTGGATGCTTTCAAAATGAAACATTCATTGCATCAGCTGGCTAAAGACGTGAAAAGCGGTGACAGCAATAATCGCGAGGCGGTGGCGGCGCGTCAGTACTGGCCGATTATTTTCGATAGCACTTTTTTACGCAGTGAACGCGGCGATTTTAGAAACATCGCTCTGAATTACGGATATGCCATTGTCCGTGCGCTGATTGCACGTCATTTGGCAGGACAGGGCTATTATACGCCACTGGGATTGCATCA
>CBDFMP010000033.1:10000-47062 GCA_965249715.1 Spirochaetota bacterium | reverse complement strand
CCACAACCCGTACCCCAAAATCAGTAAACAGCCTAACCCAATAATAACGACTTGCACTGCAAATGCAGAATCAGTACTAAGTCGTTTTACAAAACTAAGTTTTGGCACTGCTTGGGGCGGCAAATTTACAGTCTTAGCTGCAAAGGTGACGGGTGTCACCACATCGCCAGCCAGTACAAATAACTCCCAGCTGGGAAATGTCAGTTGTCTTAGCGCGGTGCTCTGTTTTTTGACATTTGGACTTTCCATTGCAGCCGCGTCAATTGCCATGTTGCCTGCAAAATAATAATATGTACGAATGTGTAAAGGTTCGGTGGCGGCTACCAAGCTTCCTGCAGCATTGTTGGTGAAAATACTTGTTGTATTACTGGTGAATTTGCGTGTCAGAATGAAGTGTTCAGCATTAAACGGTGCATTGCCTAGCTCTAGCTTAAGTTCCTGTGTTTGAGTGCCGCGCAAGCGGAGCTGCCCAAGCTCCAATACATAAACAAGCTCTTCGTCGGCATTGGCAGCTGCAGGTAATGGCGATAATTCAGCTAAACTAACCGCATAACTGCTGATGGTGAAATGTGGAAACGTGAATTCTTCAAATGCCTGCCGTGCAGCTGGCTGAATGTGAAGCATAAGCTGGGATGATTGCTCTTCCTGTGTGAGCAGTGTCAATGGATTGACAAGTGAATAAATGCAGCTGAGCAACAGGATTGTACGCAGACTGCGATAAATAGCTATTTTCAAACGGGTGTTTCCTTAACAAGCCAAGCTGTACAATTTGTACAGCTCTCAGCAATGCTAAGAGAATCGGAAAGAATGCTGTTTTACTAAGTAACTAGTGATAACTTTTCAGCACTAAGAGCATGGGTTTTTATCATTAATGCTCAGTATTGGCAGTGTAGGCGCGTGCGCTGTGCGGACACTGGCAGCTAATGCCTGCCGTGCAGCTGGCTGAATGTGAAACATAAGCTGGGATGATTGCTCTTCCTGTGTGAGCAGTATCAATGGATTGACAAGTGAATAAATGCAGCTGAGCAACAGGATTGTACGCAGGCTGCGATAAGTAGCTGTTTTCAAACTATACAAGCTGTACAAATTGTACAGCTCTCAGCAATGCTAAGAGAATCGGAAGAATACCGTTTTGCTAAGTAACTAATGATAACTTTTCAGCACCAAGAGCATGGATTTTTAACATTAATGCTCAGTATTGGCAGTGTAGCAGCTGAGCAACAGCGCGATAAGTAGCTATTTTCGCAAGCTGTACAAATTGTACAGCTCTCAGCAATGCTAAGAGAATCGGAAAGAATGCTGTTTTACTAAGTAACTAGTGATAACTTTTCAGCAATAAGAGCATGGGTTTTTATCATTAATGCTCAGTATTGGCAATGTAGGCGCGTGCGCTGTGCGGACACTGGCAGCTAATGCCTGCCGTGCAGCTGGCTGAATGTGAAACACAAGCTGGGATGATCGCCCTGCCTGTGTGAGCAGTGTCAATGGATTGACAAGTGAATAAATGCAGCTGAGCAACAGGATTGCTTGCAGGCTGCGATAAGTAGCTATTTTCAAACTATGCAAGCTGTACAAATTGTACAGCTCTCAGCAATGCTAAGAGAATCGGAAGAATACCATTTTGCTAAGTAACTAATGATAACTTTCCAGCACCAAGAGCATGGATTTTTAACATTAATGCTCAGTATTGGCAGTGTAGGCGCGTGCGCTGTGCGGACACTGGCAGCTATGCCTGCCGTGCAGCTGGCTGAATGTGAAGCATAAGCTGGGATGATTGCTCTTCCTGTGTGAGCAGTATCAATGGATTGACAAGTGAATAAATGCAGCTGAGCAACAGGATTGCTTGCAGGCTGCGATAAGCAGCTATTTTCAAACCATACAAGCTGTACAAATTGTACAGTTCTCAGCAATGCTAAGAGAATCGGAAAGAATGCTGTTTTACTAAGTAACTAATGATAACTTTTCAGCAATAAGAGCATGGGTTTTTATCATTAATGCTCAGTATTGGCAGTGTAGGCGCGTGCGCTGTGCGGACACTGGCAGCTAATGTCTGCCGTGCAGCTGGCTGAATGTGAAACATAAGCTGGGATGATTGCCCTGCCTGTGTGAGCAGTGTCAATGGATTGACAAGTGAATAAATGCAGCTGAGCAACAGGATTGTACGCAGGCTGCGATAAACAGCTATTTTCAAACGGGTGTTTTCTTAACAAGCCAAGCTGTACAATTTGTACAGCTCTCAGCAATGCTAAGAGAATCGAAAGAATACCGTTTTGCTAAGTAACTAGTGATAACTTTTCAGCACCAAGAGCATGGATTTTTATCATTAATGCTCAGTATTGGCAGTGGGATTGGGTGTAGTTTTGAGGTTGGTATTCAGTTCTGCAGCTGGTTTAACAACCTTAGGCGCGTGCGCTGTGAGGACACTGGCATCTAATGCTGCAGGATGACTGGCGGCAGCCGCTTTCATTTCACGTTTGATCTTTTCATAGATCTCACTGCGATGAATGCTCACTTCGCGTGGGGCATTGATGCCTAGCTTCACCTGATCATCGCTGATCTCAACAATGGTGATCTCAATATTATCGCTGATGATGATGCTTTGTTTTTTCTTGCGTGATAAGACTAACATAAAGGTTGCGCGGGATAAATTTTCTTAACTTCACTAAGCTTTCAAACAAAGCAATGCTGCCTGCTTGCACACACTAATAACCGCAGTGGCAAGCTAAACGGTACGGGATAATGGCTTGCAGGAAGCTGATGATGAAATAATGCACTGTGCCGCGTGAATATTGAACGGGGTTGGCACAAGCATAAGGAGTTAATGGTGGCAAACAATCCGCATGACTTTGTCAATTTTATATTATACTATTTTACCCTGTTTTATGTATTCTGTATAATTATAATAATTGTTTATGGTCGTGGGGTGCTTTTTGTTGCTGCTTCATGGGTATGATAACAAGGACTGCACAGACCGCTTAGACCTTATGATGGCAAGCTTATTTGCAAGCTGCCGCTTGCGCCCTGTTCTCAGCCGCTTGTGGCTGGTCATTTTGCTCAGTAGTTTCAGCTTACTGAGCGCATGTGCCAGTAGAAGTATGGTCCACCGCTTCAATAATAACGTGGAAGCGCCTTATTTGCAGGGACAACAGGCAAAAGCTTATCAACGCCTTGTCCCGCAGCTAAGCCGCGCAGCCCCACGGGACCGTCTGCTGCTGCTGCTGCAGGCAGGCACAATTTTACACAGCATGCAGCGCTGGGATGCCAGTACCCAACTTTTCACCGATGCCCTGGCACTGAGCGACACTTATACCAAAAGCGTTTCCGAAGACCTGCGTACATTTTTTCTTAACGATGCCGTCAAACGTTATTATCCTGAGAATTTTGAACGCGTCCTGCTGCTCTATTATCTGGCGGTCAATCAACTGATGCAGCATAATCTTCCGCGTGCGTATCAATATTTTAAACGCATGAACGAAGAATTGCAGCTCATTCGCGATTACGATGCCGCCTTTAAAGAAAATTATGCCGCACGCTACTTGTACGCACTAGTGGCGACTGCCTTGGGCGAATACGAGACGGCACGTGTGCAGTACAATAACCTCATTGCCGCGGGAAAACAGCAGAAGGCTGTGCCAAGCGGCGAACAAACTGCCAGTGCTCAGCTGCAGCAGCTGGGGGAGGCGGGGCTTTTAACACTTGTTTTTGCTGCCAAGCAAAAACAAGGAATAGCTTCGCCAGCTTCTCCCGGCACTGCAGCAGCACCAGCTGTCCCATTGCATTTTTCCGTCTATGGTGCCAGCAATGTTTTGAAGCGAACACAGCTGGAAGCAGCTGATACGGCTGAGCTTGCAGCGATGTTTGCCGCCTCAGCACCAGCAAGTGACAGTATTTTAAGCGCAGCGCCAACAGCTGCCACACGTGTAGTGCTCTCAGCGGATAGGCTGGCACAGCTTTATCCCCGTTTAGGACAGGTGGTCTTTATCCATGAACAAGGTGTTGCGCCTTATAAAGTATCGCGCGGGCGCCTTGGCGGTGAACCGCTTTTTGAAACAGAGCTGAAAGTAGCGCTTGGTGCTATCCTGCTGAGTCAAAACTTTGCTGCACTGAGCTATGGGCAACTTTTCTTTTGGCTTGCCGCGGCAGAAAACCCCATCCCCGCGTTTAACCAGCGCCGCTTGGCACAGGCGCAGCTCATGCTGACAGGGGAGAGTATGCCAGTGCCACTGGCGGCGCCGCTGTCAAGCTTGCAGACAAGTTACGCTGATAGTGTCATGGCTAATTTTAATGATCGTTATGAACACTATGTGCGGCGGCACACGCGCTCCTTGGTCACCAAGGTGGCGACAGTACTGGTGGCATCCATAACAACCTCAACAGCATTAGCCGCCACAGACAATGCCGCGCTGGGGGCGATAGTGGGTTTTTTTATCAATACGCTGGGCGGCAGCATTGTCAAAGAAACCTTGCAGCCGGATCTGCGCGCCTGGAGTTTGGCGCTTGCTGAGCTTAGCGTCACGCGCGGGTTCTTTTTACCGGGGACGTATACATTTAAGCTGGTGTCTGCAGAAAGCAGCGCTGTTTCGCCGCGTGTGCTCAGTCTGAGCGCAGAAGCTGTAACTGTTAAGGCTGGTGAAACCGTATTTGTGTACGCACGTTCGTATTAATCCTAACAATGCCTAAAGGTCTGTTATTAAACCAAACTTCAGCCTTGTGCGGCGGCGAGCGAACGCCGCCGCACCCCAGCCACCCGGCAGCAATGCTGGCTGCAGCCCGCTTCAGCCGGCGGCCATCACAACATAAACTGGTCCCGCTGCTCAAACACTTGCGTCAGACGGCGCCGCTGCAGGCACTCACAAGCTTGCCGCAGCCTAAACAACCACCACAGTCACAGCCGCTTTGTTTCAAGCTGTCATCGCGGCAGTACCCAGTACAGCCACAGGCAAAAGCCGCGCGCCTTGCCGGCTGGGGCGCGTATTATGGCACTGCAGCGGAGAGCCTGCTCCTGGAACGGTCTGTGCTTGCACACGTGGGCGTTATTCCCAATGTTCAATTAATGGTGGGCGCGCCAATGTACGGTGAGCAAGCACTGCCAGTGATGCTTTTCAAACAGGTGCATGGCCATGCAGTTTATGTGGTGCCAGCACACAGCGCACTGAGTTTTCCTTGCGATCATCATGCAGCCTGTTTCCCAACAGCCGATGGCGTTATTGCAGCACTTGATACGGTAGCTTTTGTCATCCGTACCGCTGATTGCATCCCGCTCTTATTTCATGACGTACAGGCACGTGTTTGGGGTGCATTGCACGTCAGCTGGCGTTCGCTTAAAGCGGGAATTTTGGAGACGGCGTTGCTTTCATTATTGCCGTTGCAGCGGGGACTGAGACCTGCAGCTTTATATTTTTACCTGGGCCCATCCATTCAGCAATGTTGTTATCCCGTGAAAATGGACGTGGTGACAGCTTTTGCACCTGTATTAAAAGCTTATAATATTGTTCCTGAGCTTATTTACAAGCGGGTTGCGGCTGGCAGCGCAGCTGGGCGGGAAACATTGCATTTAAATTTACCTGCGCTTTGCGTGCAAGTTTTACAAAAAATGGGCGCACACCGCTCGCGCATCTCAATGTCTCAGCAATGCACAGCTTGCAGTGGAGAATTTTTTTCGCATCGCGCGCATGCCACACGTTATCGCAATTGGAATATTGTTTATAAGTTATCATCCGGACGCGGTTAAATGCTACGCTCTGCTTAATAGGGTTATTGGGAAGATAACGGGCTTAAAAGCATGAAACTATGATATAATTACAGGGAAAGGGAAAAACTAAGGGTTTTTCGCAGCTATCCGCAGCTGAAGCAGGGTTGGCTGTTATTACGGGACGACGGGCGGCAAAAGCATCACCCCGAAGGAGTTATGGTAGTTGTGGTTATTAAATTTTTAAAAACATTAGTTAAGGGCGCTAAACGAGGCAATTCAGAGGCGCCGGTCACAGAGGCGGATCCCCCGCAGCAAGACCGCCAGAGTTCAACGAAATCCCGCAAGCAAGGTCATGCTGACGGTGGTCAGTCATTTCAAGGCAAGAGGAAGCGGGGTGCTGAACGTCCGCAGCGCAGACGGCGGCGGCAGGGCGGCGGCACTGAAAAAAATGCGCGTAATGATGAACGTACTGATGCGCGTAATGATGAACGTACTGATGCGCGTGCTAATATGCGTATTAATACGCGTAATGATCGGCAACAAACAGCTGCCGCAGAAGTAGATGGCAATGTTGCTTATATTGATCCGCCATATCGTCAGAAGCAACGCACCCCGCGCAGACATACAAACGATGAAAACACAGCAGCTGGTGAAGTGCAAGCTTCCCGCCGCGGCCGTTCCCGAAATTCAGCTCATCAAAGAACTCGTTCCGCACACAGCGAACAGTCAACGCACTCCCGCTCCCACTCCCCCCGCCCTTCCCGCTCCTCCCGTTCGCCGTACCAGCAAAGACGTAAAGATAATGCATTAACAGAAACCGAAACGCAAGCTTGGCAGCCAGAGCTGGATTTGCCGTTTAGCGTTGATGCGCCTTCAACAGCGGAGCAGTCAGAAGCGCTTTCGCCGGCTGAGTCCATTCTCAACACAGACGTTAATTTTAAGGAGCTTGGCATCAATAGCCCTTATTTGTTGTCCAAACTGGAAACACAGCAGATTAAATATCCTACAACCGTTCAGGCTGAGACCTTGCCTATTGCCATGCAGGGACATAACGTTGTTTGCGCCTCGTTTACGGGGTCTGGTAAAACGCTTGCTTTTGTATTGCCAATCTTGGAAAAATTGATCAATCAAGAACTTACTCAGGTAGTGATCCTTTCACCCACACGTGAAATTGCTATGCAAACACAGAAAGTGATTGCTAGCTTCCTTCCCTATAAAGGCATCACTAGCGGCTTAGTGGTGGGCGGCTTGGATATGAAAGAACAGCGGCGTATTCTGCGCGAGTATCCCAGCATTTTTATCGCCACGCCTGGACGCATGGTCCATGCTATTCAGGAGGGCAGAATTTGGTTGAAGTACACAAAACTTGTGGTATTGGATGAAATGGATCGCATGTTAGACATGGGGTTTAAGGAACAGCTGGATGCTATTTATAATGAATTTCCTAACAATTCTGCAGCACCCCGTCGCGTTCACGCAGCAAGATATGCTCCTGCTAAGGTTGCCGCAGGTGCAGGTGCAAGGATGTCTTCAAGAAATAACCCTGCTGGTGCAGCTAGCTCGGTTGCCACAATCGCAGCACCAAGGGGGGATGGGGACACTGCCTCGAACACGTCTGTTCAGATGCTTGCCTTCACGGCGACGTTGCTTCCCAACATTCAGGCCACCATTGACAGCTACATGAAAACTTATCAAAAAGTGACCATCGGCGATGGTATCAATGTTAATAAAAACATTGAACATAAAGTTTTCCAGCTGCAGGCTAAAGACAAGTTTAAAGCTTTAGTACAGCTGGTGAGCATGTTAAAGGACAGGAAAACAATTGTTTTTTTCAATACAATTGAAGACACGATTAAACTGTCTTCAAAAATTCGTAAAATCAGTGCTCATAAAATCCTTTCGCTGCACTCGCGCAAAAGTCAGGACGAGCGCAATACGACGCTTAATGATTTTCGTAGTGATCGCGCTCATTTGCTTTTTGCTACTGACGTGGCCGCACGCGGCATTGACGTTTATCGTATAGAGTATGTGATCAATTATGGCGTTCCACGCAATGCAGAAGAGTACATTCATCGGCTTGGACGGACTGGACGCATGAATTTGAAAGGCAACGCGTTAACGCTTATGGAAGTAAAAGAAAAAAAACATCTGAGCAGTATTGAAAAACTCTTAGCCACGCGCATCCCCATTCACCACATTAACAGCACTGCAGACAGTGCTGAGCAATCAAACTGAGACGCGTTCATACAGTCATAAAAGTATGAATAGTAAGTTATGGCTGAACGCAAAGAAAAACTTTTATTGTTTAAGAATTTAACACTTGCCCAGCTGACTGAGTATTGTGACTTTTTTGCTGCTAGTGAACTGGAAGAGCTGAGTATAGAAGAGGATGACCTCAAGCTGCACTTGAAAAGCAGCACTGCAGCAGCACCGCCAAGCCCCCCACCAGTTGCTATACAGGCTCCCACGCAAGCAGCAGCTTCATCCACTCAGTCACCTGAGGTTACAACGGTTGCTGCTGAGATCATTGTCCCGGCACCGATAACCGGGACATTTTATGCTGCTGCCGCACCGGATGTACCTCCTTATGTGGAAGTGGGGGCGCATGTGACAAAAGGCATGAAAGTTTGTATTTTAGAAGCCATGAAAATCATGAACGAGATAGAAAGTCCGGTTGTGGGAAAACTTATTAAAATTCTTGTTAAAAATGGTGAAGCTGTTACGAAAGGCCAGCCGCTCATGCGGTTGGAGTAAATTTGGCACTACGCGTTTGAACAGGCGATGTTATTTTTTTAAATTGCTCTTGCTGGGAATCATCAGTTTTGGCAGTTTGAGCGTGCAGGCATTGCTGCCGCAAGTGTCCGCCGCTGCGGTGCAGAAAAGCTCGTACGATAATCGTTTTCTTTGTTATCGTCTCATTGCGGTGACGGCACCGGATAGGTTTGTTTGTGACATTGCGAACGAATATCCCAGTACGCGCTTACATCCTATTCTTAAAGATCGCATGGGGGTGCGTATTCGCGGCATTCGCACAGCGGCACTGGATGCACGCAGCAAAAAAGAACGGGTTTTTGCTGAGCAGACGGTGGAGTTTTTGCGCGCACAGCTGGAAAACGCAGGCAGCATTGAGCTCCGCAATGTGCGGCGCGATGCAAACTTTAATTTCCTGGCCACTGTTCAGGTGGATGATCAAGCTCTTAAAAATCTTTTTTTGCAGGAAAGATGGGCTTGTTCGGAGGAACTGGCTTATGCAAATAAACGTTTTAAATTTAAACGTTACATAAAGGCAGGGCGACTAAGCTGTCCGTAACCTAAACCGCTACTAATTCTGTTTTGTTAAGAATTAAAGCAATTTCGGCTGATTTTTAACGATATTTATACGATATAAAGCGCGTGCACTAAGCTATTGCAGCGGCTTAGCTAGTCACAATAAACAGCTTAGCAAAAAACAACAACATGGCACTTGTTTTTGCCGATACTTATATGATATAAAGCGCGTGCACTAAACTATTGCAACGGCTTAGCTAGTCACAACTAAACATCTTAGCAAAAAAAATAACAACATGGCACTTGTTTTTGCAGCTACGGGGCTGGTGAGGATTGTAGGCATTGTTTTGTTAGTGGGCGGACTGAGCTTGCAGCAGGCAATGCTTGCTGCAAAAACTTATGAGCCGCCAATCCCGCGCAGCTTGAGTGGTTATCGCCTGAGCAAAAGTTTTGATCCTCAGCTGCATGTCGCGGTTGCGCGGACTGAACCGGATGGCAGTATGTACCTGACTTTGCGCTTTCAGGCAACACGCGCCAGTTTTATGCAATTCAGTACGGAAGCTGAATTGATAACTTCCAGCTGGCAGCCCTATACTTCCACACTCAGTAATTGGCGTGTGCTGCCGCAACGCAAGCCGCTGACAATATATGCTGTTTTTAAACGACCGCGTGCCTCGGGATCCGCAAATTTACCCCACGGCAGTGTAATCAGCCCGATTGTTCACTATACGCTGCAACTGGATGCACCTGAGCGTGTGGTCGAGCGAACAGAAACAGGATACATAGACTGGACGGAGCAACTTTTGGTAGTCAATGCCGCCCAGTTGCCAGCAAACCTTGACACAGCACAGCAGACAGCTCTTCAGCTGCAGCATTTGCAAACTCAGGCGCTTGCTAAGCTGGAACTGCGGACACTTCAGGCCTTGGAAGCGCTGAGAGTGTCACCGGGAGTTACCATTGGCGATAACGTTTACCTTGGAACATTGCAGCGTGCACAATTGCTTGCCTATCTGCCGCTGCTTCAGCTTACAGAACTGAATTATAAGAGTGCAGCCACAGCCGCCAACTATCCGTATCGTAAAAATGTCCTAGGGGGAGCTGGAAGCGATGGCAGCGCGCTCAGCCAGCTACTCAAAACAACACTTGCAAACGAGCCGTTACAGGTGCAGCTGAGCGCGACACTTTCACTGTTATCGCCATCACCATCACCATCACCATCGCCAGCTGGCAGCGCTCAGCGCTCCACCATCAGCACAGCGCGCAGTATTTATAGGGAACTACAAGCTCAGCTGCCTGCTCAACCCCAAACAAACACAATCGCGCCAGTACCGTTTGTCAAACATGACTATAAGGCTTTGGTCATCGATCTGCGCGGCTTGCGTTATGAGCCTACACTTTTCCCGCACGTGGTCACCGCTAACGGTCTTTCAGTACTGACAGGCGCAGCTTATGCAATGCAGGCAACAACAGCTCCGTTTATCGCATCCACTCCCGTACCCGTTTCCACAATACCGCTTCCCGCTTCTCCAGCTCCCTATGTTCGTTATGTGCGCAATATTGCTGCTGATAATTTTCCCCGCAGTACGCTTTTTATAGCGGCTGCTGAATTAACAGTATCACAGGAAGCTATTGTCATTGCTGACTTTTATGGCGAGCTGTTGCGGAGCGACCCCGCGTTCCGTACGCGCGTTGCCAATGGCGCGTTTTGGCTTGTTGTGGATTAATGCAATGATGCAGACATGAATTTCTTGAACATGTTTATGATTGTAGTCTGCTGTACTGCAATGATGGTTATAGGGAGTAGGCTTTATGCAGCGAAGACTCCTGTTTATCATTTGAAGTGTCGTTTTGCTGAGGTGATAGATGGCGATACCATCAAGTGTGCCGAGCTGAAAGGAATTCATCCTTTATTTGGCAAAAATGTGTCTGTGCGCATAGCCGGGATAGAAGCACCGGAATTGAATAAAACAAGTGCCAAAGAACGGCGTTTAGGGTACTTTGTGAAAGCTCAATTAACAAAATTTATCAACAAACAGCTGCCGGCTAACGCCGAGCTGGAGTTGCGAAATGTGAAAAGAGGTAAATACTTCCGCCTTTTAGCGGATGTGATTGTGGGCGGCAAGGAGCTTAAGCTATTTTTATTGAAAAAGCGTTATGCTTGTGTGTATAATAGTGACCGCCATGGAAAATTGGCGCCTTACATCAAGGGGCGAAGACTAAAGTGCCCGCGGGTACGCAGGCAGCAGGGTTCATAAGCTGTTGATAATTTTCCCCGCAGTACGCTTTTTATAGCGGCTGCTGAATTAACAGTATCACAGGAAGCTATTGTCATTGCTGATTTTTATGGCGAGCTGTTGCGGAGCGACCCCGCGTTCCGTACGCGCGTTGCCAATGGCGCGTTTTGGCTTGTTGTGGATTAATGTAATGTTGCAGACATGAATTTCTTGAACATGTTTATGATTGCAGTCTGCTGTACTGCAATGATGGTTATAGGGAGTAGGCTTTATGCAGCGAAGACTCCTGTTTATCATTTGAAGTGTCGTTTTGCTGAGGTGATAGATGGCGATACCATCAAGTGTGCCGAGCTGAAAGGAATTCATCCTTTATTTGGCAAAAATGTGTCTGTGCGCATAGCCGGGATAGAAGCACCGGAATTGAACAAAACAAGTGCCAAAGAACGGCGTTTAGGGTACTTTGTGAAAGCTCAATTAACAAAATTTATTAACAAACAGCTGCCGGCTAACGCCGAGCTGGAGTTGCGAAATGTGAAAAGAGGTAAATACTTCCGCCTTTTAGCGGATGTGATTGTGGGCGGCAAGGAGCTTAAGCTATTTTTATTGAAAAAGCGTTATGCTTGTGTGTATAATAATGACCGCCATGGCAAGTTGGCGCCTTACATTAAAGGGCGAAGACTAAAGTGCCCGCGGGTACGCAGGCAGCAGGGTTCATAAGCTGTTGATTTTTTCAATTTTAGTAATACGCCATGTTATTTCCATAGTATGCTAAGTCAGTTAATGATTTTGGCAGAATACGCCGAAATATGTGAATTAAATATTAATAATAAGCAGACAACCATGGAACAGACAAGTAATACCTCTGTGGAGGAACTCTCACATTATATCAATGGCAGCGCCCAGGCAGGGAGCAGCGGACGTTTTCAAGCTGTCTATAATCCTGCCCTTGGCAGGGAGGTCAGGCGTGCGCCATTGGCAACGGCAGCAGAAGTGGACACAGCTGTCAAACATGCGCGTACAGCTTTCCAAACATGGCAGCATGTGCCGCCCGCCAAGCGTGCTGCCATTATGTACCGTTTTCGTGAGTTGATCTTAGCGCATGAAGCGCCACTGGTCAAATTACTTTCTGAAGAACACGGCAAAACGCTTGCAGACGCCAAAGGCTCGCTTATGCGCGGTGTGGAGGTGGTGGAGTTTTGTACTGGCATTACCTCACACTTAAAAAGTGATTTTACAGCCAATGTAGCGAGTAATATTGACAGCTATAACATGCGCCAACCCTTGGGTGTGTGTGCTGGTATCACGCCGTTTAACTTCCCGGCAATGGTTCCCATGTGGATGTTTCCTGTTGCCATTGCTTGCGGCAATACGTTTATTTTGAAGCCTTCTGAAAAAGATCCATCGGTTAGTCTGTATTTGGCGAAGTTGTTTACGGAAGCTGGTTTGCCGTCTGGTGTTATGAATGTTGTGATTGGTGATAAGGAAGCGGTTGATTGCCTTTTGGATCACCCGGCAGTAGCGGCTATTAGTTTTGTGGGTTCTACGGCTGTGGGCGAAGTTATTTACAAACGCGGCACTGCCAACGGCAAGCGCGTCCAAGCCCTTTGCGGCGCCAAAAATCATCTGGTCATTATGCCCGATGCAGAGCTGTCCCAAACAGTGGACGCGCTTATGGGGTCTGTGTACGGTTCGGCGGGCGAGCGCTGCATGGCCGTTTCTGTAGCGGTGGCGGTTGGCGATCAAACCGCTGATGCGGTGGTGGCGGCATTGAAACCGCGTGTCAAAGCACTTAAAATTGGCGCTTATCAGGATGAACGTGTGGAGATGGGACCAGTCATTTCGCAAGAGAGTCTGACGCGCATTAAGGGTTACATTGCTGCTGGTGTGGAGGCAGGCGCTACATTGGTAGTGGATGGACGTGAGCTTGTTGTTGAACAGGAACATAAAGATGGATTTTTTATTGGCGGGACAATCTTCGATCACGTGAAACCCACAATGAGCATTTATACCGACGAAATATTTGGTCCCGTTTTATCATTGGTGCGTGTGCAGACTTATGAAGAAGCACTTACCTTGGTTAGTGAACATGCTTATGGCAATGGTGCCGCTATTTTTACACGTGACGGTGATACGGCACGGCATTTTACGCATCATTGTCACACTGGCATGATCGGCGTTAATGTGCCCATCCCGGTACCGGTAGCCTACCACAGTTTTGGTGGTTGGAAGCGTTCTATTTTTGGCGGGTCTGCCATCCATGGCATGGAAGGGGTGCGTTTTTACACCCAACTTAAAACCATCACCGCACGCTGGCCATCCGGCATACGCAAAGGTACTTCTTACCATTTTACCGGTGGGAAAGATGTTTAATTTATTATTATTATTATTATTATTGGGTCTTGTATGATTATGAAAGTAGGCATTCCTAAAGAAATTAAAAATCATGAATATCGCGCGCCCCTGACCACACAAGGTGTTCGTGAATTGTGTGTCCATGGGCATGAAGTATTTGTTGAAAAAGATGCAGGTATTCATATTGGCATTACAAACGACCATTACCAGGCCTCAGGCGCTCAGCTCTTGTCCACAAAAGCCGAGCTTTACGCTGCAGCTGAGCTCATTGTAAAGGTGAAGGAACCTCAGCTGGAGGAACTTGCGTTTATGCAGGATGGACAGGCAATCTTTTCATACTTGCATTTGGCTGTAGAGCCCGAGTTAACCGCTGGGCTGCTGAAGAAGCAGGTTGCGGGCATTGCATTTGAAACTATTACCGGTGTGGGACATCCACTTCCGCTGCTCTTCCCAATGAGTGAAGTGGCAGGTAAATTATCTATTCAGGCAGGCGCTGCATATTTGGAGAAGGCAAGGGGCGGACGCGGCATTCTCTTAGGCGGTGCCGTGGGTACACGTCCTGCAGTCGTGATGATCTTGGGCGGCGGCAGCGCTGGTACGGCTGCTGCGGAGGTGGCCTTGGGCATGGGTGCGGAAGTTGTTATTTTTGAAAAAAATCTGGAGCAGATGCGCATACTGACTCAGCGTCTCAGTGGTCGGGTGAAGATTCTTTATCCAGCTATGGATGCCTTGGAAACCACTATTCGTCAGACGGATCTTTTGGTGGGCGGCGTATTGATCCCAGGTGCTGCGGCGCCAAAATTGATCTCACGCGCCTTGGTCAAACAAATGCCGCGTGGTGCGGTGATCGTTGATATTGCCATTGATCAGGGCGGCTGCATTGAAACGTCGCGTCCTACCACACATGCTGATCCTGTTTATGTTGATGAAGGTGTTTTGCACTATTGCGTGACAAACATGCCCGGTGCTGTGCCGCTTACGTCATCGTACGCCTTGGAAAACGCTATTCTTCAGTATCTTTTGCGTTTAGCAGACCAGGGCGTAAAAAAGGCTTTGGCAGCAGATGTGCATTTACGCGCCGGTCTCAATGTTTACCGCGGCAAGGTCACCCATCAGGGTGTCGCAGCGTCGCTCCAGCAGCCGTGGACGGATCCTGTCACCTTGTTGGCGTCCTAAACACGCGTCTGATGCACCTGCCCTAAACGCCGCCTTGAGTGCAGCGCGCCTAGGCTTTGGCAGCAGATGCGCCGTGATCATTGATTACAGGGCGGCTGCATTGAAACGTCGCGTGGACGGATCCTGTCACCTTGCGCTGGCGTCCTAAACACACCTGCCCTAAACGCCGCCTTGAGTGCAGCGCGCCTTGGTCAAACAAATGCTATGATCGTTGATGCTATTGCTCAGGGCGGCTGCATTGAAACGTCGCGCCCCAGCAGCCGTGGACGGATCCTGTTACCTTGCGTGGCGTCATGCCGCGCGTCTGAATGCACCTGCCCTAAACGCTGCCTTGAGTGCAGCGCGCCTTGGTCAAACAAATGCTGCGTGGTGCAGTGATCGTTGATATTGCTATTGCTCAGGGCGGCTGCATTGAAACGTCGCGCCCCAGCAGCCGTGGACGGATCCTGTTACCTTGCGCTGGCGTCATGCCGCGCGTCTGAATGCACCTGCCCTAAACGCTGCCTTGAGTGCAGCGCGCCTTGGTCAAACAAATGCCGCGTGGTGCGGTGATCGTTGATATTGCTATTGCTCAGGGCGGCTGCATTGAAACGTCGCGCCCCAGCAGCCGTGGACGGATCCTGTTACCTTGCGCTGGCGTCATGCCGCGCGTCTGAATGCACCTGCCCTAAACGCTGCCTTGAGTGCAGCGCGCCTTGGTCAAACAAATGCCGCGTGGTGCGGTGATCGTTGATATTGCTATTGCTCAGGGCGGCTGCATTGAAACGTCGCGCCCCAGCAGCCGTGGACGGATCCTGTTACCTTGCGCTGGCGTCATGCCGCGCGTCTGAATGCACCTGCCATAAACGCTGCCTTGAGTGCAGCGCGCCTTGGTCAAACAAATGCCATCGTTGATATTGCTATTGCTCAGGGCGGCTGCATTGAAACGTCGCGCCCCAGCAGCCGTGGACGGATCCTGTTACCTTGCGCTGGCGTCATGCCGCGCGTCTGAATGCACCTGCCCTAAACGCCGCCTTGAGTGCAGCGCGCCTTGGTCAAACAAATGCCGCGTGGTGCGGTGATCGTTGATATTGCTATTGCTCAGGGCGGCTGCATTGAAACGTCGCGCCCCAGCAGCCGTGGACGGATCCTGTTACCTTGCGCTGGCGTCATGCCGCGCGTCTGAATGCACCTGCCCTAAACGCCGCCTTGAGTGCAGCGCGCCTTGGTCAAACAAATGCCGCGTGGTGCGGTGATCGTTGATATTGCTATTGCTCAGGGCGGCTGCATTGAAACGTCGCGCCCCAGCAGCCGTGGACGGATCCTGTTACCTTGCGCTGGCGTCATGCCGCGCGTCTGAATGCACCTGCCCTAAACGCTGCCTTGAGTGCAGCGCGCCTTGGTCAAACAAATGCCGCGTGGTGCGGTGATCGTTGATATTGCTATTGCTCAGGGCGGCTGCATTGAAACGTCGCGCCCCAGCAGCCGTGGACGGATCCTGTTACCTTGCGCTGGCGTCATGCCGCGCGTCTGAATGCACCTGCCATAAACGCTGCCTTGAGTGCAGCGCGCCTTGGTCAAACAAATGCCGCGTGGTGCGGTGATCGTTGATATTGCTATTGCTCAGGGCGGCTGCATTGAAACGTCGCGCCCCAGCAGCCGTGGACGGATCCTGTTACCTTGCGCTGGCGTCATAAGCCGCGCGTCTGAATGCACCTGCCCTAAACGCTGCCTTGAGTGCAGCGCGCCTTGGTCAAACGCTGCGCCGTTGATATTGCTGCGCGTCTGAATGCACCTGCCATAAACGCTGCCTTGAGTGCAGCGCGCCTTGGTCAAACAAATGCCGCGTGGTGCAGCGCGCCTGATCGTTGATATTGCTATTGCTCAGGGCGGCTGCATTGAAACGTCGCGCCCCAGCAGCCGTGGACGGATCCTGTTACCTTGCGCTGGCGTCCTAAGCTACGCGTCTGAATGCACCTGCCATAAACGCCGCCTTGAGTGCAGCGCGCGGAAGTTTTGTCCAGGTAAAAACTTTGTTTTGCCCGGCAAATGCACCAAGTGCCAAAGTGTAACCTTGTCCTTTTACCCATGGCGGATTTAGCAGATAATAGGCACGCGGATGTTTGTAGGGTTCTAAATAAAGGCTCAAGTGTGCCTGTAAGTTGCTGCTTGGTGTATGCCCGTTTGTTTGTGTGAGCCATGTTCTGAGCGCTGCCAAGTGTTTATGGGTGCAAGGTTTGAGCGCTGATGATGTTGCTGATGGTTTTACAGCTTGTGCGCTGGCAGAAACTGACTTGACGCCTAAGAGGGCAATAGGCACTTCGCCCCACTTGACATCGGCAATGCCCATCACCATGCAGACAAGCAAGCTGAGTTTTGCTGGTGGAAATGGCTTCATAAAAAATGTACTGAGGACAGTTTCCACACTTTCACATTGAAACGTCTCACCGCCGCAGGTTATGCGGTTAAGGCGGCGCCCCAGCAATCGCAATGCGCCGTTTGCCATTAGCTTGCCGCTATCGCCTGTGCGAAAAGCATTTCCATGAAGCGGGAACGGGGTAAGCCCGCTGGCTTGCAAATAACCGCTGGCAAGTCCTCTGCTGCCTACAACCACCTCGCCAGCTATCACTTTCACGGTTTGTCCGCGCAAAGGACGATAGTCGTATTTAGCGGACTGTTGGGGAAGATGCAATGCAATGTGTGCGCAGGTTTCACTCATGCCATAACTCATGACCAGCGGTAATGTTGTGCGCAAGTTCCAAAGTTCCTCGGAAATAGGCGCACCGCCTAAAAGAATGACTTGGCAGCGTTTTAAAATAGGTTTGGCGTTTTTTTCTGCAAGCAGTGCCAGCAGCTGTGTGGGGATCAATGAAAGATGTGTGATGGCGTGTGCGGAGATGGCTTGCAGCATGGCGCGTGCGTTGAAATGCTGTTCTGCTGGCACATAAACACTGGCACCCGCTACTAGCGTACGCAGCCAGATGCCTAATCCGCTGATATGGTAACAGGGCAGACTCAGGTACCAGCGGCTGGTGGACGTGTAGTGCAATGCCGCGTTGGAACGGCGTGCTGCGCGCAAGTGATCCGCTAAGCTGTACGCTACCAATTTAGGGCTTCCACTGGTGCCGGCAGTGGAGATGAATTGCCATGCGTGCTGAAGCTTATAGCGGGAGTTTTCAGACAAACGTTTTAGTATGGGGGGGGCGCGGGTCAAGCTGAGGATGGCGGCAAGTGTTTGGCTTGTGAAAGTGGCTTGCACGCCAAGAGCTGCAGGCACTTCTCCTAAATGGGCAGCTGGATTGATGACGGTTTGCAGTGCAGCGGCTGTCTGGGGCGCTAAACGATTGTTTAAAAATGCTGCGGCAATGCCCGCGCGGTAAAGCGCGACACTGCTGCAGAGCAGCGCCAGTGAAGTCCGTTGCGGCAGCCACAGACAGGCACGCATGGGTTGAAACCGCTGTGCTGTCCAATGTTCATTCAGCCGTGTGACAGCCGTGTGCACAGCTGCATAACTGTAACTCAGGCACTCAGCGTTTGCTGTTTCAATAATAAGCAGCGGAGCATTTTTACGGGTGCTGTTGGCTGTGCGTAACAGTGGACACTTGGCAGTATTGACTGAGGGTGGGGCAGCCTGTTGGGACATGATAAGTGGCTGTTCGGCTTAATAAGATGCTTGCAGGAAATATGCTTGCAGGAAGTTGTGTTGCAGCTTAACGTTTGCGCTGAGCTTGCGAACGTGCACCGGCAAGAATGTAAATAGCGACACCGGCAAGGAGGTTGGGAAGCAACCACGCGCGGCTGAGCCAATCGCCTTTTAAAAATATTTGCTGCTGAATGCGATAACCGCGTTCAGCGATATAACTTTCAAAGTCTTTGATGCTGAGTAGGTGAATATCGGGACTATTGTGCCAGCTGTGGGGAAAAGCCTCGCTTTGCGGTTTGCGTCCCGAGCCTAAAAATTTGAAACGATTGCTGATGTAGCCGTAATTCAGAAATGAAATGATGACAGTTTTCCCAATGCGCAGCATCTCATCGATGACGGCAATGGGGTTTCCCAGCTGCTGAATGGTGCGTGAAAGGATGACGACATCAAAACTATTATTGGGGAACAACGGAAGCGCCTCTTCCAATGTGGCTTGGAAAATATTGAGCTTGCGGCTGAGTGCGTGCAGGACTCTATCGTGACGCTTTTCTACGCCATAAGGAATAATTTGCTGCTGGGTTTGTAAAAAGCTTAACAGCGTGCCATCTCCGCAGCCTAAATCCAGGACACGTGCAGCTTTGGGTGTATAGGCAGCAATAATCTTGAACTCATTGCTGGCTTTAGGACTAATGAGACTGGGACTTGCCGGTTGGTGGTTAGGGTGTGTTAGTGTTTGTTTGCCTTGGGGCATTGGTGCAGCTTGCCGCGCGGCGGGCAGTGGTTTGTGGGCAATAAACGCTTGAATAAGCTGAGTGAGCTTGGTTTGTTCTAAGAGAAAGGCATCGTGACCTGCATTGCTTAGCACTTCAAAATAACTGGCATCGCAGCCCGCTTTTAGCGCCGCTGCCAGCAGCTCGAAACTCATTTCTTTGGTGTAGATCCAATCACTTGAAAACGATATAAATAAATACCGTGTACGTGTGTGCTTAAAAGCTGCTGACAATGATGGAAATCCCGCAGCCAGCTCAAAATAATTAAGCGCTTTGGTGGTGTAAAGATAAGAATTGGCATCAAAACGATCAATAAAACGCTTGCCCTGGTATTGCAGATAGCTTTCCACTTGAAACTGCGGGTCAAAACTGAAATTCGGCTTGCTGTCTTTTTGGCGGCGGCGGCCAAACTTCTGTTTCATGGACGCAGGACTCAAATATGTAATGTGTGCCAACATGCGTGCCAAGGCTAACCCACGCCGCGGTCCCTGGGCCCCGCGTGTGCGCGGATTGAAATAATCCCCCTGTTGCCAGGCGGGGTCGCTCATGATAGCCTGCCTGCCCACCTCGCTAAAAGCAATGGCTTGTGCGCCTTGTGCGGCAGTCGTGGCAATGGCAATAACATGCTGTACACGCTGCGGCAGCTGCAATGCCCAGGACAACGCCAACATCCCGCCCAGAGAGGAGCCAACAATGGTATGAAAAAACGGCAGCTCCAAGTGTTCCATTAATAGGTGTTGAACAGCGACCATATCAGCGGCAGTGATGGCCGGGAAACTGAGCCCGTAAGGACGCGCTGTTTGCGGATTGATGGAATTGGGACCCGTTGTCCCGGCGCAACCACCGAGGTTATTGCTGCAGATGACCTGATAACGTCTGGTATCAAAGGCTTTACCGGGGCCAACCATGGCATCCCACCAGCCCGGGGAATGATCTGCCTGTGTGTAGCGCCCCGCTGCGTGATGATCGCCGGTCAGTGCGTGAATGATAAGGATGGCATTGCTGCGCTTGGCGTTTAACTTGCCATAACGTTCATAACGAATGTTAAGCACTGGCAGGATGCCGCCGTAATGAAGCTTAAAACCGTTTGCAGGTTTAACCTGATAGTCTTCATATTTGACCAGACCAATACTTTTTGATGTCATTGTTCAGAACGGGTTCAACGTGACAAGCTGCGCTGAACTATTTAGCAGGAACGGGTTATTTTACTAAGGTGATATTATAATTATAATGATTATAGCATCCTTTCATAATGCTTTATATGAATTACAGGAACGCAGCTATGATTTTGCAGCATTATACAATGGATGACAAACGAAGTTTACGGCGCGCCAATATTGTGAAGGACAGCTCTCCCTGTTCATTTATAGGCAACGGGTTAAGCGGCTTGTGGTTACTGCTGGTTTGGTCTATAATGGTTATGCCATTGCAGCTGGGAGCTGTTGTTGTGAGTGACTTTAAGCAGAATACGAATATTGAACTGCTTGAATTTTTAACAGGGCGCTTTAATCCGGCAGAAGCTGTTGAGTTTGTTAAAGTGGGACCGCCTTATGCTGTAAGACCCGTGTATTTGCGGCGAGATACGTTTCAAGCTTATAAACGCATGCACGCAGCGGCTGCGCGTGCTGGTGTACGGCTTGTGATTATATCGGGTTTTAGAAGTTATCGTGAGCAAACGCGTATATGGGAGCAGCACTACCGGCGTTTGTCCCTTTCAGAAATAGAAGCGTCTGAGCGTGTGTATAAGCTCCTTTCTTACTCAGCGCCGCCAGGGCTTTCGCGGCACCATTGGGGCTGTGAAGTTGACCTGAATTCTGTTTCACCCAATTATTTTAATTCGGCTACCGGGCAGAAAGTTGCCAAGTGGCTGGCAGCACATGCAAAGGAATTTGATTTTTATTTGACGTACAATGAAGAACGTCTCAAAGGTTTTAAAAGCGAGCCCTGGCAATACAGCTATTATCCAGTGGCTTCAAAGATCATGAGTATTTTTCGCCTTTATGTTTCTTCTGCCAATGTGGATGAGTTTTTAGGATCCCATGCTGTGGATGTGGATGTTATTTTGGATGAGTACACGTTCTTTATTAATCCAGTTATTCTCAGACGCATGCAGTTAGAAGGCAAACCCATTTTTTAGTAGCGCGGCCCAGCACGTCCAACGACAATACTTGCCAGCTCAGTAGCGTGTTTGCCCATTTCTTCCGGTGTTTGCTGGCGGATTACACCGTTTAAAATACCGGCAGCATAAACATCGCCTGCGCCACTGGTATTTAGGACTTTTACAGGCTGTGCGGGAATGTGCAGCGGCGTTTTCACAAGCTGTGTGCGCGAATCCCATAAATAACTGCCATGGACACCAGCAGTCCCCACTAACAGCAGCCCCTTGCGATTTAACACTTTGCCAGCTGCCAACATAGCCGCTGCAACATCTTCCTCTTTTTCAGGCTGAGGAACGCCTGCAAGTGCAGTGAGCTCGTTTTCATTGCCAAAAAAAATCCTCAGCCGCGGCAGCAGTTTCAGAAAAGTCCCAAAACTACGGTGAAGAGTGGAAGTATCGCTGGCACTGAGGGCAATGGGAATGTTGTGTGTTTTTGCTGCAGCCATAACCTTATCGACAACAATAGCTGTGGGGATGCCGTCAAATAAATAGCCTTCTAAAAATATGAATTGCGCTGCCTGCAAGGCTGCTGTGGCAGCTTCAGTCATTACAAAATTCCCAGAACAGCCGATGGTGGTGAACATTGTCCGTTCAGCGTCTGGAGTAATGCAAACTAAACAGCTGCCGCTTGTGCCGTTTGTTTGCAGCGGAGACAGAAATGGAATCTCGAGCTTAGTTAACTCGGCGAGATATTCCCGCCCCATGGCGTCATCGCCTAAGCCGCCTAAGAAACAGCACTTTTGTCCCAGTTTGGCAAGCGCAGTAAGCGTATTCACCGCTGAGCCGCCGGGGGCAGAATGGGCTTGACTTGCTTGTTTGAGCAGCTTAAGCAATTTATCGTGTTTATGGGTATCAATAAGTGCCATCCTGCCTTTTATGAGGTTTAAATTATTGAGAAAATTCTCTGTGATCTTGAATTCAAGATCACTAATGGCATGACCTATGCCAAAGACATTGTATTTCATAATGGACTGGTAATTTTTTTATATTTTATAATAATGGGTGCATGGGTTGAACCGCTGTTTTTAGCAGCGCGGTTGGTGTTAACGTTGTGAGAATTGCGCGTGAAATTATGTTGAAATGTACGAACATTTATAACGATGTTAGTATATTTTATGTTATAATTATAAAACAACTTGGTAATTTTTTAAGCATGTTTGACGATCTGAAATTATCAAACATTATCACTTATAATGGGCGCTCTTTTGATAAGAGCTTATGCTAGGACTAAGCGGTTTGAAAACAATAATTTTATTCAATACGAGGGAAATATGAAAACCATTCATTTAGGGCAAACTCTTAACAGGGTTGCTTTTATAATTATGCTAAGCGGGGCGCTTTTAATTTCTTGTGCGGCTACTAAGCTGAGAATTGGCGTAATGGTTCCACTTTCAGGTGATGCCGGTGCTTATGGGAATAGTGTGAAACGTGGTGTGGAATTGGCTATGGAAGAACTTGGCAGTGATAATCTTGAAGTGGTCTTTGAGGATTCAGTTTGCGATGCCAAAACTGCAAATAATGCTGCCACTAAACTCATCACCGTAGATGGCGTGGTGGCTATCATTGGCGAGCTCTGCTCAAGTGCGACGCTTGCTGCCGCTCCTATTGCCGAAGCAAACGGCGTGGTACTGCTTTCACCTGCTTCTACCAGCCCGGATATTACAACTGCAGGCGATTATATTTTTCGCGATGTTCCCAGCGATGCCAGTCAAGGCGTTTTTGCTGCTGAACTTGTTTACAATGCCGGCTATCGTTCTATCGCTATTCTTTTTCCAAATGAAGATTATGGCAAGGGGTTTTCTGATGTTATGAAAAAAGCCTTTGTGGAGCTGGGGGGAAAAGTTCTTGCCTCTGAGACCTTTAACCGCGGTGAAACCGATGTGCGTACGCAATTGACAAAGATTAAACGCGCTAATCCAGATGTATTATTCTTAGTCTCCAATTCTCCCGATGCAGCAAGCGCCGCTATTCGTCAAGCACAGGAATTAAGCGTCACTGCTAAATTATACGGCTCAGAAGGTCTCAAAGCCGCTGCTATAGCAGAAACACCGGGCGCAGAAGGGCTTATTATTTCTTCTGTCAGCAGCGGCACAGCAGCTTTTGTCACTAGCCATGAAGCTAAATTTGATGAGGCGCCAGGCCCTTTTTCTGCGCAAGGTTACGATGCTTATGCTTCTATTCTTAAGGCTATTGAGGCGGGTGCTAAAGATGCTGCCGGCATTAAAAATGAGCTTTATACGCTTGCATTTACTGGTGTCAGCGGCTACATTGATTACGATGAGAATGGCGATGTTTCAGGCGGGTACGAGCTGTTTATTGTTAAAAATGGTGAGTTTGTTCCATACCAGCCTTAAACAATTTTGAGTATTTGACGCGTGTTGCTTGACGGCAGCATTTTAGTTTGACCGCAGTCTGAGTAAGCGGGGAGCCGCAAGCTTCCCGCTTACTGGACTGCGTTTTTTTTACATACCAGCCGCTGCGCGTCGGTTTAACAAACGTTGTGTGGGAAGGGAGACGACATGGAATTTTATGTTCAATTCTTTGTCAATGGCTTGATCACAGGGTCTATTTATGCAGTGATTGCCGCAGGGTTTTCATTGATTTACAATACCCACAAATTTGTACATTTCGCGCATGGCGGCATTGTCATGGTGGGCGGGTATTTGTTTTATACATTGCTGCAAACGGGAATGCCTGTGGTGGTGGCAGCTTTGCTGGCAACACTGTTGTCGGGTTTCATTGCCAGCGGTTTATATGAAGCGGTTTATGCGGTGCTTTATAAAAAAGCTGCGAGCAATGTTATTTTTTTATTAGCAGGGATTGCGCTTTTATTATTTTTGCAGAATACATTGCAATTATTTTATGGCGCACAAGCCAAGCTGGTTCATGTTTTTACAACGACTAAGACGGTAACTGTATTCGGTGCGATTATCACGCATGTGCAGATAGGCGTTATCCTATTTTCAGGTTTTCTATTTGTCCTGCTTTACCTGATCATGGCGCGCACCTATTTTGGTAGAATGATGCGCGCCGTTGCCGATAACAGCGAGTTGGCGCTTGTGGTGGGCATTCCCTGTGAGCGCATTAAACGACTTGCCTTTTTTCTGGGCTCTTGCATAGGCGGATTTGGCGGGGTGCTGATCTCATTGCAGGATGCGCTGGTGCCCTCACGCGGTACTCATTTGATCATCAAAGGTTTTACCGGTGCGGTTATTGGCGGCATGGAGTCAGTACCGGCAAGTATCATCGGCTCGTATTTATTGGGACTCATTGAGAATGGTTCCATTGTCTTTTTACCGTCGGAGTACAAACTGACCATTTCATTTTTGTTATTGTTTTTATTTCTGAGCTTTTCACCTGGGGGGTTGTACGCACTGGTTTTCAAAGAGCGCAGTACGCATTGAGCGGACGCACTGAGCCTACGGCATACAAACGATAATGATTCAATACTTTATTTCCCTGCTTATACAGCTCGGTATTTATACTATTCTTGCACTGAGCTTTAATTTAGCCTTAGGGTTTACCGGCATCATTAATCTGGGACATATTGCA
Source organism: Spirochaetota bacterium (assembly GCA_965249715.1). Taxonomy (GTDB): domain Bacteria; phylum Spirochaetota; class UBA12135; order COTS27; family COTS27; genus COTS27. The sequence goes on along the minus strand of CBDFMP010000033.1, from coordinate 22,239 downwards.
TTTTTTGCCTTGGGGGCTTATGGCTCCACGCTTCTTTATATGAAGCTGGGACTTCCATACCTTTTAGCCATCCTCTCAGGCGGGTTTATTAGCTGCCTGGCTGCGCTTTTTCTCATGGCTGCCTGCAGGAAATTGAAAGGCGATTATTTAGCATTGGGCACGCTTAGTTTTCATTTTGTCATTTATAGTTTATTGCTGAATTTGGATGGGCTTACGGGCGGGACGCGCGGCTTAACATTCAAACGTCCTGCGTTCATTGAGACAAATATGAGTTTTATGCTTTTTGTGGGTCTGTTAGTCATAATTGCTATACTAACGTTTCGCCGTCTGGTGCGCTCGCCATTTGGCACGCTCTTAGGCGCTGTGCGCGACGATGAGGAACTGGCACGTTCCTTAGGTAAAAATTCACAACTGGTGAAATTGAAAGCATTGACGCTGTCGGCATTTGTCGCCGGTGTGAGTGGCGGGTTAATTGCCACTTTCCTCAGGTATGTTCATCCCGATTTCTTTTTTCTTTATGAACTGGTCACGGTTTTGACAATTGTCATCATGGGCGGGTTGGCATCATTGCGCGGTACGGTGGTGGCTACGTTCATAGTGTTGCTGCTGCCGGAACTCCTGCGTTTTGTTGCGCTTCCCAGCGTGGTGGTGGGGCCTGCGCGGCAGCTGTTATACAGCGTTATTTTATTGGCTATCCTGTTGATCAATGCTCGCGGGCTCTTTGGTAAAGTGGATTTGCAATAGCCCGCCAACAAACACTGAACGCGCTTAGCTTCTGCTCCCATGAACAATATTTCAGCCGCTGCGGATACATTTGCATTAACCGCACAAAACTTACGCAAGAGCTTCGGCGGCAATCTTGCTGTGGCGGGCGTGGATTTAGCGGTGCCGCAGTCGAAGATCACAGCGATCATCGGTCCTAACGGCTCCGGCAAATCAACGCTTTTTAATTTATTGACACACACCTTGCCGCGTGACAGCGGCAGCATTAACATTGCCGGGAAGACGCTCAGCACTGAGAGCGATGCGGCTTTGGCTAAACAGCTTATTTCACGCACATTTCAAGTGACGCGTGCGTTCACGTATCTGACATTACGTGAGCATTTGGCATTGGCATTCCATGAAGACGACGAGCAGCTTTGGCGCAACTTTTGGCGCGGTACTGAGACTGAGCGCACAGCAAAGTTCACAGCTGCGCTCAGCCATGTAGGGCTAGACAAAACATTAACAGCCTTAGGCGGCGAACTTAGTTATGGTCAGACTAAATTGTTGATGTTGGCAGTAGCACTCAGTAAACCGCATCAGCTCCTGCTCTTAGATGAACCTGTGGCGGGCGTTAATCCCAAACTGCGTGTGCAGCTTGGCAAGCTGCTGCGTTCATTGCGTGCGGCTGGTGAGACCATTCTGTTAATTGAACACGATATGAATTTTGTTCTGTCTTTGGCAGATTATGTGGTGGTGCTAAATTTGGGGGAGGTGATTGCAACGGGGACGCCTGAGGAGATTTTAGCGAACCCGGAAGTTTTGGAAGTTTATTTGGGAAAATAAACTTTTGTTTTTTGTTTAGGGTTGCTGCTGAGCTTGTTCAGTGCTCATAAAGAGGTGAATCACAACGTTCCCGCAGTCGATGACTAACCAGCGTTCTTCTTGTGAGGAACGTTTTTCTACACGCTAAAAGGTTTGACGGCAGCTGTTTTGAGTGCGCTTGCATTTTTAAGCGCACAGCAAGGTTCACAGCTGCGTTCAGCCGTGTAGGGAGGGCTGGACAAAACATTAACAACCTTAGGCGGCGAGCTCAGTTATTGCCAGACTAAATTGTTGATATTTGGGAAAATAAACTTTTGTTTTGTTTAGGGTTGCTGCTGAGCTTGTTCAGTGCTCATAAAGAGGTGAATCACGATGTTCCCGCAGTCGATGACTAACCAGCGTTCTTCTTGTGAGGAACATTCCACCCGCTAAAAGGTTTGACGGCAGCTTGTTTTGAGTGCGCTTGCACCTTTGAGCGCACAGCAAGGTTCACAGCTGCGTTCAGCCATGTTTAGGCGGCGAACTCAGTTATTGCCAGACTAAACTGTTGATATTTGGGAAAATAAACTTTTGTTTTGTTTAGGGTTGCTGCTGAGACGGCTCAGTGCTCAGCTTTGTTATTTCTGCTTTAAATTTTTCATCTAAATCGTAGTAGCTGCGATCCTCTTTCATAAAGATGTGAATCACGATGTTCCCGCAGTCCATGATTAACCAGCGTTCTTCTTGTGTGGAACGTCTCCACCCGCTAAAAGGTTTGACGGCAGCCGCTTTGAGTGCTGCTTGCACCTTTGCTCCAAGCGCTCTGAGGTGCAGTGTGGAGGCGGCGGTGGCAATGATGACCAGATCCGTATAGTGATGGGGTTCTACGGAGGCGATATCATAGCTGAGCACTTGTTCGCCCTTAGCGGCTAAGAGTAGAGTTTTAAGCTGGTCGCTTAACTTGCGTGTAGCAGCAAGCTCAGCTGTGCGGCGGGCTGCGGCTGTTTGTAAAGGACTGTTGACAGTAAGTGATGATTGGCTGGTGCTAAGTGGAGTCATGGGTTTTGTTTAGTTTTTATGCTTTTAATAAGTGTGCGTGAATAGCTTAGTCAGCTGTTCACGGATTGTTAAGGTACTGGATGCCGTAATAATCATTGGCAATGTACAGTGAGAAGTCAAAATTTTCACGGTAGTCAAAAAGTTTGTAAACCTCGTCAACCTGTGTTTGTTTTTGCAGGTATTCAACTTTTAACGGGGAGTGGGCAAATTCAAGAATGACGGAATGTTTAAGCGGGATGGAGCTGTTCAGGTATTCTTTGACGTCAATTTTCTTCACGCGCAGGACACCGGCTGTCCGCGCGGCAAAACGTTTATGCGAAGTTGTATTTTTTATTTGCAAAGTGATGGGAAATTGTTCGTAAAGCAGTTGGCGTTCCTTAAAACTAAGCAGGCGTGCCGCCAATTTTTGGCGATCGTAACGCCCATGCTCCAGCGGCGCGCGCAGCTCTGTTGTCCCCACTTGCTGGGGCACCAGGTTATTGCGCAGCAGATAAAAATAATTAGCGCCTTCTGCTGCTAAGAGCGGCTGCAATAGTTTGCTGATGGTGCGGCGGTTTAGGGTACTATTCAATGCAGCGAGGTGTTTGCTGAAGATGCGTTCAAAACGCGGATGTGTGCTGCTGAAAGCCAATTGTTTGCAAAAGAGACTGTACCAAATGCTGAGTGCCGTTTCCTGGACACGTTCTGGATCTGCAATGTTGGCTAAGAACATTATGTAGTTATGGTGATCAATGAAGACCACGCCTTTAGGCAAGCCGTCACTATGAAGGTTGAAAAAACTCACTCCGCCAAGGTTTTTCAGGAGTTGGATGGTTTCTGACTGCGAAACTTTAATATTGAAATCAATTGAAATATTATAAAGCACGCGCAGAGCTTTTATCAATGCGCGGCTGCTTAAGGTATAAGCTCCCAGGTAATGGGATGCTGGAGTTGCTTGCTGGGCGGGGGTGTTTTGCAAGGCGGTGAGCGGGATGGCTAACTTGTGACTGAGCTGGTAAGCCAGAAAAAAATTTTCAGGATAATGATAGAATAAAACGTGGACTGAACTGCGCTTGTTCTCAGCGTCGCTGGTGTCAATTAAAAACGTATAAAGCCGTTCTTCTGTTGCTTGGATCCTCAGGCTGTAAAAAAGCAGATAGCCCAATCCACCCAAGAGGACAAGTAAAACAATAATGGTTAATGCAAACCAGTTACGCAAGCGACTATTACTCCTTGGGGACTGAATGGATTATATTGCGGGTGGTCAATTTTGTGCTGCTCACTGCTCACTGTTCATTGTTAGGCAAGCTCAATGGCTGTTAAAAAATTTCATGAATGGGCGCTGCTGAGTGCAGCTGCGTAGCGTAATTGCTGCTGGCTGCCATGTTTTTTGCGGACAGCTGCGACGGGCGCTGCCGTAAATAGCTGTCCACAGCACGCGCGCATTCACGACCTTCGGAGATGGCATGGACCACTAAGGATTGTCCGCGGCGCGCATCACCGGCAACAAAAACTTTTGGCAATGCCGTCTGATAGTGCTCAGCTTTTGTGGTGGCGATGGTGCCGCGCGCGGTTATTGGCAGGTGGGGCAATTGACTATTGGCAGTGACTGTATCCGTGTCTGCTGCGGTAAACCCCATGGCTAAGAGGATTAAATCGGCTTTAAGTGTTTGTGTTTTGCCTGCAGCTTCGCTAAATTGTTTTTTATCGGCTGTCCAGCTAATGAGTTTGTACTGAAGACCGCTGACTTCATTAGCGGCTGTTGTGAGGAATGCTTTTGTCAGCAGTGAGAATATGCGTTTAGCACCTTCTGCTTGTGAGGATGAAATACGGAAAATACGCTCATAGTGCGGCCAGGGCATGCTAACGTCGCGTTTGTGCGGCGGTGCAGGCAAAAGTTCCAGCTGCGTCACACGTTTGGCTTTTTGGCGTATGGATGTGCCGATGCAATCTGACCCCGTATCGCCGCCGCCAATGACAATGACGTTTTTATTGCGCACGCTGTACTGCTTTGAATAAGTTTTATCCAAAAGCGCCTTTGTAGCGTCGCGCAGGAAGTCCATTGCCAAAAGGATGCCACTTGCCTTTCTATTGGGGATGGGCAGATCGCGCGGGACGGTGGCGCCAATGGTCAGCACAACGGCATCGTGATTTTGGCACAAGTTTTCCAGAGTCACCTGCTTGCCAATGGTGCAATTCATGACAAAGTGCACACCTTCCTGCTGCAATCGTGTGCCTTCATGTGCCACCAACTTTTTGTCCAGCTTAAAATTAGGGATGCCATAAACCAGCAGTCCGCCAATGCGATCATCGCGTTCAAAAACCGTCACGTGATGCCCAGCCTGATTAAGTTGATCGGCGGCAGCTAGCCCTGCGGGACCAGCGCCAACAATGGCGACGCGTTTGCCGCTTCGCAATGACCGTGCAGGCGGTACAGGACTGTCCCATTTATGTTTGCGCGCCGCTTCGCTCAGTGCATATTCAATGCCTTTAATGGCAACCGCAGGTTTATTGATATTCAGCACGCAAGCGGACTCACAGGGCGCCGGGCAGACGCGCCCGGTGATGGCGGGAAAGTTATTGGTGGCACGCAGCAGCTCATAAGCACGCAATGTATTGCCGCTGTAAAGCTGATGGTTGAAATCGGGAATGATATTGCCTAAGGGACAGCCAATATGGCAAAACGGCGTCCCGCAATCCATGCAGCGCGCCGCTTGTTCAGAGGTGGCTTTAACGCTGAGCGGTTTGATGAACTCATTGAAGTTGCGTGTGCGCAGCTTGGGCAGCTTATGCGTATGTTCTGCGCGTGGGTACTCTAAAAATCCTGTAACTTTTCCCATTATGGTTGACTCGTCAATAAGCTAATTGTGATGGCACTGATTAAGATGGGATGGCTACGCTCCTGCGCGGCGCATCGGAAGTTGGCAACTTAAGCTTTCCTGCTTGTTTGGAGTTGCGTTGTTTGACGGCAGCTGCTTGTTGCAGCGCACGTTTGTAATCAATGGGCATGATCTTCATGAACTGCTTGAGTGTTTGTATTCCGCCAGCAAGAATTTCATGTGCGCGTGTACTGCCTGTTAACGTTTGATGGTGAACGATGGTCTGCCGCAGCTGGCGCAGCTCTGCTGGAGTTGGCGTTTCAATATTCACCAGTGCGCGATTGATGAGCTGAACGGTGTTTGCACGCGCAGCAGCTTTGGCTGCTGCGTAAATGTAAGCAATGCCGCCACTCATGCCGGCAGCAAAATTCTTGCCAATGCTGCCGAGGATCACTACACTGCCGCCGGTCATATATTCACAGCCGTGTGCGCCAATGCCTTCCACCACCACATGGGCGCCTGAGTTGCGGACGCAAAAGCGCTCGCCCGCACGACCGTTAATATAGGCTGTACCACTGGTAGCGCCATAAAAGGCAACATTGCCGATGATCATGTTATCGGCAGCATTAAAAGACACATTTTTGGGATGTTTCATGATGACCGTGGAGCCGGAGAGCCCCTTGCAAAAATAGTCGTTTGCCTCGCCTGTGAGCGTGTATTCAATGCCGCAGATGGAGAACGCAGCAAAACTCTGCCCAGCACTGCCTGTCAATGAAAATTGTATGCTTCGCGGTGGAAGTGTTTGTCCGTCAAGGACGGCGGTTAAATGATGTGAAAGCAGTGTGCCGAAACTGCGCTCAGTGTTTTTTATTATTTTTGTGAAATGAAATACTTTTTGACCCGTTAACAATGCGCGGGGCGGTTTGGTTAACATTGGTTTGAGCTGTTCTATGAAGGTCCAATCGCTGGAGTGTTTGACGATGTTGGCCTGAGTGGTGGAACAGTAGCTTGTGGCAGGAACAGCGCTTGCTGCGATGGCAGCTTTGGGAACATGTAGAAGTTTTGACCAGTCTAAGCTGTGCGCTTTCCAATGCAGTGAGGGACGCTGTTTGAGCAGCTCAGCATGACCGACCATTTCATTAATGGTGCGCAGTCCTAAACTTGCCATAATGCCGCGCAATTCTTGTGTGAGGAATTTAAAAAACATGACGACGTGTTCCGCTTCACCGTTAAACAATTTTCGCAGCTCGGAACGTTGTGTGGCAATGCCCACCGGGCAGGTATTCAAGTGACATTTGCGCATCAGTATGCAGCCCATTGCCACCAGTGCCGCTGTGGCAATGCCCCATTCTTCGGCACCTAAAAGTGTGGCAATGGCAATGTCGCGTCCAGTTCGCAGCTGTCCATCGACCTGCAAGGTCATGCGGCTGCGCAAGCGGTTTTGTACCAATGTATGATGTGTTTCGGTTAATCCCAGCTCCCAGGGAAGCCCAGCGTGTTTAATGGAGGTAAGCGGTGAGGCTCCTGTTCCGCCGTCAAATCCTGCGATCACAACGTGATCGGCATAACCTTTGACCACGCCAGCGGCAATAGTGCCTACGCCTGTAGCGGAGACCAGTTTGACACTGATGCGTGCGCGTTGATTGGCGCATTTTAAGTCGTAAATGAGTTGAGCAAGGTCCTCAATGGAGTAAATATCATGATGTGGCGGCGGCGAGATAAGCCCCACGCCCGCTGTGGAGTGCCGCACACGTGCGATAATGGCGTCAACCTTATGTCCTGGCAATTGCCCGCCTTCACCCGGTTTAGCGCCTTGTGCTATCTTAATCTGCAATTCATCGGCGTTTGTAAGGTAATGCGAGGTTACACCAAAACGTCCAGAGGCTACTTGTTTGATGGCAGAGCGCATGGAATCACCTGTTGGCAATGGCTGATAGCGAATGGGGTCTTCACCGCCTTCACCTGTATTGCTTTTGCCGCCAATTTTGTTCATTGCCAGCGCCAATGTGGTATGGGCTTCCCAGGAAATGGAGCCGTAAGACATGGCCCCCGTAACAAACCGTTTTAAAATGGAAGCTTCCGCTTCCACTTCATGCAACGGAATGGCTTTACGCCCCTTGGTGTTAAAGTCTAAGAGCCCGCGTAGAGTGAAATGTTGTTGCTGTTGGTTGTTGATCAACTCGGCATACACTTGATAGTCTTTATAAGAAGCATTGCGGACAGCTTGCTGCAGTTTGTGAATGACCATTGGCGCAAATAAATGCCCCTCGCCGCGCTGCCGCCAGCCGTACTGTCCGCCTAGTTCCAAGGTAAATTCTTTTTTGGGTTTGCCTTCCGTGGGCGGCTGAGCGTAAGCTTGGCGATGGCGGTTCAGTGTTTCCTGTTCCAATTCTGCAAAACTGATGCCGCCCATGCGTGAAACAGTTCCACAAAAATGCGTGTCCACCAGCTCATTTGCAAGTCCCACCGCTTCAAACAATTGCGAACCTATGTAGGAACGGATAGTGGAAATGCCCATCTTGGAAATAATTTTAAGCAGCCCTTTACAAACAGCACGAATATAATTATTTTCTGCCGTTTGCGGGGGAATGGAAGCGGGTGATTGCGAAAATTCGCTGGAAGTGATGTTTTGCTTGCGGATAATTCCTAATGAGGCAAATGCCAAATACGGACAGATGGCGTTAGCGCCATATCCTAAAAGCATTGCAAAATGATGAACCTCACGCACTTCACCGCTTTCAACCACCAGGGATGCCTGTGTGCGTTTGCCGCAACGCACTAAATGCTGATGGACAGCACTGACCGCTAAAAGCGAAGGGATGGCGGCATGCGCTGAATCCATATTGCGATCGCTTAGAATAATTATCTTATAATCATTGTCAATGGCTTCTTCTGCATTGCGACAGAGCCGCAGCAGTGCTTGACTGAGCGCTTTTCCGTGTCTGCTATTGTTGTCGTTGTTGCCGTTGTTAGCATTATTAATATTGTTAGGATTTGCCGCAGGGCAAGTAAAGAGCATTGGCAGGGTAGTTGCCTGAAAGTCCGCCTTGTCCATCCCGCGCAGTTTTTCCAGCTGCCGCTCATTGAGAATAGGATGCTGCAATTCAATCACGCACGCGTGGTCTGGTCCGGGACGGAGGAGATTGCGCTGCGGTCCCAAAAATGTCAGCAGCGACATAAATGAGTTTTCCCTGATGGGATCAATGGGTGGATTGGTGACCTGTGCAAACAGCTGGTAAAAATAATTGAAGAGATTATGCGACTGATGCGAGAGCACAGCAAGCGGCGTATCGGTGCCCATGGAGCCGGTAGCCTCTTCGCCGCGGATAAACATGGGCACCAGCAGGACACGCAGCTCTTCTTCTGTGTAACCAAATGCCCGCTGTTGTTTAAGCATGCGTTCCTCGCTGAGGCGGCGGCGCAGCGGCGGCGGACTCAGCTTGCTGAGTGAAATTTTCTTTTTGATCCAAGTTTGGTAAGGCGCGGAAGCGGACACCGTTGTTTTCAGTTCAGCGTCGCCAAGCACACGTTTGGCTTCCAAGTCCACCATCAATAGCTTGCCTGGCTCAATGCGGCCATTTTCCCGCACAGTGTCCGGCGGGCGTTGCAATAACCCCGTTTCTGAACCAATCACCAGGAGCTCATCGTGGTAAAGCGTATAACGTGCAGGACGCAGCCCGTTGCGATCTAACATCCCGCCAACATAACGCAGACCATCGGTCACACAAAGGGCAGCAGGACCGTCCCAAGGTTCACAGAAGGCGGCATGATACTCAAAACAGGCGCGGTGGGCCGGGGAACTGTTAACATCGTTTTCCCAGGCCTCGGGGATCAGCACCATCAATGCATGAGGGAGACTGTACCCGTTGAGCAGCAATAACTCTAAGGCATTGTCCAGGCAGGCGGTATCGGATGCTGTATGATCGATAAGGGGAAGGATGGCTTTGAGTTCTTTGCGCGTGAAGTACTTGCTGGCAAAATCAGCTTCGCGTGAGCGCATCCAGTTGATATTGCCGCGTAGTGTATTAATTTCGCCATTGTGCGCCAAGTAACGATAAGGGTGTGCAAGCGGCCAGCTGGGGAAGGTGTTTGTGGAAAAACGGCTATGGAAGATGATGTAAGGCGAGGCAATGCGTGAATCGTTTAAATCTTTGAAATATGCTTTTAACTGATAGGGGATGAGCTGCCCTTTGTAAACAATGGTGCGCGCGGAGCAGGAAATAACTATGAACAAACCTTTTTCTGCCATGTCCAGGTTTTTCAGCTTTGCTGCACCCAGTTTCAAATAACGGCGGAAGCTGAAAAGTTTGCGTTCAAACACCAGTGCTGCAGGCGGCGCTGAGGCAAGCGCCTGCGGTCGTCCGATGAAAAGCTGTTCAATAACAGGCTCGCTAAACCTTGCTGCCGCGCCCAATGACGTATTGTCTGTGGGAACGCTGCGCCAGCCCAGCAGCGGCAGCTTGAGCTCTTTGGCTGTATGGGCAATAAAAGCTTTAAGTGCGGCGCGTGCAGCAGGCCGGCGCGGTAAGAATAGCTGTGCCACACCATAAGTGCCCGCCTCAGGCAATGATACACCTTGTTGGTCCATGACGCTTTGCAAGAATGTATGGGGGACTTTAAAGAGGATGCCGGCACCGTCACCGGAGTTTTTTTCTGCCCCCACAGCGCCGCGATGGTTCAAGTTGTTCAGACATCTTATTCCCTCCTGAATCAATGTATGTGAACTGACATTGCCAACATGGCAAAGTAATCCCACGCCGCAGGCATCATGTTCAAACTGCGGTAGGTACATTCCCGCTGGAACTGGCGCGGGGGACAATGAATGAGGGGGGGTAAGGGAAAAAGAAGACATCATTGGAGCTGGCGTATTAAGCGTAAACAAATAATCAAACGGATTGATTAACCCGCAATAGTTAATATAGCATAGAAATAGCTTTCTTGCAATATTAGCTTAGGTATTTTCTGAGTTTTTACGTCACGAATAAAGGTTTTTTATTCCAAACATTTAGTATTATTCATGCAAGGTCTGGTAGGAGAGCTTGCATAATGATTAAACTTGTGCCTCGGTTTTTAATAGTGATGATACAATAGTAGTTAATAAGAATAGGGACGTAGCTTGTTTGGCGGAGGTTTGTTTTTTGCTAAGTGCTCACTAGGCGCTTTATTTAGTATGTTATCAAGCTGTTTGTACAAACTTGCTGATAGGATGGTGGTGTGTTGTGAGCAGCGTTAGTAAGCTAACAAATAGTCTCTAATAAATAGTCAAATAATCTAATAATGAAAAAAAGTATCAAGTTGTTGTGTAAACGGTTGTTAAGCGGGACGGTAGCGTTCTGTTATGGATGGATGGTCATAATGGGAGAGAGTCATAATTTGCATGCAGTTGAAACCAATCAGTTAGCCCCTGGTTTGTATGCTCTGCTTAAAACAACGCGCGGGGAGATCCTTTTGCAGTTGGAAGACAAACGTACGCCGCTTACTGTGGCTAATTTTGTTGGTCTCATTGAGGGCACAAAGAGCTCCAATCGTCCGCGCGGAAAGCCATTTTACAATGGACTTAAATTTCATCGTGTCATAACAGATTTTATGGTCCAAGGCGGGGATCCCCAAGGCAACGGTACAGGTGGGCCAGGTTATGCTTTTGAAGATGAATTTCATGACGAGCTTAAACATGATGGCCCAGGCATCCTGTCAATGGCCAATTCAGGCCCCAATTCCAATGGCAGTCAATTTTTTATTACCCATAAAGCCACACCATGGTTGGATCGCAAACATTCTATCTTCGGGCACGTGGTTGCTGGCATGAAAGTGGTCACTGCCATCCGTCAGGGAGATGTCATTGAAGCAGCAACGATCATCAGGAAAGGCAGTGCGGTTAAAGCTTATGCCGCAACAGATGCTTTTTTTGAGGAATTGCGCAGTACCCGTGTGAAAAAAAATCAGACAGCCAAAAAAACTGAGCTGGCAGATTTTTTTAAACGCCAGCAAGCAGCAGGTGTTAAATTTAAATTTGCTGATAAAATGTACCACACGGTCTTAAAACGCGGCAAGGGCATTGCTGTTCCTAAACGCGGCGTTGAGGTCACATTGCATTATGAGGGTGCTTTTTTAGATGGCAAGGTTTTTGATAGTTCCTATCAGCGCAAGGAACCTGTCAAATTTGCGCTTAATGGACAACTGGTTCGCGGCTTTGAAAATACAATTCTCATGATGAAAAAGGGTGAAAAACGCATTGTGGTGATCCCGCCGGAGCTTGCTTATGGCGTGGGCGGTGCGGGGCCTATCCCGCCTAATACTACGCTTGTCTTCACATTGGAAGTCATCGATTTTTAGCACAAACGACGCTTGAAATGGAAGCGTCATTTGGTCATCTTCGTTGGCTAGACGGGCTGGCAGCCGTTCATCTGCCAGCCTTAGCGCGTTGTTTTAAAACAGCAGGCGGGCACGCTGTTGCCCTGCGGGACTTAGAACAGCAGCTTCAAAGTCAGCTCAGCGGCAAGCTGAGCCGTTTTGCGCTTAAAACTTACAAACAAAATTTTTCATGCGCAGTGCCCATAAGTTGTCTGGGCTTGCCTGCACTGCTTCCGCCAACATCATTGCAGCGCTTAGACCGCCAGCTGCAGCACTTCACCCGAGACCTGCTCAGCGCACATTTAACAGCATTGAGTGAGCTTCCGCCTGCTGAGGCACGGTTTCCTGTGTTGTTATTGGCAAGCTTGCCCATGCTTCAGTATGGGCGGCGACAGCTGTACTTGCAGCTTAGCAGCATGGCATTGCTGCTGCTGCCTGAGGCTGCTGCCGCAATCGGCAATAACCACACTCAGTCCATTCGTTATAACACCGCTATCAGCTGGGTATTTGCCGGTAAGCCGTTTT